>NZ_CP076668.1:4463333-5080416 GCF_018968705.1 Pseudomonas lijiangensis
CCATCGCGACGGCATATTCCACTCCGGGAAGGATGGCGCTGACGGTTCCCAGCTCATTGATTGCCGCCATCTGTGCTTCGAAATCGCCAGTATCGATCCGGATGATCTGGCGAATCTTGTCGCGCTGCTCGGAATCGAGCTCCTGCTCGCCCCCGTCGACGGAAAAGACATATACATCAACGCCCAGTTGCTGCGCTGCATTGAGATAGTTGATGCCGGATGAAACAGGATCGATGACAACTATGGACATTGTTCAGTCTCCGACTATCCAAAACTTTCGAGTTCACATAAGGGAAGGTTCTTGAGCTTGCCAATTACCAGATCCGACCCGACACCCACTGTCAGCGCATCCACTGCCAAGTGTTCGCCAATATCGAAATCCGCACAGGTCCAGTCAGGAAAAGGAATGTTGACGACATTGACCTTGCATTCGACGGAACTGCGAAACCTTTCAATACAGCCTGAGTGGTAGACGGAAAGACTGGTGCGATTGACGGCATACACTTCAACTTCACCGATATTGTGTTTCAGCACCAACTCCTGCGCACGACTCAACGCCGCTCCCATGCCGCTGCCACCGCTGACAATATTCAAGCGGCTCATGACATCTCCATAATCAGGCAAAGAAGGACTGACGATGGAGTATTCCAGCCGGTCGCCAACGGATAACGTTGCAAACAGACTTGAGAACAGTCCGCCGGGGCGCAACTTCACATGAAACGTGATGCTGTCATACGCTTTCTTGCCGAGTATGACGACGGAATAATTTCGCACCGCTGAAGTATCGGGATGCTTCAACGTCACGACGGATTTGGCGTTATAAAAAACCCGCTTGACCTCCAGGACGACTTCCATGACCTGTTCGGACAAATACGTTTTACTTTTGAGCCTGGCGGCATGAAAGCTGCTGATAGCGGGGACAATATCAATATCCGTTTCTGCCCTGCTTATACAGGGCAGAAACTCGCTTTGCATTGCAACTTCCACACCGTCTTCCAGAACGCGGCCTGATACCAATCGGCATCGACACACTCTGCACACACCTTTAAGGCAACCTTTTACGAGCGTTCCAGAGGGGATTGCATCAATAAGAGGCTGCCTGCTGTCGGCGGTGTAGGTCTGCTCTCCAACGCGGACACTATACGTTGCCATTACACCGGCCTTCAGTGATGTGTATTAAAGCGTTGAAGCACGCAGAGCCTGGAAGTATTCGCCCACCATCGGGATGAACGCCTTGATATGGACAACGGCCTTGTCCAGATCCTTTTCATCCTTGATGACCGAGGCCAGCATGTTGTTCATCATGCCGCTGTGGTCTTCCGCTTCGTCGAACGCGACGTGGGAAGCCGCGCCACTCACCGCTGGCTGGCCCATGTTGGCGCTGGCTTTCTGGGTGATGAACGAGCTGTATTTGTCGCCGTAGTACTCCAGGAACCAGTCCCAGGTGATCGCCGGCAGCGGGCCGAACTTGCTGACGCACAGGTTCAGGTAGCCCATCAGTTTCCAGGTTTCCGGAAAGGCGAACTCGGCCTGGACATCGGATTTGGAATAACCGTAGGTGGTGAGATCCTGACCGAACATTTCATCATGACCAAACTCATCGTACAGGTAGTAGGAGAGTTGTTTGGCAGCCGAGATATTATCGACGGCGGCCACCTGAACAGCCCGTGCGTCCAGTTCGTTGTTCATGTGAATGCGGATCACGCACTCCAGGATGTGGCGCTTGTAGTAATGCTCATTGAACCAGTCACCTTGGTGAAACTCGCCCATGATGTTGTCTTTCTTGAATTCTGCATCCAGGCAGGCATCAACGGTGGACTCAAGCTTTTTCAATATCACATCAGTGGAAATCATCGGTTATACCTCTCCATTATGGTCATCAGACAACAATGACTTTATTATTTCAGCGAGATGCTGATCCCTATCACGTGCTGCTACAGCGTAAGAAATAACCTCTATCAAGAATGACTGAAAAAAAATAGCCTGTGACTCATTCGACAAAAGAGCGGACAAGACTACTATTATAAAGCCATCACTTAATAAACCCCTTCCGAGGGAGCGGCAGTATTAGCGCAGTCGATTTCAAATTCAAGACCTGAACCGCATTAACTTTTTATTACCTGCGATCAAAATTTCTTGGGCACACCCAATAAACAACCCAGGGATCACCCTGAACTTATTTACTCTTCGGACAGAAGAAAGCATGACGACATCGCTGAAGCAGCGGTCATCTAAATGAATTCACGATTTCAGCGTCCGACGCACTGAACCTGCGTGTGTTCAGTCCAACGTTATTTGCACACTATTAGTGCACAAGAAGCGAAGACTATTGCAGGTAGTGCCGCACAGAAGTGCTCAGGGGCCATGTTTTCGATTTTCTGCTTCCATGCACAACATTCCATTGGATCCAATTTTCATCAGCATCCTAATCCCCCCAATAAACGTCTGCAAGCAACTTTCTGATCTATGCAACAAACAAAGGGTTTGGTTACCGACCGGCGTATTGCTCAAAAGCCGGGGCCGTGATCGCTTTCCAGAGTCCGCCCGGCAGGCTAGTCTTGCAGGTCAACCAGAGGACTTTCGATGACCGTCGGCTATTCCACCCGTACCCCGCAGCAAGCCCTGGCCGCCCTGCTCGACCGTTACGCTCCCGAGCGCCTGCTGCTGGTCGGAGCGCAGGAGTTTCCTGCGCTGCACGCCTTCCGCGAAGCACACCCCAAGACCGAGGTGGCACAAGCGGCTCCCGGCAACCTGCCGGCGGAACTGGCTGCACAACGTTTTGACCTGGCCCTGGTGGTCGATTGCCTGGAACACATTCCCAAGCGCACCGGCCTTGAGTTGCTGGGCGGCATCCGCAACCTCAATGCCAGCCGCATCGCGGTACTGGCCGACCTGCAGGCCTGTGACTGGCAGGAAACCGACTTCTTTTCACTGGCCCTGCAATCGAGCGAACGTTTCGTGCGTGACGAGCAGGTCCTGACCCTGTTCACCTATGACTTGCGCGAATACAAGCAGGTCCCCGACTGGCTGAACTCGAAATTCTGGGCCAACCCGGAAAACTTCGGCAAATACTGGTGGTGATTCATGATTAGCGCTATTTGTCCCTGCGGCAGCGGGGATCTGTTGTTGGCCTGCTGCGGTCATTTTCATGCGGGACAACCTGCACCTTGCGCCGAGAAGCTGATGCGCTCGCGCTATAGCGCTTATGTGCTGGGCCTGATCGATTATCTGGTCGACACCACGCTCCCCGCACAAAGAAGCGGGCTGGATCGTCAATCCATCGCTCAATGGAGTGCGCAAAGCACCTGGCTGGGCCTCGAGGTGGAAAGTTCGGAAGTGTTTGGCGGCAAGCCCGAGCACGCTTTCGTCACCTTCACGGCTCGCTGGCATGACGGCAGCGGCGAGCACAGTCACCGCGAGCGCTCTTCATTTGTGCAGCATCAGGGCCGCTGGTATTTCATCGACCCCACCGCCCCGCTCAAGGCCGGCCGCAATGACGCCTGCCCTTGCGGAAGTGAACAGAAATTCAAGAAGTGCTGTGCGAGTTATGTGGGGTGAGTCCGCGTGTTATGTCTTTCGCGAATGAATTCGCTCCCACGGCTGTAGGAGCGAATTCATTCGCGAAGAGGCAACCTACTTTTTCAGGGCACAAGCTTCAGATGTGAAATATCGGGATTGAGCGCTTTAACGGTCGGTTTTGCCTGCCCCATATCGCTGCCGGCCGGAGCCAGGCTCAAGGCGGAAAGGTCCAGCGCCGGTGCCGACTGTTCAGGCCTGGGGTCCTGCATGTCACTGCCGACTTCGGCCATCGACAAATCCGGAGCATCGACGTCCACGAAAGCCGCCATGTACAGATCCCGAGGCTTGACCTGCAAACGCCCGTTGCCCGACTCGACAGGCGGCGGTGCAAGCTCCACCTCTTCGACCGGCAGGTTCATGTCCAGCACTTCGACCAGCGCACCCGCACGCTCCAGCGTCGAGCGGTATTTCTCGGCGGCCTCGGCATCGAGGTTGCTTTTCAACACTAGCCGACGCCCGGAAAACAGCAGCGCCAGACGCTGCTCATCGGCCTGAAACAGTTTGCCCAGATTAGCCTGTACCCTTTCAGGCTGGGCACCGGGAACCAACTGGCCGCAAAAGACAATTTCATAGAAGTTCATGCACTGGCACTCATACTGCTTGTGACAGGAGTATGGCGCAGCCTCGGCAGCCCCAACAAGTTAGCCAGTTGCTAAACTCAGCGTACATACGGAGCACCACCATGTTCATCCGGGCAACTATTACAAGAACGATAAGCCTTGCGCTGCTGCTACTGGGGCTGAGCGGTTGCTCGACATGGAGCAGCCTCACCTCCTTTCAGGACCCCGACGTCCATCTGCTCAGAGTCCAGGTCGTCAAGGCAAGGCTGACGCAGCAGGATTTCAACCTGCACTTTGTCGTAGAGAACCCCAACGACTCACGCATCCTGGTCCGCAGCTTTCGCTACAAGGTCATGCTCAACGATGTGTTGCTGGCAGACGACAGGTCCAATGACTGGTTTTTCGTCCCCGCCAACAGCCGCAAGACATTCGTGGTGCCGGTCAGGACCAACCTCTGGCGACACGTGAAGTACATCGCCGAACTGATGAAAGATCCCGACGAAGAGGTTCGTTACCGGCTTGAAGGCAGGCTCAAGACAGGAATCTTCCTGCGCCACAGCACCACGATCGAGCGCAGCGAGACGGTAAAGCCCAGGGAACTGCTGCTCAAGAATCGCTAGGCTTTGTACGAAATGTATCTGCGCTCGATGATGCTGCGTTAAAAACAGGCTCGGAATGCTCATTTACACCAGTAAACTCCGCTTCCTCGCCTGTTTTTGCCTTGCCTCACCTTCGCTCGAAAACATTTCGTACAGAGCCTAAAGGTATTGCTACACGCGCATTTGCGAGATAATGCGCGCCGATTCGATTACGGAGTACCCCCGATGAACCAGCAAGCCCATGTCCATGGCCCTGATTGCAACCACGATCATGACCATCACGATCACCAGCATGGCCATGTCCACGGCCCGAACTGCGGCCACGCTCACCAGGAGCCGGTGCGCAATGCCCTGAAGGACGTTGGTCGCAACGATCCTTGCCCATGCGGCAGCGACAAGAAATTCAAGAAATGCCACGGCGCGTGAAGCCCTGAGCATTTTGCCAACGGCCTGCCTTGCAGGCCGTTTTCATTTGTATGAGGCCTTGAAGGGAGAGTAAAACAGTCGGTCTTGATCAAGCACATGGAGCCTTCAATGATCGACCTTCATTACTGGACCACTCCCAATGGTCACAAGATCACACTGTTTCTTGAGGAAACAGGCCTGCCTTACAAGATCTTCCCGGTCAACATTGGCAAGGACGAGCAGTTCCAGCCCGACTTCCTGAAAATAGCCCCCAACAATCGCATTCCGGCCATCGTCGATCACGAGCCCACCGATGGCGGCGAGCCTTTGAGCCTGTTCGAGTCCGGCGCGATCCTGTTGTATCTGGCGGACAAGACCGGCCAATTCATCCCGCAGGATTTCCGTGGCCGCCAGGAAACGCTGCAATGGCTGTTCTGGCAGATGGGCGGCCTGGGGCCAATGGCTGGCCAGAATCACCACTTCAACCGCTTCGCCAAGGAAAAGATTCCTTATGCGATCAAACGCTATGTGGATGAAACCGCCCGCTTGTACGGCGTGCTGAACAAGCGCCTGGCCGACCGCGATTTTGTGGCGGGCAACGAGTACAGCATTGCGGACATGGCGATCTATCCGTGGATCGTGCCGCACACCTTCCAACAGCAGAATCTGGACGACTTCCCGAACCTTGCGCGCTGGTTCAAGACCATTGCCGGACGTGAAGCGACCCAAAGGGCTTATGCGCTGGTTGAGCAGATCAATCCTCCCAAGGCTTGATGGTTTTCTTGTTCGCGAATAAATTCGCACCACACCAAGTCTGAGGAGCGGATTTATCCGCGAACAACCCCACCCCTTGTAAAATCCTGAAATAAACTCCCCTTCCCGTCTTGCGTGGCGCCTGTCTGCTCTCTAACGTAGCGACCTTTACATACGCCACCCCCGCGGGAGTTTCGCCATGGCCTCGCCAGCCCCTTCATTTTTCCTGAGCCGATTCAGTGCAGCCGCCATTGCGGCGAGTTTCCTGAGCCTTGCGGGCTGCCAGTTGGGCGGTGGTGACAACGAGACATTGCTGCCCGCCTCCGGAGTATTCCCGGTCAAGGGGTTGGCGCAGAACGTATCGGTACGCCGCAACAATCTGGGCATGCCCCTGATAGAAAGCAGCACGTACCACGACGCGCTGTTCACCCTGGGCTATGTGCATGCCGCTGACCGCATCACGCAAATGGTCGGCATGCGCCTGCTGGCGCAAGGGCGTCTGGCGGAAATGGCCGGTGCCGACGCTCTGGAAGTCGACCGCCTGATGCGCTCGGCCAGGCTCAAGCAACGCGCCAGCGAGCTTTACAACGCTTCATCGCCACGCCTGAAACGCTTCTTCGAGGTCTATGCACGGGGCGTCAACGCCTACCTGTTCCGCTATCGCGACAAGTTGCCAGAGGACCTGGCCAGCTCCGGCTATCGCCCGGAATACTGGCAGCCCGAAGACTCGGCGCTGATCTTCAGCCTGCTGAGCTTCAATCTGTCGGTGAACCTGCAGGAAGAACTCTCGGCGCTGGTGCTGGCACAGAAAGTCGGCAACGACAAACTGGCCTGGCTGCTGCCGACCTATCCCGACGAAGCCCTGCCCTTCTCCGAAGCCGACAAGCTCAAAGGCCTGAGCCTGAACAATCAGGTGCCTGAGTTGAACGACCTGACCAGGGTCGCATTGCAGCTCTCCGATCTGAACATGCTGGGCGCAGCCGCCGCCAGCAACTGGGCCATCGCGCCGCAGCGCAGCCGTAATGGTAAAAGCCTGCTGGCCAGCGAGATGCAACTGCCTGCCGGGATCACCTCGGCCTGGAGTTTCGTGCAGTTGCGCGCACCGAAGTATCAGGCGTCGGGCGCCTCGATTGCCGGCCTGCCGCTGGTGTTGAGCGGCTTCAACGGCAAGCTGGCCTGGAGCCTGAGCAACGTCAAGGGCGACAATCAGGACCTGTTCCTGGAAAAGCTCAAGCGCGAAAACAATCGCCTGTTCTATATGGCTGACGGCAAATGGCAGCCCGCTATCGCCTACGAAGAAACTTTCCTGGCCAAAGGCGGCCGTCCGATACGTGAAGCCGTGTATGCCACGCGCCACGGTGTTCTGCTCAACGCCAGCGCCACCCCGCTGGGCAACGGCCTGGGCCTGGCCTTGCAAACCCCGGACTTCAAGGACGACAAGAGCCTCGATGCCTTTTTCGACCTGTCCCGTGCGCCCAACGTAGAGAAAGCCTTCGACACCACCCGCGAGATTCGTGCGATCACGCTGAACATGGTGTTCGCCGATGCCTCGAATATCGGCTGGCAAGTCACCGGCCGCTACCCGAACCGTCGTGAAGGCCAGGGCCTGCTGCCTTCTCCGGGCTGGGACGGCAAGTTCGACTGGGACGGTTTTGCCGACTCGATGCTGCACCCTTACGATCAGGACCCGCGTCAGGGCTGGATAGCGACCGCCAATCAGCGCACCGTGCCCAAAGGCTACGGCATGCAACTGTCCAATTCCTGGGGTTACCCGGAGCGGGCCGAGCGCATTGCGGAGCTTGCCAACAGCGGCAAGCAGGACACCCGCAGCACCATCGCCATGCAGTACGACCAGACCACGACTTTTGCCGCCAAGCTCAAGAACATGTTTGAAGCGCCGGGCATGACCAAACCGCTCAAGCAGGCCATCGACGCCCTGCCAGAAGCCGAGCGGGCCAAGGCTCGGGAAGCCTACAGCCGGCTGATGGCCTTCGACGGCAAGCTCACCCCGAACTCCGCCGATGCAGCACTGTATGAGCTGTTTCTGCTGGAAAGCGCCAAGCTGACCTTCCTCGATGAGCTGGGTCCGGAAAGCAGCCTGGCCTGGCAAGCCCTGAGCGCCAACGCCAGCTCGTCCTACTCGCCACAGGCCGATCATTTGCTGGGCCGTGAAGACAGCCCTTTCTGGGACGACCTCAAGACCCCGCAAAAAGAAGACAAGCCGGCCATTCTGGCCCGCAGTCTGGCAGCCGCCATCACCGCTGGCGACAGCCTGCTGGGCACGGACCACAAGGCCTGGCAATGGGGCAAGCTGCATCGCGAGAACTGGACGGCACATACCAGCCCTCTGGCCAAGGCGTTGGGCGGCAACCACTTCAATCGCAGCGCCAGTGCGGCAGGTGGCGATCACAGCACCATCAATGTTTCGGGCTATGAGTGGGGCAAGAGCCTGGATGCTCACGCGGTGCCTGCCTTGCGCATGATCGTGGACTTCAGTCAGGCAGAGCCGATGATGGGACTGATCAGCACCGGCCAGTCGGACAACCCGGCCAGCCCGCACTATGCCAACAGCATCGAGCCGTGGATCAAGGCGCAGTACCAGACGATTCCGCTGCAACAGTCCAACTATGAAAAAGGCTATGGCAAACAGCGCCTGACCCTGACGCCCGGCAAGTAACCCTCACAAGGCACCAAAATGGAGCGACATGCATGTGGCGCCCCATTTTGGACAGCCCTCTTGAGCAACAATCGTCCCTGTTGTCCCGACCTTACACAACACGTCCAATCCTGCGGCTTCTGCGTGCGCAGGCAGAAACACCGATGATGGCAAGCTAATGCAGCATTGCGACAACTGCTTACATTTAAAACGCACGTTCGTCTCTTTGGTTCGGAAATTGCTACTTCTTGCCCGTCTGGCATCCGCCGGTAGCAAGCCTGGCGTGTTCTCTACGCTCAATCTGGTTAAGGACTGAATAATGAAAAAAGCATGGCTGACCCTTTCCGCACTGGCTCTGTGCCTGGCCGCTGGTAGTTCCATGGCCAAGGAATACAAGGAGCTGCGTTTTGGCGTCGATCCTTCCTACGCTCCTTTCGAATCGAAAGCCGCTGACGGCAGCCTGCAAGGCTTCGATATCGACCTGGGCAATGCGATCTGTAAAGAACTGAACGTGACCTGCAAATGGGTCGAAAGCGATTTCGACGGCATGATTCCGGGCCTCAAGGCCAAGAAATTCGACGGCGTCATATCTTCGATGACCGTTACCCCGGCCCGTGAGAAAGTCATCGACTTCTCCAACGAGCTGTTCTCCGGCCCGACGTCGCTGGTGTTCAAAAAGGGTGCAGGCTTCACCGCTGACCCGGCCAGCCTGAAAGGCAAAACCGTCGGCTACGAGCAAGGCACCATCCAGGAAGCCTACGCCAAAGCCGTTCTGGACAAGGCAGGCGTCAACACCAAGGCCTACGCCAACCAGGATCAGGTTTACGCTGACCTGACTTCCGGTCGTCTGGATGCTTCCATCCAGGACATGCTGCAAGCCGAACTGGGCTTCCTGAAATCTCCGGCAGGCGCCGGTTATGAAGTCAGCGAGCCAGTAGACAGCCCTCTGCTGCCTGCCAAGACCGCCATCGGTATCGCAAAAGGTAACAAAGAGCTCAAGGCTCTCCTGGATAAAGGTATCAAAGCGTTACACGATGACGGCACCTACGCCGAAATCCAGAAGAAACACTTTGGCGACCTGAATCTGTACAGCGGTAAATAACACCCCCAACGCCCATCGATTTCGGCGATGATCCGCCGCCCTCGATGGGCGTTTTTGTTTGTTGCCCGCTCAAGGCTTGATCCATGCTCGATGCATTAATGCAAAACCTGGGACTCTCGGCATTCAGCTTGAAAGGCTTCGGCCCGCTGCTGCTTCAGGGTACCTGGATGACCATCAAATTATCGGTACTGTCGCTGTTTCTGAGCATTGTGCTCGGGTTGATCGGCGCCAGTGCCAAGCTGTCCAGCTCGGCGCTGCTGCGCGTGCCGGCACAGATCTACACCACCCTGATCCGCGGCGTGCCGGACCTGGTGCTGATGCTGCTGATTTTCTACAGCCTGCAAACCTGGCTCACCAGCTTCACCGACGCCATGGAATGGGAATACATCGAAATCAATCCTTTCGGTGCTGGGGTCATCACCCTCGGCTTCATCTATGGTGCCTATTTCACGGAAACCTTCCGCGGCGCCATTCTTTCGGTGCCACGCGGTCAGGTCGAAGCCGCCATCGCCTACGGCCTCAAGCGCGGCCAGCGTTTTCGTTATGTCGTGTTCCCGCAGATGATGCGCTACGCACTGCCGGGCATCGGCAATAACTGGCAGGTGCTGCTCAAGGCCACTGCGCTGGTGTCGATCATCGGTCTGGCCGATCTGGTGAAGGCTTCCCAGGACGCCGGTAAAAGTACCTATCAACTGTTCTACTTCCTGGTGCTGGCGGCCTTGATCTATCTGGTGATCACCAGCGCCTCGAACCTTGCCTTGCGTTGGGCCGAACGGCATTACGCCGCCGGCAGCCGGGAGGCCAGACGATGATCGAATTGCTTCAGGAATACTGGAAAGCCTTCCTTTATACGGACGGCGTCAACATTACCGGTCTGGCGATGACCATGTGGCTGCTCAGCGCCTCCATTGCCATCGGCTTCTGCCTGTCCATTCCGCTGTCCATCGCCCGCGTCTCGAACAAGCGCTGGGTACGCTGGCCGGTGCAGTTCTACACCTACCTGTTTCGCGGTACGCCGCTCTATATCCAGTTGCTGATCTGCTACACCGGTATCTACAGCATCGCGGCGGTACGTGAGCAGCCACTGCTGGATTCGTTCTTCCGCGATGCGATGAACTGTACGATCCTGGCGTTCACCCTCAATACCTGCGCCTACACCACCGAAATTTTTGCCGGAGCCATACGCACCATGGCTCATGGTGAAGTCGAAGCCGCCAAGGCCTATGGCCTGAGCGGCTGGAAGCTCTATGCCTATGTGATCATGCCCTCGGCGCTGCGGCGCTCGCTGCCTTACTACAGCAACGAAGTGATCCTGATGCTGCACTCGACCACCGTCGCTTTCACGGCCACGGTGCCGGACATTCTCAAGGTCGCACGCGATGCCAACTCGGCAACTTTCATGACCTTCCAGTCCTTCGGGATCGCGGCAATCATGTACCTGACCGTCACCTTCATTCTGGTCGGACTGTTCCGTCTTGCCGAACGTCGCTGGCTGGCCTTCCTCGGCCCGGCTCACTAGACAGGACGACAACTCATGGATCATCGGACCCACGACTTGCTGTCGCCGGTGCCTGGCACTGCGCGGCAAGTCCACAGCTTTCATTACGGGCCGCAAGACGGCACCTGCAAGATCTACATTCAGGCCTCACTGCATGCCGACGAATTACCCGGCATGCTGGTGGCCTGGTACCTGAAGCAGCGCCTCAGCGAGCTGGAAAATGCCGGGCGCTTGCGTGGGGAAATCATTGTCGTCCCGGTTGCCAACCCCATCGGCCTGGAACAGATCCTGATGGATACCCCGCTGGGCCGCTACGAGCTGGAAAGCGGGCAGAACTTCAATCGCTGGTTCACCGACCTTGGCGAACAGATCGGCGATGAAATCGAAAGCCGGCTCACCAAGGACGCGCAGCACAACGTGACGCTGATCCGCGACAACCTGCGCCTGGCGCTGGAAGCCCAGATCGCCACGACGCAGTTGCAATCCTTGCGACTGACCCTGCAAAAGCTGGCCTGCAAGGCTGACATGGTGCTGGACCTGCATTGCGACTTCGAATCGGTGGAGCACCTCTACACCACGCCCGAGGCCTGGCCGAAAGTCGAGCCGCTGTCGCGCTATCTGGGCGCACAGGCAAGCCTGTTGGCAACCGATTCGGGCGGGCAATCGTTCGATGAGTGCTTCACGCTGGTCTGGTGGCAATTGCAACAACGCTTCGGCGAGCGCTTCCCGATCCCCATGGGCAGTTTCTCGGTGACGCTGGAGCTGCGCGGCCAGGGTGATGTCAATCACGCTCTGGGCAGCCGCGACTGTCAGGCGATCATCAATTACCTGATCGACTTCGGCGCCATCGAAGGTCAGGCCCCCGAGCAGCCCGAGCTGCTCTACCCGGCCACGCCACTGGCAGCGGTCGAACCGGTTTTTACCCCGGTGGGCGGTCTTCTGGTGTTCTGCGCCCTGCCCGGTGAATACATCGAGGCCGGGCAACTGATCGCCGAAGTCATCGACCCGATCAGCGACGCCGTCACTTCCATTCACGCACAGAATGCCGGTCTGCTGTATGCCCGCTCATTACGACGCATGGCAACGGCAG
Source organism: Pseudomonas lijiangensis (assembly GCF_018968705.1). Taxonomy (NCBI): domain Bacteria; kingdom Pseudomonadati; phylum Pseudomonadota; class Gammaproteobacteria; order Pseudomonadales; family Pseudomonadaceae; genus Pseudomonas; species Pseudomonas lijiangensis. The sequence goes on from NZ_CP076668.1 coordinate 4,475,576, forward strand.
GCATGGTCATCGCTCATGTCGCTGGCACTCAGGCCTATCGCAGCGGCTATCTACTTTCTCCTTGAGGACCTGACATGTACAAACTGACCATCGATGGCCTGCATAAAAGCTATGGCGACAACGAGGTACTCAAAGGCGTCTCGCTCAAGGCTCAAAGCGGTGATGTGATCTGCCTGATAGGCGCCAGCGGTTCGGGCAAGAGCACCTTCCTGCGCTGCATCAACTTTCTGGAGCAGCCCAACGACGGCGCCATGAGCCTGGATGGCCAGCAGATCCGCATGGTCAGCGACAAGGACGGCATGCGAGTCGCCGACGCCGACGAGCTGCAACGCATCCGCACACGGCTGGCCATGGTGTTCCAGCATTTCAACCTGTGGGCGCACATGACCGTGCTGGAGAACATCACCATGGCACCGCGCCGGGTGCTGGGCGTACCCAAGGCCGAAGCCGAACAACGCGCCCGCAAGTACCTGGAAAAGGTCGGCCTGCCCGAGCGTGTCGCCGATCAGTACCCGGCCTTTCTGTCAGGCGGCCAGCAGCAGCGCGTGGCCATTGCCCGCGCCCTGGCGATGGAGCCGGAGATCATGCTGTTCGACGAGCCCACGTCTGCACTCGACCCGGAACTGGTCGGTGAAGTGCTCAAGGTCATTCAGGGTCTTGCCGAGGAAGGCCGGACCATGATTCTGGTCACCCATGAAATGGGCTTCGCCCGCAAGGTCGCCACGCAAGTGGTGTTCCTGCACAAGGGGCAGATCGAAGAATCAGGTCATCCGGACGAAGTCCTCAACAACCCCAAGAGCGAACGCCTGCAGCAGTTCCTGAGCGGGAACCTGAAGTAAGGGGAAAAGCGCCAGAGCACACTGGCGCTGTTCCACCAGAAGACATTCAGGCGACAGGAACAGGCGGAGGCTCGTCTGGTAGCGTCGGCTCACCTGGCTCAGGTGGCTGAGGAGGAAACGGTGTGTCCGGCCCCGGATCGCCCGGAATACCGCCACCCACCATATTGAATTGAGAATCAGCCATCAGTGACCAGGCGAGCAGCCCGATCTCGTTGAGCTGAGGAAGCCTTTCCTGGCCAGAGGGTTTGAAATCTGTCATAGGGCACTCCCGATCATCTTCCCCCACACACGCTATGTATGAGGGGGGTCATGTCAGGAAATAGAGTGCATAAGCAGGCAGAAATTCAATTGCCCGAATGCCGCACCCCAAAAATCAGGTGCGTGGCAGGGTCACGCCACGCTGGCCCTGATACTTGCCACCGCGATCCTTATAGGACACTTCACATTCCTCATCGGACTCCAGGAACAGCATTTGCGCCACGCCTTCGTTGGCGTAGATCTTGGCCGGCAGCGTGGTGGTGTTGGAGAACTCCAGGGTCACATGACCTTCCCATTCCGGCTCCAGCGGCGTGACGTTCACGATGATGCCGCAGCGCGCATAGGTGCTCTTGCCAAGGCAGATGGTCAGGACATTGCGCGGGATGCGGAAATACTCAACGGTGCGGGCCAGCGCAAAGGAGTTGGGCGGGATGATGCACACGTCGCTCTTGATATCGACGAAGCTTTTTTCATCGAAGTTTTTCGGATCGACGGTCGCCGAATTGATATTGGTGAAGACCTTGAACTCATCTGCACAGCGTACGTCGTAACCGTAGCTGGAGACGCCGAAGGAAATCAGACGGTCGGGACCTTCGCCACGCATCTGGCGTTCGACGAAGGGCTCGATCATGCCCTGCTCTTGCGCCATGCGGCGAATCCACTTGTCCGATTTGATGCTCATGGCGATGTCCTGAATAGCGAGGTGAAAAAGATGTCCGCATCTTACCGGGCCGAGGCGTCCTGTTCAAAGCCAACAGATCCAGAGTTTACGGCTCCCGTACCTGTACCGGTCGTGAATGGAAATAATCCTCATAAGACCATTGGCACGTCCCGTAAAAAGGGTTAAGGTGTGGTCACTGTGTTGCTTGTGTCACTGAGAATCTCTACACGATGTTGAATTTCGATCCAACCATGTCCGAATTTTCCAGCTCTTTGCACTCAGTCTCGGCCAGGGCTTTTCCTGAGCCGCAGTTAACTTTGTACAAGGAGATATAATATGTCCAATCGCCAAACCGGTACCGTTAAGTGGTTCAACGATGAAAAAGGCTTCGGCTTCATCACTCCACAATCCGGTGACGACCTGTTCGTACACTTCAAAGCTATCCAATCCGACGGCTTCAAAAGCCTGAAAGAAGGCCAACAGGTTTCTTTCATCGCTACCCGCGGTCAGAAAGGCATGCAAGCTGAAGAAGTTCAAGTTATCTAACTTGTACTGATTCGCTTAAAAACCCCGCCCTCAAAAGCGGGGTTTTTTGTGCGCGCGTGGTTTGTGGCTACAAGCTACAAGCTACAAGCTACAAGCTACAAGCTACAAGCTACAAGCTACAAGCTACAAGCTACAAGCTACAAGCTTTTGACTTGAAGCTTGCAGCTCAAAGCTTACCGCTGCCCCGGCTCAATCATCGCTGACCGAAATGGTCGGCATCGCCGGGCTTGCAGCTTCCTGCAACACGATCCGGGCGCCCACATGCCGCGCCAGTTCCTGATACACCATCGCAATCTGGCTTTCCGGTTCGGCAATCGCCGTCGGTTTGCCGCCATCGGCCTGTTCGCGGATCAGCATCGACAATGGCAGAGAGGCCAGCAGTTCGACGTCATATTGCGAAGCCAGCTTTTCACCGCCCCCCTCACCGAACAGATGCTCGGCATGTCCGCAGTTCGAGCAGATATGCACCGCCATGTTTTCCACGACGCCCAATACCGGAATATTGACCTTGCGGAACATCTCGACGCCTTTCTTCGCATCCAGCAAAGCCAGGTCCTGAGGTGTGGTGACAATCACGGAGCCGGCAACCGGCACTTTCTGCGCCAGGGTCAGCTGGATGTCGCCAGTGCCGGGCGGCATGTCGATGACCAGATAATCCAGATCATTCCAGGCCGTCTGGGTGACCAGTTGCAGCAAGGCACCGGACACCATCGGGCCGCGCCAGACCATCGGCGTGTTGTCATCGGTCAGGAAAGCCATGGACATGACTTCGACACCATGGGCCTCGATAGGCACGAACCATTTCTGGTCCTTGATGCGCGGCCGGGTGCCTTCGGGAATACCGAACATCACGCCCTGGCTCGGGCCATAGATATCCGCATCCAGAATGCCGACTCGCGCCCCTTCGCGGGACAGGGCCAGCGCCAGGTTGGCAGCGGTGGTGGATTTTCCGACCCCGCCCTTGCCCGAAGCCACGGCAACGATGTTCTTCACATTGGCCAGCCCAGGAACCTGCGACTGAGCCTTGTGAGGATGGATGACCGTACGGATATCGACCTTGGCCGAAGCGACGCCATCGAGACCTTCGATTGCCGTCTGCAGCACCTGAGCCCACCCCTTGCGGAACAGTTCGGCGGCATAACCCAGCTCAAGCTGCACGCTGACTTGTGCGTCCTGAATATCAATGGATCGAACGCAACCGGCACTGACCGGGTCCTGGTTCATGTAAGGGTCGGTGTACTGGCGAAGAATCGTCTCCACCGCTGCGCGATTGACTGCGCTCATGGGCTTACTCCGAAAAGAGACTGACTAAAACAGGCGGCTATCCTACCCGTTATGTGGAAGGCCGACATGGTTTCACTGCGAGGGCCCGTTGCAAGGTGAAAAAAATCGCTCAGCCCTTTATAGTGGCCGACCTCCGTTCCAGTACAAGTAGCCGAGCCCCATGTCCGAGCCACGCAAGATTCTCGTTACCAGCGCCCTGCCCTATGCCAATGGTTCCATTCACCTTGGCCACATGCTCGAGTACATCCAGACCGACATGTGGGTGCGTTTCCAGAAGCATCGCGGCAACCAGTGCACTTACGTCTGCGCTGACGACGCCCATGGCTCGGCCATCATGCTGCGCGCAGAAAAGGAAGGCATCACACCGGAACAACTGATCGACAACGTCAAGGCCGAACACAGCGCCGACTTTGCCGACTTCCTGGTGGACTTCGACAACTTCCACTCGACGCACGCCGAAGAAAACCGTGAGCTGTCGAGCATGATCTACACCCGCCTGCGAGATGCCGGGCACATTGCCACGCGCTCGATCACTCAGTATTTCGACCCGGAAAAGAAAATGTTCCTGGCCGACCGCTTTATCAAGGGCACCTGTCCGAAATGCGGTACCGAGGATCAGTACGGCGACAACTGCGAAAAATGCGGTGCAACCTACGCGCCGACCGACCTGAAAGACCCGAAATCGGCGATTTCCGGCGCAACGCCTGTGCTGAAGGATTCCAAGCACTTCTTCTTCGACCTGCCAGCCTTCGAGGACATGCTCAAGAGCTGGACCCGCAGCGGCACCCTGCAGGACGCCGTCGCCAACAAGATCGCCGAATGGCTCGACAGCGGCCTGCAACAGTGGGACATCTCCCGTGACGCGCCGTATTTCGGTTTCGAGATCCCTGACGAGCCGGGCAAATACTTCTATGTCTGGCTGGATGCGCCTATCGGCTACATCGCCAGCTTCAAGAACCTGTGCGCACGTCGCCCGGAACTGGACTTCGATGCCTACTGGGCCAAGGACTCCACCACCGAGCTGTACCACTTCATCGGCAAAGACATCGTCAACTTCCACGCCCTGTTCTGGCCAGCCATGCTCGAAGGCGCCGGCCTGCGCAAGCCGACCGGTATCAATGTCCACGGCTACCTGACCGTGAACGGGCAGAAGATGTCCAAGTCGCGTGGCACCTTCATCAAGGCGCGCACCTACCTTGAACACCTGTCGCCCGAGTACCTGCGTTACTACTACGCGGCGAAGCTGGGCCGTGGCGTCGATGACCTGGACCTGAACCTCGAAGACTTCGTGCAGAAGGTCAACTCCGACCTGATCGGCAAGGTGGTGAATATCGCCAGCCGTTGCGCAGGCTTCATTCACAAGGGCAACGGCGGCGTTCTGGTCGAGACCAATGCCGCACCGGAACTGACCGACGCGTTCCTGGCGGCTGCGCCGGGCATCGCCGAAGCCTACGAGGCTCGCGACTTCGCCCGCGCCATGCGTGAAACCATGGCCCTGGCCGACCGTGCCAACGCCTACATCGCCGACAAGGCTCCGTGGTCCCTGGCCAAACAGGAAGGCAAGCAGGATGAAGTCCAGGCCGTATGCGCCCTGGGTATCAACCTATTCCGCCAACTGGTGATTCTGCTCAAGCCGGTTCTGCCTCTGCTGGCAGCCGACGCCGAGAAATTCCTCAACGTCGCACCGCTGACCTGGGACGATCACAAGACGCTGCTGGCCAACCACCAGCTCAATCCGTTCTCGGCCCTGATGACCCGTATCGACCCGGCCAAGGTGGAAGCCATGACTGCAGCCTCCAAGGAAGACCTGGCCGCCAGCTCTACCGATGCTGCACCAACAGGCAACGGTGAACTGACCAAGGATCCGCTGTCGGCGGAAATCGATTTCGATACCTTCGCCGCGGTCGACCTGCGGGTTGCACTGATCCTCAAGGCCGAGCACGTGGAAGGCGCCGACAAGCTGCTGCGTCTGACTCTGGATATCGGCGACGAACAGCGCAACGTGTTCTCGGGCATCAAGAGCGCTTACCCGGACCCGAGCAAACTGGAAGGTCGCCTGACCATGATGATCGCCAACCTCAAGCCACGGAAAATGCGTTTCGGCATTTCCGAAGGCATGGTGATGGCGGCAGGCCCTGGTGGCGAAGAAATCTACCTGCTGAGCCCCGACAGCGGCGCCAAGCCAGGCCAGCGCATCAAGTGATGTGAACCAAGGCCCGATAGCCACATGCGTGCGGCTATCGGGCCTTTGTATGTCCGCCACCTTCTTGCCGGATAATGTCTACTTTTAAAAGGCTCATCAGCCTGTTCGCCACCCGGCAAGATCATGACCGATTTCATCTACACACTCCTGAGCGCTGCCCTGATCAACAACTTCGTGTTGCAGCAACCGCTGGGCGCCGATTCCCTGAGGGGAGCGCACACGCTGCCACGGCATCGCCTGCATGCACTGGGTATCGCTACCTGCTGCTTGATGCTGGCGAGCAGCTTTGTCAGTTATCTGATCCTGCATTACGCATTGAAGCCTTTGAACCTGGGTTACCTGAGGCTGTTCGTGATTCTGCCGGTGATTGTGTCCTTACTGAATCCCGGCCTGACGGTGCTCAAGAGGCTGTTTCCACGGCTGGACTTCGACGGCTTGCGGCCTCTGCTGCTGGCTAATGCGGGCCTGGCTGGCGTTGTGCTGCTCGGTATCGAACCTGATCAGGGCCTTGGGCATCTGCTGGCACTGGCTCTGGGTGCCGGTCTGGGTTTCTGGCTGGTATTGAGCCTGCTGGATGATCTTGGACAACGGATACGCTCGGCCGATATTCCACAACCGTTTCGCGGGCTGCCGATCCAGTTGATCAGCGTGGGCCTCATGGGACTCGCCTTTATGGGCTTCAACGGGCTGGTCAAGGCATGAACCTGATACAACGCATCGACGCCCTGCTGCCACAGACCCAATGCGGCAAATGTGGCCATCCCGGTTGCAAGCCTTACGCCGAAGGCATTGCCAGTGGCGAGGCCATCAACAAGTGCCCGCCCGGCGGCGAGGAAACCATTGCGCAACTCTCGCAGTTGCTGCGGATCCCCGCTTTGCCGCTGGATACCGAACGCGGCTCGGCACCTGCGCAGGTCGCGTTCATTCGTGAGGCGGAATGCATCGGCTGCACCAAGTGCATCCAGGCCTGTCCGGTGGATGCCATTGTCGGCGCCGCGAAACAGATGCATACAGTCATCATCGACGAATGCACGGGCTGCGACCTGTGCGTAGCGCCCTGCCCGGTGGACTGTATCGAGATGCATCCATTGCCCCTGGCAAGCGTTACGCCCATTGTCGGCGGCCTTGCGTCGGGCACCGAGCAACTTGAGGCCCGCGCCCAGAAGCGCAACCATGCCCGCTATCGCTTCGAGGCGCGCAATGCAAGGTTGCATCGCGAACAGGAGCAGCGCCTGGCAGAGCGTCAGGCTCGGGCGCAAAAGCCGTTACCGGTCAGCACCCCGGTCATCGAGCGCAGCCGCGCCGACAAGCCCGCCGTGGAAGACGAAGCGCTGAAAAAAGCCCGCATCACCCTGGCCATGAGCCGTGCGCAACTGAACAAATCCCTCAAGGCTTTCGGCCATCCGCCAATCGCAGAGCAGGCTGCACGGCTGGTGGAGCTGCAACGGGAGTTCGAGGACGCCGAACAGGCGCTGGAAAAACTGCTTGCTGCAGCAGCCGGGCAACCTCGGCAGCCCGTGGCCAAGGTCGACAACAGCGGGGTAAAACGCGCCAAGATCCAGCTGGCCATGGCTCGCTCCGCGCTAAAGAAAGCCGAAGCGGCAGACGCGCCCCCAGAACAGCTCGCAGCCCTCGGCGCAGAACTGCAAAACGCTGAAATGGCATTGAGCGCAGCCGAAGCGGCACTGGCCGATGCAAACGCCTGAGCACCTGCAAAAAACCATGGGCACAGTTCTGTTGGCCGTGGTGCCCGGCGCGCTGACGCTTCTGTGGTTATATGGCTGGGGAGTATTGATCACCTGGCTGCTGGCCGCCAGCACGGCGCTGCTCGTAGAGTTCGCCTGCCTTCGATTACGCGGGCAATCTGCGCGGCCAGGTTTGATGGACGGCAGCGCACTGGTCAGCGCCACCCTGCTCGCCCTCGCCTTGCCACCTTACTCGCCCTGGTGGCTGACAGTCCTGGCCAGCGGCTTCGCAATGGTTTTTGGCAAGCACCTGTATGGCGGCGTCGGCAAGAACCCGTTCAACCCGGCCATGCTCGGTTATGCCTTTGTGCTGGTGTGCTTTACGCCGCAGATGAACCACTGGCCTGCCAGTCATGGCCTGAACCTGCTGGGCGGCCTGCAACAGATCTTCGGTTTCAGCACAGCTCCGCAACCGGATGCATGGTCCCAGGCCACGGCTCTGGATGTGCTGCGCATCAACACCCACCTGACCATCGACGAGCTGTTCGCCACTCACCCCGCGTTTGGAAGCATGGGCGGTCGCGGCATTGAGTGGGTGAACCTTGCCTTTTTTGCAGGCGGTGCGTTACTGCTGCAAAAGCGGATAATCAGGTGGCATGCACCGCTGGGGATGCTCGCCAGCCTGTTCGTGATCAGCCTCTTGTGCTGGAACGGCTCGGGGTCGGACTCCAATGGCTCCCCCATCTTTCACATGCTGACCGGCGCCACGATGCTGGGTGCCTTCTTCATCGCCACCGAGCCGATATCCGGCCCCTCCAGCCCAAGAGCACGCCTGCTGTTCGGGGTCGGCATCGGGTTGATGACTTACGTGATACGCACCTGGGGCGGCTATCCGGATGGTGTGGCTTTCGCGGTGCTGCTGATGAATCTGGCTGTACCGGCACTGGAACGACTGGCCAGGCGCTCATCAACGGAAGCGACATCATGAAGCTCCTTGGTATGGTCGTTATTGTCGCCATCACCGGGCTGGGGCTCGGTGTCAGCATCGCGCTTCAGCAGGCTGCAGAACCGCGCATTCAGACGGCACGGGAAGAAGTCCGCGACCAGGAGTGGTCGAGTGTTCTGCCGGTCGGCAGCTACGACAATCAGCCATTGCGTCATCCCTTGGCGTTGCCCGTTGGCGACTCCTCGGTGCACGCTGCCTTTCTCGCCAGCCGAGAGGGCAAGCCTTGCGCTGTGATCTTTCATAGCCAGGACCAAGGTTATGCCGGCCCCGTGGAGTTGCTGGTGGGCGTATCGGTTGAGGGCAGGTTGCTGGGGAGCAAAGTGCTTGAACAGCATGAGACACCAGGCATGGGGGCCCGCATCGTGACCGAGCCTCAGTGGTTGCAGGGGCTCTCGGGCAAATCGCTGAACGACGGGACCTTCGACCAGATCGCCGGAGCAACCATCACGTCCAGAGCGGTTGTCGGAGCCATCCAGAACACCTTGCGCTACTTCGACGAGCACAAGGCCGTGCTTGTGGGGACGCAACCATGAAACGGCCCATGCCCTACCTGATTCTGCTCGTGCCGCTGATTGGCGTCACAGACTCGCTGATCAAGGCGCTGGCTTTCCTGCTGATCTTCGCCGTGATCGCGACCTTGCACAGAGTCTTGTTACAGACACTTGCGCCATGGCTGGATGCCAGCCAGAAGTGCCTTGCCAGCGCCCTGATTGCTGCCACGCTGGTCACCTGCGCAGAAACAGGCTTACAACTTCAGACCCCCGACCTGCATCAGGCCTTGGGAATCTATCTGCCCTTGATGGCCCTTCATTGCATGCAGATCCAGACCGTACAGCTCGGCAGGTACTCGCTGGGCGGATACGCCTCCCTGATGCTCACCCTGGGGTTCGTGCGCGAACTGCTGGGCAACGGGACGATCCTGAGCAATGCCCACTGGCTGTTTGGCAATTCTGCAATCCAGTGGCACATTAGCCTCCCGGCTCCAGCCTTGCACATGACAGTTCTGGCACCCGGTGGCTTTATTCTTCTGGGCCTTCTGCTTGCCGCATACAACGCCTTGACCAGGCCGACACCTTCCAAGGAAATACCCTTTTCATGAATGCCGCAAAACGTCTGGAAATCTTCCGCAGGCTCCACGAAGACAATCCCGATCCCAAAACCGAGCTGGCTTACACCACACCGTTCGAGTTGTTGATATCGGTGATCCTGTCAGCCCAGGCGACCGATGTCAGCGTCAACAAGGCCACGGCAAAACTGTATCCGGTCGCCAATACGCCACAAGCCATCTATGAACTGGGTGTCGAAGGGCTGTCCGAGTACATCAAAACCATCGGGCTCTATAACAGCAAGGCCAAAAACGTCATTGAAACCTGCCGGCTGCTGATGGAACGGCACAACGGCGAAGTACCAGAAACCCGTGAAGCTCTGGAAGCATTGCCGGGCGTGGGCCGCAAAACCGCCAATGTCGTGCTCAACACGGCTTTTCGTCAGGTAGCCATGGCGGTCGACACGCATATTTTCCGCGTCAGCAATCGCACCGGCATCGCGCCGGGCAAGAACGTGGCTGAAGTGGAAAAGCAACTCATGAAGTTTGTCCCCAAAAACTACCTGCTCGATGCCCACCACTGGCTGATCCTGCATGGGCGTTATGTATGCCAGGCGCGCAAGCCACGCTGCGGCAGTTGCCGGATCGAGGATCTGTGCGATTACAAGGAAAAGACCTCGGACGATTGAGCGATAGAAAGGCCAGAGCTCAATCGATTGAAAAAATCTTTTTTACCGGCATCGGGATTATCGATATAAGGTGCGCCAACGACAGCCAAAGCCTGGAGTCACTTTCATGAGTACCGGCAAAGAGCAATTGGATGTAGAAGACGATTTCATCGCTGTCGATTCGGACGAAAGCGAGCAACCACCGGTCGAGCCTGCCAAGACCAACCTGAGCAAGCGACGCACCATCGATAACATGCTTGAAGAACGGCGCTTGCAGAAACAACTGGCCGATTACGACTTCGACCTTTAGGCGCCCCCTTGTAAAACCTGATCTCAAAGCCTCTCATCGGGAGAGGCTTTCACATCGGCTTGCCTGATCGATACTGCACAGGCCTGCAGGATGCTTTCCCGGCATGACTGTCAGACCAGCCCGTTACGCTGGGCGAGCTCGATGAGATCGACCAGTGAGTGTGCATTGAGCTTGAGCAGCAGACGCGTCTTGTAGGTACTGACGGTTTTATTGCTCAGGAACATGCCATCGGCAATTTCCTTGTTGGTTTTCCCCCTGGCCAGTTGTTGCAGCACCATCATCTCGCGTCCAGAGAGGCGGTCGACCATATCGGCCTCACTGGCATTCCCCATGCTCGAACGAACGGTATGCAAGGCCTGGTTGGGGAAGTAGCTATACCCTGACAACACCGCCTTGATGGCGCTCAGCAATTCGGTCAGGTCCTGTTGCTTGCAGACATAACCCGCCGCTCCCGCCTGCATGCAGCGCATTGAAAAATGGCCAGGTGCCTGCGACGTCAGAATCAGCACCTTGAATGGCAAGGTCATGGCAGACAGACGAGCAATGACTTCCAGGCCATCGAGCTTGGGAATCCCTATATCCAGAATGACGATATCCGGCAGATGTTCACGAGCCAGTTGCAACGCATCCACTCCATTGTCCGTCTCCGCAATGACCTCATAGCCATGGCGCTCCATCAGCATGCGTACAGCAAGGCGAATGACAGGATGATCATCCACGATCAGCACTTTATTCATGGGCAGTCCAATTTTCGCTATTCGAATTTTCAGAGTCAGCACAATAGCTTAGTCGTTTAGTGCTTTGCATGACGCTCACCCTCGAGGACTAACAGCCAAAGACCGTTCCCACATATACAACAGAAAATTCCTACAAATTTCGCTATTAACGAACTATTTTTTATATTTTTCATAGAGCCTCCCCTTCGGAATTCGCCGAAATTATTACCGTCTGGAGTGCTGAGATAGAGCATCGCAACTCAGGTAAAACAATTATTGCCATAACGTCAAGCATTAGTCCTTTGCCTCTGAAGTCCAAACGGACAATCGCCGATGAACATCGAATCGCCTCCATGGTTACGCCGCCTTGATAATTGTAATTATCCAGTCAGATGCCATGACCATAGCTCCTTGCCACTACTTCATACCTGAAGCGAAAAGAACAAGGATACGAACACTGCTGGCAGATACTTTCTCGAATACGGGCTCAATGACATCAGGCTTCACGATCAGGGGGTATCAATGGCACCGCCTTTCCTCAAGACCTGCTGGCCTGACCGGGTACGCGTCAGAAGACAAGAGCCATAATGAGTGAATTCAGGAGTTCTCTCTTGAAAGTTATATACCAGCATAACGTTTAAAAAATACACACATAAATACACCTTTCTTATACACCCCCCGGTGAAAAGACCAAAACCACGAAAGACTCGGAATATTCCTACATGGATGCGCCCCAAGACTTCCAAACACCCGATATTCCGCGAGAAGTATTCAAGATACTGACTTTACGCTATCACCACGTTAAAAGTGATACATAAATACTCCCCACAGCCGAGTTTCATGCCTTTCTCCAGGGCGCCTTGCACACTTCATTTCTGCGAATGGCTCATTCGACAAGTAGCTAATACTATATTTCATTCCGCTTCCATCCCCGCCACCGCAAAGAGGAAACGTACTACACAACTAGCAGACGGTAGATGGCGACATGTAAGACCACTTCAAACCCACTAAGTCAATTCATGTAACGCACCGTTTTTTCACTTGCAAATTCTATTACCAGTCGTTACTTTTTTAACAACGAACTCATTACTTTCTGCCAACAATTATGTGCAGTTAGATTGGAGCGACCCAACAACCGACGTCATTTTAATGACGTTATGAATAACATTGCTTTATATGGACTCGGCTTATCAAGAGAGTCGAAAGGATTCGGGCAACATGAACATGGCCGATCAGGAACACCCTCCCTTTGACAAGCCCGAAGCGGGCCTGACAATTCTTTTGAATTGGCCATGCGTATAACCATGTTCAAAAAGGGATATACCATGAACAACAAAACTTCTCACTCATCCTCAAAAAATATAACCCCCCTTGATCTGACTGCGGCGGTCGAACAGTTTGTTGCGCAAGGAGGTGTGATTGCCGTGATACCTGATGGTGAAACAGCAGAATCCACCGTGCTTTCGGTGGCGGAAGATACTACACCGCTGGACGCCGAACTTGAAAAGAGTTCCAAACTGGAATTACTCAGAAGTCTGGTTGCCAAAGGTGCCGGAGTTTCCGCCTTGCAATACTCATTGAGGATGAACAAAAAAGAAATTCGCCAACTGGCACTGGAAAATGATGTAAAGATAAAATTCAGTCGCCCAATAAGAGAGATCAATAAAGAACCCCACTATGACACAACTGATATTGATGATGTGGTGGCCGGTCATGCCATGCATTATTCCAGTCTCGGTTACACCGCACCGGAGATTGCACAGATACTTGATCTGAGTGTGCGACAAGTCTGGAATATCGGCAAAGCCTACCGTTTCGAGTTCAAACAGAAGAGGGACAGTGATACCCCCTGAATACGCTTAATCCAAACAGATAACCGACGCGGTATCGACTGGACTTCGTGTCGATACCGCTCACCTGCCCCGCAAAGCCCTTCACGACAGCGTTCCGGCAAGACCCGCAACGCCCCTCCCCATTCAGCGTCCTTTCAGATGCACACGCAAACGCCCTCTGCACCGGCCTCAAAAGCTCGTGCGGGAAATATCGATACGCAGGAATGGGGGGGTCGGAAAGCGTGACAGTGCATTGCGCACTGCAAACAAAAATGCAGCCCCGAGGGGCTGCATTTCAGACATCAGACCGGGTTCAGAAGAACTTGCGGCCCTTGTTCGCAGCGATGCGCATGCGCAAGGCGTTGAGCTTGATGAAGCCGGCAGCGTCCGCCTGGTTGTACGCACCGCCATCTTCTTCGAAGGTGGCAATGTTGGCGTCGAACAGCGACTCGTCGGACTTGCGGCCGGTAACGATCACATTGCCCTTGTACAGCTTCAGGCGCACGACACCGTTCACATGAACCTGGGACGCATCGATCATCTGTTGCAGCATCAGACGCTCAGGGCTCCACCAGTAGCCGGTGTAGATCAGGCTGGCGTACTTGGCCATCAGCTCATCCTTGAGGTGAGCGACTTCGCGATCCAGGGTGATCGACTCGATGGCGCGGTGAGCGCGCAGCATGATGGTGCCGCCAGGCGTCTCGTAGCAGCCACGGGACTTCATGCCCACATAACGGTTTTCAACGATGTCCAGACGACCGATGCCGTTCTCGCCGCCGATGCGGTTCAAGGTGGCCAGTACGGTGGCAGGCGACATTTCGACGCCATCAAGAGCAACGATATCGCCATTGCGATAGGTCAGCTCAAGGTAGGTCGGCACGTTTGGCGCGTCTTCAGGAGACTTGGTCCAGCGCCACATGTCTTCTTCGTGCTCGGTCCAGGTGTCTTCCAGCACGCCGCCTTCATAGGAGATGTGCAGCAGGTTGGCATCCATCGAGTACGGGGATTTTTTCTTGCCGTGGCGCTCGATCGGGATTGCATGCTTCTCGGCATAATCCATCAGCTTCTCACGGGACAGCAGGTCCCATTCACGCCACGGGGCAATCACTTTGACGCCTGGCTTGAGGGCGTAGGCGCCCAGCTCGAAACGAACCTGGTCGTTACCTTTGCCGGTAGCACCGTGAGAAATGGCGTCAGCGCCGGTTTCGTTGGCGATTTCGATCAGGCGTTTGGCGATCAGCGGACGAGCGATGGAAGTACCCAGCAGGTACTCGCCTTCGTAGACGGTGTTGGCGCGGAACATCGGGAACACGAAATCACGTACGAATTCTTCACGCAGATCGTCGATGTAGATTTCTTTCACGCCCATGGCCTGAGCCTTGGCACGTGCCGGCTCGACCTCTTCACCCTGACCCAGGTCAGCGGTAAAGGTCACCACTTCGCAGTTATACGTATCTTGCAGCCACTTCAGAATGACCGAAGTATCCAGGCCACCGGAATACGCGAGAACTACCTTGTTTACGTCCGCCATGCCATCACTCCACCGGGTTGTACGGAAAACCGCTGATTCTACCGTTCAAACCAGCAAATTTACAGGGGCGCGACAGCTTGTGACGACGAGGCGACAGGTTATGTCAGCCTCGTGAGGGGATAAAGAACGTTACGAAGTACGGGCAGCGCTGGCGGAGGAAGCGACTGGAACCGGCTTTTCTTCGGGAGCGACACGCTCCAGATGCACATTCACCCGACGATTGCGCGCCCGGTTGGCATCATTGGTGTTGGGCGCCAGCGGATAACGTTCGCCATGAAAACGCAGGGTAATCTGTTGCTCGGGAACCCCCTGGGCTTTCAGATAGTCCATCACCGCCAGCGCACGACGACGGGACAGGTCGCGGTTGGTCAGGCGATTACCGCTGTTGTCCGAATGGCCGTCCAGTTCGATATGGTTGACCGTCGGGTCGGCGCGCAGATACGCAATCATGTTGTCCAGACGCGCCTTGGCCTTGGCGTCCAGTTCGATGCCGCCGCCGGGGAAGCCTACTTCGGCCTGCTTGATCTGATCGAAATTCATGGGCAGCAGTTTGGTCGTGCACAACTGATAGTCGCTGAACGCCTTGCTGAACCTGACCGGCAACAGCCGAATCTCCATCGGACCACCGCCGTCACGGGTACTGTGACGGATGAGCGGAGTACGGCCTTCCATCAAGCCGCTGATCAGGCGTCCGGCCTGTGCTTCGGAGCTATTGAAAGGAATCTCGCCATTGCTGACCCGAACCGAGCCCAGGTTGATATCGCCGCGCCCCGGCTGCCAGGGTGCAGCCGCAGCCAACAGCGTGGCCGAGCCATTGCCCAACATGTTGTAGGACGGTTTGAGCCGGAATGTCGCCTGCTCACCGGCACGGCGCACGAACTCACCGACACCGAAGTCAGTGATCGGCTGGCTCAGGCGACACTCGAACTGATCCCCTTCGACCTTCCACTCGATACTCTCCAGACGGGTCTGGAAACTGACAGCCATCGCGGGGAGGCTGGCAAATACGCTGAGCAAGGCGAGATATAGCTGGCGCACGGGAGGCTCCACTTATAAAAATGACGCGAAACAAAAGTGCTTCTTACGTCGGGCTATCGGTAACTTCCTACAAAACTTGATAGCGAGTGCCTGAGAGAGTCTTTTCCGGTAGCATTCCCTGCGAGTTTGACCCGCCTGGAATCCCCAATGTCTGACCGCCTGACCCTTCTGCGTCCCGATGACTGGCACATCCACCTCCGTGACGGAGCTGTTTTGCCTCACACCGTTGCTGACGTTGCGCGCACTTTTGGCCGCGCAATCATCATGCCCAACCTTGTGCCACCAGTACGCAATGCGCAGCAAGCCGATGCCTATCGCCAGCGCATTCTGGCTGCTCGCCCGGCCGGCAGCCGCTTCGAGCCGCTGATGGTGCTTTATCTGACCGACCAGACCACGCCCGAGGACATTCGCACGGCCAAGGCCAGCGGCTACGTCCATGCGGCCAAGCTGTATCCGGCCGGTGCAACCACCAACTCCGATTCTGGCGTTACCAGCATCGACAAGATTTTCCATGTCCTGGAAGCCATGGCCGAAGTCGGCATGCTGCTGCTGGTCCATGGCGAAGTGACCCGCGGCGAGATCGATGTCTTCGACCGCGAGAAAATCTTCATCGACGAACACCTGCGTCGTGTGGTTGAACGCTTCCCGAACCTGAAAGTGGTGTTCGAGCACATCACCACCGGTGAAGCGGTGCAGTTCGTCAATGCGGCCTCGGCCAACGTTGCAGCGACCATCACTGCGCATCACCTGCTTTATAACCGCAACCACATGCTGGTGGGCGGAATCAGGCCGCATTTCTACTGCCTGCCGATCCTCAAGCGCAACACGCACCAGACGGCCCTGCTGGATGCCGCGACCAGCGGCAACGGCAAGTTCTTCCTGGGTACAGACTCGGCACCTCATGCCCAGCATGCCAAGGAAGCCGCCTGCGGTTGCGCCGGTTGCTACACCGCCTACGCCGCTATCGAGCTGTATGCCGAGGCTTTCGAGCAGCGTAATGCGCTGGACAAGCTGGAAGGCTTTGCCAGTCTCCACGGCCCGGCCTTCTATGGCCTGCCTGCCAACCAGGACACCATCACGCTGGTACGTGACGAGTGGACAGCCCCTGCCAGCCTGCCGTTTGGCGAGCTGAGCGTAATCCCGCTGCGCGCCGGAGAAAAACTGCGCTGGCGCCTGCTGGAGGAAAATGCGTGAGTGAAGATCATTACGACGACGAACACGACGGTCACGGCGGTGGCGGCGGCTCTCGTCACCCGATGGCGGCCCGTTTTCGCGGCTACCTGCCTGTAGTCATCGACGTGGAGACCGGTGGTTTCAATGCGGCGACCGATGCTCTGCTGGAAATTGCTGCCGTCACCATCGGCATGGATGAAAAAGGCTTCGTGTTCCCGGAGCACACCTACTTCTTCCGTGTAGAGCCGTTCGAGGGCGCCAATATCGAAGCGGCTGCACTCGAGTTCACCGGTATCAAGCTCGATCACCCGCTGCGCATGGCGGTCAGCGAAGAAACCGCGCTGACCGATATCTTCCGCGGCGTGCGCAAGGCGCTCAAGGCAAACGGCTGCAAACGCGCCGTGCTGGTCGGCCACAACGCCAGCTTCGATCTAGGCTTCCTGAACGCTGCCGTCGCTCGCCTGGACATGAAACGCAATCCGTTTCATCCGTTCTCCAGCTTCGACACCGCAACCCTCGCGGGCCTGGCCTATGGTCAGACCGTGCTTGCAAAGGCCTGTCAGGCTGCCGGCATGGACTTCGATGGACGCGAGGCCCACTCGGCTCGCTATGACACCGAAAAGACCGCCGAGCTGTTCTGTGGCATCGTCAACCGCTGGAAAGAAATGGGCGGCTGGGAAGAGTACGACGACTGACGTACATGCTTCATTAATAAACCGGCCTTGTGCCGGTTTTTTTATACCGGCGTTTCAACGACCGCTCATCGGAGTCAGGAAAGCGTATCCAAAACAGTTTTGACAAGCATTCTCATTAAGATTAACCTCGTCCGCACAAAGCAATAACCAGCGACGGTTACCGACTTATGTATGTTTGTCTTTGCCAAGGTGTCACTGACGGCCAGATCCGGGATGCAATCCTCGAAGGCTGCTGCAGTTATCGTGAAGTGCGTGAAACGCTGGGTGTTGCCAGCAAATGCGGTAAATGCGCCTGCCTGGCAAAGGAAGTGGTGCGTGAAACCCTGACAGAACTGCAAAGCAGTCAGGCATCGCTGGCGTATCCAGCAGAATTTTCAGCCGCCTGATTCCCCCTATTTCAAAGAACCGGACCTTGCGTCCGGTTTTTTTATGTCTGTAATTCAAGTGCTTAGCGTCAAGATGCGGAACTCAAACATTCTTATTCTTATTTAATTTCACTTAGTATTCAATAACTTAGGTTTGACAGGCTTCTAAGTGCAGCTCAAACTCGCGCTTTATATACACAAGCCATCGGCAGGACCTCGAACATGAAAGGCGACATTACAGTCATCCAGCATCTCAACAAGATCCTCGGAAACGAGCTGGTCGCGATCAATCAGTACTTCCTGCATGCACGCATGTACGAAGATTGGGGTCTGAAAAAGCTGGGCGCTCATGAGTATCGCGAGTCCATCGACGAGATGAAGCACGCTGACAAGCTCATCAAGCGCATCCTGTTCCTGGAAGGCCTGCCTAACCTGCAAGAGCTGGGCAAGATCCTGATCGGCGAGCACACCAAGGAAATGCTTGAGTGCGACCTGAAGATCGAAAAGAAAGGCCTGGCGGATCTCAAGGCTGCCATTGCACACTTTGAAACCGTTGGCGACTTCGGCAGCCGTGAACTGCTGGAAGACATCCTCGAATCCGAGGAAGAGCATATCGACTGGCTGGAAACACAACTGGGCCTGATCGAAAAAGTGGGTATCGAAAACTACCTGCAATCGCAGATGGGCGATTAAGCCTTTTCAGCGACCAACAAAAAGCCCCGCCTCTGATGAGAGCGGGGCTTTTTTATTGCAATCCCTGTAGGACTGAAATTACGACTTCGCGTTTTCGGCCGCTTGCTTGAGCAGTGGCTGCAATTCACCGTTCTGGTGCATTTCGGCGATGATGTCGCTGCCGCCGACCAGTTCACCGGCTACCCACAGTTGCGGGAAAGTAGGCCAGTTGGCGTACTTGGGCAGGTTGGCGCGGATTTCCGGATTCTGCAGGATGTCGACATAGGCGAATTTTTCGCCGCATGCCATCAGCGCCTGGGAGGCTTTGGCCGAAAAGCCGCACTGCGGGGCATTCGGAGCGCCTTTCATGTAAAGCAGAATGGTGTTGTTGGCAATCTGCTCTTTAATCGTTTCGATGATATCCATGGAGCACCTCGGCTGAACTTTCCGACTCAGTTGTCGGCACGGTGGCGCATTGTAACGGAATCCCGAGCCAGACGCTCAGTCTTGAACTCAACAGGCGCTCACCTGCACGGGCACACCATTGAGCACGGCATTGCCGGACAACGCATCAAGCTGTCGTTCGTCGGTCAGGTCATTGGCACTCACACCCGGCTGAGCCTGAGCGATTTCCATACGCACCCCGGCGCGGGAATGCCCCCAACCATGAGGCAGACTGACCACGCCGGGCATCATTTCTGTGCTGCCCAGCACCTGAACCTCGATCATCCCGACCCGCGAATCGACCCTGACCTGCTGACCGTCGCTCAGACCTCGACTGGCCAGGTCATCGGGATGCATCAGCAACTGATGCCGGGGCTTTCCCTTCACCAGGCGATGATAGTTATGCATCCAGGAGTTATTGCTGCGCACATGCCTGCGCCCGATCAGCAGCAATTCCCCGGCCTGTGGCGCTGGCGAGTCGATAAAGCGCTGCAGGTCGGCCAGGATCACGTCAGGTGCCGCCTGGACGCGCCCGTTGGCAGTTTTCAGACGCGGCGTCAGGTTGGACTTCAATGGCCCCAGATCAAGCCCGTGAGGATGATTGCCCAGCGCTTCGACCGACAAGGCATGTTCCGATGCCTCGCCATACCGCCCCTTGCGCAGGCCATGATCGATCATCAAGGCAGGCGCCATGGTCGGTTTCAGTTCCTTTTGAGCCTTGGCCGCAAAAGCCCTGGCCAGCCCGACAAAGATTTCCCAGTCATGCAAGGCGCCTTCGGGCTTGGCAAAGATCGCTCGATTGAACCGGGTCACGTTACGCACCGCCAGAAGGTTGAACGTCGTGTCGTAGTGATCGTTTTCCAGCGCTGAAGTGGAAGGCAGGATCAGATCGGCATAGCGGGTGGTTTCATTGATGTACAGATCGATGCTGAGCATGAAGTCCAGCCCGTCCAGAGCCTTTTCCAGCTGGCGACCATTGGGCGTGGACAATACCGGGTTGCCGGCAACCGTGACCAGCGCGCGTATCTGCCCTTCCCCTTCGGTCAGCATTTCCTCGGCCAGGGCCGAAACCGGCAACTCACCGCCATATTCTGGCAAGCCGGAAACCCGGCTCTGCCACAGGTTGAAATGCCCGCCCGAGGTCGAACTGACCAGATCCACGGCTGGCTCGGTACACAAGGTACCGCCCACCCGATCCAGGTTGCCGGTGACCAGATTGATCAATTGCACCAGCCAGTGGCACAGCGTTCCAAAGGCCTGAGTGGAGATGCCCATGCGGCCATAGCAGACAGCCTTGTCGGCGGCAGCGAAATCCCGGGCCAACTGACGAATCTGTTCAGCGGGAATACCACAGCGTGGACTCATGGCTTCGGCGTTCAGGGTCTTGATCGCTTCCCGAACCTGATCCAGACCATCGACAGGCAGATGACTCTCCCGAGTCAGGCCTTCCTCGAACAGGGTATTGAGCAGACCGAACAGCAATGCTGCATCGCCGCCAGGCCGGACAAACACATGCTGGTCGGCAATGGCCGCCGTCTCGCTGCGCCGTGGGTCGACCACCACCACTTTACCGCCACGTTTCTGAATCGCTTTCAGGCGCTTCTCGACATCCGGCACCGTCATGATGCTGCCATTGGAAGCCAGCGGGTTGCCGCCCAGGATCAGCATGAAGTCCGTGTGATCGATATCGGGAATGGGCAGCAGCAGGCCGTGGCCATACATCAGGAAACTGGTGAGGTGATGAGGCAGTTGATCCACCGAAGTGGCCGAATAGCGATTGCGGGTCTTGAGCAGCCCGAGAAAATAGTTGCTGTGGGTCGTCAGCCCATAGTTGTGCACGCTGGGGTTGCCTTGATAGACCGCGACCGCGTTCTGACCGTGTTGCTGCTGAATGGCGAACAGACGCTCGGCGACCAGTTCGAAAGCATCCTGCCACTCGATAGGCTGCCATTGATTGCCCACTCGTTGCATGGGCTGGCGCAAACGATCAGGATCGTTCTGGATATCCTGCAGGGCCACGGCCTTGGGGCAGATGTGGCCGCGACTGAAATTGTCGAGGGGATCGCCCTTGATCGAGGTAATGACCGGTGCCGCATCCGGGGATGCGGTGGTTTCGATGGTGAGGCCACAAATGGCCTCGCACAGGTGGCAAGCGCGGTGGTGCTCGGTCCTGATCATCCCAGCCTCATATTCTTGTCATGGCAGTCAGACAAGAATATGGAACGTTAGCGTTGAGCGCGCCAGAGACGTTCGTCTCGTGAATCGCGAGCCATCAGGCGGGCAGATGGCTTGGGCGATCAGTTGCCGATAGGGGTCACAACCTTGCGCTGCAACTGGATTTCCGTGACAGTTTCGATCTGTTCCTGGGCGACATGCACCCCGGTCAGTTCGCCGATCAGGCGCCAGTGATCGTCGAGGCCGGAACTGATGGTCGCCATGCGGTCGATCATGCGACGACCGGCGGCCCGGGTGACTTCGTCTTCACTGCGCAACAACTCAAAGGACATCGACGTCATCGAAGCGGTGAGGTGTGTCAGGGTACGAGCGGTCAACCCAAGCAGCTCCGTTAGTTGTCGTTCCTTTGAGTCCATTCCCAGCCCCTCGATTGAATTGAGCAGTTACTAGTAACTCTTTATAACTCACGCACGCTGTTAAGGAAACGGGCAACTTTTCAACGCCGTGAAGCGCGTCGCATAAGCATAGACGCACAAGACCGGACTTTTACAGTATCGGCATCAATTGCCAAGCACTGTTTGGTCAGTGTACAAATGCTGCCTTCTGCAATCAGCGGGCCGGCCACAGGGCTGTTTCAACCAGCGCCACTGCGGTTACGGACTTCGTTATCTCTGAAGTAAGCATGCTATTGGTAAGACGCGACATTTTTTTATACTATCGCGCCTTCCTTATTCGTCGCCCCCGTGCGGCTTTCGCCTCAGGTCATGCCGTTTTCTCGATAAAACCCGGCTTTCAGAACCTGCGGTCTGTTGCAAAAAAGGTAGTTAATAATGAGCGCCAGGCACTTTCTCTCGATGATGGATTACACCCCAGATGAGCTTCTGGGCTTGATCCGTCGTGGCGTAGAGCTTAAAGACCTGCGAAATCGCGGCGTGCTTTTTGAACCACTGAAAAATCGAGTGCTGGGGATGATCTTCGAGAAATCCTCGACACGTACCCGTCTTTCCTTTGAGGCGGGCATGATCCAGCTGGGTGGCCAGGCCATCTTTCTGTCCCATCGCGACACTCAATTGGGCCGTGGCGAGCCGATTGCCGACAGCGCAAAGGTCATGTCGCGCATGCTCGATGCCGTGATGATCCGGACGTTTGCCCACAGCAATCTGACCGAATTCGCCGCCAATTCCCGCGTCCCTGTGATCAATGGGCTGTCCGACGACCTGCACCCATGCCAGTTGCTGGCCGACATGCAGACCTTCCTGGAACACCGAGGCTCGATCAAGGGCAAGACCGTGGCCTGGATCGGTGACGGCAACAACATGTGCAACAGTTATATAGAAGCGGCCATACAGTTCGACTTCCAGTTGCGTGTCGCCTGCCCTTCCGGCTACGAACCCAACCCCGAGTTCCTGGCACTGGCCGGTAATCGCGTGACCGTCACCCGTGATCCGAAGGAAGCAGTTGCAGGCGCGCATCTGGTCAGCACCGATGTCTGGACCTCCATGGGCCAGGAAGAAGAAACCGCCAAGCGTATCGCGCTGTTCGCACCCTTCCAGGTCACCCGCGCCTTGCTCGATCTAGCTGCCGAAGACGTGCTGTTCATGCATTGCCTGCCGGCGCATCGCGGTGAAGAAATCAGCGTCGACCTGCTGGACGATGAACGCTCGGTCGCCTGGGATCAGGCTGAAAACCGTCTGCATGCCCAGAAAGCCCTGCTGGAGTTTCTGGTCGCGCCGTCCTATCAGCCAAAATGAGCCATACCCTGCTGCTGAATCTGCGCAACCTGGCCTGCGGCTATCAGGATCAACGTGTGGTGCAGGACCTCAACCTGCACCTCAACGCCGGAGACATCGGCTGTCTGCTGGGTTCTTCGGGATGCGGCAAGACCACGACCCTGCGGGCCATTGCCGGGTTTGAGCCGATCCATGCCGGCGAGATTACCCTGGCCGGTGAAGTCATTTCCCGACCCGGCTGGACCCTGGCACCGGAGAAACGCCGGATCGGCATGGTGTTTCAGGACTACGCGCTGTTCCCGCACCTGAGCGTGGCGCAGAACATCGCTTTCGGCATCCGCAAACATCCCCGCCTGAATCAGGTAGTCGACGAACTGCTGGAGCTGGTCAACCTGGGCTCGCTGGGCAAGCGTTATCCCCATGAGCTGTCCGGCGGACAGCAGCAGCGTGTCGCCCTCGCCCGTGCGTTGGCGCCAGAGCCGCAACTGTTGTTGCTGGATGAGCCGTTCTCCAACCTTGATGGCGAGTTGCGCCGACGCCTGAGCCATGAAGTGCGCGACATTCTCAAGGCTCGTGGCACCAGTGCGATTCTGGTGACTCACGATCAGGAAGAGGCCTTTGCGGTCAGCGATCATGTGGGTGTGTTCAAGGAAGGCCGACTTGAGCAATGGGATACGCCCTACAACCTGTATCACGAACCGCAGACACCTTTCGTGGCCAGCTTCATCGGGCAAGGCTATTTCATTCGCGGGCAGTTGATCGATCCACAATCAGTGCAGACCGAACTCGGCGTGCTGAGCGGCAATCGTGCCTATCCGGGTGTCAGCGGCAGTGCTGTGGATGTGCTGCTGCGTCCGGACGATATTGTCTATGCCGCGGACAGCGACCTTAAGGCACGAGTGGTTGGCAGGACATTCCAGGGCGCTTCAACCCTGTATCGCCTGCAATTGCCGACAGGCAGCCAGCTTGAAGCCATCTTCCCCGGCCATGCCGATCACATGACAGGGGAAGAAGTCGGGATCCGGGTTGCCACCGAGCATCTGGTGCTGTTCCCGGCGGCGGGGAGTGTTGCAGCGAGTGCGGTTTTGTAGTTTTCGCGAATGAGCGGAGCGCCGCCCGATTCGCGCGGTTTCGGAGCAAACTACTCCCGTCCGATCGCTGCAAACACCGCGCGGGTATGTTCCGCCAGCACTGCCGCCGACAACTCCACCTCCAGGCCGCGTCGCCCCGCACTGACGTAGATCGTCTCGAAAGGCTGGGCGCTCTGGTCGATGAAGGTGCGCAGACGCTTCTTCTGTCCCAGGGGGCTGATTCCGCCCAACAGATAACCGGTTGCCCGCTGAGCCGCAGCCGGGTCGGCCATCTCGGTTTTCTTCGCAGCGGCGGCACTGGCCAGAGCCTTGAGGTCCAGGGTTCCGGCAACCGGTACAACGGCCACCAGCAACTCCCCCTTTTCCGTGCTCGCGAGCAGGGTCTTGAACACCCGTGCCGGTTCAAGACCCAGTTTCTCGGCCGCCTCCAGCCCATAAGACGCAGCTTTCGGATCATGTTCGTAACTGTGAATCCGGTGTTCGGCGCGAACTTTCTTCAATAAATCCAGCGCGGGGGTCATCAGGACACTCCAGGTCACTCAAGGCGGCTTCTACTTTAGGCGAAATACGATGCAAAAGCCCTATCTCAAGGCACACTACCGAGTGATGGCCGTTTAAAATCAAAAAAATATTTCCTACACAGGATGGAGAAATCTCAAATTTAGCTGTCAGAAAATATCGTCAATGGTTCGCTTTCAACCTTTGACAGGTTTGTTTCTTGTCTATATTTTTTCGTTTACGAAAATTTTTGAAATTTATTTTTCAAAAGGGTTCGTAAAACCGTCCGGGAATGGGGTTTTCCCGAGACGGCAGATGATGAGCATCGGTGCTTTGCATACGAAGCCGCAAAAAACAAAAAATGAGGTTCATATGACCATGTCCATGCAACAACCGACGCTACGCGGCCAGTGTCTGGCCGAATTCCTTGGCACCGCTCTGATGATTTTCTTCGGCACGGGATGCGTTGCAGCGCTCAAGGTCGCAGGTGCTACATTTGGCCTGTGGGAAATCTGCATCATCTGGGGCCTGGCCGTCAGCATGGCGATCTATGTCAGCGCCGGTGTTTCGGGGGCTCACCTCAATCCCGCTGTCAGCATCGCCCTCAGCCTCTTTGCAGGTTTCGAAAAGAGAAAACTCCCCTTCTATATAAGCGCTCAAGTGGCAGGAGCCTTTTGTGGCGCGGGTCTGGTCTATCTGCTTTACATCAGCCTGTTCTTCGAATTCGAACATGCTCACAACATGGTTCGTGGCAGCGTGCAGAGCCTCGAACTGGCGTCCGTGTTTTCCACTTACCCCAACCCGTCCATTTCCGTAGGCCAGGCGTTTCTGGTCGAGGTAGTGATCACCGCCGTCCTGATGGGTGTGATCATGGCACTGGGCGATGACAGCAACGGTCTGCCACGCGGTGCGATGGCGCCTTTGCTGGTCGGTCTGCTGGTTGCCGTGATCGGCGCATCCATGGGGCCGCTGACCGGTTTCGCCATGAATCCGGCGCGGGATTTCGGTCCTAAACTGATGACATTCCTTGCAGGCTGGGATGAGATAGCCTTCACCGGTGGACGCGACATACCGTATTTCCTGGTTCCGATTTTTGCACCGATCCTGGGTGCCTGCCTCGGTGCTGCCGGCTATCGCGGGCTGATCGCCCGTCATCTGCCCAACGCCGTCGTCGCTGAAGAGGCTCCCGAAGCCATTCGCGGCAAAGCACAGACTTCCGTTTGAATACCCCCAATAACGCAAGGCAATCGAAATGACAGACTCTCAGAACAAGAACTACATCATTGCCCTTGACCAGGGCACCACCAGTTCCCGTGCGATCATTTTCGACCGCAACGCCAACGTGGTGAGCACTGCCCAGAGCGAATTCGTCCAGCATTACCCGCAGGCTGGCTGGGTCGAGCATGACCCGATGGAAATCTTCGCCACCCAGACCGCCTGCATGACCAAGGCATTGGCCCAGGCTGATCTGCACCATAACCAGATCGCGGCCATCGGTATCACCAACCAGCGTGAAACCACCGTGGTCTGGGAAAAGGACACCGGTCGCCCGATCTACAACGCAATCGTCTGGCAATGCCGCCGCAGCACCGAAATCTGCCAGCAGCTCAAGCGCGACGGCCTTGAGGAATACATCAAGGACACCACCGGCCTGGTCACCGACCCCTACTTCTCCGGCACCAAGCTCAAGTGGATTCTGGACAACGTCGAAGGCAGCCGCGAGCGCGCACGCAAGGGCGAGCTGATGTTCGGCACCATCGACAGCTGGCTGATCTGGAAATTTACCGGCGGCAAGATTCACGTCACCGACTACACCAACGCTTCACGCACCATGCTGTTCAACATTCATACCCTGGAATGGGACCAGCGCATGCTTGAGGTGCTGGATATCCCTCGCGAAATGCTGCCCGAGGTCAAGGCGTCTTCGGAAGTCTACGGCCACAGCAAAAGCGGGATTCCGATTGCCGGCATCGCGGGCGACCAGCAGGCAGCACTGTTCGGTCAGATGTGCGTAGAACCGGGCCAGGCGAAAAACACCTATGGCACCGGCTGCTTCCTGCTGATGAACACCGGCAAGAAAGCCGTCAAATCGGCCCACGGCATGCTGACCACAATCGGCTGCGGCCCACGTGGCGAAGTGGCTTATGCACTGGAAGGTGCTGTGTTCAACGGCGGTTCCACTGTGCAGTGGCTGCGTGACGAACTGAAAATCGTCAACGATGCCCTGGACACCGAGTACTTCGCCAACAAGGTCAAGAACAGCAACGGCGTTTATCTGGTCCCGGCCTTTACCGGTCTGGGCGCGCCCTACTGGGACCCGTATGCCCGTGGCGCCCTGTTCGGCCTGACCCGCGGCGTGAAAGTCGATCACATCATTCGTGCAGCGCTGGAATCCATCGCCTACCAGACCCGTGACGTCCTGGACGCCATGCAGCAGGACTCCGGCGAACGCCTCAAGTCGCTGCGTGTCGACGGTGGCGCGGTGGCCAACAACTTCCTCATGCAATTCCAGGCCGACATCCTCGGCACTCAGGTCGAGCGCCCGCAAATGCGCGAAACCACCGCTCTGGGTGCAGCGTTCCTGGCCGGTCTGGCGATTGGCTTCTGGAGCAGTCTGGACGAGTTGCGCAACAAGGCAGTGATCGAACGCGAGTTCGAGCCACAGTGCGACGAGGCCGAAAAAGAGAAGCTTTACGCTGGCTGGAAGAAAGCCGTAGAGCGCACTCGTGACTGGGAACCGCACGAAAACGAAGAGTAAGCAGAACGGGGGGCAGGATTATTGAAGCTGACAGCCAAGGCCCGGCTACGGCATCATGGGCGCCATTTGCAGAGGGCGCCCAAGGAAAAACAATGAACCTGCCTCCCCGCCAGCAACAGATCCTCGAACTGGTCCGCGAACGCGGTTATGTCAGCATCGAGGAAATGGCGACGCTGTTCGTCGTGACCCCACAAACCATCCGCCGTGATATCAATCAACTTGCGGAAATGAACCTGCTGCGTCGCTACCACGGCGGCGCGGCCTATGACTCGAGCATCGAGAACACCGCCTACGCCATGCGTGCGGACCAGATGCGCGACGAGAAACAACGGATCGCCGAAGCCATCGCCGCGCAGATCCCGGACAACGCCTCGCTGTTCATCAATATCGGTACCACCACCGAATCCATCGCCCGAGCCCTGCTCAACCACAACAACCTGAAGATCATCACCAATAACCTGCATGTGGCTTCGATCCTCAGCGGCAAGGATGATTTCGAGGTATTGCTGGCCGGTGGCAACGTGCGCCGTGACGGCGGAGTGGTCGGTCAGGCCAGCGTGGACTTCATCACCCAGTTCAAGGTCGATTTCGCTCTGGTCGGGATCAGCGGTATCGATGAAGACGGCAGCCTGCTGGATTTCGATTATCAGGAGGTCCGGGTTTCCCAGGCGATCATTGCCAATGCTCGGCAAGTGCTGCTGGCTGCGGACTCCAGCAAGTTCGGGCGTAACGCCATGGTGCGGCTGGGCCCCATCAGCCTGATCGACTGCCTGGTGACCGATCAGGCCCCTGTTCCGGCCCTGCAGCACCTGCTGGCCCAACACAAGATCCGCCTCGAAGTGGTTTGATTCAAACCGGTTTTCACCACGGTAGGAGCGAATTCATTCGCGAAGGCTCGTAAACACTGGCCTCTTCGCGACTAAAGTCGCTCCTTCACGCCTTTCTTTCGCGAAATCGTCTTACGATGTTCGCTTTTTTTCCTTTCCCCTCTCCCTCATCAGTATTTTCAATAAATACTGACTGGCAGCGCCTTATTTATTGAGCTATGATTTTCACAAACGAACATTAATGTTCAAATTCGCCTTTCGAGCGTTATTCAAGAATTGTCCAGGAGGCCACCCAATGCCCCACTCCAGCGCGTCAGCACCATCGCTTTCCGAGGTCTACGACATTGCCGTTATCGGTGGTGGTATCAACGGTGTCGGTATTGCAGCAGATGCCTCGGGCCGCGGCCTGTCGGTTTTCCTTTGCGAAAAGGATGACCTGGCCAGCCACACCTCGTCGGCCAGCAGCAAGCTGATCCACGGCGGGCTGCGCTACCTGGAACATTACGAATTCCGTCTGGTGCGTGAAGCACTGGCCGAACGTGAAGTGCTGCTGGCCAAGGCGCCGCACATCGTCAAACCGATGCGCTTCGTCCTGCCCCATCGCCCGCACCTGCGCCCGGCCTGGATGATCCGTGCCGGCATGTTCCTGTATGACAACCTCGGCAAGCGCGAAAAGCTCCCGGCATCGCGCAGCCTGCGTTTCGGTGCGGACAGCCCGCTCAACGCCTCCATCACCCGCGGTTTCGAATATTCCGACTGCTGGGTCGATGACGCCCGTCTGGTTGTCCTCAATGCCATGGCTGCCCGTGAGAACGGCGCACACATCCACACCCGCACCCGCTGCCTGAGTGCCAGCCGCACCAAAGGCATGTGGCATCTGCAGATGGAGCGCGCCGACGGCACGGTCTTCTCGATCAACGCCAAGGCACTGGTCAACGCTGCTGGCCCATGGGTCGCCAAGTTCATTCGTGAAGATCTGAAGCTGGATTCGCCTTACGGCATCCGTCTGATCCAGGGCAGCCACCTGATCGTGCCAAGGCTGTACGAAGGCGAGCACGCTTTCATCCTGCAGAACGAAGATAAACGCATCGTGTTCACCATTCCGTACCTGGACAAGTTCACCATCGTCGGCACCACCGACCGTGAATACCAGGGCGACCCGGCCAAGGTGAAGATCACCGACGGCGAGATGGACTACATGCTGAAAGTGGCCAACGACCACTTCAAGAAGCAATTGAGCCGCAGTGACGTGTTGCACACGTATTCGGGCGTGCGCCCGCTGTGCAACGATGAATCCGATAATCCGTCAGCCATCACCCGTGACTACACCCTGTCGTTGTCGGGCAGCGAAAACGAAGCGCCGATCCTTTCGGTGTTCGGCGGCAAGCTGACGACCTATCGGAAACTGGCCGAATCGGCGATGGCACAACTGGCACCGTTCTTCCCCCGGATGAAACAGAGCTGGACAGCCGGTGCTGCACTGCCCGGTGGAGAAGAAATGACCACTGCGCAGGCTCTGGCAAGCGAGTTGAGCAAGCGCTTCCCATGGCTGCCTGCTTCCACAGCGCAACGCTGGTCCATCACCTACGGCAGCCGCACCTGGCGTCTGCTGGATGGCGTGAACGGTCTGGAAGACATGGGCGAGCATCTGGGTGCGGACCTGTACACCCGCGAAGTCGATTACCTGTGTGCGCAGGAATGGGCGACCAACGCTGACGATATTCTGTGGCGTCGCACCAAGCTTGGGCTGTTCACCACGGCTGAAGAACAGGCCAGGGTGCAGGGTTATCTGGAAACCGTGGTTCGTAACAAAGCGGCCTGATAGACAGCCTTTCGCGGATGAATCCGCTCCTGCGCGAATCGTGTGGGAGCGACTTCAGTCGCGAAAACTCACGCCTGCACTCCTCATTCGGTTTTCCGAACAGCCCGTTATCCGGAGTTCGGAAAACCGGACACAAAAAACTCGTCACATCCCCTCGAATCCCTATCAAACCCAATAAAATCAAATGCTTGGTCGAACACCAAGTCCTTGGCACGACTCCTGCTCTACACCTTTCGTCGATCGCTTCAACTGTCGCGTGTGTCTAGCCCGGACGCGGTTGAAGCATTCACTGAGAAATCTTAATAAAAACGAATTCGAGGATTCATCGATGCGTATCGTTCCCCAACTGTTGGGCGCAGCAATCGCTGCCACTCTGATCAGCACTCCAGTTCTCGCAGAAGAATTGACCGGCACACTGAAGAAGATCAAAGAATCAGGCACCATCACCCTCGGTCACCGTGACGCGTCCATCCCGTTTTCCTACATTGCCGATGCTTCCGGCATCCCGGTTGGCTACTCCCACGATATCCAGCTGAAAATCGTTGAAGCCATCAAGAAAGAACTCGACCTCCCTGACCTGAAGGTCAAGTACAACCTGGTCACGTCCCAGACCCGTATCCCGCTGGTTCAGAACGGCACCGTTGACGTGGAATGTGGTTCCACCACCAACAACGTCGAGCGCCAGCAGCAAGTGGACTTCTCGGTCGGCATCTTCGAGATCGGTACCCGCCTGCTGTCCAAGGTTGATTCGTCCTACAAGGACTTCGACGACCTGAAAGGCAAGAACGTCGTGACCACCGCCGGCACCACGTCCGAGCGCATCCTCAAGGCGATGAACGCCGACAAGCAGATGGGCATGAACGTGATCTCCGCCAAGGACCACGGTGAGTCCTTCCAGATGCTGGAATCGGGCCGTGCAGTCGCCTTCATGATGGACGACGCACTGCTGGCTGGCGAAATGGCCAAGGCCAAGAAACCCACCGACTGGGCTGTGACCGGCACGCCACAATCCTATGAAATCTACGGCTGCATGGTTCGCAAAGGCGACGCACCGTTCAAGAAAGCGGTCGATGACGCCATCGTCGCCACTTACAAGTCCGGCGAAATCAACACGATCTACAACAAGTGGTTCCAGTCGCCGATTCCACCAAAAGGCCTGAACCTGCAGTTCCCGATGAGCGACGAGCTGAAAAAGCTGATCGCCGAGCCGAACGACAAGGCTGCCGAAGCCAAGAAAATCTGAGTCACCGACACACCGTGAACCTACGGTTTTCCGAACGGGCCGCAGCCTGTTCGGGAAACCGCTCATCACTCACTGTACCCAGACGATAAGCGCCAGGACGGAGTCCGAAGGCGGGTCTGGTGTGCATAAGGGCTCGAACGGATTCATGCGAGACGGGTGCGTGCATTTCGACAACAAGAGGGGGAGACCCTGATGAATTACAACTGGGACTGGGGCGTATTCTTCAAGTCCACCGGTGTCGGCAGCGAAACCTATCTGGACTGGTTCATTTCCGGTCTGGGCTGGACCATCGCCATTGCCGTAGCCGCCTGGATCATCGCCTTGATACTGGGTTCCATACTCGGTGTCATGCGTACCGTGCCAAGCCGTCTGGTAGCTGGCATCGCCACGATCTACGTGGAAATCTTCCGTAACGTGCCACTGCTGGTGCAGCTGTTCATCTGGTACTTCCTGGTACCTGATCTGCTGCCTGAAAATCTTCAGGAGTGGTACAAGCAAGACCTCAACCCGACGACGTCCGCCTTCCTGAGCGTCGTGGTCTGCCTGGGTCTGTTCACCGCCGCACGGGTTTGCGAACAAGTGCGTACCGGTATCGAAGCCCTGCCAAAAGGCCAGGAATCCGCGGCTCGCGCCATGGGTTTCAAACTGCCGCAGATCTACTGGAACGTCCTGCTGCCCCAGGCTTACCGGATCATCATTCCGCCACTTACCTCCGAATTCCTGAACGTGTTCAAGAACTCTTCGGTGGCGTCGCTGATCGGCCTGATGGAGCTGCTGGCGCAAACCAAGCAGACCGCCGAGTTCTCCGCGAACCTGTTTGAAGCCTTCACCCTGGCGACACTGATCTACTTCACCCTGAACATGAGCCTGATGTTGCTGATGCGCCTGATCGAGAAGAAAGTCGCAGTGCCGGGCCTGATTTCCCTGGGGGGTAAATAATGGACTTCAGTGGAATCGTTCCAGCCCTTCCGGGCCTCTGGAACGGCATGGTCATGACCCTGCAACTGATGGCCCTGGGCATCGTCGGCGGTCTCGTCATCGGTACCATCCTGGCCTTGATGCGCCTGTCATCGAACAAGCTGCTGGCTAACATAGCGGGCGCTTACGTCAACTACTTCCGTTCGATCCCGCTGCTGCTGGTCATCACCTGGTTCTACCTGGCGGTGCCGTTCGTGCTGCGCTGGATAACCGGTGAAGACACACCGATCGGTGCATTCACCTCTTGCGTCGTGGCGTTCATGATGTTCGAGGCCGCGTACTTCTGCGAAATCGTGCGTGCCGGTGTGCAGTCCATCTCCAAGGGTCAGATGGGTGCCGCCAAGGCCCTGGGCATGACCTACGGGCAAATGATGCGCCTGATCATCCTGCCTCAGGCGTTTCGCAAGATGACTCCGCTGTTGCTGCAACAGAGCATCATTCTGTTCCAGGACACGTCTCTGGTTTACACGGTCGGTCTGGTGGATTTCCTCAATGCCTCGCGCGCCAGTGGCGACATTATCGGTCGCGCCAATGAGTTCCTGATCATCGCCGGTGTGGTGTATTTCACGATCAGCTTTGCCGCCTCGTTGCTGGTGAAGCGTCTGCAAAAAAGGTTTGCCATATGATTTCCATCAAGAACGTCAACAAGTGGTATGGGGACTTCCAGGTACTGACCGATTGCAGCACCGAGGTCAGCAAGGGTGAAGTGGTCGTGGTCTGCGGTCCGTCCGGCTCCGGCAAATCGACCCTGATCAAATGCGTGAACGCCCTGGAGCCTTTCCAGAAAGGCGACATCGTGGTCGACGGCACTTCGATCTCCGATCCGAAGACCGACCTGCCGAAACTCCGTTCGCGGGTCGGCATGGTGTTCCAGCATTTCGAGCTGTTCCCGCACCTGAGCATCGTGGAAAACCTGACCATCGCGCAGATCAAGGTCCTGGGCCGCAGCAAGGCCGAAGCCACCGAGAAAGGCCTGAAGCTGCTGGATCGCGTGGGTCTTTCTGCACACGCCCACAAGCATCCGGGTCAGCTTTCCGGTGGTCAGCAGCAGCGTGTGGCGATTGCCCGCGCCCTGGCGATGGACCCGGTGGTCATGCTGTTCGACGAACCGACCTCCGCCCTCGACCCGGAAATGGTCAACGAAGTGCTCGACGTGATGGTTCAACTGGCTCACGAAGGCATGACCATGATGTGCGTGACCCACGAAATGGGCTTCGCCCGCAAAGTGGCCAACCGCGTGATCTTCATGGACAAGGGCCAGATCGTCGAAGACTGCGCCAAGGAAGAGTTTTTCGGTGATGTGAGCGCACGTTCCGAGCGTGCCCAGCAGTTCCTCGCCAAGATCCTCCAGCACTAGGAAATACCGTTCGCTACCCTGCCCCGCCTCCCGGGGTATGGGTAGCTGTTCGGCTCAGGACGACTGTGATGAAATGCGACCCTCATATCTATAGCGCTGCGCCGCCATCACTCGCCGTGAAACCCCGTCTGATACGCCAACTGTTTCTGCCTCCGCTGATCCTGCTGCTGATGATCGGCCTGGGCTATATCGCTTATCTGTTCAGCGAGACCCACGGCATCAAGAGCCTCAGCGAAAATGGCGAACGCCAGCTGGAGCTGCATGCTCGTACGGTCGAAAGTGAAATCAACAAGTACACCTATCTGCCCAGCGTCCTGGAGCTTGAATCCAGCGTTTCGCAACTCCTGAAAAATCCGACTCCCGACCTGCAGGGCAAGGTCAACAGTTACCTCGAAGGCCTCAACCGCCGCAGCCGCAGCCGCGCCATTTATGTCATGGACACCACCGGGCGAGTACTGGCCACCAGCAACTGGCGCGATGCCGACAGTTACCAGGGCGAAGACCTATCGTTCCGTGCCTATTTTCAGGATGCGGTGCGTGGCTTGCCCGGCCGCTTCTACGGGATCGGCACCACCGTGGGCGAATCCGGTTATTACCTGGCTCACGGGCTGGAAGAAAGAGGCCGGATCATTGGTGTAGCCGTCATCAAGGTTCGCCTCGAAGCTCTGGAGGAACGCTGGCAACGGGCGCGCATGGAAGCCTTTGTCAGTGATGAGAACGGCATCATCATCCTGTCCAGCGACCCGGCCCGTCGTCTGAAGTCGGTGCGCCCGCTGAACCCCACCATCAAGGAACGCCTGGCGCGCAGCCTGCAATATTACTGGTGGCCGCTGAACGAACTGGTGCCACTGGAACGCGAAACCCTGGCCGAAGGTGTCGAAAAGCTCACCTTCCCGGCCAATGTCAGCGTCGACCGAGAACACACTCAAGTCAGCTATCTGGCCCAGACCCGCCAGTTGAACGATACCCCTTGGCACCTGACACTGCTGACGCCGCTTGAAGACCTGCGCCGCGAAGCCGCCAGCCAGGGCATGCTGGTCGCCGTGGCCTGTGCGCTGGTGGCCTTTCTACTGATTGCCTGGAACGAGCGTCGCAAGGTGATTTCCACCCGGCTTGCGGCCCGTGAAGCCTTGCAGGCCGCCAACGACGAACTGGAACGCAAGATCGCCGAGCGCACCGAGCATTTGCGTGCCAGCAACGAACGTCTCAAGGCGCAGATCCGTGAACGCCGACAGGCTGAAGACACCCTGCGCAAGGCTCAGGACGAACTGGTTCAGGCCGGCAAGCTGGCGGCTATCGGTCAGATGTCCACCAGCATCGCCCACGAACTCAATCAGCCGCTGGCGGCATTGCGCACCTTGTCCGGCAACACCGTTCGCTTCCTTGAACGTGGTGCTCTGGACACTGCCAGCACCAACCTGCGCACCATCAACGATCTGGTGGACCGCATGGGCCGCATCACTGCCAGCCTGAGGGCCTTTGCCCGACGCGGCAACGATCAGGGTCAGGCGCAACTGCGCAAGGCCGTGGACGCCGCCTTGCAGTTGTTGAGCGCCAGGCTCGAAAACGTTTCCCTGAACCTGCATCAGGACTTCACCGATGCCGGACTGGGAATCGACCAGACACGGCTGGAGCAGATTCTGGTCAACCTGATCGGCAATGCCCTGGACGCGATGCATGCCCAGCCGCATCCCGAATTGTGGCTTGAAGGCGAGATTGTCGAAGATCGCTATCGCCTGCGCGTGCGCGACAACGGCCATGGCATCGACGACGAAGCCCGCAAGCATCTGTTCGAACCGTTTTTCACCACCAAACCCGGTGAACAGGGCCTGGGGCTCGGCCTGACCCTTTCCGCCAGCCTTGCGGCTGCGGCTGGTGGCAGCCTGAGTGCAGAGTATCCGGCAGGCGGCACAACCTTCGTGTTGTGGCTGCCACTGGCCAAGGATGAGGAAGCTGATTCATGAGTAACTCCAAAATGAACACTGATCTGACTGTACTCATCGTCGAAGACGATCCCCATGTGTTGCTCGGCTGCCAGCAGGCGCTGGCGCTGGAAGACATTACCTGCGAAGGCGTATCCAGTGCCGAAGAGGCTCTGGCGCGCATCGGTGACAACTTTGCCGGAATCGTCATCAGTGACATCCGTCTGCCGGGTATCGACGGGCTGGAGCTGCTGACCCGCCTCAAGGCTCGCGACAGCAGCCTGCCCGTGGTGCTGATTACCGGGCATGGCGATATCTCCATGGCGGTCAATGCCATGCGCGACGGCGCCTATGATTTCATGGAAAAACCCTTCTCGCCGGAGCGACTGGTGGATGTTGCACGCCGCGCCCTTGAACAGCGCGGGCTGGCCCGGGAAGTCTGGGCGCTTCGCAAGCAACTGGCCGAACGCAACTCGCTGGAAGGCAAGATCATCGGCCGCTCACCGGCCATGCAGAACCTGCGTGCGCTGATCGCCAACATTGCCGACACCTCGGCGAATGTGCTGATCGAAGGCGAAACCGGCACCGGCAAGGAACTGGTCGCTCGCTGCCTGCATGACTTCAGTCGTCGCACCAGGAATCAGTTCGTGGCCCTGAACTGCGGCGGGCTGGCGGAGAGCCTGTTCGAGTCGGAAATCTTCGGTCACGAAGCCAATGCCTTCACGGGTGCCGGCAAGCGCCGGATCGGCAAGATCGAACATGCGCACAACGGCACGCTGTTCCTCGATGAAGTGGAAAGCATGCCGATCAATCTGCAGATCAAGCTGTTGCGGGTCTTGCAGGAGCGCACTCTGGAGCGCCTTGGGTCCAACCAGAATGTCGAGGTGGATTGCCGGGTGATCGCAGCAACCAAGTCCGACCTCAATGAGTTGAGCAAGGCCAACCAGTTCCGCAGCGACCTGTATTACCGCCTCAATGTGGTGACCCTTGAGCTGCCGCCTCTGCGCGAACGGCGCGAAGACATCCTGCAATTGTTCGAGCACTTCTTGCAGCTGTCTTCACTGCGCTTCGACCGCGAGCCGCCGCAACTGGACCGGCAGACGGCATCGACCCTGATGAGCCATGACTGGCCGGGTAACGTGCGCGAGCTGCGTAACGTAGCCGAACGTTATGCGCTGGGGTTGCCGGTGTTCAAGAAATCCGATCAGGCCGAAAGTCAGAGCCTGGGTTTTGCCGAAGCGGTGGAAGCCTTCGAGCGCAACCTGCTGCGCGAAGCCCTGCAACGCAGCGGTGGCAACCTCAGCCAGGCCAGTCAGGAACTGAGCATGGCCAAGACCACGCTGTTCGACAAGGTCAAGAAATACGGGCTGCAAGCCTGAAATCGCAAGGGAAGAAATCGTGGATCTGTTACTCAAGGCCCTGCTGGGCGCAGCCGTTGTCGTGATCCTGGCCGCACTGGCCAAAACCCGCAATTACTACATTGCAGGCCTGGTGCCGTTGTTCCCGACCTTTGCGCTGATTGCCCATTACATCGTCGGCAAGGGCCGCTCTCTGGATGACCTGAAAACCACCATCCTGTTCGGCATGTGGTCGATCATCCCCTACTTCGTCTATCTGGCGGCCTTGTACCTGCTGGTAGACCGCTGGCGCCTGGAAGTCTCACTGGCACTGGCCGCAGCGGCCTGGCTGGTGGCCGCCACGCTGCTGGTGACGTTATGGGTGCGGTTTCACGGGTGATGTCAGCGGCTGCCCGGCTACACACCCCTGGTAGGAGCGAATTCATTCGCGAGAGGTCATTGAAGGCGAGAGATTTCTTCAGCTTCGCGGGCCATCGCGAATAAATTCGCTCCAACTGTGATTAGCGCCGCTTGCTGCGCTCGTAAGCGGCCAGAACGGTGCGTTCCGATTGCACCAGATAGCTTTCGAGCATCACGGTCGCTTCCTCTACACGCCCTTCTTCGACGCAGCGCAGGATCGCCGCGTTCATGTCCAGATAAGGCACATGCAGGAATTCAGGATCGTCGAGCAACCCGAAGGCCAGTCGCAGTTCGGCTGATATCTGCCCGTAGAACACCACCAGTCGCGGGCTGTCGGCCAGTTCGACAATCGCCCTGTGAAACATCATGTTGGCAGTACCCACCGCCACCCAGTCCCTGGCTTCCCTGGCACGCATGCCGGCCTCGACCGCTTCACGCATCTTCAAGGCCCCAGGGTGCAGCGGAAAGCCCTGAGCGATGGCCTTGCACTCGATAAAGCGGCGTACGCGATAGATGTCGATGATCGACGCCATATCAGGCTCGGCAACGGTCACCCCACGATTGGGTTCGTGCTTGAGCAATCCTTCGCGGGTCAGGACCCTGAACGCTTCTCTCAAGGTGTTACGGGAAATCTGCAGGCTTTCGGCCAGTGCCGCTTCGGACAGGCGCTGGCCGGGAACCAGCTCGCCTTCAACCAGCATTCTGCGGATTTCCTGGGTGATGGTTTCTCCCAACGTGCGAGGAAGGGAGGGAGAAGCGTCGTTCATGAGCAATCCAGAATGAGAAAAACCGCCAGATGTTCCCTGAGAGCTTAGTGCGTGGCAAGGCACAAGCGTGCTGCGTGCTTCATTAAGTAGCGTCCATGAGTGAAAGGGTAACAATATGGTGCAAATGACTCACTCATAGAGATATGATTGTTCAACAATGCATTCGCTATATACCTACATCTCAGCGGTATTGAATGAGGCTTGGCACGCTCATTGCTCAAGCAAGATACCTCTCACTGTAGGAATCAGGCCGTGACACAGACCACTAAAGAGTTTACAAAAGCGCGGCGCGCTTCTTTGATCGCCGCCATTTTCATGATGGCCACGTCAGCTATAGGGCCAGGCTTCCTGACCCAGACGGCGACGTTCACTGCAACTCTGGGAGCGGCGTTTGCCTTCGGCATCCTGGCCTCGATCCTGATCGACTTTGTCGTTCAACTGAACGTCTGGCGAATCGTGACACTGACCAAAATGCGCGCGGCCGATCTGGCCAACGCGGCCATTCCGGGGAGCGGGTACCTGCTGTCGGTACTGGTGATCTGCGGTGGTCTGGTTTTCATGCTGGGTAACATTGCCGGTGCGGGCCTGGGTCTGAATGCCTTGACCGGTCTCGATCCCAAATGGGGCGGCTTGTTGAGCGCTATGCTCGCCATCGGGATCTTCTCGTCCCATCGGGCGGGCGTTGCCATGGACCGCATCATGATCGTGCTGGGGCTGCTGAAAGTGGGCCTGATCCTTTTCGCAGCCTTCGCAACCCATCCACCGCTGGGCGAAGCACTGCGTCAAACGGTCTTGCCCGATCTGATCGACTTCGCCTCCATCACCACCATCGTGGGTGGCACTGTCGGCGGCTACATCACCTATGCAGGTGCTCACCGCCTGCTCGATCGCGGCACCGTGGGTGTGGAAAACATTGAAGCGGTATCCCGTGCTGCGCTGACAGGCATTCTGGTCACCGGCATTGCCCGTTACGTCCTGTTTCTGGCTATCCTCGGGGTAGTTGCCAGTGGCGTCGTGATCGACGTGTCGGGCAAAGGCGCAAACCCTGCTGCCCAGGCCTTCCATGCGGCGGCAGGTGATATCGGCATGATGATGTTTGGTCTGGTGCTGTGGGCTGCGGGTATCAGCAGTGTGATTGGTGCGTCTTATACGACGATGTCCTTCACCACCGTGTTCTCGAAACGAATTACCGAGCGTGTCCGCAACCTGGCTACCGTCGGTTTCATTGTCATCACTCTGTCGGTGTATATGGTGTTGGGTAAACCACCGGCAGCGCTGCTGGTGTTCGCGGGCGGCTTCAACGGTCTGATTCTGCCGCTGGGCCTGAGCATATTCATGTACGTGGGCTGGCGCCGTTCGGACCTGATGGACGGCTATCACTACCCGCGCTGGCTGCTGATTCTGGGTGTGCTGACCTGTCTGCTGTCGTGGTTCATGGCCTACAAGTCGGCAGGTGCCATCTTTGCCTTCATCAGCGCGGCCTGATTTCAACGGAGATAATTTAGATGCGTGCAATTGACCTCAACAGCGACCTGGGCGAAAGCTTCGGCGCATGGAGCATGGGTGACGATGCGGCGGTTCTCGAAATCGTCAGCAGTGCCAACGTCGCCTGCGGCTTTCACGCCGGTGACCCGACCGGAATCCTGCGAACCCTGGAAGCGGCAGCCGCCCGTGGCGTTGCCATCGGTGCCCATGTGGCCTACCCGGACCTGGTGGGTTTCGGGCGACGCAACATGGACGTACCTTCCGACCAGTTGACCGCCGATGTGATCTATCAGATCGGCGCGTTGCAGGGCCTGGCCCGCAGCGTCGGCACCAGGGTGAGTTACGTCAAACCCCATGGCGCGCTGTACAACACCATTGCCGGCGATCAACGTCAGGCGGCGGCGGTTATCCAGGCGTTGCTGCGCATCGATCCCCAGTTGAAGCTGGTGTGCCTGGCCAATTCCCCACTGATCGGCTGGGCCACTGAAGCGGGCCTGTCCTGTGTGGCCGAGGCCTTTGCCGACCGTGCCTATACCGCCGAAGGCACGCTGGTATCGCGCTCGAAGCCGGGCGCCGTGCTGCACGACCCCGAACTGATCGCCCAGCGCATGTTGCGTCTGGTGCGTGATGGCGTCATCGAGGCCGAGAACGGCAGCCTGATCAATCTGCAAGCGGATTCGATCTGTGTACACGGCGACAACCAGGACGCGGTCGCCATCGCCCGCAACCTGAAAAACAGTCTGCTTGAAGCAGGCGTCACTATCCGCGCATTTACCTGAGGTGGACCATGCGTTTCTATCCGGTCAGCCTGGACGCACTCCTGGTTGAATTGGCGAATCTGGACGAGACTCTCGCCCTGTTCGATTCGCTACAGCAGGAGCCCATTGTCGGTGTGGGAGAGATCATTCCCGCCGCACGCACTGTGCTCGTGAGCTTTCGTCCCGCATCCATCAGCCGTGAGGTGCTGGCGGCAAAGATCGCTTCGCTCAATGTCCACGGTAAGGTTCGCGAAGCCGGCAAGCTGATCGAGATTCCCGTGCATTACAACGGCGAAGACCTGGCCGATGTGGCCCGTGAACTGGACATCAGTGTCGAGGAAGTGATCAAGCGCCACACCGGCAGCGATTACGATGTGGCCTTCTGCGGCTTTGCGCCGGGCTTTGCCTACCTGAGCGGCGGTGCCGGTTTCCAGGTGCCACGCCGCAGTACGCCGCGCACTCGCATTCCGGCAGGCGCCGTGGCGCTGGCGGGAGGATTCAGCGGCGTCTATCCACAGGCCAGTCCTGGCGGCTGGCAGATCATCGGCGTGACCGAGTCGAAAATGTGGGACCTGGGACGGGATGAGCCGGCCTTGTTGCAGCCGGGCTATCGCGTGCGTTTTTGCGATGCCGGCCCACTGCCTGTCACCAGCGTTTCGGTGGCTGCGCCAAGCCGTCCGGCAGCGTCACCCGTGACAGGAGACGCTCTGGAGATTCTCTCGCCCGGCCTGCAAACCCTGTTTCAGGACCTCGGTCGCCATGGCCGCGCCGGCCAGGGCGTATCGGCTTCCGGCACCATGGACCGGGGATCGCTGCGCGCTGCCAACCGCGCAGTGGGTAACGATCCGGGCAGTGCCTGCCTGGAAATCCTCATGGGCGGCCTGAGCTTTATCAGTCATGGCCCGTCGGTGATCGCCATCACCGGCTCCACTGCTGCGATAGAAGTGCATACCGCTGAAGGTCAATTGTTGCGCCCCGCGCTCTACACGCCGTTTGCCTTGCAGGACGGTGATCGGGTCAGCATCGACGCGCCCACTGCGGGGCTGCGCAACTATCTGGCGATTCGTGGCGGCTTTACCCATGAACCGGTGCTGGGCAGCCTGTCCACCGACACCCTGGCTCAGGTCGGCCCTGCGCCGCTGGCGACAGGTGACCGTATCGGCTTCAGACAGAGAATCGGCGGGCCTGCGGTATCGGTCACCGAGCAACCGGCGTTCGACATGCCACGCGCCGATCAGGTCATCACTCTGGATGTGGTCATGGGCCCGCGCAGTGACTGGTTCACTCCGCAAGCCCAGGCATTGCTGGCTGAACAGACCTGGCGGGTAACGCCACAGTCGAACCGCATCGGCATTCGACTGGCGGGTGACCATTCGCTGGAACGTGTCATTGAAGGTGAGTTGCCCAGCGAAGGCACCACCGTCGGCGCCATCCAGGTTCCACCCAGCGGACAACCCGTGCTGTTCCTGGCCGATCACCCGCTGACCGGTGGCTACCCGGTTATCGGCGTCGTCGCGCCTTACCACCTGGACCTGGCCGGTCAGATTCCGGTCAATTCCCGTATTCGCTTCAAGCCGCTGGGCGCCTTTGAGCCCGTGCGTCCTGCCCTTTCAGACGAGACAAAAAACCAATGAAAAAGGTTCTGATTGCCAACCGTGGCGAAATTGCCGTCCGTATCGCCCGAGCCTGCCGCGACTATGGCATTGCCTCGGTGGCGGTGTATGCCGATGCCGATATCGATGCGTTGCATGTGCGCCAGGCCGATGAAGCCTATGCGCTGAACGGCGAGCGCCCTTCCGACAGCTACCTGAATATCGAAAAGCTGCTGGCGGTAGCGTCCCGCGCCGGTGCCGACGCGATTCACCCCGGTTATGGCTTTCTCTCGGAACGCGCCGACTTTGCCCGCGCCGTGATCGATGCCGGTCTGACCTGGATCGGCCCGGACCCGAGCACCATCGACGCCCTGGGTGACAAGGTTCAGGCACGGCGCATTGCCCTGAAGGTTGGAGCCCCTCTGGTGGCCGGGACCGAAGATCCGGTGAAGGATGCCAGCGAAGTGGTTGCGTTTGCCGAGCAGCATGGACTGCCGATTGCCATCAAGGCAGCGTTCGGCGGTGGTGGTCGCGGCCTGAAAGTGGCCTGGAAACTCGAAGAAGTCAGCGAACTGTACGAGTCAGCAGTACGTGAAGCCGTCGCAGCCTTCGGCCGTGGCGAATGCTTTGTCGAGCGCTTCCTGGACCGCCCTCGCCATATCGAGGCGCAGATCATCGCCGACCGTCATGGCCGGGTCGTGGTGGTGGGCACTCGCGACTGCTCGCTGCAGCGCCGCAATCAGAAACTGATCGAAGAAGCACCGGCGCCTTATCTCGACGAGGCCTTGCGTCAGCGCATCCACGATTCGGCCCGCGACATCTGCGCCGAAGCCGGTTATGTCGGTGCAGGCACAGTGGAGTTCCTGCTCAGTGGCGATGGCACCTTGTCGTTCCTCGAGGTCAACACTCGCCTGCAGGTAGAGCATCCGGTGACCGAAGAAACCAGCGGCATCGATCTGGTGATCGAGCAGCTACGGGTTGCCGAAGGCCTGCCCCTGTCGTTCGAGGGTACGCCGACACCTCGCGGGCACAGCTTTGAATTCCGTATCAACGCCGAAGACGCAGGCAATGGCTTTTTGCCGACACCGGGTGCCATCGACCTGTTCCAGGCGCCGTCCGGTCCGGGGGTTCGACTGGACACGGGTGTGGTCGAAGGCTCGCGAGTGTCACCGAACTTCGATTCGATGATCGCCAAACTGATCGTCACAGGCGCCACCCGCGAGCAGGCCATTCGCCGTGCCCGCCGCGCCCTGGCCGAGTTCCGCGTGGACGGTGTGGCGACTGTACTGCCGTTCCATCGCGCCGTGATGGACCATGACGACTTCACCGCCGCCAATACGTTCGCCGTGCATACCCGCTGGATCGAGACTGACTTCGCCGAAAAAGTAACCATCGCTCCGCGCAGCGCTGCATCCGCCGACCCAGGCGTGCTGCGCACGTTCGTCGAGATCGACGGCAAGCGTCATGAGCTGGGTCTGCCTGCGGCACTTCTGCGTGGCGTCAGCCTGAACGCGGCAGACCCCGGCACTGAAAGCGTGGCAACTGCTCAAGCACATGACCCGCAAGCGATTGTCACTCCGGTCGCAGGCAATCTGCATGCCTGGGTTGTTGCCGATGGCGAGTCGGTCCAGGCCGGGCAAGTGATCGCCGTGATGGAAGCGATGAAGATGGAAACTTCGATTCTAGCGCCTTGTGCCGGTCAATTGCAGATTGCCGAACAGCCCGGCAGTTACTTTGAAGCCAAGTCCCGGATCGGGCGCATAGAAACAACGCTCTGACTTAATAGTTTCCTGCTGGCAAGTTACGCACAACCGGGTAATCACCTGGTTGCTGCGTGCTGCCCGCAGGAATGTTCCAGGCAACGTTGCACTCCCAATAAAAACAAAACGTATCGATTGAATCTGCCATCACTCGGAGCATAACAAACATGTCGATAAACAAGACTTTTGCACTTGTCAGTACTTGCGCGCTGTTTATTCCAATGACGGCCTCGGCGGACTTTATTGCCGATAGCAAAGCCAGTATCGATCTGCGCAACTTCTACTTTAACCGTGACTTCCGCAACGGGCCGCCCACCGCCCAGCGCGACTCGGCCCAGGAATGGGCGCAAGGGGCGATGCTGAAGTTCGAGTCGGGTTACACCGCTGGCACCCTGGGCCTGGGCATCGATGCCCTGGGCATGGTCGGCCTCAAGCTTGACGGCGGCGACGGCTCCGGTGGCACCGGCTTGCTGCCAGCCGACCTGAGTTCCAGAAACGGTCGTGGCTCACAGGATGAATACTCCAAACTGGAGCTGACGGCCAAGGCCAAGGTGTCCGAAACCGTGCTCAAGGTCGGCTCCCTGGCCTTCCGCACCCCGGTGGTATCGAGTAACGACACGCGCCTGCTGCCATCGACCTTCGAGGGCGCGATGCTGACCTCAAAGGATATCGACAAACTGGTCTTGCAAGGCGGCAAGCTGGAGCAGATCAAATTCAACAGCTCCTCGAACTATCAGGACTTCACCGGTAACCGCATCGGCGGTGTCAGTGATGATTTCAACTTTGCCGGCGGCACTTACAACTTCAGCAAAACCCTCAGCACCAGCCTGTATTACGGCAATCTGGAAAACGTCTATCGACAGTTCTTTGGTGGCGTGGTCTACGAGATTCCGCTGGCCACGCAACAGTCCCTGAAGTTTGACCTGCGCTATTCAAAAAGCACCGAAGACGGCAACTTCCGCAACCTCGATAACCGTGCGGCCAACGGTATGCTGTCTTACACACTGGGCTCAAACGTGTTCAGCGCCGCCTACCAGCGCATGAGCGGCGATGACCCGTTCCCGTACATCGCCAACACCGATCCGTATCTGGTCAACTTTGTGCAGATCAACGATTTCGCAAATATTGAAGAACGTTCCTGGCAGTTGCGTTATGACTACAACTTCGCTGCATTGGGCATTCCCGGCCTGACCTTCATGAGCCGTTATGTCAGCGGTGACAATGTGCGTGTGGCGGGCAGTAATTCGGGCAAGGAATGGGAGCGTAATACCGATATCGGTTATGTCATCCAGAGTGGTTCGCTGAAGAATGTCGG
The DNA here is from genome assembly GCF_018968705.1 of Pseudomonas lijiangensis. Taxonomy (NCBI): domain Bacteria; kingdom Pseudomonadati; phylum Pseudomonadota; class Gammaproteobacteria; order Pseudomonadales; family Pseudomonadaceae; genus Pseudomonas; species Pseudomonas lijiangensis. The sequence goes on from NZ_CP076668.1 coordinate 4,520,382, forward strand.
TATCAAACTGCGCAATGCCACCGTTCGCTCGAACTTCGGCAATGACCTGGATGAAACCCGGTTGATTCTGAGTTACACCGTCGCCCTGTGGTAAACCCGATACGCGTCAAAGACTTTCAACGATAGCGACTGTTATTTAACTGAAAAAACTTCACATGCAGCCTTTGCACGTGCGGGATGCGTGCACCCGGAAGTTACCGATAGCAAGGATGCTTTTAATCGTTGGCGACCACTCCGACAGACCGTTGTGCAACCGATCCATACGCAGAGAAACAGCGATGAGACATCTCAGGTTCAACCAGAAGATATTACTGATCGCCGCACTGGTGATCATGACGGTGTTTTGCGCATTCTCCGCGCTGAATGACGTTCGCTTGCGTGACGACAACCTACAGAGAATCGAACAGAACACACGTGCCCTCTCGGCTTCCATGGCCCATGACATTCAGAGTTGGCTGGATGGCCGTATGATTCTGATCAAGAACGTGGCCGAGTTCATCGGCCAGGATCCCACGCCCGAAAACATCCTTGGCAAGTTGCAGGGTCAGGTGTTGATGGAGCAGTTCATTGCCGGTTACGTCGGCACTCGTGACGGCAGCTTCCATATCTATCCCCCGCGCCAGATGCCTGCCGGGTACGACAGCCGGGAACGGCAGTGGTACAAGGACGCAATCGATCAGGGCACAGCGATGACCGAACCCTATGTCGGTGCAGGCATCGATTACCGGATCATCACCCAGGCGGCTGCCATTCGCTCCGGCGGGCAAACCCTGGGGGTTCTGGGTGCCAGCCTGAACATCGAGACGATTTCCCGGACCATCAATGCGCAGGAGTTCGATGGTGGCGGTTACGCCATGCTGGTGAGCAAGTCGGGCAAGATTCTGGTTCACCCGGACAAGGCGCTTATCGGCAAGACACTGGCCGACCTGTTTCCCGAACAGACGCTGGCGCTGAGCGACAGACTGGTCGAAGCCGCGTCGGTGGAGGGTCCGACATTCACCCTGTTCACGCCCATCAAGGGCCTGCCCTCGCAAGACTGGTACATCGGCATCGTGCTGGACAAGCAGGCGGCCCTGGCCAGTATTTCGGCGTTCCGCACTTCGGCGATCATTGCCACCATCGTGGCGGGCCTGATCACCCTGCTATTGCTCGGATTGCTGATGCGTGTGCTGATGAAACCCCTGCACTCGATCAACCACGCCATGGAAGACATTGCTCAGGGCGATGGCGACCTCACCCGGCGTCTGTCGATTGTCTCCCACGATGAGTTCGGGCACCTGGCCGAAAGCTTCAATCGCTTCGGCGACCGGATCCATGCCTCCATCAGCGAAGTTTCATCCACGACAAAGGCCTTGAACGAAGCCACTCGCCGGGTTCTGTCGACATCCAATTCCTCGGTGGAGAAGTCAGAGCACCAGTCGGGTTACACCACCACGGTTGCCGCGGCCATCGAAGAGCTGGGAGCCGCCGCACAGGAAATAGCTTCAAGCGCATCGTCAGCCTCAAGAGGTGCATCCAGCGCCAGAACCCAGATCGACTGGACCAGCACGCTGGTGGAAAAAACCGTCGATACGATGAGTCAGTTGCAGCAGAACATCGAAACGACCCGCACCCAGATCGAAGACCTCAACGCCAAGAGCGCCAATATCGGCAAAGTGCTGGAAGTGATTTCGACGATTTCCGGCAAGACCAACCTGCTGGCCTTGAACGCAGCCATCGAAGCAGCCAGGGCTGGGGAGGCAGGCCGTGGGTTCGCGGTGGTGGCGGACGAAGTCAGAAGCCTGGCCCATCACACTCAGGACGCGACTGAAGAAATCCGCGCAGTGATCCAGGCCTTGCAGGACGGTGCCACCCAGGCAGCCCAGACCATGCTGCTCAGCCATGAGATGGGCACCCAGAGCGTACGGGTGGCTACCGAGGCCGGGGCTAGCCTGCTGAGCGTGGTATCACGCATCAGCGAGATTGACGATGTATGCCTGACGGTCGCTGCTGCGACCGAAGAACAGACCACCGCCGTCGATCAACTGACCCGGGATGTACATGCCATCAGCCAGCTGAACCATCAGGCCACCGACAACCTGAACGCCACCCTGAAGGCCTGCGGCGAACTGGACTTTGAAGCCGGGCGGCTAAGAAATGTTGTCGAAACCTTCAAGCTGTAATGCAGCTCTCCATCCGTAGGACCGGATTTATCCGGGAAGGCTGTGTTTCTGCCGATGAAGAGGCAGAGTATGTGCAGGCCTCTTCTCGGCTGAAGCCGGTCCCACAGACTGATGCCAGCCCATCAAGCTGACGGCAGCTCCCAATCCGGTCCCACAAGCAGGAAAGCGCAGTTCTACACGCTTTTGCTGACGATCTGCCGGATCGCCCCAACGAACACATCCACCGGCTGGCCGCCGGACACAGCGTATTCGTCATTGAAGACGATGGTCGGAACCGAGCTGACGCCGCGAGAGATCCAGAGTTGTTAGGCCTCGCGCACTTCAGCAGCATATTCATCGCTGGCCAGGATGGCTTCGGCACGCAGGCGATCCAGCCCTACTTTTTGCGCCACGCCAGCCAGAGTCTGGTGGCTGGACGGGTCGCCCAGATCGGTAAAGTAAGTGGCAAGCAAGGCGTGTTTCAACGCTGGCTGCTTGCCTTCCAGTTCAGCCCAGTGCAACAGGCGATGGGCGTCGAAGGTGTTGTAGATACGACGCTCGCCCGGAGTAAAGACAAACCCCAGCTCTGCGCCACGCGCCCGGATGTTCTCGTGAATGTCGTTCATCTGCTCAGGCGTGGAGCCGTATTTCTCGGCGAGGTGTTCCTTGATGTCCTGGCCTTCGGCAACCATATCCGGGTTCAGCTCGAAGGGCTGGAAGTGAATCTGTGCCTGCACTTCATCACCCAGCGCCTCAAGGGCCTGCTCCAGCGCACTCAAGCCGATGGCGCACCACGGGCAGGAAACATCGGAAACGAAATCGATTTTCAGGGGAGTGGTCATGATGACGCTCGCGGTTGGCAGAAAACAGTCACCATACACGTGCCTCTTACAACTGCGCCATATGCCGCCCGTCTTCGTGCTGAGCCTTGAGATAGGGCAACACGGCAGCCAGCAACGGCGCCTTGAACGCCTCCTGGAAGCGATGCGCCAGACCGGGAATCAGGCGCAACTGGCTGCCCTGAATGTGAGCAGCCACATGCACGCCATGCATGACCGGCAATAGCGGATCGGCCGTGCCATGCACCACCAGCACCGGAAGGCGCAGGCGGTTGAGCAGTTCGACACGGCTGGGCTCGGCCAGAATCGCGGTGATCTGGCGCTTTACGCCTTCGGGGTTGAAAGCCCGGTCATAAGACGCGGCAGCCTGTTGCAGCAGCATGGCCCGGTCATCCTTGATCTGCGGGCTGCCCAGCGCGGCCAAAAGGTCAGCCTGTTGTTCGATAGCTATCTCGCGGTTGGGCGCACCACGGCGGGCCAGCAATTGCAGCAAGGCGGCATTGGGCATCGGCAAGCCCTGGGCGCCGGAACTGGTCATGATCAGGGTCAGGCTTTCGACCCGTTGCGGGGCCAGGTCGGCAAGGTGCTGGGCAATCATTCCGCCCATGCTCGCACCCAGCACATGGAACTGGTCCACATGCAATACATCCATCAAGCCCAGCGCATCATCGGCCATGTCGGTCAGGGAATACACCGCAGACACCGGCAAACCCAGCTTGTAGCGCAGCACTTCATACGTGAGATTGGCATCTGCCGGTGGCTGGACCCAGGACGACAGGCCGACATCGCGGTTGTCGTAGCGAATCACCCGATAGCCTTGCTGACACAGGGCAACCACCACTTCGTCCGGCCAGTGAATCAGTTGCCCGCCAAGGCCCATGACCAACAGCAAGGCAGGGTCGGACTCATCGCCGATGCTTTGATAGGCAATCCGCACTTCCTTGAGTTCGGCAATCTGTACAGGAGCACTGATATCGCATCGTGAGGCCGCAAAAGACGGCAAGCCGCACAAGAGCGCGGCCAGAAAAAGTAAAACCCGCATGAAAAACACCAAAAAACAGATCCCCAGTAGGCAACAAGTCTGATGATGTTTTTCAAAGCGCGCTGCCACAGTTGCGTGACAGTTTGATGAATCGGGATCAACGGCAACGCTGGCGCTGAAAATCCCTTACAACAGCTCGACTCGCAACTGCCGCGCTGCCGCGACCATGTTCACCAGCGCCGCTTCGGTTTCCGGCCAGCCACGGGTCTTGAGGCCGCAGTCGGGATTGATCCACAGACGCTCGGCCGGGATGCGTTGCACGGCCTTGGTCATCAACCGGACCATCTCGGCGGTGTCCGGAACCCGTGGCGAGTGAATATCGTAGACACCCGGCCCGATATCGTTCGGGTAATCGAAGGCCTCGAAAGCCTCCAGCAACTCCATGTCCGAACGCGAAGTTTCAATGGTGATCACGTCGGCATCCATGGCCGCGATGGACTCGATCACATCGTTGAATTCGCTGTAGCACATGTGGGTGTGAATCTGGGTTTCGTCACGTACGCCCGAGGCACACAGACGGAATGCTTCCACAGCCCAGTCCAGATACTCCTGCCATTGCGCCTTGCGCAGCGGAAGACCTTCACGAAAAGCAGCTTCGTCGATCTGCACGATCCTGATGCCGGCTCGCTCCAGGTCCACCACTTCGTCGCGAATCGCCAGGGCCAGTTGCTGCGCCTGGACTTTGCGCGATACGTCTTCACGGGGGAACGACCACATCAGCATGGTCACCGGGCCGGTCAGCATGCCCTTCATGACCTTGTCGGTCAGGCTCTGGGCATAGCGAATCCACTCCACCGTCATGGCCTGGGGACGACTCAGATCGCCAAATATCACCGCTGGCTTGACGCAACGCGAGCCGTAACTCTGCACCCAGCCAAAGCGGGTAAACACGTAGCCATCCAGTTGTTCGGCGAAGTATTCGACCATGTCATTGCGCTCGGCTTCACCGTGTACCAGTACATCCAGGCCCAGACGCTCCTGGACCTGCACGGAATGGCGAATTTCATGGCGCATGGCATCGGTGTAGTCATTGAGCGACAGCTTGCCTTGCTTGTACGACTGACGCGCCAGACGGATCGAAGAAGTCTGTGGGAATGAGCCAATGGTTGTCGTCGGAAAGGCTGGCAATTGCAGGTGGGCACGCTGCACTTCCATGCGTTGGGCAAAGGCTGACCGACGCTGGCTGTCGGCTGCAGTGATAGCCGACAGACGCGCCTGTACATCCGGCTTGTGGATACGCGGCGACTGCTCACGACTGGCCTGTACCGCACGGCTTTGCACCAGAGCTGCCTGCACGTCGGGACTCTGTGGCTCATTCAGCGCCTGGCTGAGCACAGCAATTTCTTCGCACTTCTGCACGGCAAATGCCAGCCAGCTTTTCAGTTCAGCGTCGAGTGTGTCTTCACGCTCCAGGTTGACCGGGCTGTGCAGCAGCGAGGACGAACCGGCAACCCACAGGTTGTCGCCAAACCGGGCCTGAGCCTGTTGCAGAGCCTCAAGGGCTTTGTCCAGATCGCAGCGCCAGACATTGCGCCCGTTGACCACGCCCAGGGACAGCACTTTATAAGTCGGCAGGCGGTCGAGCACCGTTGCAAGCTGCTCGGGAGCGCGTACCAGATCAATATGCAAACCATCCACCGGCAGGGAAACCGCCAGCCCCAGATTATCTTCCAGACCACTGAAGTAAGTGGCGATGAGTTTTTTCAGCGGTGAATATTGCAGGCTGTGATAAGTGCGCTCGAAGGCATTTTTCCAGTCCTGAGGCAGATCAAGGGTCAGGATCGGCTCGTCGATCTGTACCCACTCGACGCCTTGCCCGGCCAGGCGACCGAAGATTTCGCCATACAGCGGCAGCAGACGATCCAGCAGGTCCAGCTTGTCGAAGCTGTCTCCTTTGGCCTTGCCCAGCCACAGGTAGGTCAGCGGTCCGATCAGCACCGGCTTGACCTTGTGGCCCAGCTCATGAGCTTCATCGACTTCTTCAAACAGTTGTTCCCAGCTCAGCTGGAAACGTTGATCCCGGGAGAACTCAGGGACCAGATAGTGGTAATTGGTATCGAACCACTTGGTCAGCTCCTGGGCATATTGAGTCTTGGCCTGGGCACCGCCACAGCAAGTGCTCGCGCCACGAGCCATGGCGAACAGGGTGTCGAGGGTCGGCAGACCTGCAGCGTCTCTGGATTGGGCGAAGCGCTCGGGAATGACACCGAAGGTCAGGGAGTGGGTCAGCACCTGGTCGTACCAGGCGAAGTCGCCCACAGGCAGCAGCTCTATACCGGCGTCCTTCTGCAACTGCCAATGAGCAGCACGCAATTCACGACCTGTGGCACGCAAGCCGTCCTGATCCAGGTCGCCCTTCCAGAAGGCTTCCAGTGCTTTCTTCAATTCACGATCAGCGCCGATGCGCGGAAACCCGAGGTTGTGTGCCAGAGCCATGCTGCGTTCTCCATAAAAGATGGCGCTATTGTCGACAGCCAGGCAAACATGAGACAAACTCATTGTTTTCTTGTTGATCACAAATTTTATTCATGGAGCGCTGACGGTGCTTGAAATACGCCACCTCAAAACCCTGCACGCCTTGCGCGAGGCCGACAGCCTTGTGGAGGCAGCCGAGCGCTTGCACCTGACCCAGTCCGCCCTCTCCCATCAGTTCAAGGAGCTGGAGGAGCGCATGGGCATGCAACTGTTCGTGCGCAAGACCAAGCCGGTGCGCTTTACCAGCGCCGGGCTGCGCCTGCTGCAACTGGCCGACTCGTTGCTGCCGCAACTGCGCAGTGCCGAACGCGACATCGCGCGACTGGCGGGCGGTACGGCCGGACGTCTGCACATGGCTATCGAATGCCACAGCTGCTTTCAGTGGCTGATGCCCACCATCGACCAGTTCCGCGACTCCTGGCCGGAGGTGGAGCTTGATCTGTCCTCGGGCTTCTCCTTCGCACCTTTGCCGGCTCTGGCCCGAGGCGATCTGGATCTGGTGGTCACGTCGGACCCGCTGGACATTCCCGGCATCACCTATGTGCCGCTGTTCACGTACGAAGCGATGCTTGCCGTGGCGAATCAGCATGCGCTGGCGAGCAAGCCTTACATCGTTCCGGAGGATCTGGTGAGCGAAACGCTGATCACTTATCCGGTGGAGCGGGATCGACTGGATATCTTCACGCGTTTTCTGGAGCCGGCCGACATTGAACCGGCGCAGGTCCGCACCTCGGAACTGACGGTCATGATGATGCAACTGGTGGCCAGCGGACGCGGCGTGTGCGGCATGCCGCACTGGGCACTGCACGAGTACAGCTCGCGTGGCTATGTAAAGGCCAAGCGGCTGGGGGAAAAGGGACTGTTCGCGACGCTTTATGCAGGTATTCGCGCCGACATGCTGGATGCGCCTTACATGCGCGATTTCCTGCTGACCGCGAAAGACACGTCGTTCTCGACTCTGGACGGGGTCAGTGCGGTGCGTTGAACCCACTAGGCGTAATGCCGATCAGTTAAGGCACAAACAACACTTGTGGGAGGCAGCTTGCTGGCGAAAAAGACCTGAAACTGGCAGACATTCTGCGTCGTAGGCTGAAGTCGCCAGCAAGCTGCCTCCCACAAAGTGATGTATTGACCTTAACTGATGGGCCCCTGCCGTGATCACGCCTCTTCGCGCATCTCGCGATACAGCGGCAGGATCAGGTCACGGGTCAAAGGAGCCAGTACCAGATCCGGGTGTTGCTCCGGCCCGACCCAGATGACTTCCTCGATCTCGGCAGCCGGTACGACCTGGGCATCGGTGCGAACGCCGAACAACTGGCAGTGCACTTCAAAGCCCGGTTCGTTGGCCGCCGGTGCTCTGAACTCGCCGAGGAAAATGGCCTGCTGGGGATCAATCACCAGACCCAGTTCTTCTTCAAGCTCACGAACCAGCGCGTTCACCGCTGGCTCGCCTGCTTCAATCTTGCCGCCCGGCTGCATGAAGGCCTCGGTGCCGCGCTTGCGTACCAGCAAGGTCTGGCCATCCGGGGCAACCAGCAAGGCAGCGGCAATACTGATGGTCTTCATGCAAAGATATCCGTCTTCAGCAAACGAGCCTCATCATCGCGCTCCAGTGCCAGTACGATCAAGCGGTCGATCAGGCCGGCGTAGGACAGACCGCTGGCCTGCCAGAGCTTGGGATACATGCTGATGGAGGTGAAACCGGGGATCGTGTTGATCTCGTTGATGATGATCTCCCGCGCCTCGGTGACGAAGAAGTCGACACGCGCCAGACCGGCACAGCCCAGAACACGGTAAGCCTGCAAGGCAACCTCGCGCACCTGCTCGCCGAGTTCGGGCGCAAGTTCGGCGGGGATGGCAATACGGGCCTGATCGCCGTTGAGGTATTTGGTGTCGTAGGCGTAGAACTCGTCGTTGGCGATCACTTCGCCGCAGACGCTGACCTGCGGCTCGCGGTTGCCCAGCACCGCACATTCCACTTCACGACCGACAATGCCCTGCTCGATGAGCACCTTGTGGTCGAACTCGAAGGCCAACGCCAGAGCCGCGTCGAAACCGGCTGCGTCGGTCACTTTGCTGACGCCCACCGAAGAACCCTGGCTCGCCGGTTTGACGAACATCGGCAGCCCCAGTTGCCCGGCCACGTCGCTGAACTGCGCCGTCTGGCCACGCATCAGCACCACGAACGGCGCGACGCTGATGTCGGCATCGCGCAGCAGGCGTTTGGTCACGTCTTTATCCATGCAGGCCGCAGAGCCCAGTACATCCGGCCCGACAAACGGAATCGCCAGCAGGCGCAGCAGGCCTTGCAGGGAGCCGTCTTCGCCATAGGCACCGTGAATCAGCGGGAACACGACGTCGATACGCTTGAGTTGCTCGCCCGATTCGACCTCGACGAACTGCCCACCCGCGCTGCCTGGCAGCAGGGCCAGCAGCTTGCCGGATGTGCTCAGCCGGATCCTGGCAGGGTCGCTGGCATTGAGCAGGTAATCGCTTTCCTCGAACCGCAGCCAACGGCCCAGCTTGTCGATGCCGATCAGAGTCAGCTCGTAGCTTTCGCGATCAATCGCATTGATCACGTTGCGTGCCGACTGCAACGAAACCTCATGCTCGCTGGATTGCCCACCGAAAACGATGGCGACTGATTTTTTCAACGCGGGTACTCCTGTTTTTCAGGCCGCGAAGATAAAAGCAATGCCCGGCATTAGTCCAGAGGCTCAGTGGTCGCATGTCCGAAAAGCAGGCAAAAAAATCCCCGATCCGGGCAATCCTGCACAGATCGCCCGAAATCGGGGGTTGGGGCATCGCATCAAGCGGACGGAGTGGCCGCTTTGCTGCCGGAACCGAAGCCTGCGAAACGCTTGTTAAAGCCTGCAATACGGCCTTCGGTGGTGGTCTTGCGCTGCTGGCCGGTGTACATCGGGTGCGAGGCACTGGACACGTCGAGCGCCACGTAAGGATAGGTATTGCCGTCGGTATGCTGTTGCGTGCGATCGGTATCGACCGTGGAGCCGATCAGGAAATACACGTCGGCTGCCGTGTCGTGGAACAGCACGGTGCGGTAAGCAGGATGAATGTCAGGTTTCATGGGGCCTCCAGGTGAGTCATTGCAGTATTGTTATACCATAACATAATAATTTGCATTAATGATAATCAGTGCCGTTTGCCGCTCTCCCCATGAACTTGATCGGGCTGACGCTTGAAGCTATGGTTCGCCCCGCCTCTGCCAAATCAGCGGCCCGGGATGGGTCTCCCGGCTTACTGGTAGCCAGGACAGCACGCCCGCCGGCACGGCATCCAGTCAAGGGCGAGCCGTGGGCACGCCAGCGCCTACTACTCACAGCCGCACGGATCCGTCCACAGATCGGTTCTGGACTGCGGATGAAATAACACGTCAGTAGGATTTCTCATGCCTGATATCACCCACTATGACCTTCCTCATTCGGCTTACGAGCGCCTGATCGAAGCCCGCGACTCGCTGCGACTGCTCGATGGCTACGTCAACAAGACCGATGTGCTCTGCAACCCTTCGATGCTGGTGGGTTATGTCTCGATGCTGCAAAGCGCCTTGCAGGAAGTGATTGCTGCCAGCACCCCCGCAGAACCACGCGACAGCTTCATGCGCAAGGCCGACGAACTGGGCTTCGTTGCGCTGAACCCCAAAGAGCAGGCATTGATCCAGCATCTTCGCTGGACCAGCCTGGAGGGACGTGAAGATATCTATGCAATGGCCGAACGGCTCCGACATATCAAACCGTGGGTATTGGAAAGTTGAGTCACTGAACTCACAACTTGATATTTATCGAGTCGCTGTATGAATAACAGCCACCTCATCATGAAACACGCTATAAACCTGGGGAAGCAGCCGTGAAAACTCATTGAACATGAGTACATTCCCCCGTTGTTTCATCTTGATATTTCTATCGAAGAGTCCCGTTCGATTACTCTATTTTTTCTTATCAATGCGGCGCAGACCATGAAGTCACCTGGTTTGAAACTGCCTTTTCAAGCTGTCGGCACTGGACAGGCCTTGATGCAACTTGCCCTCGGCGGACAAACCAACGACCTGTCCACTGACATTCTCCCCGATCAGTGGTGAAGAACCGCAAGATAGCAGCCTTCGCCCTTATTCATTTATCGCCCGCCTGCTACATTTCTCATGCAACGGCTCGTGAGCCGACCATCGATGTATGCAGTCCTGCGGCAAAAAGACGGGGCGCATGTGTAGAAAACCGTTATCAGCCCAAGGATGTCGTATGAGCCTATCGCTACTCAGTCGTTATGCAGTCTTCGTTGGTTGCGTGCTGTTTACCCTGTTGAGTCTGCCGTTCTGGCATCACGAGTGGCTTTGGCCGTTTACCTTGCTGACCGCGGTGCTGAGCGTGGTCGGTATCATCGACTTGCTGCAGTCCCCGCATTCGGTACGTCGCAACTATCCGATCCTGGGCAATATCCGTTATGCCGTGGAGGCTATCCGCCCGGAGATTCGCCAGTATCTGCTGGAATCCGACAGCGACGCCCTGCCCTTCCCCCGCGCCCAGCGCTCGCTGGTGTATTCACGGGCCAAGAACGAAACCGCCGACAGGCCGTTCGGCACGCTGATCGATGTCTATGAAACCGGCTTCGAGTTCATCGGCCACTCCATGCGCCCGGCACCGCTGAGCGATCCGAATTCGTTCCGCGTGCAGATCGGCGGCCCGCAATGCACCCAACCGTATTCAGCGTCGATCTTCAATATTTCGGCGATGAGCTTTGGTTCCCTCAGCGCCAATGCCATTCGGGCCTTGAATCAGGGTGCCAAGCTGGGCAACTTCGCCCATGACACCGGCGAAGGCAGTATCAGCCCGTATCACCGGGAACATGGCGGCGACCTGACCTGGGAGCTGGGTAGCGGTTACTTCGGCTGCCGAGGCGCAGACGGCCGCTTCGATCCAGAACGCTTCGCCGCTCAAGCACGTGACCCGCAGGTGCGCATGATCGAAATCAAGATGAGCCAGGGAGCCAAACCGGGTCATGGCGGTATTCTGCCCAAGCACAAGGTCACCCAGGAAATCGCCGATACCCGTGGCATTCCCATGGGCGAAGACTGCATCTCGCCGTCCCGGCACAGCGCTTTCTCGACACCTTGTGAATTGATGCAGTTCATCGCTCAACTGCGCGAGTTGTCTGGCGGCAAGCCGATAGGCTTCAAATTCTGCCTGGGCCATCCGTGGGAGTTCATGGGGATCGCCAAGGCCATGCTGGAAACCGGTATCTACCCCGACTTCATCGTTATCGACGGTGCTGAAGGAGGCACCGGTGCAGCGCCTGTCGAGTTCACCGACCACATAGGCTCACCGATGCGTGAAGGCCTGCTTTTCGTACACAACACCCTTGTGGGTCTGAACCTGCGGGACAAGATCAGGCTCGGTGCCAGCGGCAAGATCGTCAGCGCCTTCGATATCGCCAGCGTACTGGCCATCGGCGCCGACTGGGCCAACTCGGCACGGGGGTTCATGTTCGCCATCGGCTGTATCCAGTCGCAAAGCTGCCACACCAATAAGTGCCCGACCGGTGTTGCCACACAGGACACCTTGCGACAACGCGCCCTGGTCGTGCCGGACAAGGCCCAGCGGGTCTTCAACTTCCACCGCAACACCCTCAAGGCCCTGGCCGAAATGCTCGCGGCAGCCGGGCTTGACCAGCCATCGCAACTGGAACCCAAACACTTGGTACGCCGTATGTCGGCGACGGAAATCAAACTGTTCTCGCAGACGCATGTATTCCTGCAACCGGGCCAGTTGCTCAACGGCGTGCAGGACGACAGTTTCTATTCACGGATGTGGCAAATGGCACGTTCGGACAGCTTCGAGCCAGCCGAACTCAACTGAACCGGCCACAATGGAGACATTCTGTAATAGCCCGGCTTTTGCATTTCTCGTTGATTAACGCCACCCTGCCGCGCCGCCGCCCCTCACTGACTGGCGGCGCGGAACCTCAACCCTCTGCGGTTGATCCTTAATCAATCGACAAACTTTCAAGAGCTTACCGTTATGACTAACGGACGCGATTATCGAATCGACTTCTTTCGAGGTTTGGCGCTGATCTTCATTTTCTGGGATCACGTGCCCGACAACCCATTGGCGCAACTGACCTTGCGCAATTTCGGCTTCAGCGATGCAGCGGAGGTATTCGTCTTTCTGGCTGGTTACGCCGCGATCCTGGCTTACGGGGGAATCGCCCGGCGTGACGGCATGCTGGTCGCCTGTGTACGTATCCTGCGCCGCACCTGGGTCTTGTATGTGGTGCATATCTTCCTGCTGACACTGTTGATGGGCATCGTGTTCGTGGCCAACAACCATGTCGAAACCCGCGATATGGTCCAGCAGATGGGCCTCGAATACTTCGTCGGCAATCCGCAACAGGCGCTGGCCGACGAATTGCTGCTGCGCTTCAAACCCAACCTGACTGACCCGTTGCCGCTCTACATCCTTCTGCTGCTGGCGCTGCCGCTGATTCTGCCGCTGATGCTTCGCAAGGTTGAAGTGGCGGTGGGCCTGTCCATTGCGCTGTACATGATGGTGCCGCTGTTTGGCTGGAACCTGCGCGCTTACGAAGGTGGCGGGGTCTGGTATTTCAATCCGGTGGCCTGGCAACTGCTGTTCGTACTGGGCGGTGCCTGTGCATTGCAAACCACGAAGCCGGCCATCGCCAGGGTCGAACAACGCCCATTGCACCAACAACCACTGTTTCTGCTGAGCACCCTGTATGTGGTGATCGCAGGCGCACTGACCTTCAGCGAAAAATGGCCCGAACTGCATGGCGTACTGGTTTCGACACTGGGCCTGGAAGCCCTTTACCCCATCAGCAAGACCGACCTGGCCCCTGCCCGCCTCGTGCATTTCCTGGCTCTGGTCTACGTGGTCGCCAAACTGCTGCCGACGCGTCATACCTGGCTCGACAACTGGCCCGCACAACAGACCTGCCGCATGGGACGCTACTCGCTGGAGGTCTTCTGCCTCGGCGTATTACTCGCACCACTGGCGGATATGGCCAACGCCCTGGCCGGCGATACCTGGCCGATGCAAGTCACCACCGCGCTGGTCGGGCTTGGCTTGATGGTATTGATGGCCAATGGACTGGAGCTGAATAAACGCCTGGGAAGGCCGCAGAGAGCGGTCACGGCCTGAGGCCAAGGCTCAGGGCTGACAAACGCGAGCTTGTCGGCCTTGAGCTTGAGCGTTCTACTCTCAGGCCTGATCCTGACGACCTGACCGGCTGACCAGCGAACGTTTGCAGATATGCCCGAAAGTGTACTCCTGCGGCGTTTCATCCAGCCGCTCAAGAAGCCAGTTACGCGCACTGTACTTTCCGACCTTATAACGAGTACTCCAGATATTACGGCCCGTGCTCTCATGCACAAAGGTCCCCGCAAGCTTTCCACCCTCACAGCGTCCGAACTCGATGAACCTTGAAATCTTCCCGCGGCTATCAGAGGTGAATACTTTATGGATCTCTGTATCTCCCTCATGCGGCTCCAGCCTGAAATCCATTACCCCGCCCGCCAAGGGATAAGCCTTGCTATCGGTGAACGTGACCTCAAGCAATACCCTGGTATAAGCCTGGGTGGCCAGAAAAGGAGGCTCGGTCAGGCCATAAGGAATCTTCAGAAAACCGGCTTCATGATTGAGGTGATACTGCATATGAGGATACGAACCCAACACCATGCGGTAGCCAGCCTTTTCAAAACGGGCACCCTCGGCAGCTGTCACCCGGACATTGACTCTCGCCCCCGGCTTCAGGTTTTGAATGACTTCGGGGTCCTTGTGCGCCTTGGTTTTCCATTCGCCATCATCGATCTGGTATTCGACCTTCCAGACAGAACCTGATGCGTCATAGTCCGGCGTTGCCAACAACACATCCTGACCGCGTAGCGATATGAAGCGATAACGATGGACCGACCCGACACTCTGTAATGTCTGATTGATCTGATTGAGACGGTCCCCCAAAAAGGTTGAGGCCCGGCCTGAAACTTCCTGAACGAGCGGTTCTTGCATGGCCGGTGAAACGGGAGAGTCGACTGCCGGAAGCTGTGCGTAGGACTGACATGAAGCAACCCATAAAGCGCTCGATACAAGGACTTGACGCAAAGACTTTTTGTTTTTATTCATGATAATTTTCTCGATATTCCATTATTAAAAAACAGGGCTCTCTGCCACTGACAAGCCGGACATAATCATCAGAAAACACAAACATCAATCCCGACCGGCCTAAAAAGAGAAACTTCCTACAAAGTATAAAACCTGCACCATTACGCACCCGCTCGGCCCGATTCAACGAGTAAGAGATGGCTCCCGTTCTTTAGCTTGAGAACAGCGTCTCACTACGCCCCTTTCTCGGAAATATCCCACAACATCATCAGGACAAGTTTTACTTTCAGCAGCCGCTAATAACAGGGAGTCAACCCAATAAAGGAGCAAGATATGAATATCGGCAGCGTCGTATCAACTGTAGTGAAACCTCAACTATCTTCTGTTCAGCCTGGTGCTTCAACATCCATGAAAGCGGCTGCTCCAGAAGCAGAGCCCGGTATGAGCGCCAAAGAGGCACGGGCCAAAGAGTTTTATACGCGGGAGGAAGAGCCATGGGAGGGGAAATTTTATATATATGGTGACGACTTTATAAAATCAGAAAAACGCCCCATGACTAAAGAAATCTATCTAGGAAGCCTGGAATCGAGTGCATGGATCAATATGACTATCCAGCAAAGCTACTACGATAGTTTTAGAAAGGAGCTTGTCGAACTGAGGCCAGACCTTGCCAGCAAAGGCTTCGGCTATACATTGGGAGACGATGCCCAGATAAAAATAATCTCGTATGAAAATAGCCTGAACGAGGATGAGATAAAGTGGCTTACCAAGACACTTAACAATATTGAAGACTTCAAGGAAAGCGTTCAGTCTCATGCAAGAACCCTGATGAAACTTGTCGACCATGACACAGAAAAATTTGGCGGAAAATACATTCTGAACCTCATGAACTTTCAAGACACTATTGATTACGGAAAAATCGTAGCCATCAGAAAAAATGACCTGAGCGAAGAGTGGATACGACAAATCCATGAGAATGCAGAGAAACGAGAGCCCTCACTGATTGATATCAGGGCTTGATTGATAAAAGACTGCATCACCGCAACAGGCAGCTCCCAGTCGTGAGAACAGCGTCTCATGAAAGTACCTTCTCGGAACTTTCCCACATGGTTATCAGGACAAGTTTTACTTTCAGCGGCCGCTACTGACAGGGAGTCAACCCAATAAAGGAGCAAGATATGAATATCGGCAGCGTTGTATCAACCGCAGTTAAACCTCAACTACCTTCTGTTCAGCCTGGTGTTTCAACGCCCATGAAAACGGCTGCCCCGGAAGCAGAGTCCGCCCTGAGCGCCAAAGAGGCACGGGCCAAAGCATTTTATACCCGGGAGGAAGAGCCATGGAAGAACAGGCTTTACTACAGTTGTTCTGGAGACCCTGACGAAGTCGGGACTCCCATGACCAAAGAAATTTTTCTGGGCTTTGAAGAAATGCGCGCCACCTCATTCCTTTCTCTTCAACAGTCCTATTACGATCGTTTCAGAAAAGAACTCATCGAGTTGAAACCGGATCTGGCGAAAAAAGGCTTTAGCTATACCCTTGGTGATGATGCTCAAATAAAAGTAATCTCATATGAAAACAGCCTGAGTGAGGATGAGATAAAGTGGCTTACCAAGACACTTAATAATATTGAAGACTTCAAGGAAAGCGTTCAACTCCATGCTAAAAGCATGATGATTCTGGTGGATCACGACACAGAAACATTTGGGGGAAAATACAATCTTAATCTCATGAATTTTCAAGACACCATTGATTACGGAAAAATCGTATCCGTCAGAAAAAATGACCTGAGCGAAGAGTGGATACGACAAATCCATGAGAATGCAGAGAAACGAGAGCCCTCACTGATTGATATCAGGGCTTGATTGATAAAAGACTGCATCACCGCAACAGGTAGCTCCCAGTCGTGAGAACAGCGCCTCATGAAAGCACCTTCTCGGAACTTTCCCACAAGGTTATCAGGACAAGTTTTACTTTCAGCGGCCGCTACTAACAGGGAGTCAACCCAATAAAGGAGCAAGATATGAATATCGGCAGCGTTGTATCAACCGCAGTTAAACCTCAACTACCTTCTGTTCAGCCTGGTGTTTCAACGCCCATAAAAACGGCTGCCCCAGAAGCAGAGTCCGCCCTGAGCGCCAAAGAGGCACGAGCCAAAGCGTTTTATACTCGGGAGGAAGAGCCGTGGAAGGGAAAATTTTACAATTATGGCGACAACTTTATAAAATCAGAAGAGCGCCCCATGACCAAAGATTTCTATCTAGGTCAACTAGAAACGGATGCCTCGATAGATTTGACTCTTATGCAATGTTACTACGATGACTTTAGAAAAGAGCTTGTCGAGCTGAGGCCAGACCTGGCCAACAAAGGTTTCGGCTATACACTGGGAGACGATGCCCAGATAAAAGTAATCTCGTATGAAAACAGCCTGAATGAGGATGAGATAAAATGGCTTACCAAGACACTTAACAACATTGAAGAACTCAAGGAAAACGTTATCTCCCATGCCAAAATCATGATGGAGCTTGTCGATCATGACACAGAGAAGTTTGGCGGCAAATACATTCTGAACCTCATGAATTTTCAAGACACCATCGACTACGGAAAAGTCGTGGCTGTCAGAAGAAATGAGATGAGTGATGAATGGGTACGACAGATTCATCAAAATGCAGAGAAACGAGAGCCATCATTGATTGATATCAGGGCTTGATTGATAAAGAGGTGATCTGCCTCTCAGGCAGATCACCTTGTTTATAGAAAGATGAAGCTCAGTTCCTGGACCAATTGATCAGCGTTCGCTTGCAGATATGCCCAAAATCGTACACATGAGGCTTATCTGCCATACTCTCCAACAATACATTCACTGCACTGTATGTTCCAGCCAGATACTGAGTGCTCCAGGTATTACGCCCATTGTGTTTATGAACGAAATTACCGGCATAATTACCGCTCTCGCAACGATCAAACTCGAAAAGCTCCGAAATCTTGCCCATTGCATCAGAGGTAAAAGTTTTAGGAATTTTTTTCATCCCACGATGGGGCTCCAACTCAAAATACATCACCCCACCCTCCAACGGATAAGCCTTGCTATCAGTAAATGTCCCCTCAAGCAATGTCTTCGTAAAAGCCTGCGTAGCCAGGAAAGGTGGCTTGGTCAAACCATAAGGTATTTTCAGAAAGCCCTCTTCATGATGAAGTTCATAGCGCATATGGGGGTACGAGCCGAAAACGATACGGTAGCCTGCCTTATCAAAAACAGCCCCCTCAGAAGCCATCACCCGGATATTGATCCGTGCGCCCGGTTTCAAACTCCGGATAGCCTCAGGCCCGCTGTATCTCTTGAGTACCCACTTGCCACCATCAACCTGATACTCGACTTTCCATGCGCGATTCAATGCACCGAGCCCCGGCGTTGCGAGCAGTACATCCTGACCGCGAACCGCTGTGAAAGTATAACGGTCGACCGAGGTGACGCTCTGCAATGTCTGTTCGATCTGATGAATACGGTCGCTCAATACCGTAAACGCTTCGCCGTCGATCTCTTGCACTTGGGCAGCAGTCGAAGCGGAAGGCTCGACAGCCCCTTCAGTCTGCGCGAGGGAATGACATGAAAACACCCATAACACTCCGGATAAAAACGCAGGGTAAAACCAGTTCCTGTTTTTGTTCATGATAACTTCCTTGGTATTTATTTTATGCCGGGCACCCTTGCCACTGACAGGCTGAAAATAATCACCAAGTTCCATCAGGTTCAATCCCGAATAAAATAAAAGGAATACTCCTACATACTGTAATTTCAGAGATAACTGACGCCTTTGCGGGCAACATCCTTATCCATGAATAACGATACAGTGAAGGAACCATCCCCCCTTCTGCCCGAAATGTCCCACACCCCAAGACATTTTTTCCCGCCGCCCCGGCCAGCGTCTAAGCTTGAGACAAGTGCGACTACAGGGTGACCGGGCCAATCGATCATGGGCGTATTACGGCATTCCGATACCAGGCAAGGTGTGATTTCTGCTGAGCGTCAGGATGACCCTCCCATGTCCAGCCCTCCCCGGCGAAAGCGTTACGGGTGGCGGGTGTTCTGGGTTGTGGTGGTCATGGGCGGCGTTGCATTGGGAGCAGCCATTGCCGTCGAGAGCCGCAGTTCCAGGCTTCAGGCCAAGGAGTTCAGCCGCTTTGCCGCCAGCTTGAGTTACACCCTGGAGCCCGGTCCGAGCGATGCGGTGGTCTATCCCGGTGCGGGGCCGTTCGACAAGCGTCTGGGCTATTCGTCGATGGATGAATTCCTGTCGCGCCTGCTCAAGCGTGACTATCTGATTACCCGGCAGACACGCTTCTCTCCCGAACTGTTGCGCTACAGCCAGCACGGTTTTTTCGTGCCTTACGAGGAGAAAATCCAGGCGGGCCTGTCGATTACCGACTGCCGCAGCGAGCCGCTGTATGAGTTTCGCTATCCCCAGCAACTCTACGCCGACTTCGCCTCTATCCCGCCCCTGGTGGTAAGCAGTCTCTTGTTTATCGAGAACCGTGACCTGCTCGATGAGCAACAGCCCCTGGCCAACCCGGCCGTGGATTGGCCGCGCTTCGCCAAAGCGGCACTGTCACAGGTGGCCAAGGTCTTTTCGATCCCCGGGCAGTCGGCA
Source organism: Pseudomonas lijiangensis (assembly GCF_018968705.1). NCBI lineage: Bacteria > Pseudomonadati > Pseudomonadota > Gammaproteobacteria > Pseudomonadales > Pseudomonadaceae > Pseudomonas > Pseudomonas lijiangensis. The sequence goes on from NZ_CP076668.1 coordinate 4,539,657, forward strand.
GGCGGCAGTACCCTGGCGACACAACTGGAAAAATACCGCCACTCGCCAGACGGTCTGACGCAATCGGGTTCGGAGAAGCTGCGGCAGATGATTTCTGCCAGTGTGCGGGCCTATCTGCCGGGCGAGCAGACCTTGCAGGCGCGTCAGCATGTGGTGCGCGATTACCTGAACAGTGTGCCGTTATCTGCCGTGCCCGGGCATGGCGAAGTCCATGGCATGGCCGAAGGCTTGCGGGTCTGGTTTGGCGCCGACTTTGCCAGAACCAATCAGATCCTTGCCTCTGATCCCGAAGACGCAAAAGGCCTGGCTGAAAAAGGTCTGGCATTACGCGAAGTGTTATCGCTGTTCATCGCGCAGCGCCGTCCATCCTTTTATCTGACCAAGGGTCGGCTGGAACTGGCGGACCTTACCGATAGCCATATCCGCCTGCTCGCTCAGGCCAAAGTCATCGATGAGCCTCTGGCTAATGCCGCACTGGCCAGCACCGTCACCTACCGTAACTGGGTGCAGCAACCGACGATCCAGCCCATCGAAACCAACAAGGGCATCAGCGTTGCCCGAAGCCGACTGTCCAACCTCCTCAATCGTCCGCTCTACGATCTGGACCGGCTCGACCTGTCGGCCACCAGCACGTTGCAGGGCGAACTGCAAAACAGCGTCAGCCAGTACCTGCGCGACCTGGCGAACCCGGAGTTCGCGGAAAAGATCGGTCTGTTCGGCGAGCGGCTGCTGTCACCGGCCAGTACGGCTCAGGTGCGCTACAGCTTCACCTTGTTCGAACGCGGTCCGGACGGTTCTCGGGTACGGGTGCAAACCGACAGCACCGATCAGCCGTTCGACATCAACGAAGGCAGCAAACTGGAACTGGGCTCCACCGCCAAGATGCGGGTGCTGACCACCTACCTGGAGATCATCGCCGAACTGCATGAACGCTACGCAGCCATGAGCGTGACCGAGTTGAGAAAGACGCCGGTGGAAGAGCCCGACCGGCTGACCCGCTGGGCCGTGGATTATCTGATACAGAACAAGGACCGGGACCTGTCGAAAATGCTCTCCGCGGCACTGGATCGGCAGTACTCGGCCAGCCCCGGCGAAAGCTTTTTTACCGGCGGCGGTCTGCATCGCTTCAACAACTTCCGTCGCGAAGACAACGAGCGGATTCCGACACTGCGCGAGTCATTGCGCGAGTCGATCAACCTGCCGTTCATTCGCCTGATGCGCGATCTGGTGCGCTACAGCACCTATCAGGCACCGAACAACAGCGCCGCGTTGCTCAAGGACGACAACAACCCGCGCCGTCAGGAATACCTGAGCCAGTTTGCCGATCGCGAAGGCACGGTTTTCCTGCTCAAGTTCTGGAAGCGCTACAAGGACAAATCTACCCAGGAGCGGCTGGACACCTTTCTCGATGGCATCCATCCCACCGCAATCCGCCTGGCTGCGGTGCATCGTTACTTGTTGCCAGGTGCCGACCAGGACGCCTTCAATGCCTTTGTCCGCGCCCATCTGGTCGAGAGCGGAATCAACCAGAAACTCACTGATAAACGCCTGGCCGAGCTGTACAAGAACTATGGGCCTGGTGCCTACGACTTGCCGGATCAGGGCTATATCGCTCGTGTCCATCCTCTGGACCTGTGGCTGCTCGGCTACCTGCTGAAATACCCCGAAGCACAGTTCAAGGATGCAGTTGCCGCCAGCCGTCATGAACGCCAGGAAGTCTATGGCTGGCTGTTCAAGAGCCGGCACAAGAGCGCTCGGGACAGTCGCATCCGCACGATGATGGAAGTCGAGGCGTTTCTGGATATCGAACAGCGCTGGCAGCGAGTGGGTTATCCGTTCGATCATCTGGTGCCCTCACTGGCGACGGCCATCGGCAGTTCGGGCGACCGCCCTGCGGCATTGGCCGAACTGATCGGCATCATCCAGAACGATGGCATCCGCTTGCCCGCCCTGCGCATCGACAGCCTGCATTTTGCTGCCGGCACACCTTATGAAACCGTGCTGGTCAGCAACCCGGAGCTGGGCAAGCGCGTGCTGCCTTCCGAAGTGGCAGCCGCCATGCGCGAAGCACTGTCGCAGGTGGTGGATGGCGGGACAGCCAAGCGTGTGCAAGGTACGTTCAAATTGCAGGACGGCAGCATCCTGGCCATGGGCGGCAAGACCGGCACCGGCGACAACCGTATCGAAAGCATTGGTGCGGGTGGACGGGTGATCAGCTCGCGCGCCATCAACCGCACAGCCACTTTTGTGTTCTACCTCGGTGAAAACCACTTCGGCACCCTGACCGCTTTTGTACCTGGCCGCGCCGCCGAAGGCTTCAGGTTTACCTCGGCCTTGCCGGTGCAAGTGCTCAAGGGCATGGCTCCCATTCTCGTGCCCTATCTGGAAAATGGCGGGCATGCCATGTGCGGTGCGCCCTCTCCACGCGCATGAGACCGTTCGTCCGTATCTCTTTGCGAAACATTTAAGATATATCTTAAGGTATATCTAAATCGTAACGAGAGATGAAAAGAATGCGTGATGACCCTCACCACCCCCACGACCGTCCCCTGCTTCGCGAATATGGCGATGGCCGCGACGGTTTTGAAAAACGCCCTGGCCGTGAACGCGGCGGACGCGGCCCTCGGGTGTTCGCGCCCGGCGACCTGAAGCTGCTGCTGCTGGCCTTGATTGCCGAACAGCCTTGCCATGGCTATGACCTGATCCGCCAGATCGAAGGCATGTTCGATGGTGCCTACAGCCCAAGCCCCGGCGTGATCTATCCCACCCTGACCTTTCTTGAAGAAAGCGAACTGATCCTGGGCGATGCCCAGGGCGGCAAAAAGCTCTACACCATCACGGCTGCCGGTCTGGAATCGCTGACCGAACAGGCCGTTGCGCTCGATGGCGTAAAGATGCGGATCGAAGTCAGCAAGCGCTCCCTGCGCGGCCACGACCGTCCACCAGAAATCCATGAAGCGGTTCATAACCTGCGGCATGCGCTGCAGATGCACCACGGTCGCTGGAGCCCGGAAGAAATTCTTCGTGTTCGCGACCTGCTCAACGAGACCGCCAAATCCATCGTCGATGGCCCCCAATCTGCGTCGGAGAAGTCCGTATGAATTCGCAACAATCGATCCATCGCGTCAACCATGAAATCCGAGTGCGCAAGCTTGAAGTCTTGCGTGTCACCGACCTGACCCCGCTGATGCGTCGCGTCACCCTGCACGGGCCGCAACTGGCGGGCTTCATCAGCATGGGCACCGATGACCACGTAAAACTGTTGTTCGCCCAGACGCCCGAAGAGCAGACGGCGCTGGACAACTTCACGCCCGGCAGCAACGGCGACGGCCCCCGCCCGGCCATGCGCGACTACACACCGCGTCGTTACGACGAAGCGGCCGGCGAACTGGATATCGATTTTGTCCTGCACGGTGACGGCCCTGCCGCGACCTGGGCGGCGCAGGCCGAGCCGGGGCAGTTCCTGCATATCGCCGGCCCACGTGGCTCGATGGTGGTGCCGGATATCTTCGACAGCTATCTGCTGATCGGCGACGAAACCGCCATCCCGGCCATTGCCCGCCGTCTGGAGTCGCTGTCGGCAAATCGCATCGCCCGGGTGGTGATCGAGATTGCCAACAAGGATGAGCAGCAGGTTCTCGCAAGCCAGGCAAAGGTGGACGTTACCTGGGTCGTTCGCGGTGAACAGGACTTGCTGGAAGTTGCCCGCGGTCTGGAAATACCTCCAGGCAAGCTCTACGCCTGGGTCGCCACCGAAGCGGCCTTGTCTCGCAAGATCCGCCGTGTGCTGCTGGACGAATTCGGGCTTGATGAGGGGTTCGTCAAGGCGGCTGGCTACTGGCGTCTGGATGAGAATGACGAAGGCTGATCAGGCTGCTTCCTCGCGAATGAACGCGCTCATCGAGGCGTTCTTTCGCGAAACCCTTTATCAATCCCCAGCAAAACCAGCGCAATCACCATAAACCCCAGCAGCACGCCACCCGCATTGATAAAAGCCTGCCCATACCCGAGCGTGCCGACATCGATGAAGGGGTACATGTAATCCCCCAATGCATCGCCGCGCAGCAGGACATAGCCGAAGTAGAGGATCGGGTACAGCGTCCACAGCAGCACATGGTTAAAACGCAGCCTGCCTCTGGGCACATACAGCCACCAATACACCACGAAGATCAGCGGCATGACGTCGTGCAGCAATTCGTCCGCGATCCACTGCAAGCCTTGTGGTTGCCACAGATGGCGCAACAGCAGGTTATAGGCGATGCCCACCAGCGCAATGCTGGCAGCAATGCCGCCGCACACGACCGGGTTGCGAAAGAACTCATGCCCGCGGGACTGGCGGTGACTCAATGCACAGGTGAGCGCCACCGCGACCAGCGTGTTGCTCAAGACCGTAAAGAAGCTGAAAAACCGGACCAGACCGCCCAGCAGGCTGGCCTGATCGGCCCAGCGCGCCCAGAAAATCAGATACATCTGGATAGCCAGGCCGGACCAGCCCAGGCAGGCGGCAACCAGCGTGTAGCGACGCTGTCCCTGCGTCAGTTGCGGATGTTCGCTGTGCATCTTTTGATCCTTGAAGGCCAGCGTCCATGCCGAGTGTCTTACCAACCCTTGCTGCGATGCAGCTTCACGTACAGCGCTTCGACTTTCTCGCGAGCCCAGGGCGTCTTGCGCAGAAAAGTCAGGCTGGACTTGATACTCGGATCACTCTTGAAGCAGCGAATATCGATGCGCTCAGACAAACCGGACCATTGATAGTGCTCGACCAGAGCCTTGAGGATCTGTTCCAGCGTGACGCCGTGCAGAGGGTCGTTCTGGGTTGTTGTCATGACTGACCTTGAAGCTTGATGAATGCGAAGGTGCGCACCTTAGCCGAGCCATCAGAAGGTAGGAAGAGCTTAGCGTGAGATGGCCGAAGTTTCGTTGGCTCCGACCACAGGAAAGCTTCAGGGCTCTTGGCAGAAAGTTCCCCTTCTCAAGCCAAAAAGAGATGTTATATTGTAACCATAAATTACACACCCACACTTGCTCTCGACCTGGGGTTCTGCTGCACACCCCGCCAAGGAAATCACCATGTCACCGATGCACCGCAACCTGCTCTGGCGCCTGACGCCATTGGCAACCGCCCTGCTGCTTGCCGCTCCAGCCCATGCCGCTGAAAGCCTTGAACTGCAACCTCAGGTCATTACGGCCAACCCGCTGGGCAGCGATCAACTGGCAACGCCGACAACGGTTCTGGAAGGCGATGCCCTGACCCTTGAACAGAAAGGCAGCCTGGGCGAAACCCTGAACAAGCAGCCGGGAGTTTCTTCGTCTTATTTCGGCCCGGGCGCCAGCCGCCCGATCATTCGCGGCATGGACGGTGACCGGATTCGTATTCTGCGCAACGGCGTAGGCGCGCTGGATGCTTCGTCCCTGTCCTACGACCACGCCGTCCCGCTGGACCCGGTCAATGTCGACCGTGTCGAAATCGTGCGAGGCCCGGCTGCCCTGCTCTACGGCGGCAGCGCCATCGGTGGCGTGGTCAACACCTTTGATAACCGCATCCCCACCGAAGCCATCGAAGGCATTCACGGCGCTGGCGAGCTTCGCTACGGTGGAGCGGATACGACCCGTAGCAGTGCCGGCAAACTGGAAGCCGGTAATGGCCAGTTCGCCTTGCATATCGATGCCAACGCCCGTGAGTTCAATGACCTGCGCATCCCCGGCTACGCCCGTACCCGCGAACTGCGCGCCCAGGGCAGCGAAGACGGCGACAAGAAAAACCGTCTGAGCAACAGTGATGGACGTCAGGACGGCGGCGCTGTCGGTGGCTCCTACACCTGGGATGACGGCTATGCAGGCGTGTCGTACAGCAACTACGACTCCAACTACGGCTCACCCGCCGAGCAGGACGTGCGTATCCGCATGCAGCAGGAGCATTACGCTTTCGCCTCCGAGATCCGCAATCTGTCCGGGCCTTTCACGTCGGTCAAACTGGACGCGGGCTACACAGACTATGAACACCGCGAGATCGAAGGCGGCGAAGTCGGCACCACCTTCAAGAACAAGGGTTACGAAGCCCGCATCGAAGCCCGTCATCAACCCATCGGGCCAGTCAATGGCGTGGTGGGCGCACAGATAACCCGCAGCGAGTTTTCTGCCCTGGGTGAAGAGGCCTTCGTGCCGCAGACCGATACCGATGCCGGCGCGCTGTTCATTCTTGAAGAACTGCAAGCCACCGAACGCTTGAAGCTGAGCCTGGGCGGACGCATCGAACACACCACGGTCGATCCCGATGCCCAGGGCAAGGATCGTTTCGCCGCAGCCGACAACTCCAGCAAGTTCACGGCCGGCAGCCTGTCGTCGGGCGCGGTCTACACCCTGACGCCGGTCTGGTCCCTGGCTGCGACACTGGGTTACACCGAACGCGCTCCAACCTTCTATGAGCTCTATGCCAACGGCGCTCACGTGGCCACCGGCACTTACGAGCGCGGCAATGCCGACCTGTCGAAAGAGAAAGCGGTTTCCAGCGACCTGGCCCTGCGCTTCGACAATGGCACCCACAAAGGCAGCGCGGGTGTTTTCTACAGCCACTTCTCCAACTACATCGGCTTGCTGGGCAGTGGTCGCACCGTCGATGACGATGGTCAGGACGATGCCAGCGGCATCCCGGAATTCAACTACGCAGGCGTTCGTGCACGCTTCAGTGGTTTCGAGGCCCAGGACCACTGGAAGCTGGGTGAAAACCGCTACGGCAGCCTGGCGCTGGAGCTGTCCGGTGACTACACCCGCGCCACTAATCTGGATACCGGAGAAGCCTTGCCCCGTATCGCCCCCTTGCGCCTGAACAGTGGCCTGCTGTGGGAACTGGACAAGTGGCAGGCTCGCATTGATATCGAACATGCCAGCGCTCAGCGCCGGGTCCCGGATAACGAATCCACGACCGATGGCTACACCACGCTGGGGGCCAGTGCCGGTTACCGCTTCAATCTGGGCGGCAGCCAATGGCTGGCTTTCGTCGATGGCGAGAACCTGACCAACCAGACCGTGCGCTACGCCAGCTCGATCCTGCGGGATATCGCACCGGCCCAGGGCCGTAGCGTACAAGTCGGTTTACGCACCACGTTCTGATCGCCTTGAAAAGCACCTGCGTGCAATGCGCAGGCGCTTTCGAGCGGCACTGTTGCCAATGGCGCAACAGTGCCTGTCAGGTTTGTGTCTGGTCAAAAATTAGTTAGCTCCCTATCATTCTTCACCCTGGCCTGACGCCGTACGCCCTCGGGCTGTACCTGTCATCGCCATTTCAATGCACGAACTCCAGCCATGGCGGTCTACGCCTCAATGCCGCTTTCTGACCAATGGTTGATATCGGCTGTCGGAAATTCGTTTCAAGAACTAGCGTTCAAAAACATGACGCCAATGTGCGATGTGCACAACAGCGTCAATAAAACATTCAATCGTCACGGAGATTCGCATTATGAGCACTGAAGGTGCTTTGAGTAGAAATCGCCTGTTACCCACATTGCTCGGTCTGGTGATCGCGCTGATGGGACTGGTCCTCTTGGTTGGCGGCCTCAGACTGATGCAACTGGAGGGTTCGCTCTACTACCTGCTGGCAGGCATCGGTTTCACGGTAACCGGCGTGCTGCTCATCCTGGGACATCGCTCCGCTCTTGGCCTGTATGCGCTCCTGCTGTTTGCGAGCACGGTCTGGTCCTTGTGGGAAGTCGGCCTCGACTGGTGGCAACTGGTACCACGTCTGGCGCTCTGGTTTGCATTGGGCATCGTCCTGCTGTTGCCATGGTTTCGTCGGCCTCTGCTGCGTGGCGAACCTGCCCGCCTGGGCACTGGTGCCCTGACGGTCGCAGTCGTGCTGGCAGGCCTGACCGCACTGGCCAGCCAGTTCACAAACCCCGGCCGTATCGAAGGACAACTGGACCGCGAAACCGCAGGCACCACCAACACGGCTCCTGCCATGCCCGATGGCGACTGGCAGTCCTATGGCCGTACCGGCTTCGGCGACCGTTACTCGCCACTGGCACAGATCACGCCGCAGAACGTCAATACCCTGGTGCCCGCCTGGACCTATCGCACCGGCGACATCCCGGGACCGAACGATCCGGGAGAAACCACAGCCGAGAACACGCCGCTCAAGGTCAACGGCATGTTGTACGTGTGTACACCGCATAGCCAGGTGATCGCCCTGGACCCTGACAGCGGCAAGGAAATCTGGCGCTTCGATCCGAAGATCAGCACCCAGAATGCAGAAAACTTCAAAGGTTGGGCGCACATGACCTGCCGTGGCGTCTCGTATCACGATGACACCGCCTATGCCGCGAGCAGCCCAGCTCAAAGCCCGGCCACACCGGCTGCCGAAGGCACTGCCGGCAATGCATGCCCGCGCCGTATCTTCCTGCCCACTGCCGACACCCGCCTGATCGCTCTGAACGCCGATACCGGCAAGATGTGCGAAGACTTCGGCAACAAAGGCTCGATCGATCTGAGTGCCAATATCGGCACCTTCGCACCGGGCGGTTACTACTCCACGTCGCCACCGGCCGTGACCAAAGATCTGGTGGTGATTGGCGGCCATGTCACCGATAACGTTTCCATCGACGAGCCTTCGGGCGTCATTCGTGCCTACGACGTTCACACCGGTCGCCTGGTCTGGAACTGGGACAGCGGCAATCCGGACGATACGACGCCTATCGCCGAAGGCAAGACCTACACCCGCAACTCTCCGAACATGTGGTCCATGTTCAGCGTCGATGAAAAGCTGGGCATGCTCTACCTGCCGATGGGCAATCAGATGCCCGATCAGTGGGGCGGCAACCGCACGCCAGCCTCGGAGAAATACAGCGCAGGCCTGGTGGCACTGGATATCGCCACCGGTAAAGTGCGCTGGAATTACCAGTTCACCCATCACGATCTGTGGGACATGGATGTGGGCGGTCAACCGACCCTCATGGACATGAAAACCGCCGATGGCGTCAAACCGGCGGTGCTGGCTTCGACCAAACAAGGCAGCATCTATGTACTGGACCGCAGCAACGGCCAGCCGATTGTGCCGATCAATGAAGTACCCGTACCGCAAGGCGCGGTCGAAGGGGATCGCACCTCGCCGACCCAGCCCAAGTCCGACCTGAACTTCATGCCACCGCCCCTCAAGGAGCGTGACATGTGGGGTGTGACGCCATTCGATCAGATGCTGTGCCGGATCGATTTCAAATCCTTGCGCTACGAAGGCGCGTTCACCCCGCCATCGCTGCAGGGCTCGATCGTTTATCCGGGCAACTTCGGTGTGTTCGACTGGGGCGGCATCTCGGTAGACCCGGTTCGTCAGATCGCGTTCGTCAACCCGAGCTACATGGCGTTCCGCTCGAAACTGGTACCTGCCGCCGAGGTTGAAGCCGGGCCGGGCCGCAAGAGCGAAACCGAAGGCGTACAACCGAACAAGGGCGCACCTTATGGCGTGATCCTCGAAGCGTTGCTCTCGCCGATGGGCTTGCCTTGCCAGGCGCCAGCATGGGGTTATGTGGCAGCCGTAGACCTGACCAACCACAAGACCATCTGGATGCACAAGAACGGCACCGTGCGCGACAGCTCGCCGGTCCCGATTCCCCTGACCATGGGCGTTCCAAGCCTGGGCGGCACCTTCACCACCGCCAGCGGCGTGGCGTTCCTGAGCGGCACCCTGGATCAGTACCTGCGCGCCTACGACGTCCGTAACGGCAAGCAGTTGTGGGAAGCGCGCCTGCCAGCAGGTGCCCAGACCACTCCGATGACTTACACCGGCAAGGACGGCCAGCAATATGTGCTGGTGGTCGCCGGTGGTCACGGCTCCCTGGGGACCAAACAGGGTGACTACGTGATGGCGTTCAAACTGCCGAAGTCATAGTTCGTGCAACAACAAAAAGGCGGCTTCCCCTGAAGGGGAGCCGCCTTTTTTACATCAGCCGTCAAACCGGTCAGCAGCCCTTGGAACCAGCCTTGGGCACGAATGCGGTTTTCACACCCGGTTTGAGAGTGATGTAGGCGCGACGCCATGGCTCGTCGCCGACCATCTGCCAGCGGTGCCCTTCGCCTGTGGTGTCCTGGGCAACCAGCACATCGCCCGGGCGCAGGACAAAGGTTTCGCCACCGGTCGTGAAGAACTCGAGCGTGCCGCTCAGAGTGATCACGTATTGCTCCTCGGGAGCGGGATGCCAGTCGTAGGACGAATGAGGTGCCGTTTCCTTGAAATGGATGATGTCCACATTGGTACGAAACTTCTGATCGACTGTCCCTTCCTGGATATGAGCACGGTTGTCAGTGCCTGTGCACAACTTGAACGCTCTTATCCCCTGCTGCGCAACCTCTGTGGTCGGCGTCGCAGCGTGAGCGGCACCCAGAGGCAGCATGACCACAGCTGCCATGGCGACTCCGGTACCCAATACGCGAATCAACTCAAGTTGACGAGAGATCATATTTTTCAACAGCACATTCTGTTTCTGCAGCATATAACTTCCCTGGGAATGAAAAACACACTGAAAACGGCCCTGGTTATCCGAAGAGATGACCAAAGCAAAAAAGCTTGAATAGGCACTGCTGTTTTTGAAGACGCGCAGTTCGCCTTACATATGTACAACTGCGTATAAAACCCGATACAAAAGCGTTATGCACAGACGGGTAGCTGTTTATAACGCCAGGGCCTTAGGACGGGGGATAGCCTGTCTTGAGCGTGTGAAGGAAATACCATATCTCTGAAAAATTTAGAAATACTTTCTGAAGGGTATTTCTTTATTTAAATTTCATGAGGCTTTGGCGCATGGATTTTATCCGGGCAATTGAATTGCTTCAGCCAGTCAAAACCACAAGTTAATATTTCTTCACAAAAGCAGAACCTCTGCTTTAACAGAAAAAATCAAAAGACAAATAGACTTCGGGAGGGGAATAGCGGTTTGGCCCGTCTCACAATCGAGTCGACAACGTGAACGACTTGATTGTGAACAGGCCTGCAAGAAGATTACTTCTCGATCACTTCGCCACGCATCGGCGCGAGCCGGGCGATCAGACGGTTTTGCACCGACACCGGAATTTTCTCGGCATCCATGGCATCGATCAGGTTTTCCACCAGCGCATTGAAATCACTGCGGGTCAGGTTCTGGCCCTTGTGGGATTCAGCCATGCTGGAACCGGTATATTGGCAAGGGCCACCAGCTTCGACACAAAACTGCTCAACCAGCTTGTCCCGCAGACGCACGATATCGATTCTCTTGAAACGCTCGACGATCCGATCATCCCGGGCAATGTTCATCAACATGCCCTCGACAATACGCTGGATACCGGCGCGCTGTCCGAGGTCCTGATAGAGGCTGTCATCCTTGGGCGGTTGCTGGGCGCACCCCGCCAGCAAGGCAATCATCAGGCACATCAACAGATGTCTCATCAGAAACTCCCCTGAATAGACAGATACGTGCCGTTCTGGTTATCCAGCGTGGCGATTTCGCCCAGTCGGGCGTAGGCCAGGACAACAGACAAGTGCTTGTTGGGGAAATAGCCGACAAAAATATCCGCCCAGTCACTCTCTCCGGCAAACGAGAGGTTGTCCGGCTTTTCGCGGTACTCAACCCCCATGGCCCAGCGAGGATTGAACAGCACGGCCACCGAACCTTCCTTGAGAACGCTGCGGCTGTCGCGGCGGTCGCCACCAAAGCCCAGCAGACCGGTTTCGTTGGCACGGCTGTAACGCACGCCGCCGTTGACCACCACGTTGTAACCAAAGGCAGCGCCCATGAACAGACGGCTGGCGGTCAGATAGCCCTCGACATCCGAATCACGCTTTGAACCGATGAGGCTCGGGATCAGGAAATCGTTCTGGTGCTTGTACTGCACCCCAAGAGAAACCTGCGGCAGGGAGTCGTAGATCAGGTCGCCGAACAACCGAACCTTGATCCCGAAAACATCCTGGGTCAGGTTGTCGTCAGGCAGGCTCAGCTTGTGCTGCAAGGTGCCCAGATCGAAACGCTGATGGGCATAGGACAGCTCGACACGGTTGCCGTAGGCCACCGCCATACCCGCTACATCAAGGGTGTAGTCAGGCAGATCGACATGGGTGGCGAAGGCACTGGCGCCCCACTCGCCCTGCTCGCCATAACCGGTGATCACCGCCCATGGCGTGATCCCGCCGCCGGCAGCACCTTCTATGCTGCTGGCACCTCCGGTGGCGATCAGGCGACCGTTATCGGCCATGGAAAAGGACGAGAAAGCGCCCAGAAAACAACCCAACAACAACGAAATTCTGCAGGTCATAGTCAATTAACCATCAGACTGGGTGGAGTCAGAGACGTGGCAATCCATGCCTCGAACGCGGGGGCGGTCAAAGGGCGACTGATGAGGTAACCCTGAGCCGTATCGCAGTGCCAACGCTCAAGCAAATCCAGACTGTGCTGATACTCGACACCCTCAGCGACCACCTTGAGCCCCAGGTTGTGGCTCATCTCGATGGTGGAACGCACGATCACGGCGTCCTCGCTGGTTTCATCCAGGTTACGAACAAAGGACTGGTCGATTTTCAACTCCTGTACCGGCAATCGCTTGAGGTGCGCCAATGAAGAGTAGCCGGTGCCGAAGTCATCCACCGAAAGACTGATACCGCAATCGCGCAAACGATGGAGCACGATCAGGGCTTTTTCAGGCTCGCTCATCACGGCGCTTTCCGTGATCTCGAAAATCAGCTGCTCGGCCGGCACGCCATAGAGACTGAGCAATTCGACAACGTGCCCCACCAGATCGCCGCTGAGCAGGTCGTCGGCAGAAATATTGACCGATAGCTGGATGAACAGACCGCGCTTGTTCCACTCGGCCAACTGACGCATGGCTTCTTCGATCACCCAGTTGGTCAGCAACTGGATACTGCCGGTACGCTCGGCCAGGACGATGAATTCGGCAGGCGAGACATTGCCAAACTGCGGATGGCTCCAGCGCAACAAGGCTTCAGCCTGACGCACATGGCCTTTGCTGATATCCAGCTTGGGCTGGTAATGCAGCATCAACTCGCCATTCTGTGCAGCCTTGCGCAGGTCACGAATCAGGCTGATCTGGCGCTGGTGAGCGAGGTCCCGGCCATCTTCATAGATCTGCATGCGGCCCGGCAGGCTCGCCGCATCCTTACGGGCGATGGCCGCACGGCTGAGCAGTTCTTTGGGGGCATCGCCGTTTTCCGGGTAGGTAGTGATACCGATGCAGCAGTCCAGGGAAACGTCCTGGCTGTCCACACGATGGGGTTCGCTGAGGATGCGCTGCAGGGTATCGCCCATGGCCACTGCACCATCGCTGGTGGTGTGATCCAGCAACAAGAGGAACTCATCGGCCGCCAGACGGGCCACGGTATCGCCGGAACCCAGGGCATCCTGCAATTGCTGCCCCACCTGGCGCAACAACTGCTCAACACCTTCGGCGCCACAGCTGTCGTTGATCGATGCCATGTTCTCGATGCCCAGGTACATCAAGGCAACCGGGCGGTGCGCAGCAATCGCACTGCCCAGACGCTCCATGACCAGTGCACGGTTAGGCAGACCGGTTACCGCATCGTGCAAGGCGTTGTGCGCCAATTGCCCTTCACGCACGGCAATACCCTGCTGCATGGTGTTGATGGAATCTGCGAGCATGCCCAGTTCGTCGCTGCGCTTCATCACCACCGGCGTTTCATAATCGCCGTCACCGATACGCTGTGCCGCCAGTGCCAGCTCACGCACCGGAGTGGATACGCTGCGGGCCAGCGCCAACGTACCCAGCAAAGAGCCAAACAGCGCCGCCAGGGATATCCAGAAGATTCTTTCATCCAGTGGCGCAAAGGCCTGCAAGGCCTTGTCCAGCGGGCTTTGCAGCAAGGCAATCACTTGCCCGTCGCTGACCTGACCGGTGTTGGCCAGCATCAGTGACTGGCTGAGAAAGTTCTGATTCAACTGCTCGGTGACGCGCATCTGCCCCTCGGACAAACTACGCATCAACTCGACCATGCCGGGACGCAACGCCTCAGGCTGGGTACTGATCAACTCGCCAGGCTGGCCGTGCTCCACGGTCAGGAACGACACTTCAAGGCCACTGAGGGAACGCAGTTCCTGAGCGATATCGTTATCGATGGCAAAACCCATCACGACACGTCCGATGGGCAAGGGAGCCAGGACCGTACTTTCAACCAGCAAGTGCGGTATGCCGCCACCCGGGACGATCAGCACCGACTGTTTATTGCGCTTGGCATTGCGCAATGCCTGGTCATAAACGAACTTCGAGCCTTCCGGCACATTGGCTTCGGTACTGGAAATCACCGTACCGTCCATGCCCAGCAGAAACATGTCGCTGGCATTGATCCGACCGCCATGGTTCAACAGCACCGAGCGGATGGTCGATGAGTCCTCGCTGGCTACCGCATCGCGAAAGCCGAAATCGGCAGAGAGCAATTGCACCGTATCGCGCAAGCGCTTGCCACGCAGCTCGATCAGGCGTTCAAAAACCCGACTGCCCACTTCCAGTTGCGCCTGGGCCTGAGTACGAACCGCATCGCCCGTCGCGATCTTGACGGCAAAGTACACCGCGCTGACCACGATAAGCAGCATAGCGATCAATACGCAGGCAATGCGCGCCTGAAAGCTGTTACGAAGATTCATCAATGAGCAGCCTTGTGGAAAGCTTCGCCAAACGCTCCCGGAGCAGGCTTGGCAGGTTTGTCTTCATCCTTGACCTCGACATCAAGGTTGAAGCGCTGGGTCAGGCCCGACGCTGGAATATCGAACTCGCCCCCCGCAACCGGCTGCATGTCTTCAGCCTGGGGATGCCAGAGCGTTGCCACGTAATGGCCGGCAGGTAACTGATCAAGCTTGAGGGTTCCATTGCTGTCGGTCACCCCGAACCATGGCTCGTCGGTGACATAGATGTAGCCGACCATCCAGTCATGGATGTTGCAGCCAAGCACCACGACACCCGCCTTGTCGAACAGCAACGGCTCGGAAGGCGTGCCTTCGTAGAGGCGCAGTTCGAAACGTTTTGCCGGGGAGAAGGAATAAACCTGGTGACGAATGTTGTCACTGTTGGGAAATTTGACTTGCGCGCCGGTGTGCACAGCCAGCACATGAGGCGAAAACTCCTGGTCGCGCTGGTCCATTTCGGCCTTGCCACTGCTGACAGCACCTGCGGCAGGTCCTTTGAGCGTAATGACCGCATCGGCAAGCGGTTTGCCTTGCTTGTCGAATACCTGGGCAGTCAATGCCGCAGCCGACGCCTGTGCAGCGCACAACGTCAAAAGGCCAGCCAGGACAACGGAGGAAAATACTCTGGTCATACTCGATTCAATCCAAAACGGCAGTACTGATAACAAGAACGCCAGCCTTGGCATGGTTTTGCATGCAGATGAACTGTCGACCCATTAAGAGCACGCAACATCAGGCATTTGCCATCCAGCAAGCAGCCCCTGAAAAACACAGGCCAATACCCTGCATTTCATTAGCTGATTGCCTCCTACTCACGCTATCGACCGCCCCCATTGAAACCTGAGGGCACTTGCCCCATCTAAGCATCATGTTCAATTTCGCAGGTGCCCTATGAGTGACCAGCAGAAAGACTCGCAAGATTTGCCTGATGGCTCAGCCGAACACACGATTCATCTGAACTCCGATAGCACCTCTCTTGCCCTTCCGGGCCAGAACCTGCCGGACAAGGTCTACATCATTCCGATCCACAACCGCCCTTTCTTTCCGGCACAGGTTCTGCCTGTGATCGTCAATGAAGAGCCGTGGGCCGAAACCCTGGAGCTGGTCAGCAAGTCCGAACATCACTCGCTTGCGCTGTTTTTCATGGACACTCCTCAGGAAGATCCTCGCCACTTCAATACCAAGGCGCTTCCCGAGTATGGCACTTTGGTCAAAGTTCACCATGCCAGCCGCGAAAATGGTCGATTACAGTTCGTGGCCCAGGGCTTGAGCCGCGTTCGTATCCGCACCTGGCTCAAGCACCATCGCCCGCCTTATCTGGTGGAAATCGAATACCCGCAGCAGCCCAACGAGCCGACCGACGAGGTCAAGGCCTACGGCATGGCCCTGATCAACGCGATCAAGGAACTACTGCCGCTCAATCCGCTTTACAGCGAAGAACTGAAGAACTACCTCAACCGCTTCAGCCCCAACGATCCCTCGCCCCTCACCGACTTCGCCGCCGCCCTGACCTCCGCCACTGGCGTCGAGCTGCAGGAAGTGCTCGATTGCGTCCCCATGCTCAAGCGCATGGAGAAAGTCCTGCCGATGCTGCGCAAGGAAGTCGAAGTCGCACGCCTGCAAAAAGAGATCTCCGCCGAGGTCAATCGCAAGATCGGCGAACATCAGCGCCAGTTCTTCCTGAAAGAACAACTCAAGGTCATCCAGCAGGAACTGGGCCTGAGCAAGGACGATCGCAGCGCCGATATCGAACAGTTCGAGCAGCGCCTGGAAGGCAAGACCCTGCCGCCTCAGGCCCGCAAGAAAATCGATGAGGAAATCGGCAAGCTCAAGGTCCTGGAAACCGGCTCTCCCGAATACGCCGTGACCCGCAACTATCTGGACTGGGCCAGCTCTCTGCCCTGGGGTGTCTACGGCGAAGACAAGCTGGACCTCAAGCACGCCCGCAAGGTGCTCGACCAGCACCATGCCGGACTCGACGATATCAAGGCGCGTATTCTCGAATTCCTCGCCGTGGGAGCCTATAAAGGCGAAATCAGCGGCTCGATTGTCCTTCTGGTCGGCCCGCCGGGCGTGGGTAAAACCAGCGTCGGACGTTCGATTGCCGAATCCCTTGGCCGCCCTTTCTATCGTCTGAGCGTAGGCGGCATGCGCGACGAGGCCGAAATCAAGGGCCACCGTCGCACCTACATCGGCGCCCAACCGGGCAAGCTGGTGCAGGCGCTCAAGGACGTGGAAGTCATGAACCCGGTCATCATGCTCGATGAAATCGACAAGATGGGCCAGAGCTACCAGGGCGACCCGGCTTCCGCGCTGCTGGAAACCCTGGACCCGGAACAGAACGTCGAATTCCTCGACCACTACCTGGATCTGCGCCTGGACCTGTCCAAGGTGCTGTTCGTCTGCACCGCCAACACACTGGACTCGATTCCGGGCCCGCTGCTGGACCGCATGGAAGTGATCCGCCTGTCCGGCTACATCACCGAAGAAAAACTCGCCATTGCCAAGCGCCACCTGTGGCCCAAGCAACTGGACAAGGCCGGTGTCACCAAGAACAAACTGTCGATCAGCGACAGCGCCCTGCGCGCAGTCATCGAAGGCTATGCCCGCGAAGCCGGTGTGAGACAACTGGAGAAGCAACTGGGCAAGCTGGTGCGCAAGGCGGTGGTCAAGCTACTCGACGAACCCGACTCGGTCATCAAGATCGGCAACAAGGATCTGGAGGCGTCACTGGGCATGCCGGTGTTCCGCAGCGAACAGGTACTGTCCGGCACCGGCGTGATTACAGGCCTGGCCTGGACCAGTATGGGCGGCGCCACCCTGCCTATCGAAGCGACACGCATCCACACCCTGAACCGCGGCTTCAAGCTGACCGGGCAACTGGGCGACGTGATGAAAGAATCTGCAGAAATAGCCTACAGCTACGTCAGTTCCAACCTGAAAAGCTTCGGCGGCGATGCGAAGTTCTTCGACGAGGCCTTTGTCCATCTCCACGTTCCGGAAGGCGCAACGCCCAAGGACGGCCCGAGTGCCGGCGTGACCATGGCCAGCGCCCTGCTGTCTCTGGCGCGCAATCAGCCGCCGAAGAAAGGCGTGGCCATGACCGGCGAGCTGACCCTGACCGGGCATGTCCTGCCGATTGGTGGTGTGCGAGAAAAGGTCATTGCGGCACGGCGCCAGAAGATCAACGAGCTGATCCTGCCGGAACCCAATCGTGGAAACTTCGAGGAGCTGCCCGATTACCTGAAGGAAGGGTTGACCGTTCACTTCGCCAAGCGCTTTGCGGATGTGGCGAAAGTGTTGTTCTGAAGATGTGCCTTCGTGAAGGGTTCGCACCCTTCACGAAGCTCAACCCGCGCTATTGATTGGCGCGTTGTTCAATATGCTTCCAGTCGACAATCTCGCCCTCTGGCGTATAACCGGCGACCAGTTCGCCGAGCATTTGCCTGACGCGTGGATAGTCGTCCGAGGACACCGCATCCAGCAGCAACGCCAGCTTGTCCTTGAGAACTTCCCATGGCAGGAAGTCTTCGTCAGCACTCATGATCATGGGGTGACGGGTTGGCACTACGTTATCGCCGATCAACAGCTCCTCGTAGAGCTTTTCCCCTGGACGCAGGCCGGTGAACTCGATGGCGATATCGCCATGGGGATTGCGTTCGGAACGCATGCTCAGACCTGACAGATTGATCATGCGCTCGGCCAGCTCGACGATCTTGACCGGTGCGCCCATATCAAGCACGAAGACATCGCCGCCCTGCCCCATGGAGCCTGCCTGAATCACCAGTTGAGCCGCCTCCGGGATGGTCATGAAGTAACGGGTGATATTCGGGTGTGTCACCGTCAGCGGGCCACCGCTCTTGATCTGCTTGTGGAACAGCGGAATCACCGAGCCGGAAGACCCCAGCACATTGCCGAAGCGCACCATCGTAAAGCGTGTCTTGTTGACGTGGGCAACCTTGTTGCTGCCACTGAACAGGACCGGCGCGACCTCGCGACTGAGCGCCTGCAGGATCATTTCCGCGAGTCGCTTGGTACTGCCCATGACGTTGGTGGGACGAACCGCCTTGTCAGTGGAGATCAATACGAAATTGGCCACACCAACCTGAACCGCAGCCTGGGCGGTATGCAAGGTTCCCATGACATTGTTCAGCACACCTTCGGCACTGTTGTGCTCGACGATCGGCACATGCTTGTAGGCCGCAGCGTGATAGACCGTCTCGACCTTCCAGGTCCGCATCAGATCGACCATTTTCTCGAAGTAGCGCACCGACCCGAGAATCGGCAGGACTTCAACCTCAAGAGCTTCTTGCCGAACCTGCTTCTCCAGCTCGCCGAAAATGCTGTAGAGGTTGAACTCGCTGTGCTCGACCAGCAGCAGCCGGGAAGGCTTGAGCATCAGGATCTGACGGCACAGCTCGGAGCCGATCGAACCACCAGCACCGGTGACCATCACGACCTTGCCGGTAATACAGTGCTCCAGCAGGTCTTCCTGAGCCGATACCGAATCGCGCCCCAGCAAGTCGGCGATGCCCACTTCCTGAATGTCATCGACCTTGACCCTGCCGCTGGCCAGATCCATGAAGCCGGGAACACTGCGCACATGCAGCGGATAGCCTTCCAGGTACTCGAGAATCTCGCGACGACGCGCACGGGTCGCTGACGGAATGGCCAGCAGAATCTCCTGGGCACCGGTGGCATCGATCATTTGCTGAATATGCCGGGGTTTGTAAACCACCAGCCCGGCGATGGTGCGCTTGGTCACGCTGCTGTCGTCATCGATGAACGCCACCGGGCGCATCATGCGACCCAGACGCAAGGCTGCGACCAGTTGATTGCCCGCAGCGCCAGCACCGTAGATGGCGACTTTGGGCAACCCGTTGTCCCGTGAAGTAAAGGGTACATGCTGGGAAGCCATGAACCAGTCACCCAGAAAGTACTGGCGCATGATCAGGCGCAAGCCGCCGATCATGATCAGGCTCAACCACCAGTAATTGAAAATGACCGAACGCGGGACCACCACTTCATGGTCGCCATACCAATACACCACAAGCGACACCAGCAACGCCGACAGACTGACGGCTTTGACGATGGTGATCAGCGCATCGTTACCGAAAAAGCGCATGACGGCGCGGTACATGCCAAAGCGGATGAAAATGGGGATGGTCAGCACCGGCGCTGCGGCGAACAACCAGAGATGATCGAAGAGGGAGGTGAAGGTCGCGTCAAACCCCAGCCGCACGACAAAAGCGAGCAGCAAGGCGCCCCAGACCAGCACAATGTCGGCACCGACCTGCACGATTCGCTTGTTCTTGCGCGAAAGACCCAGCATTCGCGAGCGTAATTTCATCATCATCCCTCTACCTCCACCTGACTCCATGTCGCAATGTGCGGACTTCATGGTGTGCGGCGTCGTTGAAAACCATTTATCGCAATTTGGCTACAAGGCGCTTTGCCTGCTACCGCACTGAATTTGAATACCACTCCCCGAAAAACCGGTGCGGGGCTATTTGCCTTGATGTTCCTGATAGTGACGGGCGACCGCCGACAAGGCCTGATCCACGCTTGCCACAGGCGTCCAACCCAGTAACGAGCGCGTTTTCTCGATATCGACCTGCAAGAAACCACAAAGACGCTGGGACAATGCCCGTTTGCCCAGCGATCTGGCTGCCAGCACGAGCAAGGCAGACGGTATGGGCAGCAGACGCGCCGACTTGCCGAGTGCACTGGCCATACGTTTTAGCAGCATGGTCGTCGACAGGTCCTCGCCATCGCTGACCAGAAATGTCTGGTTGGCAGCGGCCGGATGCGACGTGCAGGTAACGATCAGATCGACCAGATTGTCGAGGGCGACCAGGCTGCGTCGATTGTCGATGGCTCCGAAAGGCAGCGGAACGCCTTTGTCCAGCCAGCGCATCATCGACAGGAAGTTGGCCTTCACTCCAGGCCCGTAGACCAGCACCGGCCGGATGATCACCACCTCCAGCCCCGTCTGCTCGGCCAGAGCCCGCAATCCCTGCTCGGCTTCCATCTTGGAGATCCCGTACGGATCGATCGGAGCAGGCGTATCGTCAGCCCGGTAAGGCTGGCCGGGCAAGGTGCCCTCACCGTTGACCTTGATGGAGCTGATGAAGACAAAACGGCGTACGCCAGCCTCTGCTGCCTGACGCGCAAGATTCAATGTCCCTTCGACATTGACCTTGCGAAATGCTGCCAGCGGATCGGCTTCGGTGTCGTTCATGACGTGCACGCGGGCTGCAGCATGGATCACCACCTGCACGTCCCGGAGACTGTCCTGCCACTGCGTCTGTCCATCCAGGCTGGAAACCTGGCAAAGCGTGGCTCGGGGATCGATTTGTGCCGAAGAGTCGCGTACGGCGGCAGTCACTTTATCGCCTCGCGTGAGCAGACTGGCGAGCAGTGCCTTACCGACAAAACCGGTTGCACCTGTCAGTAACACAGAAGAGGAACTCATGACTGACTCACTTTGCGAAGGGTAGCTTGACGAAAAAGGGTTTCCAGACGCATCAGAAGGTTGCCCTTGGCGTAGTGCTGCTCATAATAGTTGCGCCCTGCACGGCCCATGCTTTCGCGCTGGGTCTGACCGGCATCTGCAAGTGCTCGGGTAATCGCTGCCAGCCCCTGGGCATCACCGGAATCACAGGCGAAACCGGCACCTGACTCGTTGATCACCCGTGCAGCTTCACCATTGATCATTCCCAGTATGGGTCTTCCTGACGCCAGGTATGCCTGAACCTTGCCCGGAATGGTCTTTTCAAACACATCATTGGTCTTCAGCGACACCAGCAAGGCATCGGCCTGGGCAAACAGCCCTGGCATGGCTTCCAGTGGATGACGTCCCAGAAGGTGCACATTGTCCAGTTGTCTGGTCGCAATCTGCTCGGCAATCCACTCGCTCATGCGGCCATCCCCGACAATGACCCAGCGCACGGCATTACTGGCCCGCAGCGACTCGGCAGCATCCAGTACGGCAGGGAAATCCTGAGCCTCGCCCAGATTGCCGGCAAAGACGACCGTGAATACATTCGGGTCCGGCTTGATCAAATCACACATTGGCGGCGATGAAGATGAAAAATCGTCTTCAGCCCAGCTTGGAAAGTAAACCAGGCGATCATCGGTAATCGGTCGGGTGCAGTAGCGCCTGACGTTGTCCAGAAAACCGTGGGATTGCAGCAACAGATAATCGGTGCGGTTGTAGATCCACGACACGACCTTGCCGACCCATCCCAGCAGCAAAGGCTGTTTGAGCACACCGACTGCACGCAGGGTTTCGGGCCACAGATCCAGTACCCATACAAACACCGGCGCACGCTTCAACCACCCGATCACCAGCGCCGGAATGGCGGCCATGACAGGCGAGACGGCATACACGAAGATCGTATCGAACTTGCGCCCACGCAGCTTGAAAGCACCCAGCGTCGAAGCGCTGATGAAGAACGACAGGTAGTTGAGCACCAGAGTCAGGCTGCGCTTGCCCCGTGGGACAAGCGGCACCCTGATGACTTCGGCACCGCAGTACTGACTGAATCCTTCAGGCTTCTCGCGGTAACTTTCGAATACCTTGCCTTCAGGGTAATTCGGCAACCCCGTCAAGACGGTGACCTCATGCCCCTTTGCCGAAAGATCGCGGACCAGATCATTGATCCGCATGTTCTCCGGCCAAAAATACTGCGTTACGACAAGAACTTTTAACGCTTTTTCAGCCATTTCTACCACTCGGATCAGTAACGCTTCCAGACAACGCGGTTCACGTAGTCGGTGTAACTGTGCAGGATACGCACGACCTTGTCCGAGACGTTGGGCATGCTGTAGTCGCCCACCAGACGCAGACTGCGCTCGTCACCACGAGACTGACTGTCGAGAATGTTCAAGCCCTGCAATACGCGCTCGGTTTCCAGCCCGACCATCATGGCCGCAGCTTCTTCCATGCCTTCAGGACGCTCATGAGCCTCACGCAGGTTCAATGCCGGGAAGTTCAGGATGGAAGCTTCTTCGTTGATCGTGCCGCTGTCGGACAGTACGGCTTTCGATTCGAGCTGGAGCTTGTTGTAATCCTTGAAGCCCAGTGGCTTGAGCAGGCGCACATTGGCATGGAAAGTCACACCCATGGCGTCAACCCGCTTCTGGGTACGCGGGTGGGTGGAGACGATCACCGGCAGGTCGAACTGCTCGGCCACGGTATTGAGCACGTCCACCAGCTTGAGGAAGTTCTTGTCCGAGTCGACGTTCTCTTCGCGGTGCGCACTGACCACGAAGAACTTGCCAGGCTCAAGCCCCAGACGGGTGAGAACGTCCGAATTGTCGATACCTTCACGGTAATGTCCCAGCACTTCGAACATCGGGCTGCCGGTCTTGATCACGCGATCCGCAGGCAGACCTTCGCGCAGCAGATAATCCCGGGCGATGGTGCTGTAAGTGAGGTTGATGTCGGCCGTATGGTCGACGATACGACGGTTGATTTCTTCCGGAACCCGCATATCGAAGCAACGGTTGCCCGCTTCCATGTGGAATGTCGGGATCTTGCGACGCTTGGCTGGCAACACGGCCATGCAGCTGTTGGTATCACCCAGCACCAGCAGAGCTTCAGGCTGGATTTCAGCCAGCACGCGGTCGACAGCGATGATCACGTTACCGATGGTTTCTGCACCACTGGCACCGGCGGCATTCAGGAAGTGGTCCGGTTTGCGGATGCCCAGGTCCTGAAAGAAGATCTCGTTCAATTCGTAATCGTAGTTCTGGCCGGTGTGGACCAGAATGTGATCGCAATGCTCGTCCAGTGCAGCCATGACCCGCGACAGACGAATGATCTCAGGCCGCGTACCCACGACAGTTACAATTTTCAGCTTTTTCATTTCAATATCCTGTCAACAGCGGCTCAGGCTTCAGTACCGACGGGGCGCGCATAAGTGTCCGGGTGTTCCCGGTCAAAGATTTCATTGGCCCAGAGCATGACGATCATCTCGTCCTCACCGACATTGGTGATGTCGTGGGTCCAGCCGGGTACGGTTTCAACGATCTGCGGTTGCTCACCGGTAGTGAACAGCTCATAGAATTCGCCGGAAACAATATGGCGGAAGCGGAAACAGGCCTTGCCCTTGATGACCAGAAACTTCTCGGTCTTGGAGTGGTGGTAGTGACCGCCACGGGTAATGCCCGGATGCGCAGTGAAATAGGAAAATTGCCCGGAATCACGGGTCTTGAGCATTTCCACGAACACGCCACGCGGATCGCCATGCTTGGGCACTTCATAAGTGAAGCGGTCCGGTGGCAGGTAGCTCAGGTAAGTCGAGTACAAGGCTCGCACCAGACCCGTGCCGACCGGCTCGGTGATCATCGTCTGGCGACTGTCGCGGAACACATGCAGTTGCTCGGCCAGTTCACCCACAGAGATCGCGTATTGCGGCTCGACATTCACAAAAGGCGTACCCGCCAGCTTGCCATCCATGACGGCCAGGAAATGCCTGACCACGTCATCGATGTAAACCAGACTGATACGCGCCTGTGGATCGTTGATGCTGATCGGCAAGCCGCGGGAGACGTTGTGGCAGAACGTCGCGACAGCCGAGTTATAGTTCGGCCGCGCCCATTTGCCGAAAACGTTCGGCAGGCGAAACAGGTGAACCGGCACGCCATGGCTGGCATTCAGAGCCAGGAGTGCGTCTTCGGCACCGCGCTTGCTGCTGCCATAGGCATTGTCCAGCTCGGCCTGGCTCGAAGAGGTGTACAGAATCGGCACCTGACGACCACTGCTCACAATGGCATCGCACAGGGCACGAGTCAGATCGGTATTGCCTGTCTGGAACTCCTGCGGATCCTGTGGACGATTGACACCCGCCAGGTGAAAGATGAAATCCACCTGTGCAACCAGCGCTGGCAGGCTTTCCAGAGAGTCGTCACGGGTAAAGCGCAGAACCTGCACATCGGCCCGTTCCCCGAGATGGGAAACAAGATTCTGGCCAACGAAACCATTGGCGCCCGTAATCAGAACCTTCATCTTCACTCCTCCGGCGTAGCGTGCTCGCCACGCTGGATGGCGCGCATGAAGTCCAGTTTGAGCAACAGACGCTGCATGCCTTCAACATCCAGGCGCTCGGTATTGTGCGAGTTGTAGTCTTCGGTGCGGGAAATCCTGGTTTCGCCCTGTTCGACGAACTTGGCGTAGTTGAGGTCGCGCAAGTCTGGCGGAATGCGGAAATAGTCGCCCTTGTCTTCGGCGCAGGCCATTTCTTCACGGCTCAGCAGCGCTTCATACAGTTTTTCGCCATGGCGTGTGCCGATCACCTGAATCGGGTGATCAGGCTTGCCAACCAGTGCAGTCAGCGCCTTGGCCAGGACTTCGACGGTCGCTGCCGGAGCCTTCTGCACGAACAGATCACCGTTGTTGCCATGCTCGAACGCATAGAGCACCAGGTCGACAGCGTCGCCCAGGGTCATCATGAAGCGGGTCATGTTCGGGTCGGTCAGGGTCAGCTCTTTACCGGCACGAATCTGATCGATGAACAGAGGAATCACGGATCCGCGCGAAGCCATGACGTTGCCATAGCGGGTACCGCAGATGACGGTCTTGTTGTCGTCGACATTGCGCGACTTGGCGACCATGACCTTTTCCATCATCGCCTTGGAAATACCCATGGCGTTGATTGGATAGACGGCCTTGTCGGTGCTGAGGCAGACAACGCGACGGACTTCGTTCTGGATAGCCGCTTCCAGCAGGTTTTCGGTACCGATGACGTTGGTCTTGACCGCTTCCATCGGGTGGAATTCGCAGGACGGAACCTGTTTCAGGGCTGCGGCGTGGAAAATGTAATCGACCCCGCGGGTGGCATTGAGCACGCTCTGGTAATCACGCACATCGCCAATATAGAACTTCAGCTTGCTATTGGCATAGCGCTTGCGCATGTCGTCCTGTTTCTTCTCGTCACGACTGAAAATACGGATTTCCGCAATATCACTGTCGAGGAAGCGCTTGAGGACAGCGTTGCCAAAAGAACCGGTACCGCCAGAGATGAGAAGTTTTTTTCCGCTAAACATAATAATTCCTGAAAATGAGGCAGGCTGTCCTGGGATTAACGAGACTTCAAGGTCAAAAAAACCAATTTGTCTTACTGCTGAGCGCCGGGATAACTGATCGATAAAGCCCGATCAACGCCCTGAAAACAAAAAAGCCGCCCGCAGCAACGCCTGCTACGTCCACGCTGCGACCATCCTGTGCATATTGTCCAACGAACCGTCGTCGAGAGTCGTGAGCCAGATACTGTGCTCGCGGCCGCTCGCAACCGACTGGCTGCGGCTTGCAAGGCAGCCGCCATCTGCGGTCGATTAAACCGTAAATGGACTGCCATACAAAAAACCTTGGCGATTGTGCCACTTCCCTATCGAAATGCCACCTCATTCTAGACTTTACGCCGCCTGCAATCCCCTTCTTTTGCCGTACACGCATTCAAGGCAGATCCAACTCACCCTGTATTGGCTGATAAAGCAGGCTCAAGGAACATCAGAATCCCCTGTCAGCGACACTGGAATGACACAAAACAATTACGCTCTCGACGACTGCAATCTACTCGTAACTCCATGTTTTATATCGGGAGCCTGAATACGCTATCCAGAACAGGAACAAAACCAGCAATGTGCGATGAATGCTGTATGAATTTTCCGAAGCTCACAAAACTTCCCACTTTGCCGACCCTAACGCCAATTGCCAGGCAGCACAGTTCTTCATCGTGCCCACACATCAATGCGTTATGCTCCAGCATCGTCACGCAAAACCGGAACTTGCCATGACCCACACCCGTCTCCTCGCCCCCTTGGGCCTTGCCCTGCTGACCGCCTGCGCGCAAACACCGAAGACCATCGTTTCTGTGGAAGCCCAGAGCGACTGTCCGCTGACACTCAAGAGTGGACAAACCCTGATACTCACTCTGCCCAGCAACCCCACCACCGGCTTTCGCTGGCTGATCCAGAATCCGGCACAGAGCGTGCTGCGCAGCCTGGGCCCCGAGGTTTATAAAAACTCGCAAAACACGGAAATGGTGGGCAGTGGCGGGCAATCGGTATGGCGTTACAAGGCGACCGATGCTGGCACGGGACAACTGGTGATGATCTACCAACAGCCCTGGACACCGGAAGCGGCTCCCGAACAGACTTTCGAGTGTGCAATCACCGTGAACTGAGGCGTTTTGCGCGCTCTGTCAGACAACACGCTCTGCCTCATGCATCCCGGCGACAACTTGGCTAGAATGCCCGCCTTTCAAAGCCTTCGCCGGAACCGCCGTGAGCAAAGAACCCGACCGCATTTTCGCCCAGCCATTGGCTCAGGTGCCTGACTTCGCCTTCAACGAGGATGTGGTGCGGGTCTTTCCGGACATGATCAAGCGCTCGGTCCCCGGCTACCCGACGATTGTCGAGAACCTGGGTGTGCTCGCCGCACAGTTCGCCAGACCCGACACGGTTCTGTATGACCTGGGCAGCTCCCTCGGCGCCGTGACTCAAGCCCTGCGCCGCCATGTGCGCAGCGAAGGCTGCAAGGTCATCGCCGTGGACAATTCGGCCGCGATGGTCGAGCGCTGCCGTGAATACCTCAATGCGCAGAACTCGATGTTTCAGGAGTTGCTGCCAGTGGAAGTGATCGAGGGCGACATTCTGGCGTTGCAGTTCCAGCCCTCTTCGGTGGTGGCCTTGAACTTCACCCTGCAATTCATTGCCCCGCAGCAGCGACTCGCGCTGCTGACCCGCATTCGTCAGGCACTGGTGCCTGGTGGCGCCTTGATCCTCTCGGAAAAGCTGCGTTTCAGCGACGAGCAGGAGCATGCCCTGCTGACCGACCTGCATATCGCATTCAAGCGCGCCAACGGCTACAGCGATCTGGAAATAGCCCAGAAGCGCAGCGCCATCGAAAACGTCATGAAACCCGACAGCCTCGAAGAACACCGCCAACGCCTGTTGGCCGCCGGTTTTTCAAAGGTCGTCCCATGGTTCCAATGCCTTAACTTTGCCTCGTTGATTGCCCTGCCATGATTGATCTCGCTCCACTTGTCCGCCGCCTTGCAGGCACGCCACTCGCTGAATGGGCCAACGGCCTGCAGGCACAACTCGACACCAAGATGGCCAAGGGGCACGGCGACCTGCAACGCTGGCAAAGTGCGCTGGATGCCTTGCCCCCGCTGACAGCGGAACGTGTCGAGCTGGCCGACAGCTTTACCCTGGAAGTCGAGTGTGACGACGAAACCCGCTCCCGGCTGCGTCAGGCCCTGATGGGCCTGTCACCTTGGCGCAAGGGGCCGTTCGATGTATTCGGCGTGCATATCGATACCGAATGGCGCTCGGACTGGAAATGGTCCCGCGTCTCGCCGCACCTGGATCTCAAAGGCAAACGCATCCTGGATGTAGGCTGCGGCAACGGCTATTACCAGTGGCGCATGCTGGGTGCAGGAGCCGAGAGCGTGATTGGTGTGGACCCGAACTGGCTGTTCTTCTGCCAGTTCCAGGCCATGCAGCGCTACCTGCCGGACCTGCCCGCCTGGCACTTGCCGTTTGCCCTGGAAGATCTGCCTGCCAATCTTGAAGGCTTCGATACCGTGTTCTCCATGGGCGTGCTGTATCACCGCAAATCGCCTGTCGACCATTTGCTGGCCTTGAAAGACTGCCTGGTCAAAGGCGGTGAGCTGGTCATGGAAACCCTGGTGGTGCCGGGTGATGCACAGCAAGTGCTGGTCCCGGAAGATCGCTATGCACAGATGCGCAATGTATGGTTCCTGCCGTCAGTAGCGGCACTGGTACTGTGGCTGCGGCGCGCCGGATTCGTCGATGTACGTTGCGTGGATGTCAGCACCACCACCGTGCAGGAACAACGCAGCACCGAATGGATGCGCTATCAGTCGCTGGGCGACTTCCTCGACCCCGAGGACCACAGCCGCACCGTGGAAGGCCTGCCTGCACCGATGCGTGCCGTGATTGTCGGGCGCAAGCCTTGAGTCTTCGCGGATGAATCCCGCCAGGAGAGAATTCATCCGCGCAGGACGGTGATTATTTCGCTGCTGCCACGATCAACGCCTTCATTTCTGCCACGGCAGCCTTGAAGCCTACGAACAAGGCATGCGCCACCAGCGCATGACCGATGTTCAGCTCATTGATACCTTTGATCGCTGCCACCGCTTCGACGTTGTGGTAATGCAGGCCGTGACCGGCATTGACGATCAACCCCTGAGCCACCCCGAACGCCACACCATCGGCAATGCGCTTGAGCTCTTCTGCGACTTCAGCTGGCGTCTGCGCGTCGGCGTAGCGGCCAGTATGCAGTTCGATGGCCGGAGCACCGACGCGCCTGGAAGCGGCGATCTGCTGTTCGTCGGCATCGATGAACAGCGAGACTTCGCAGCCGATCTTCGACAGCCGCTCCACCGCCGCCTTGATACGCTCTTCCTGACCGGCGACATCCAGGCCACCCTCGGTGGTGAGTTCCTGACGGGTTTCCGGGACCAGGCATACATGGGCCGGACGAATGCGCTCGGCAAAAGCGAGCATTTCTTCGGTCACGCCCATCTCGAAATTCATGCGTGTCTGCAGCACGTCCTTGAGCAGCAGGACGTCGCGCTCCTGGATGTGACGACGGTCTTCACGCAAATGCACGGTGATGCCATCCGCGCCCGCCTCTTCGGCATCCAGCGCGGCTTTCACCGGATCCGGATAACGTGTACCGCGAGCCTGACGCAAGGTGGCAACGTGGTCGATGTTAACGCCAAGAAGGATGCGAGTGCTTTGGGTCACGGGTGTCTCCTGAAATTTGATCGAAGCAGGCCGCAGAGCATAAAGCCTGTTCACGGCTTGCGAAACAGTTCACGGCTCACTAATGGACGTCCGCCCAGATGCACGGCCAGTGCCTGACGCATCAGACGCTTGGCGGCAGACAGCGCACCCGGAGCACTCCAGTCGGCCTCGGCCATGGCCAGTAGCTCAACGCCTTGAAACAGTCCGGGCTGCAACAGATAGACCCGCTCAAGCCCTGCATCCACTTGCAGGCGATACAAACCATCGGCAGCAAGCGGCTCGCCATTGATATCCACGTCCAGCGCAAAGCCATAGCCCAGATCGTCCAGCAGTCGCCATTCGAATGAACGCAACAGAGGCTCAAGAGGACGACCTTGCGCCAAGGCTGTCAGGGTCGCGGCATAGTGGTCGAAGACGGCGGGATGAGGATCTTCCGATGGCAACAGGCGAATCAGCAGTTCGTTGAGGTACATGCCACTGAACAAGGCCTCGCCGGATAACCAGATGGCAACGCCGACACCTTCCATGCGCCCGACATTCTTGAGCTCGCCACGCCCGCGAAACTCTGCCTCAAGAGGCACGAAAGGACGCGCCAGCGTACCGGCCTTGCCGCGAGCATTACGCAGCACAGCGCGCAAACGGCCTTGAGGTGTGAGGAAATCGACCAGAGCGCTGTTTTCGCGATAGGCCCGGCTGTGAAGCACATAAGCAGGTTGGCCGGTTGGCGTGCTCATCGGGGTGGCTCGCAAGAAAGGAGATTCACCCGGTCACGAAGATTCATGACCGGATGACAGGACACTTACAGGTCGCCGTAGCCCAATGAACGCAAGGCGCGCTCATCATCGGACCAGCCGCCTTTGACCTTGACCCACAGGTTGAGCATGACCTTGGAATCGAACAGCAGCTCCATGTCGCGACGGGCATCGCTGCCGATGCGCTTGATCCGCTCACCCTTGTCGCCAATGATGATTTTCTTCTGGCCGTCACGCTCGACAAGAATCAGGGCATGGATATGCAAGGTACGTCCCTGCTGCTTGAACTCTTCGATTTCGACGGTGATCTGGTACGGAAGCTCGGCACCCAACTGGCGCATGATTTTCTCGCGAACCAGCTCCGCAGCCAGGAAGCGGCTGCTGCGGTCGGTGATCTGGTCTTCCGGGAAGAAGTGATCGTTTTCCGGCAGGTGGGAAGCGATCAGGCCTTCCAGCGCATCGAGGTTGTGCCCGTGCTGCGCAGAAATCGGCACGATGGACGCATTGGGCAACTGGCCTTGCAGCCATTCCAGATGCGGCATCAGCTCGCCCTTGTCTTCGATGCGATCGGTCTTGTTGATCGCCAGGATGACAGGGCCCTGCACATACTGGACACGTTCCAGAACCATCTGGTCCTCGTCGGTCCAGCGGGTACGGTCAACCACGAAGATCACGACATCGACGTCTTTCAAGGCAGCCGAAGCGGTCTTGTTCATGTAGCGGTTGAGCGCTTTTTCGCTGTTCTTGTGCATGCCTGGGGTATCGACATAGATCGCCTGCACGGCGCCTTCGGTCTTGATACCCAGCATGTTGTGACGAGTGGTCTGAGGCTTGCGCGAGGTGATCGCCAGCTTCTGGCCAAGAATATGGTTGAGCAGCGTGGACTTGCCTACGTTGGGGCGGCCGACGATGGCAACATAGCCACAGCGAGTTGCAGTTGTATCAGTCATGACCGTTCTCCACGCCCAGGGCAATGAGTGCTGCGGCCGCGGCTACCTGTTCGGCAATGCGACGGCTGACACCCTGACCTCGACTCTTTTCATTCAGTAAGGTGATCTCGCATTCGACGAAAAACGTCCGGCAATGCGGTTCGCCCTGGATATCCACCACTTCGTAACGCGGCAATTCACAGGCACGGGACTGAAGGAATTCCTGCAGTCGGGTTTTCGGGTCCTTGTTGGTATCGACCAGTGTCAGGCTGTCGAACTCGTTGGTCAGCCATGCCAGGACACGCTCACGCGCAACCTCCATGCCCGAATCGAGATAGATGGCACCGATCAACGCCTCAAGGGCATCGGCCAGGATCGACTCGCGACGGAAACCGCCGCTCTTCAATTCGCCGGAGCCCAGACGCAGATATTCGCCCAGATCGAAACCACGGGCCAGCAATGCCAGGGTTTCCCCTTTCACCAAGCGTGCGCGCAAACGCGACAACTGGCCTTCGCGGGCCTGGGGAAAGCGCTCGAACAGGGCTTCACCGGCTACGAAGTTGAGGATCGCATCACCGAGAAACTCCAGACGCTCATTATTGCGGCCAGCAAAACTGCGGTGGGTCAGGGCCAGGATCATCAGTTCCTGATCCTTGAAGGTATAGCCGAGCTGACGCTCCAGGCGGCTCAAGGATACGCTCACAGTTTACCCACGCTGAATTGCTGATCGAACTTCATCACCAGATCGATATTCTGGATCAACGGCTCACGCTGTTCATAGTTCAAATGGGCGCTGAACTTGCCGTTCTGCACCGTCACCTTTAAAGCCTTGTTCAAATCCACATCCCGAATATTGTTGACCTGCATGTTTTTACCGACATAACTGTAAAAATCGTCGACCGTGGTGATTTCCAGGGCCTGATTGCTCTCGACCGACTCGATGATCTTCTTCATCGACATGTAGTCAAGATAGTGCGGGATCAGCTTGAAAGCCGTGCTCGTCACAAATGCGACAAGCGCCAGCGCAATCAGCCACCCCACGAACGACAAACCTTTCTGAGAAGCGGAAAACGTCATGTTTCGACCTCGACCCCAAGGATAGCCCGTTCACGCAACCGACATGACTTATCGATCAGAAACGTTTCGGGCCAGCCCAAATGAGATACGGCGCTGCTCTAGCAGCGCCGCATTGATTACTTGATCAGCCCGACCCGTGAAAAGTTAGGGAAGTGACTGAGCTTGGGCTCCGGCCAGCTCATCCAGACAGCAAACGCCTTGCCGACGATGTTCTTGTCAGGAACCATGCCCAGTTCGTTCTTGGGAATGTTCGGATCGTCCCAGTAACGGCTGTCATTGGAGTTGTCGCGGTTGTCGCCCATCATGAAGTAATGCGCAGCCGGCACGGTCCACTCGCTGTCAGGCGGCGCACGGTAGCGGCTCATTTCCTGACGGATCTGGTGCTCGACATCGCCCAGCAGCTCTTCATAAAGCTCGGCACTGCCCAGAGTGCCCGGCTCGCTACCGATCAGCTTCTTGGCAACCAGCTCACCATTGACGAACAGACGCTTGTCGCTGGTGTAGCGGATATGGTCGCCCGGCAGGCCCACTACACGCTTGATGTAGTTGACGCTCGGGTCGCTCGGGTAGCGAAACACCATGACGTCGCCACGCTTCGGGTCGCCGATCTGGATCACTTTCTGATCCAGCACCGGCAGACGGATGCCGTAGGAGAACTTGTTGACCAGGATGAAATCACCCACCTCCAGTGTCGGTTTCATGGAGCCCGAAGGAATCTGGAAGGGTTCGACCAGAAACGAACGGAGCACCAGCACGAGAAACAGCACCGGAAAGAACGATTTGCCGTATTCAACCAGCAAAGGCTCTTTGTTCAATTGCTCAACAACCGCGATGTCAGGCTGACTGACACTGCCCTGATAGGTCGAGATGGCAGCCCGGCGACGAGGCGCCAGGAAAACCAGATCGATCAGTGCGAGCACGCCACAGACAAAGACTGCGATGACCAACAACAGCGGGAAATTTAGTGACATAGGACCTGACTATTCCAACCTGAGCACTGCAAGGAAAGCTTCCTGTGGGATCTCCACGTTGCCGACCTGCTTCATGCGTTTCTTACCGGCCTTTTGCTTCTCCAGCAACTTGCGCTTACGGCTTACGTCGCCGCCATAACATTTGGCCAGTACGTTCTTTCTAAGTGCCTTGACGGTTGTACGCGCCACAATCTGACCACCAATGGCGGCCTGGATTGCCACATCGAACATCTGCCGCGGAATCAGCTCTTTCATTTTCTCGGTCAACGCACGCCCTTTGTAGTGCGCGTTGTCACGATGCACGATCAACGCCAAGGCGTCGACCTTCTCGCCGTTGATCAACACATCGAGTTTCACCAGATTGGCTGACTGGTAACGATCGAAATGATAATCCAGCGAAGCATAACCACGGCTGACAGACTTGAGACGATCGAAGAAGTCCAGGACCACTTCGTTCATCGGCAGGTCATAGCTCACCTGAACCTGGGTACCCAGGAACAACATGTCGTGCTGAACGCCACGCTTCTCGATGCACAGCGTAATGACGTTACCCAGATGCTCCTGAGGCACAAGAATATTGGCCCGCACGATCGGCTCGCGCATGTCCTCGATAGCGGACAGGTCAGGAAGCTTGGACGGGTTGTCGACGTAAATCGTTTCACCGTTCTTGAGCAACAGCTCGAAAATTACCGTTGGCGCAGTGGTAATCAGGTCCAGATCGTATTCACGCTCCAGACGCTCCTGGATGATCTCCATGTGGAGCATGCCCAGGAAGCCGCAGCGGAAGCCGAAGCCCAGGGCATCGGAGCTTTCCGGCAGGTATTGCAGCGAAGAGTCGTTGAGCGTCAGCTTTTGCAGAGCTTCACGGAAATCTTCGAAATCGTCCGAACTGACCGGGAACAGGCCGGCATAGACCTGAGGCTGAATGCGCTTGAAGCCTGGCAGCACATCGACATCGGGAGTGGAGCTCAGGGTCAGGGTGTCACCGACCGGAGCACCATGAATGTCCTTGATGCCCGCGATGATGAAGCCTACTTCACCGGCCTTGAGGTCAACGGTCGCAGTGTGCTTGGGGTTGAACACACCCACGCTGTCGACCAAGTGCACCTTGCCGGTGGATTTGACGAGGATCTTGTCGCCTTTCTTGACACGGCCATGGCGAACACGCACCAGGGAAACAACGCCCAGGTAGTTATCGAACCACGAGTCGATGATCAACGCCTGCAGCGGATCTTCGATATTGCCTTCGGGTGCTGGAATGGTCGCAACCAGGCGCTCCAGCACTTCGTCGACACCCATGCCGCTCTTGGCGCTGCATGCCACTGCATCGGTGGCGTCGATGCCGATGATCTTCTCGATCTCTTCCTTGACGCGGTCGGGATCGGCCTGCGGCAAGTCCATCTTGTTCAGTACCGGCATGACCTCAAGGCCCTGCTCGATAGCGGTGTAGCAGTTGGCAACCGACTGTGCCTCCACGCCCTGACCGGCATCGACGACCAGCAGCGCGCCTTCACAGGCGGCCAGGGAACGGCTGACTTCATAGGTGAAGTCCACGTGGCCCGGGGTGTCAATGAAGTTCAGCTGGTAGGTCTTACCGTCTTTGGCCTTGTAGTACAGGGTTACGCTGTGGGCCTTGATGGTGATCCCGCGCTCGCGCTCAAGATCCATGGAGTCGAGGACCTGCGCTTCCATTTCGCGCTCGGACAGGCCACCGCACATTTGAATGAAGCGGTCGGCCAGCGTCGACTTGCCATGGTCAATGTGGGCGATGATGGAGAAATTGCGGATATGACTCAAATCACTCACGGATCAACACTCAAAAAGGTTGCAGGCAGATTGCCCGCCGAAAAATAGCCGGGAATTGTACCTGAAGGAAGCAAGAGGCGTCACGCCCAGAGGGATACAGAACAATACCCATCCGGCAGACACCCACAAAAAAGGGCGGTATAGACCGCCCTTTTTCGTCAAACCTGCCGATTACTCAGCCAGTTTGAAGGTAATGAAACTTGCCCGCCCCTGACGCAGAACGCGCATGGAGACGGAACGATCCTTCGGAAGGCTCTTGGCGACTTCGGTGAATTGCTTCGCCGAAACGATGGCCTGATTGTTCAGGTGAGTGATGACATCACCCGCCTGCAGACCGATCAGTGCTGCCGGACCACCCTGCACTTCCTTGATGACCACGCCACCCTTGAGGTCGAAGCTCTTCTTCTGCTCGGCAGTCAGCTCGATCACCGAAACACCCAGGCGATTGCTGCTGCGCTCGGCTCCCGGGCCTGTAGCACCCATTTCCTGACCTTCGTCCGGCAGGGCGCCGACGGTGACGGTCAGATTCTGACGCTTGCCATCACGGATCACTTCAAGCTCGGCCTTGCTGCCATCCTTGAGATTGCCGATCAGGTGCGGAAGGTCTGCGGACATGACAATCGGCTGACCGTTGGCACTGAGGATCACATCACCGACCTGCAGGCCACCTTTTGCTGCCGGGCCATCTTCAAGCACCTGCGCAACCAGGGCGCCAGCAGGCTTGTCGAGACCGAAGGATTCGGCCAGGTCCTTGTTGACCTCCTGGATCACTACACCCAGCCAGCCACGATTGACCTTGCCATTGGCCTTGAGCTGATTGGCGACATCCATGGCCACATCGATAGGGATCGCGAACGACAGGCCCATGAACCCGCCGGAGCGGGTGAAAATCTGCGAGTTGATACCCACGACTTCACCAGCCATGTTGAACAGCGGACCACCCGAGTTACCCGGATTGATCGCCACGTCGGTCTGGATGAACGGCACATAAGTATCGTTCGGCAGACTGCGACCCTTGGCGCTGACGATGCCTTTGGTCACCGAATGATCAAAGCCGAACGGCGAACCGATGGCCAGCACCCACTCACCCACTTTCAGCTTGTTGGAGTTACCCAACTTGGCGGTAGGCAGGTTCTTGCCATCGATCTTCAGGACAGCAACGTCGGTACGCGGATCGGTGCCGACCAGCTTGGCCTTCAATTCACTGCGATCGGAAAGGCGAACGATGATTTCATCGGCGCCATCGATCACATGGTTGTTGGTCAGGACATAGCCATCACCGGAAATGATGAAGCCCGAACCCAGGGATTGAGCTTCGCGCTGGCGATCCCCCTTCCCGGGAGCA
The DNA here is from genome assembly GCF_018968705.1 of Pseudomonas lijiangensis. Classification (NCBI taxonomy): domain Bacteria; kingdom Pseudomonadati; phylum Pseudomonadota; class Gammaproteobacteria; order Pseudomonadales; family Pseudomonadaceae; genus Pseudomonas; species Pseudomonas lijiangensis. Next base: position 4,575,987 of record NZ_CP076668.1, read on the forward strand.
CGAGATCCAGGTGGCATGCTGCGTTCGAGAAACTCGCGCAACATGGGCGGCAGGCCTTCCATATCAGGAATCTGACCGGCGACCGCACGATCAGGCATTTTTTGACGGGTGCTGATATTCACTACCGCAGGCGAAGCCTGTTCAACCAGTCCGGTGAAATCCGGCAAGTCCTCGGCCTGAGCCACAGCGACCTGGCCGAGCATCATCACGGCGGCAATCAGCGAAACATAAGATTTCAAACGTGGTATCGACATACGGCTCCCGTTAACAACGAGCAAAGTTAAGCAGTACAGAGCGACTGGCTCAAAGACTCATGCGCCGCATAGGATGCGACACCTGGACCAGCTTTCCGGCCCCAGAAACGACAAAGGCCAGAGCTGCAAGGCTGTGACCTATAGAAAAAAACGAGAGTTTTTGCAACTTGCAAACCTCACCAAACATTTCAGTATCTCTGCCCAAGGCCAGGTGAACTGCGGTCTGGCGTGTTATCGAGCCCAAGATGAAACCTTTTATACATCCCGGGCATTGACATCATTTCCAACGTTACCTGTCAGGACAGGATTACTTGCTGGCCTGCATATCGGTGCTGCGCATGGACAGAGCCACATGCTCAGCGGTCCCCATGGGAATCTCGCCAACCACAGTCACCATCACGACACCACGCGGCGTGGTGAGCCTGCGCGACACGGCGACCGTAGGCCCAAGCTGGGTACGGATATCCGTCGTCGAGCCATCGCTCACCGACTCGATGAATACCGAGAAACGCGCCAGGCCATCGCTGTACATCAGGCTGGAGACTAGCGCTTTCGAAGCAGGATCCTTGCGGGCGGCACTGCTGCTGAGCTCGAAACCTGGCGGCAGCCATTCGGAGCGCCACGCAACAGGCGCGCTTGAAGGCTCAGCCTTGGCCTTGACGGCACTCACCGCCTTGCAATCGGAACTGGGCTGCAGCGACGCTGCGGAAGGTGCGACTGTATCGAGCTCGGTAAACTGGAAACGCTCCAGCAACTGCCCTTTCTCGCTCAACAGAAGAGACTTCAGAGGCAGACCGGTTTCGTTATCCACATGCAACTCGATCCCGTAGCGGTGCTGGTCCTTGGGCGTAATGGCCACAATAGTAGCCGCCCGACCTGCAACTCTGGACTTGCCGACAATCGTCATGTCGTACCAGGCCGAGAGTTTTTGGGTATCGAAAATACGCGCAGTAGAATCGGAGGGATTGGCAACGCCCGAAACAAGCGTGCCACTGACACATTGTGTCAGACCGTCAACACGCAAGACTTCCTGAGCAGAGCCATCGAGCTGCAGCAGCCTCTCACTGACCTTACCGTTACCGACACTGTGCCAGATACGGTGAGTGGAGAAGCTGCCGTTACGTTCGTAAACGAAAGTACCCTGGTAGCTCTGTTGCTGATTGGCTTGCGCAAGACGCTTGAACATGTCTTGCGCATCATCGGCATGCGCGGGAAGGGCAAGCCATCCACCGAGCAGAAGCGGTAATAGCGGGACGGCTCGCATGCTCTTCCTTAACGGTTTTCCAGACTTGCAGCACGTGCGTATGGCAGCGCGCTTTCAGTGCCTTTCAACGCTGCTTCCTGAGCGTGTTGACGCAGATAACCAGGCAGACGCTGATCGCCTTCACCGGCCTGACCCTGCAAGACACCATTGGCCATAGGACCGGTCTGCTCGGTTGGCTCGGTGTAACCGGCCAGTACTGCCGGGCCTTTGACTTGCGGCACGGACAGGTTGGCTGGCTGCTGAACCTGCTGAGCCAACTGGGCACCGGCGATTTCGTCCTGGTTATAGAGACGAACACCTGCCAGAACGGCGACAGTTACCGAAGCGGCAACGGCCAGACGACCCAGAGTGCGCCACGGGCCGCGAGCGACCTTCAGCGGGCTCACTTCATCGGCGATTGCGGCAGATACAGCAGCCGAAATATCCAGATGAGGCACCAGCAACTCTTTATGCATGGCTGCACGGGCAACCTGATAACGCGACCACGTTGCACGTGTTTCGGCGTCGTCAATTGCATTCAGTACCCGACGTAATTCCAACTCATCCGCTTCGTTATCCATCACTGCGGACAGCGATTCCTGCAGGGCTTCACGACTCATGGCGGTTTCCTCTCTTGGCTATCGCCGCTGTCTCAGGATTCCTGCAACAACGGCTGCAGGGCTTTGTCGATGGCTTCCCGAGCGCGGAAGATCCGGGAGCGCACGGTACCAACGGGACATTGCATGACGCTCGCAATGTCTTCGTAACTCAGACCATCAAATTCACGCAAAGTTAGTGCAGTGCGCAAATCTTCCGGGAGAAGCTGGATGGTCCGATGGACAGTGCCCTCGATCTCATCCCTCAACAATGCACGCTCTGGCGATTCGATGTCCTTGAGGCCATGATCGCCATCGTAGAACTCCGCATCTTCAGACCTTACATCGCTATCTGGTGGTCGCCGACCGCGCGACACCAAATAGTTTTTCGCCGTGTTGATGGCGATGCGGTACAGCCATGTATAGAAAGCACTGTCACCGCGAAAGTTGCCTAGTGCACGATAGGCCTTGATAAAGGCTTCCTGTGCAACGTCTTGAGCCTCATGGGTGTCGTGCACGAATCGCACGATCAACCCTAGAATCTTGTGCTGATACTTCAGCACCAACAGATCAAATGCTCGCGTGTCACCGCGCTGAACGCGCTCGACAAGCTGCTGATCCTCTTCCTGGGTTAGCATGAACACTCCTCGTTGAGCATGGAGGGGTGTTGCATCAGCCATTGTTCAGGCTTGCAAACATAGACTCGGGCTTTTCGCAAAAGTTCTCCCCTTCCAAGCAAGTTTCCTGCAGGCAGTGATTAGACCTGCACGAAAAACGCAGCTCGACCAAGGTCGGCTGCGTGAATAGTCTTGTCGCCGGTCCCACTGTCGATGATCGATCGACTTCGTGCAGACCGGCGCTGTTCCTTTATAGGCAACCCGCTATTGAGCATAGGCCCGATTAAAAGTTCCCATGCTCATTCACAGGCGCAAGACACCTTTCTCCCGGAATCAGGCCAATGCTGCAGCCCTGATAAGCGACTCAATGGAAAACGGTATGCATGACATCAGGGACTGGCGCACAATCCTGTGCCGCAATAGTCTCAGATTGCCATAAAGGCGAGGCTATTGTGCCGATACCCCCTTACTTATACTAGGGCCTGTTGCCGTTTCAGCACGAACTCCATGACTGCGCAAAACAAAGCATGTCCACCCGATCCGTGGCATAGCGCAAAACCATACTGAAATCACAGAACCTGATGGCCGCCAAAGGCAGAATTCATAGATGAGTCAACATTTTCAGCACGATGTACTGGTGATTGGCAGCGGCGCGGCAGGGTTGAGTCTGGCGCTGACCCTTCCCGGACATTTGCGCATTGCCGTCCTGAGCAAGGGCGACCTGTCCAATGGCTCTACATTCTGGGCCCAGGGCGGCGTCGCGGCCGTGCTCGACGACACCGACACCGTACAATCCCATGTCGAAGACACCCTCAATGCCGGCGGCGGCCTGTGCAATGAAGAAGCGGTGCGCTTCACGGTCGAACACAGCCGTGAATCCATCCAGTGGCTGATCGATCAGGGCGTACCTTTTACCCGTGGCGACCATTCGGACACCGAAGAAAGCGGTTTTGAATTCCACCTGACCCGCGAAGGCGGCCACAGCCATCGCCGGATAATCCACGCCGCCGACGCGACCGGTGCCGCCATTTTCAAGACCCTGTTCGAGCAGGCCAGCAAGCGCCCGAATATCGAGCTATTGGACCAGCGCGCCGCCATCGACCTGATCACCGAGCGACGCCTGGGCCTGACGGGCCAACGCTGCCTGGGCGCTTATGTACTCAACCGCAAGACCGGAGAAGTCGACACCTACGGCGCGCGCTTCACCATTCTGGCCTCGGGGGGTGCAGCAAAGGTCTACCTCTATACCAGCAACCCGGACGGCGCCTGTGGCGACGGCATTGCCATGGCCTGGCGTTCCGGCTGCAGGGTCGCCAACCTGGAATTCAACCAGTTTCACCCGACCTGCCTGTATCACCCGCAGGCCAAGAGCTTTCTGATTACTGAAGCATTACGTGGCGAAGGCGCGTATCTCAAGCTGCCCAACGGCGAACGCTTCATGCCACGCTTCGACGAGCGCGCCGAACTGGCCCCACGGGATATCGTCGCCCGGGCCATCGACCATGAAATGAAGCGCCTGGGCATCGATTGCGTCTATCTGGACATCAGCCACAAGCCTGAAGCCTTCATCAAGACCCACTTCCCGACGGTCTACGAGCGCTGTCTGGAATTCTCCATCGACATCACCCGACAACCGATTCCGGTGGTGCCGGCCGCGCATTACACGTGCGGCGGCGTGATGGTCGACAACAAGGGACGCACCGACGTGCCCGGTCTGTACGCCATCGGCGAAACCAGCTTCACGGGCCTGCACGGCGCCAACCGCATGGCCAGCAACTCGCTGCTCGAATGCTTTGTCTACGCACGCTCGGCGGCTGCCGACATCGAAGAGCAACTGACCCATATCCAGATGCCGGACAACCTGCCCGCCTGGGATGCCAGCCAGGTGACCGACTCGGACGAAGACGTGATCATCGCGCACAACTGGGATGAACTGCGGCGTTTCATGTGGGACTACGTCGGCATCGTGCGCACCAACAAGCGCCTGCAACGCGCCCAGCATCGGGTTCGCCTGCTGCTCGACGAGATCGATGAGTTCTACAGCAACTACAAAGTCAGCCGCGACCTGATCGAGCTGCGCAATCTGGCGCAGGTAGCAGAATTGATGATCCGCTCGGCCATGGAGCGCAAGGAAAGCCGTGGCCTGCATTACACCCTGGATTACCCGGACATGCTGCCTCAGGCGCTGGACACTATTCTGGTACCGCCCACCTACGCGAACTGAATTTCAGGCGTACGCGCAGGCGCCGATGGGTATCCGGCGTCAGTGCGTCACGAGGGATGCAGATGCTTTGCGTACAGCGCCCGACTCGCCCCTCTTTTACGGGACGAAAGCGCAAAATGACGATCCATGGCAAAGCCAGGCTGTCACGACAGAGCTGCACAGACTGCCAGCCGCCCTGCTCGCTCCATAACTGCCACCCCTTGCGATTACGCCGCAAGGCCGTCACTGCCGTGGGGTGACTGAGCAGGATCGATCGGGGAACGACCCACAATCCATGGACAACACAAAGCACAGCGCCGGGAACAGAAGCCCAGCCGGGAATATCGAGGTAAAACAGGGCAACGAGCGCCAGCAACTGGGCGCTCAGGTACCCGACCAACAGCAGGCTTGAAGCCTGCCAGTGGCACTCGAAACCATCACTTGGGCTGGACACGGTCCAGAATCATGCGAACCATGCGCTGCAACTCGGGATCTTCGGACTCGGCGCGCTGCATGAACCAGCCGAACATGTCCTGATCCTCGCAAGTGAGCAGGCGACGATAAAGGTCACGATCTTCCTGATTCAATTGCGGGTAGACTTCCCGGACAAACGGCACAAGCAGCACGTCCAGTTCAAGCATGCCGCGGCGGCTGTGCCAATAAAGGCGGTTGAGTTCTACGTCTTCGACCATGGAGCGCTCCTCAAAGTAGGCCGCGAGTATACAGGCGCGAGCCGATTGAGCGAATTGCCCAATGGTCGCAGCAGTTTTCATATACCCATATTCACGACTCGGCACTATGATGTGCCCCAGACTTTTTCCTCTTGCGATGACCATGGCCCACTCAGCTTTCTTCAGCACGCTATCCCATGAGGGCATTCTTGCCGTTCGCGGCGTGGATGCCAGCAAATTCCTGCAAGGTCAACTGACCTGCAACCTCAACTACCTGAACGATGGCAAATCCAGCCTGGGTGCCCGCTGCACACAAAAAGGCCGCATGCAGTCGAGTTTCCGCATCGTGCTCGAAGGCGATGGCTGCCTGCTGGCAATGGCCAGCGAGCTGATCGAACCGCAACTGCTGGACCTGAAAAAATATGCGGTCTTCTCCAAATCCAAGCTGACCGACGAGAGCGCCGCCTGGGTGCGTTTCGGCCTGCAGGATGGCGATGGCGCCCTGGTCAGCCTCGGGCTGGACCTGCCTCAGGACACCGACGCACTGGTGCGCGCCAACGATTTGCTTGCCATTCGCGTCTCCCCTGCCCGCGCCGAACTCTGGGTTCGTGCCGAACAGGCAGAAGAGGTGAAATCGCGACTGGCCGCCCAACTGCCTGAAGGCCCGCTCAATGACTGGCTTCTGGGCCAGATCCGTGCCGGTATCGGTCAGGTCGTGGGCACCACTCGCGAAGAATTCATCCCGCAGATGATCAATCTGCAGGCCGTCGGCGGTGTCAGCTTCAAGAAAGGCTGCTACACCGGCCAGGAAATCGTCGCCCGCATGCAGTATCTTGGCAAACTCAAGCGCAGGCTTTATCGCCTGACACTTGAAGCCAGCGAGCTTCCCGAACCCGGCACGTCACTGTTCTCACCTGTACACAACAGCGCCGTGGGCAATGTCGTTATCGCAGCCAGTGCCGAACAAGGCATCGAGTTGCTGGCGGTGCTGCAGGCCGATGCTGCCGAAAGCGGCAACCTTCATCTCGGCTCGCCAGACGGACCCACCCTGCAATTGAGCGAACTGCCCTACACCCTGGACAGCAAGCTCGAAACCCAGCGTTAAGTCACGCAGCGAACACCCGCGCGCTACAACTGTCACAAAAGTTATCAGGCCTCCTGACGCCCACCCGGCGCCAGGCGGTCTGAACACCCCTAACGGCTGCGAGATGCAACATGAGCAAGATGGCTGACGAGGTGCAGAGAAACCTGATCAAGGCAATCGATAGAGATGCCTTGTTTCTGCCTACCCTGCCAGAGGTAGCCTTGAAAATCCGCATGGCTGCCGAGAACACCGAAATAAGCATTGCCGAACTCAGCAGAGTCATCGGCAGTGACACCGCCCTGTCCGCACGCCTGATCAAGGTTGCCAACAGCCCGCTGCTGCGTGCCAACTTTGAAGTCAGCGACGTGAACACTGCGATCCGTCGCCTGGGGGTCAATTACACCTGTAACCTGGCCATCGGGCTCGTGGTCGAGCAGATGTTTCACGCCAAGTCGGAAGTCGTCGAACAGAAGATGCGGGAAATCTGGAAACAGAGCCTGCAGGTGGCCGGGATCAGCTACACCCTCTGCCATCGGCACACCAACCTGAAGCCGGATCAGGCGACGCTCGCCGGGCTGATTCACCTGATCGGCATCCTGCCGATCCTGACGTATGCCGAAGACCATTTCGACCTGCTGTCCGACGCAATCAGTCTCAACCATGTGATCGACAACATTCACCCGATCATCGGGGAACGCCTGCTGCGCTCATGGGATTTCCCGGAGCCGCTGGCAGCAGTCCCGGCGCAGTTCCAGGACTTCACCCGAGTGTCCCGGAGCGCCGACTACATCGATCTGGTGCAGGTCGCGACCATCCATATCCACAGGAACACCAATCACCCTTTCAGCCAGATCGACATTGTCGACCTGCCAGCCTTTCATCAATTGGGACTGAATGTGGCAGGTGGACTGCTGAGTGCGGAAATGGACGAAGCCATGGGCATGCTTTACTGATAGGCCGCAAAGCTGACCCGGACCTTGAGACCACGCTGCGCCCCGTCATGCAGGGATATCTGCGCCAGATGGGCGCGGCAGATCTCACCGACTATCGCCAGCCCCAGCCCGGAACCGTTGCCCTGCTGATTGCGACGGTAGAAACGCTCGAACACCCGCTCGCGGTCTTCCTGTGGAATGCCTGAACCATCGTCCTCGACCTCAAGAATGCACGGCGCATAGACCCGCAACACCACGTTGCCGCCTACCGGGGTATGCGCCAGGGCATTGTCGATCAGGTTGCTCAGCAATTCATTGAGAAGCGTCGGCTCCCCCCGCAACCAGACCGGCTCATCCGCTTCAAGAGCCAGGGCAACGCCGCGTGAATGGGCCAGTGGCGCCATGGCCATGCCCAGCTCGCGGGCCAGCTGGCTCAGATCCAGCTTCTGCACCCCGCCTTCGGCAATCGCCCGGGCACCATTCTCGATGCGCGCCAGTGACAACAACTGATTGGCCAGAGACGTCAGTCGATCCGTTCCCTGGGCAGCGGCCTCAAGGGTTGAACGCCACTGCACAGGGTCGGGATCGCGCAAGCCAAGCTCGACCCTGGCCTTGAGTGCAGCCAGTGGCGTGCGCAATTCATGGGCCGCATCGGCAATGAACTGAGCCTGCCGCTCGAACTGCAAACGCAGGCGCTCGGTGAAGTGGTTAAGCGCATTGACCAGCGGACGCAGCTCACGCTGGACCTCGACCATGGGCAGAGCGCGCAGGTCATCGGGTTGTCGCTCCTCCACGGCGGTGCGCAATCGCTCCAGCGGACGCAAGGTGGAACTGACCGTGATCCAGACCAGTAACAAGGCACCGCCGCCCAGCATGCCCAGGCGCAGCAGGGTGTCGGCCATGAGGCTGCGGGCCATGCGCACCCTGGCCTCCTGGGTTTCAGCCACGCGAATTTCCGCCATTCCGTTCATGCCGGGTTCGCTGACCGGCTTGAGCAGGCTGACCACTCGCACATCCTGGCCCAGGTAAACCCCGTTGTAGAACTTGGCGAGTGCCGGGTAATCGTCGGTGCGCAAGGTTCCGGACGGCGGAGAAGGCAGGTGTTCATAGCCCGAAATCAGCGTCTTGTTGATGTCGTTGACCAGGTAATAAATGCGGCCCTCGCTGTCGTAGGCAAAGGTATCGAGGGCCACATAAGGCACATCGGCACTCAGCGTACCGTCACGCTGGGTCAGGCCGGCCGCGATGGTCCGCGCCGAAGCCAGCAACGTGCGGTCATAGGCCGTATCGGCCACTTCCCGCCCATTCCAGTAGGCACTCATGCCGCTGGCCAGCATCAGCACGATCAGCAGCAATGCCAGGTTCCATAACAGTCGCCAACGCAGGCTGTCGTTATGCATCGCGATTTTCCAGCAGGTAACCCAGGCCACGGAAAGTCACGATCGCGATGGGGTGACCATCAAGCTTCTTGCGCAGGCGATGGACGTAGATCTCGATGGCATCCGGGCTGGCTTCTTCATCAAGACCAAACACCTGGGCCGCCAGTTGCTCCTTGCTCATCACCCGGCCCGGCCTGGCAATCAACACTTCGAGCACGGCCTGCTCACGGGAGGTCAGCGTCAGCAGATCGCTGCCCAGCGTGAAGCGCCTGGTGTCCAGATCATAGGCCAGCACACCGCAGCGCTGTTGCCGCTCACCACCCAGCACACTGCGACGCAGCAGCGCCTTGACCCGCGCCTCCAGCTCCGAAAGCTCGAACGGCTTGGCCAGATAATCGTCGGCCCCCAGATTGAGGCCGTGAACCCGATCCTTCACGTCGCTGCGTGCGGTCAGCATCAGCACCGGCAGATTCTTGCCCCGCGCCCGCAGACGCCCCAGCACTTCGAACCCATCCAGGCGCGGCAGCCCTACATCGAGGATTGCCACTGCATATTCCTCACTGCCCAAGGCCAGGTCGGCAGCCACGCCATCGTGCAGTACATCAACGTTCAAACCCGCGTTCTTGAGCGCCTGGGCGATACTTTCAGCCAATTGCAGATGGTCTTCGACGAGAAGAACACGCATCGCCGTCTCCTGAATCATGAATGGTGTAATGAAGGCACGAAGACGGAGTGTACAGGCGTGCCACAACCTGTGAAGCATTGAAACAACTGGAGGCTATTGAGTAGACACCTGAAAGATAGTTGAAAGGTTTTTGAAAGGTTCACCATTTAGCATCGCGATACGGCCCGCAAAAAGGGGCACGTAAATAAAGGCGCCCGGATGCGTCTGTAAAATAAAAACAATAAACGGAGTCAACCATGTCCAAGCCATCCCAGGCTTTGCAACCCGTCTACCGTGTCGAACCCTCGACCACCTCACTCCTGCTCTGCGATCCCACATCCCGCTTGCGATGCCCTCATCTGCGTCAACGATAAAGCGTGTCGCTCAACAGTCCGTTCGACACAAATCGTACTGAACAGCTTCTCTATCCAAAAACAAAAACGTTTCAGGAGACTGACCATGATTTTATCCTTGCGTCATTTGAGCCTGGCCGCCGGCTGCATGCTGGTTGCTACCCAATTGTTCGCCGCAGAACCCAAGCGCCCGGAATGTATCGCGCCGGCCTCGCCCGGTGGTGGCTTCGACCTGACCTGCAAGCTGGTACAGAGCGCGCTGATCAACGAAAAAATCCTGAGCACCCCGATGCGCGTGACCTACATGCCAGGCGGTGTCGGTGCCGTGGCGTACAACGCAGTGGTCGCGCAACGACCCTCCGATGCCGGGACACTGGTGGCCTGGTCCAGCGGTTCGCTGCTCAACCTGGCCCAGGGCAAGTTCGGCCGCTTCGATGAAAATGCCGTGCGCTGGCTCGCTGCAGTAGGCACCAGCTATGGCGCCATCGCGGTCAAGAGCGATTCGCCTTACAAAAATCTCGATGACCTGGTGCAAGCCCTCAAGACCGACCCAAGCAAAGTGGTGATCGGCTCCGGTGGCACCGTCGGCAGCCAGGACTGGATGCAGACCGCCCTGATCGCCAAAGCAGCAGGCATCAATCCTCGCGCCCTGCGCTATGTGGCACTGGAAGGCGGCGGTGAAATCGCGACAGCCCTGCTCGGCGGCCACATTCAGGTGGGCAGTACCGACATCTCCGACTCCATGCCCCACATCCTGAGCGGTGATATGCGACTGCTGGCGGTCTTCGCCGACAAACGCATCGACGAGCCGGAAATGAAAGACATTCCGACCGCCAAGGAACAAGGCTACGACATCGTCTGGCCTGTGGTTCGTGGTTTCTATGTCGGCCCCAAAGTCAGCGACGAAGCCTATGAATGGTGGAAAACCTCGTTCGACAAAATGCTGGCTTCCCCGGAGTTCGCCAAGCTGCGCGACCAGCGCGAGCTGTTCCCCTTCGCCATGACCGGTCCGGAACTGGACGCCTACGTCAAGAAACAGGTTGCGGACTACAAGATGCTGGCCAAGGAATTCGGCCTGATTCAGTGATTGTTGAACTCAATTGACTGACGACCCGTTGCGCCTGCCCGGCAGGCGCAAAACAGGAGCTTCCCATGGTCTTGCAACGCATTTTCGCTGCTGCACTGTTACTGGTATGCGCAGGCCTGACGCTGATGGCCTGGCCGTATCAGGCCCCGTTTTCCTATGAACCTGTAGGCCCTCGCGCCTTTCCGCTGTTGATGCTCGGGCTGATGGGCCTGGCTTTGCTGTACCTGCTGTTTCGCCCGACGCCCATCGTGCACTCCGAAGACGAACCGCCTCTGGATCGCGAAACCCTGATCAAGATCGGCACCTGCATCGCACTGCTACTGGTGTTCGCCGGTCTGTTCGAACCTCTGGGTTTCATCCTCAGCAGCATCCTGATCGGCATTCCCATGGCACGCCTGTATGGCGGTCGCTGGGTGCCAGGCAGCATCGTCGTGACCTTGATGAGCATCGGTCTTTATCTGCTGTTCGATAAAGCCATGGACGTCCCCTTGCCCCTGGGCCTGCTCAGCGTTCTGGAGAATTGATATGGATACTTTCAGCTATCTGGGCCAGGGATTCGGTGTCGCCCTCACGCCTTACAACCTGGTCACGGCATTGTCCGGCACCTTGATCGGCACCGTCGTCGGCCTGCTGCCGGGCCTTGGCCCGATCAACGGCGTCGCGCTGCTGATTCCCATCGCTTTCGCTCTGGGCCTGCCGCCTGAATCGGCGCTGATTCTTCTGGCTGCGGTTTATCTGGGTTGTGAATACGGCGGCCGCATCAGCTCGATCCTGCTGAACATCCCCGGCGAAGCCTCTACCGTGATGACCACGCTGGACGGTTATCCCATGGCCCGTAAAGGGCTGGCGGGTGTCGCGCTGTCGCTGTCGGCCTGGAGTTCCTTCATCGGGGCATTCATCGCCACCTGCGGCATGGTGCTGTTTGCGCCGTTACTGGCCAAGTGGGCGATAGCCTTCGGACCGGCAGAGTATTTCGTGCTGATGGTCTTTGCGATTGTCTGCCTGGGCGGTATGGCGGGTGATCGGCCACTCAAGACCTTTATCGCCGCACTGATCGGCCTGTTCCTTTCGGCAGTCGGTATCGATGCCAACAGCGGCGTGTACCGCTTTACCGGTGACAACATTCATCTGACTGACGGCATTCAGTTCGTGGTGCTGGTGCTGGGCCTGTTTTCCATCAGCGAGATTCTGTTGCTGCTGGAAAAAACCCATCATGGCCAGGAAGCCGTGAAAGCCACCGGGCGCATGATGTTCAACCTCAAGGAAGCTTCGGCGGTGTTCATCGTGAACATTCGTTGCGGCCTGCTCGGTTTCGGCCTGGGCGTACTGCCGGGCGCCGGTGCAACACTGGCCAGCGCCGTGGCCTACATGACCGAAAAACGCATTGCCGGCCCGAGCGGCAAGTTCGGCCAGGGCGACATGCGCGGCCTCGCAGCACCGGAAACCGCCATCGGCGCAACCGCCTGCGGCGCGCTGGTGCCGATGCTGACCCTGGGTGTTCCGGGTTCCGGCACCACGGCGGTGATGATCGGCGCCCTGTCGCTGTACAACATCACACCCGGCCCGATGCTGTTCCAGCAGCAACCGGACATTGTCTGGGGCCTGATCGCCTCGTTGTTCATCGCCAACATCATGCTGGTGATCCTCAACATCCCGATGATCCGCATCTTCACCCGCATCCTTGCCGTGCCGAACTGGGCGCTGGTGCCGGTGATCGCGATCATTACCGCGATTGGCGTCTATGCCGTGCATGCCACGACCTTCGACCTGTTCCTGATGGTGGGTATCGGTATCTTCGGCTACATCCTGCGCAAGCTGGATTTCCCGCTGTCGCCGATCCTGCTGGGCTTCATTCTGGGTGGTTTGATGGAGCAGAACCTGCGCCGTGCGCTGTCAATCTCCAATGGCGCGCTGGAAATCCTGTGGGCCAGCCCGATCAGCATCGGTGTCTGGATCCTGACGATTTTCATGCTGCTGTTCCCGCTGTACCGGATCTGGCGCAAGCGTTCCAAACAGTCTCGCGCACTGGCCGATGTCTGACCGGTCCTTTCGTAGCTGGTGGGGTACCCCGCTGGTCGGCCTGCTTGGCGGATACCTCGCCAGCCAGGTCGGCTGGCCTTTGCCATGGATGGTCGGCTCGTTGCTGGCGATCATCCTGGTTCGCTGCCTGACACCTTGGCAACTGACGCAAATCCCTGGCGGTCGCAAATTCGGGCAACTGATCATCGGCATCGGGATCGGTCTGCACTTCACCCCTGTGGTCATCGAACAAGTACTGGAACACTTCGGCCTGATTGTCGTGGGCGCGCTGGTCACCAGCCTTTCCAGCGTGGTCGGCGTGTGGCTGATGCTACGCACCGGAGAAGACCGCCCTACGGCGTTTTTCTCCAGCATGCCGGGTGGTTCGGGGGAGATGGTCAACCTCGGCGCACGCAATGGCGCGACCCTGAGCAGCGTGGCTGCGGCTCAAAGTCTGCGGGTACTGGCTGTGGTGCTGTGTGTACCGGCGATCTTCAAATACCTGCTGGGCGACGGCGCTCCGGCGCTGCACTCCACAACCGTAGACTGGCGGTGGCTGCTGTTTCTGCTGCCCGCTGGCGCTTTACTGGCTTTGCTCTGGCAACGCCTCAAACAACCCAACCCCTGGCTATTCGGCCCCTTGCTGCTCAGCTCGGTGGTCAGTGTCGCCTGGGACTTGAAAATCGGACTGCCCCACGGCGCCAGCCAGCTCGGTCAACTGCTGATCGGCAGTGGCCTGGGCTGTCATTTCAATCGTGAGTTCTTCAGGCGGGCACCGTCCTTTCTCGCACGAACGCTGGTGGGCACGGCGCTGACCATGGTGATAGCCACCCTCGCCGCCCTCGGCCTGAGCACCCTCACCCATCTGGACCTGCGCTCCCTGACCCTGGGCATGATGCCCGGCGGCATCGCCGAAATGAGCCTGACGGCGGAAGTGCTTCAGCTATCAGTGCCACTGGTGACGGCGATGCAGGTCATGCGCTTGCTGTTCGTGCTGTTTCTGGCAGAGCCGTTGTTTAGGCGATGGGATAGGAGATAGGAGCTGCAAGCTGCAAGCTGCAAGCTTTTGACTTAAAGCTTAAAGCTTAAAGCTTGAGGCTTGAGGCTTGCAGCTTTGGACTCCCCTACAGCCGCCAATCAATCGGCTCCAACCCATTCTGCTCCAGATACTTGTTGGTACGCCCGAAATGGCCGTTGCCCAGGAAGCCTTTATAGGCCGACAACGGTGACGGGTGGACGGAGGTCAGTACCAGATGCTTGGTGGCGTCCACCAGTTTCTGCTTGCTCTGCGCATGGGAGCCCCACAGCAGGAAGACCAGATGCGGCTGATGGGCGCTGACGACTTCGATGACTTTGTCGGTGAAATGCTGCCAGCCTTTGCCAGCATGCGACGCCGCGTTGGCCCGCTGCACGGTCAGGGTGGTGTTGAGCATCAGCACGCCCTGATCGGCCCAGGATTGCAGGCAGCCGTGGTTGGGGATGTCGATGTTCAGGTCGCGCTTCAATTCCTTGAAGATGTTCACCAGCGAAGGTGGCGCAGGCACGCCGGGCTGTACCGAAAAGCACAGGCCATGCGCCTGACCGGGGCCGTGATACGGGTCCTGGCCAAGAATCACCACTTTCACCTTGTCCAGCGGCGTCGAGTTGAGCGCATTGAAGATCAGCGGCCCCGGCGGATAGATTTCCTTGCCTTCGGCATGCTCCTGGCGCAGGAACTCACGCAGTTGCGACATGTAAGGTTTTTCGAACTCATCGCGCAGCGCCTGCTTCCAGCTGGGCTCAAGTTTGATGCGGTCATCGCTTGTCATGGTCATACCCGGTAAAAACACTGCGCGACACTAGGAAAGCTGGCTGCCAATGTCAAATGCGCAGCAGTAAACCAGCAGTTTCCTACACTGGATGGCAGAACGTCGTTTGTAACTGCCAATGAGAGGGTCATGATGAATCTGCAATTCGAAGAGCTTCACGGGCAAGATGGCGCCCGCATCGGCATCGCCAGCCTGGATGCCGAAAAATCGCTCAATGCCCTGTCGTTGCCGATGATTCTAGCCCTTCAGGACAAGCTCGCTGCCTGGGCTGACGACCCGCAGATCGTTTGCGTTCTATTGCGCGGCAACGGACCGAAAGCCTTTTGTGCCGGCGGTGAGGTCCGTTCGCTTGCCGAAGCCTGTCGCGAGGCTCCGGGCACCGTGCCACCTCTGGCGGCCAGCTTCTTTGCGGCGGAATATCGACTGGACTACAGCCTGCACACCTACCCCAAACCCTTGATTTGCTGGGGCCACGGCTATGTGCTGGGCGGAGGCATGGGGTTGCTGCAAGGCGCCAGCATTCGCATCGTCACCCCGAGCAGCCGTCTGGCGATGCCCGAAATCAGCATCGGCCTGTATCCGGATGTGGGCGCAAGCTGGTTTCTGTCTCGCCTGCCCGGGAAACTGGGCCTGTTTCTGGGGCTGACCGGTGCTCACATCAATGGCCGTGACGCACTGGATCTGGACCTGGCCGACCGCTTCCTGCTCGACGAACAGCAAGACGTGCTGATCGAAAGCCTGCTGCAACTGAACTGGCAGGAACAGACCGACGTACAGCTCAACAGCCTGCTCAAGGCTTTGCAACAGGAAGCCCTCCCCCGCTTGCCAGCCGCCCAGTGGCTGCCGCGCAGGGAACAGATCGATGAACTGCTGGATGTCGGGAATCTGCCCGGTGCCTGGAATGCCATCGAACATCTGCAGCATCGGGACGACGCGCTGCTGGCTCGTTGTGCGAAGAATCTGCTGGAGGGCTGCCCATTGACCGCTCATCTGGTCTGGGAACAGATCATCCGGGCGCGGCATCTTTCACTGGCCCAGGTATTCCAGATGGAATACGCCATGAGCCTCAACTGCTGCAGTCATCCGGAATTCAACGAAGGTGTACGGGCGCGACTGATCGACAAGGATCACACGCCACATTGGCACTGGCAGGATGTGGCCAGGATACCGAGAGCGGTGATCGAGGCTCACTTTGCCAAGGCCTGGGAAGGAAGGCATCCGCTGGCGGATCTGTCGTAACAACAAAGCTATCGATCAATTAATGCACAAACGACACGTGTGGGAGGCAGCTTGCTGGCGAAAAAGGCGTGAAACTGGCAGATATTCTGCGTCGTACGCTGAAGTCGCCAGCAAGCTGCCTCCCACAAAGTGAATTGTTGACTTAACTGATCGCAGCATTACTAGGTAGCGAATTCATTCGCGAATCCTTAGCGGATAAATCTCACCAAGCTGGTCAGTTATCAGTAACGGCCATCACCCCGGCCGCGATCCCATGACCCGCCGCCTCCGCGGTAGTCATTGCGATAGTCGTTACGGTAGTTGTTCCGGTAACCGTCGTTGCCACGGAACCGGTTGTCACGCCATCCGTGGCCCGGTGGCCGACCGGGGTTGTAATAGCGCGGTTGCGGTGGAGGACCGTAGTAGCGCGGCTGCGGCGGTGGCGCGTAATAACGCGGTGGCTGGCTGTAGTAATAGCGTGGTTGAGGCGCTACATAAATGCGCCGCTCTTGATAATAGGAAGAGCGGTAACCGTTGTCATAAGCATACCCTCCAGCGACGACAGTCGTCGGTTGTGTGTACACCTCGGATTCGTAGTAACCAGGACCTGCATAGCAGCCTGTCATGAACAGGGCCAGAAAAGCGATGAGCAAGGGTCTTCGATACATGGCGGCCTCCTTGGACCGCGATTGGGCACAACCAGCGACGCTGGTCGGCGTCTGCACATTGGGTCAGCAGACGATTAATCAGACAGCAAAAAGGCCATCTAGTGCGGGTTTCCCCTATCCATCCGTCCCATCAGATAGTGGCAAACTGACTCGCAAGCCCTTGATAAACAAGGCCACGCGGGCCTGACACCCTTCAGTACAAAGATGCTACAAAACATTTCAACCCCGGACGCCTCATCACGGTGCACCCCCGCACCAGCACAAGGCAATCCTGGGCAGGAAAAACCTGTCCTTTTTCCGACACCCACGGAGAAACAAGGCGTGTAGCAAGTTGGCACAACTCTCGCTTAACGATTGATGTGCAGGAGTCAACACAGCTTCGCGGCACCACAATTTGCAATAGCCGACTAGGGTTCCGGCTTGCCGACAGGCAAGTGGCTGGTCCGAGAGTCGGCGACCTCCAGTAGAGGTTACACGGCGGGATAAAAGCCCGGGAGACAGGACACCAGTGGTGTCGAGTGACTCCTGGCCGCCCCTTTCACTACTGGAGGTTTATTCAGCATGCACAAGCCAAAGTCTCGCCTGTCCGGTCTGCTCGCAGCAGGCCTCATCGCTGCATTGAGCCTCTCGGCACAAGCCGCCCCCAAAGATCACTTCAACGTCTGCTGGACGATCTACGCAGGCTGGATGCCGTGGGAATACGCTGGCACCCAAGGCATCGTCGACAAATGGGCGAAGAAGTACGGCATCAAGATCGATGTCACCCAGCTCAACGACTACGTCGAATCGATCAATCAATACACCGCAGGCCAGTTCGACGGCTGCACCATGACCAACATGGATGCCCTGACCATTCCGGCTGCCGGAGGCGTTGAAAGCACAGCGCTGATCGTCAGCGACTTTTCCAATGGCAACGACGGCATCGTCATCAAGGGCGAAGGCAAGAAAGTCGCAGACCTCAAGGGCATGGACGTCAACCTGGTAGAGCTGTCGGTTTCCCACTACCTGCTAGCCCGTGCGCTGGACAGCGCAAACCTCACCGAAAAAGACCTCAAGGTGGTGAATACCTCGGACGCCGATATCTCGGCGGCCTTCAACACCAGTGCAGTGAAAGCGGTCACCACCTGGAACCCGATGCTCTCGGATATCAAAGCCAAACCCGGCGTCACCCAGGTTTTCGACTCGAGCAAGATCCCTGGCGAAATCATGGACATGATGGTGGTCAACACCCAGACCCTGAAAGACAACCCGGCCCTGGGCAAAGCCCTGACCGGCGCATGGTTTGAAGTGGTTGCCCTGATGAACGCCAAGTCGGCAGCCAGCAAGGCGGCACTGGAGCACATGGCCAAGGCGTCGGGCACCGATCTGGCGGGCTTCCAGTCGCAGCTCGACACCACCCGGCTGTTTGCCACACCACAGGAAGCCCTGGCGTTCGCCACCAGCGCACAACTGCCGGACACCATGCGCAAGGTCGCCAGCTTCTCCTTCGATCATGGCCTGTTGGGCGAAGGCGCCCGAGATGCAGGCGCCGTGGGCATGTCGTTCGCCAATGGCGTGACTGAAGGCGACAAGGCCAACCTCAAGCTGCACTTCGACCCCAGCTACGTGCAGATGGCCGTCGACAACAAGCTGTAAAACGCACCCAGTCCAAAGGTCATTGCCATGCGCTTGATAAATAGACACCCGGATCGGGCCGGTCGCCTGATTCTGGTGATCCTGCCATTCGCCCTGTTGCTGTTCGCCTACTTCACAGGCTCGGCAACACGGCTGATGGAAAACCCCAACGACAAACTGCTGCCCAGCGCGGTGCAGATGGCCGATGCGGTCAGTCGCATGGCATTCACCGAGGACACACGCACGGGCAGCTATCTGCTGTGGCAGGACACCGGCTCCAGCCTGCAACGACTGGCGATCGGACTGGGGATCAGCGCCTTGCTGGGCCTGTGCCTGGGCATTGCGTCAGGCATTCTGCCAATGTTCGGGGCTCCGCTTTCACCGCTGCTGACGGTGCTGTCGATGGTCCCGCCACTGGCGATCCTGCCGATTCTGTTCATCGTGTTCGGGCTGGGCGAGTTGTCGAAAGTGATGCTGATCGTTATCGGTATCACGCCGATTCTGGCCCGGGATCTGGAACAGCGCGCACGGGAAATCCCCGTGGAATTGCTGATCAAGGCGCAAACCCTCGGCGCCTCGACCTGGACGCTGATCCTGCGGGTGATCCTGCCGCAACTGCTGCCACGCCTGCTGATCGCCTTGCGGCTGGTACTGGGTTCGGCGTGGCTGTTCCTGATCGCGGCCGAAGCCATCGCCTCCACGGACGGGCTGGGCTACCGGATTTTCCTGGTACGCCGCTATCTGGCCATGGACGTGATCCTGCCTTACGTGATCTGGATCACCCTGCTCGCCTGGCTGATGGACTGGGGCCTCAAGGCCCTGACCCGTCGTGCATTCCCCTGGTATGAAGGAGCACGAGGATGAGCTTTATCAGTGTGCGTAATGTCTGGCAGCAGTACGACGACCAAGTGGTGCTCGAAGGCTTGAACCTGGAAGTGGCCGAGGGTGAATTCTGTACCCTGGTCGGCGCATCGGGTTGCGGCAAATCCACCTTTCTGCGCCTGCTGCTGGGCCAGGAAATCCCCAGTCGTGGCGTTATCACCCTGGACGGAAAGGCTCTGGCCAGCGAGCCGGACCCAAGCCGTGGCGTGGTCTTCCAGCGCTATTCGGTGTTCCCGCACCTGAGTGTGCTGGATAACGTGGCGCTGGGTCTGGAATTGCCGAATGCTCGCTGGATTGGCCGCTTGTTCGGTCAGGCCAAGCGCGATGCCCGGGAACAGGCGGCCGTGCTGCTGCATAAAGTCGGGCTGGGCCATGCGCTGGACAAGTATCCCACTCAACTGTCCGGTGGCATGCAGCAACGGCTGGCCATCGCTCAGGCCCTCATCATGAAGCCTCGTGTCCTGCTGCTGGACGAGCCGTTCGGCGCGCTGGACCCCGGCATTCGCAAGGACATGCACAACCTGCTGCTGGAGCTGTGGCAGGAAACGAAGCTGACCGTGTTCATGGTCACCCACGACCTGTCCGAAGGCTTCAACCTCGGTACGCGCCTGATGGTATTCGACAAGGTGCGCCACGACCCGCACGCCCCCGGCGCCTATGGCGCACGCATCACTTACGACATCCCCTTGAACAGCGACCGCCGTGCAGCTCGCGCGGCTCTCGACTCGCTGCTACCGGCTTGAAAGGAGACCGACTCATGACTGACTCAACCACCCTGTTTCCCGTGTTCGCCGAAGAACTGCTGCCCGGCGGCGCCCACCGTTCATTCGTGCTCAAGCGCGGCGAACTGCTGCGCCTGACCGATCTGAACGGCAACGCCAATGTCAGCCTGACGCTGCTCAATGCCCATGAAAAGACCGAGCGCCTGAATCTGCCCGACAGCCTCAAGTGCCAACACACCGCCAAACTCACCAGCGGTCACTGCCTGTACTCGGACATGGGTCGTGTGCTGGCGGCGATCACTGCTGACACCTGCGGCTGGAGCGACAGCCTCGGCGGCGTACTCAACGCAGCGGAAGTCGAAGAGAAATACGGCCAGGGTCGCTATCAGGAACTGCGCAATGGCTTCTTCCGCAACGGCGTCGACAACCTGCTGGTGGAACTGGGCAAATGGGGCCTGGGCCTTTCTGACCTGCTGATGACCCTGAACCTGTTCAGCCGGGTCAATGTGGACGAAACCGGTGCCCTGCATTTCGTGCCGGACAACTCAAAGGCCGGTGACTACATCGAGCTGTATGCGCCGATGGACACCCTGGTGGTCCTCACCGCCCTGCAACACCCGATGGACCCCAACCCGCAATACGCCCCGCAACCCCTGAAGCTGAGCTGGATGAAAGCCGATGCCAGTGTGGCCGAGCACTGCCGTACCTCACGCCCGGAAAACGAGCGTGGCTTCATCAATACCGACCGCCTGTTTGCCTGAGGAGCCCTTGCCATGCATTCGACTCAACATTGCTGCGACGCCACCATCCCCGCTGGCGAACCCTTCCTGGCCGAGGTCAAGGCCGGGCAAACCGTCCGCATTCTCGACCTGGAAGGCAACCAGGCCGTCGATACTCTGTTCTACAGCCTGGCCAACCCACGCGAGCGTTATGACGTGCAACGCACCCTGCGCCGCCAGAACAATGTCTACCTGACCACTGGCAGCGTGCTGTATTCCAACCTCGGCAAGCCGATGCTGACCATAGTCGACGACACCTGCGGACGTCACGACACCGTCGGCGGAGCCTGCGCCCAGGAAAGCAACACCGTGCGCTATGCCCTGGAAAAACTCCACATGCACAGCTGCCGTGACAACTACCTGCGCGCCTGTGTTCATGACGGCCGTCTGGGCAAGGGCGACATCGGCCCGAACATCAATTTTTTCATGAACGTCCCGGTAACGGCCGAAGGCGGCCTGACGTTCGAGGACGGCATTTCCGCGCCCGGCAAATACGTCGAATTGCGCGCCGAAATGGATGTGATCGTGCTGATCTCCAATTGCCCGCAATTGAACAACCCCTGCAACGGTTACAACCCGACTCCGGCCCGACTGCTGATCCGCGACTGATCCAGAAAAAACGAGCCCTCCACAACGGACGACCGTTGTGCACAACGACCCATAGCGGGACGGCCCGCTTCCCATCACGAAACCGAGCAAATCTGGGTTTCCGGGGTTTATGCCATGTTCGACAAACTGCTGATCGCCAACCGTGGCGCCATTGCCTGCCGCATCCTGCGAACCCTGCGCACCTTGAAGGTCAAGGGTATTGCGGTCTACTCCGAAGCCGATGCCGCCAGCCTGCACCTGATGCAGGCCGACGAAGCCCACAGCCTGGGAGAAGGCGGTGCTTCGGGGACTTATCTGGCGGTCGACAAGATTCTCGCCATTGCCAAAGACAGTGGCGCCAAAGCGATTCATCCCGGCTACGGTTTTCTGTCTGAAAACGCGGCGTTCGCACAGGCCTGCGAAGACGCAGGCATCGCCTTCGTCGGCCCGACGCCCGAGCAACTGCGCGTCTTCGGCCTGAAGCACACCGCTCGCGCACTGGCCAAAGAACATGGCGTGCCCATGCTCGAAGGCACCGAACTGCTCGACAGCCTTGAGTCGGCACTCACGGCGGCACGCGACATCGGTTATCCGGTGATGCTCAAAAGCACCGCTGGCGGCGGTGGCATCGGCATGCGTGTCTGCCGCAGTGCCGAAGAGCTGGCTGAGTCCTTCGAGGCCGTGAAACGCCTTGGGCAGAACAACTTCAGCGACGCAGGCGTCTTTATCGAAAAATACATTCAGCGCGCTCGCCACCTTGAAGTGCAGGTTTTCGGTGACGGCCAGGGCGAAGTGCTGGCGCTGGGTGTACGCGACTGCTCGGTACAGCGTCGCAACCAGAAAGTGCTGGAAGAAACCCCGGCGCCCAACCTGCCGGACGGCATGGCCGAAGAACTCTGCGCGGCGGCCATCAAGCTGGCCAAGGCGGTCAACTATCGCAGCGCGGGCACTGTGGAGTTTGTCTTCGACAGCGAAGATCAGCGCTTCTACTTCCTGGAAGTGAATACCCGCCTGCAGGTCGAACATGGCGTCACCGAGCAGGTATGGGGCGTCGACCTGGTTGGCTGGATGGTGCAACTGGCGGCCGGTGATCTGCCGCCGCTCAGCCAGTTGCAGGCCAACCTGCAACCGACCGGCCATGCCATTCAGGCGCGCCTGTATGCCGAAGATCCGGGACGCGACTTTCAGCCCTGCCCCGGCCTGCTGACCGCCGTCGACTTTCCGACTGCCGATGGTAAAACCCTGCGCATTGATACCTGGGTCGAAGCCGGTTGCGAGATCCCGCCGTTTTTCGATCCGATGATTGCCAAGCTCATCAGTTGGGCGCCGGATCGTCAGCAAGCCAGCGATGGATTGTCCAACGCATTGAACGACACACGCCTGTATGGCGTGGAAACCAACCGTGACTATCTGCGGCAGATCATCGTTGATGCGCCCTTTGCCAGCGGCCAGCCATGGACCCGCTGCCTGGAAGGCCTGATCTACCAGGCCGACACCTTTGAAGTGCTCAGTGGCGGCACCCAGACCACGGTGCAGGACTATCCGGGCCGTCTCGGTTACTGGGCCGTCGGCGTACCGCCTTCAGGGCCGATGGACAGCCGGGCCTTGCGCCTTGGCAACCGCCTGCTGGGCAATGCCGAAGGTTGCGCGGCACTGGAAATCACCATGAGCGGCCCACTGCTGCGCTTCAATACCGATGCGGTGGTGGCGGTGACAGGCGCGCAGATCCCGGTCACTCTGAACGGCGAGGCGCAGCCCATAAATACGGCGCTGCTGGTATCCGCCGGTTCGACTCTGGCGCTGGGCACCATTGCCGGTGCCGGGGCGCGCAGTTACCTGTGCGTACGTGGCGGGCTGGATGTGCCGGATTATCTGGGCAGCAAAAGCACCTTCACCCTCGGCCAGTTCGGCGGGCATGGTGGACGGGCATTGCGCGCGGGTGATGTGCTGCATATCACGGCCCTTGCTGATCGCAGCACCGGGCAGCGTGTGCCGGATGAGCAGATCGAGCCCCTGGCGGATGTGCGTCAGATTCGCGTGATCTACGGGCCTCACGGTGCGCCCGAGTATTTCACCGAGGGTTATATCGACACCTTCTTTGCCACTGACTGGGAAGTGCATTTCAACTCCAGCCGAACCGGCGTGCGCCTGATCGGGCCAAAGCCTGAGTGGGTGCGTGCCGATGGTGGTGAGGCGGGCCTGCATCCGTCCAATATTCATGACAATCCCTACGCCATCGGCGCGGTGGATTTTACCGGCGACATGCCCGTCATCCTCGGCCCCGACGGCCCGAGCCTGGGCGGATTCGTCTGCCCGGTGACCATCATCGAAGCGGACCTGTGGCAACTGGGGCAACTCAAGGCCGGAGATAAAGTTCGCTTCAGCCCGGTAAGCCTGGAAACAGCCCGCCCCCTAATCCGTAGGAGCGACTTCAGTCGCGAAGGCCATGGAACCCATTCGCGGATGAATCCGCTCCCACAGAGCGACGGGCTGGCATCACCTGTTGTGCTGGACATCGGCCAGGACGACAAACGTCTGGTCGCACGACTCTCGGGCGATACCCATGTGCTGCTGGAAATCGGTGCGCCCGAGCTGGACCTGGTGCTGCGCTTCCGGGGACATGCCTTGATGCAGGCGCTGGAAAGCAAGGCACTGCCGGGCGTGATCGATCTGACACCGGGCATTCGCTCCCTGCAAGTGCATTACCAACCCGAACAACTGCCTCTCAAGACACTGCTGGATATCGTCGCCGGTGAATGGGATGCCGTCTGTGCAACCCGGGATCTGCAAGTCCCGTCACGCATCGTGCATCTGCCGTTGTCCTGGGACGATCCGGCCTGCCAACTGGCCATCGAAAAATACATGACCACCGTGCGCAAGGATGCGCCCTGGTGCCCGAGCAACCTGGAGTTCATCCGCCGCATCAACGACCTGCCCAATCTGGACGAAGTGCAACGCACAGTATTCGACGCCAGCTATCTGGTCATGGGCCTGGGCGATGTCTACCTCGGCGCACCGGTGGCCACGCCACTGGACCCGCGCCATCGTCTGGTCACCACCAAATACAACCCGGCACGCACCTGGACTGCCGAAAACTCGGTGGGCATCGGCGGTGCCTACATGTGCGTGTACGGCATGGAAGGCCCCGGCGGCTATCAGTTCGTGGGCCGCACCTTGCAGATGTGGAACCGCTATCGCGAAGTCGCCGCCTTTGACGGCAAACCCTGGCTGCTGCGCTTCTTCGACCAGATCCGTTTTTATCCGGTGAGTGCCGACGAGTTGCTGCGTATCCGCCGGGACTTCCCGCTGGGTCGCTACCAGTTGGAGATCGAACACAGCACCCTGAACCTCGCCGACTATCAATCGTTTCTGGCCAAGGAAGCCGAGGGCATCGCCGCCTTCCGCGGCCAGCAGCAAGCCGCGTTCCAGGCCGAGCGCGAGCGCTGGATCGCCAGCGGGCAAGCCAATTTCGAGAGCGAGGAAAGTGCTGCGCCGCTCACTGACGAGCCCGCGCTCGAAACAGGCCAGCAAGGGGTCGATAGCCATATCGCCGGCAACCTCTGGCAAGTGCAGGTCCAGCCGGGTGAACGGGTTACGGCGGGCGATGTGCTGGTGATTCTGGAGTCCATGAAAATGGAAATCCCGCTGCTGGCTCCCGTAGACGGCATCGTTCGCGATGTACGGGTACAGCCCGGCTCGGCGGTGCGCGCCGGTCAGCGTGTGGTCGTTCTGGAAACGGACTGAAAACGTATGCCTTCAACTCTTTCGACGGAATTCGCCATGAACCACAACGTACTCCCAAGCGACCTGCAACTGGATACCGTGCGTGCCGCTTACCAGTCCGGCAGCCTGACGCCACGGCACCTGATCCTGGCCCTGCATGAAAAGGCCGCCGCGCTGAATCCTGATTTTCACCTGTTCATTCATCTGCTCAGCCCGGCCGAACTGGAGCCTTACCTCGCCGCGCTGGAAAAAAGCGAGATCAAAGACCTGCCGCTGTACGGCATACCGTTTTCGATCAAGGACAATATCGACCTTGCAGGCATTCCTACCACCGCAGCCTGCCCGGCTTACGCCTATGTACCGCAACGCTCGGCGACCATTGTCGAGCAACTGATCGCCCTGGGCGCGGTGCCCATGGGCAAGACCAACCTCGATCAGTTCGCCACCGGCCTGAACGGCAGTCGCTCGCCTTATGGCGCGTGCCCCAACAGCGTGCTCAAGGAGTATCCGTCCGGCGGTTCAAGCTCCGGCTCGTCGCTGGCCGTGGCACTGGGTGTCAGCAGCTTCTCGCTGGGCACCGATACCGCAGGCTCGGGTCGGGTACCCGCTGCGCTGAACAATCTGGTCGGCATGAAAGCCAGCAAGGGGCTGATTTCAACGGCAGGCGTGGTGCCGGCCTGTCGAACGCTGGATTGCGTCACCACCTTCACCGCCACAGCGCGGGAAGCCAGCCAGTTGCTGGGGCTTGTGGCCAGACCGGACCCGCGGGATGAATACAGCCGCAGCAATCCGCTATGGAACGACGCCTCGGCGTTCGGAGCCCCCCGCGCTTTCCGTTTCGGCGTCCCACGAGCTGAAGACCTGGAGTTCTTCGGTTGCACCGAAGGCCCGCAACTGTTTGAAGCAGCGCTCGTTCATCTCACGGCAATGGGCGGCGAAGCCGTGACACTGGATCTGTCGCCGTTCCTTGAGGCGGCGCGACTGTTGTATGAAGGCCCTTGGGTTGCCGAACGCTACAGCGTGGCCGGGCAACTGATGCAGGAAAATCCCGAAGCCGTTCTACCGGTTATCCGTGCCGTACTGGCCAAGGCACCAGCAGTGACCGGGGTCGATACGTTCAGGGCTCAATACCGTCTACAGGTACTCAAGGCGATTTGCGACAAGGCACTCGAAGGGCTGGATTTCGTGGTCACGCCCAGCATCGGGCGTCCGGTCACCTCGGCAGAACTCGAAGCCGAGCCGGTGTTGCGCAACTCGGAGCTGGGTTACTACACCAACTTCGTCAATCTGCTGGATTACGCAGCCGTTGCAGTGCCCAGTGCCGTCATGAACAACAGCCTGCCCTGGGGCGTGACGCTTTTTGGTCGGGCCTTTACCGATCAGTACCTGCTGAGCATGGCCGATGCCCTGCAACGCCAGACCGCACTGCCGCTGATTGGTGGTCGCATGCCCGACCTGCCTCAACCCAAGTCTGCCGCCCGCAATGACATGAGTCGTCTGGTGGTCTGTGGCGCCCATCTGGATGGACTGGCCCTGAACTGGCAGCTCAAGCAGCGCGGCGCACGTCTTCTGGAGGTGACGCACAGCTCGCCCGATTATCAGTTGTACGCACTGGCAGGCGGCCCGCCGTTTCGTCCGGGCATGCTGCGTGTCGCCGAACATGGCGTTGCGATAGAAGTGGAAGTCTGGGAACTGCCGAGCCATGAACTGGGCTCGTTCCTGACCGGCATTCCTGCGCCGCTGGGCCTGGGCAAGGTGCAACTGGCCGATGGCCGCTGGGAAAGCGGTTTCATCTGCGAGCCTTACGGCCTTGAAGGAGCGACCGATATCAGCCATCTGGGCGGCTGGCGTGCGTACCTGCAACAGCGATGAATACATAAATAGATAGGCAACTGCGCAGCATCGACAGTGACATAGTGAGCGACCACTCATTTCGCCAACTATGTCACTGTCATGGATGATCTCTGGAAATCCCTCTCTATTGCGTCCGATCTGGAGCTCCCCGACTTCAACCTGCTGCCGGGACCTGATTCGGAACGAAAAGACAGCCTCAACGGCTCGGGAGCGTTTTCCCTTGCCCCGCAGCAGTACTCGACCGACGAAAAACCACTGCCGGCCCCCATCGATCCAGCATCATCCTCGACCGAGCCGGACAAGCAAGACCTGCAACGACTGAAAAGACTCAGGAAAAGTCCGGGGTTCAAGCTGATCAGCGACTCCGTTCTGCTGTTGAAAACTCTGCAGCTGGACATGGACTGCCCGTCTCCACAACGGGTGTACATCCACCAACAGCTTGAAAAGCTGCTGCTGCAAAAGACCGGCAAGAAACTGGCCCCCGACAAACTGCACATCACCTTCACGACCGAAAGCCAGCCCTCGGTCGATGAGCGTGGGCGCGAGCGTTACAGCGCCCGATTGTCACTGATCGAACTGTCTCTGATCTGTGGCGATGTACAACGTCTGGCAGACCTGTTGAGCTGCACGATAACCGATGAACCGGTGGATCCGGATACCCCCTCTCTGGGCTCAAAGGCATTATTTGGCTTGATCATCGAGGCCCCGTGGATCAATGACTATGCCAGCAAGGTCAACAGCTTCTGGAGCAAGCATGAGGCGACTTACCGAAGCCTGGCGCGACTGTCCTTTCTCGATGGTCTCGCACAAAAACTCGCCAGGAAAAAAATCAGCCGCAACGGTTATTACCTGACGCTGGACGCACTGGGGTTCAAAGACTTTCCCGCCGACAGCCAGTCACTGGAGCAGCCCACTCGTGGAGACAGCTCGCAGGTTCACATGCTGTCCATCAACGGCCAACTGGTGCCCGGCATCTTTCAGGTCAGGTCGTTGAATACCTCGCATTGCTTCATTCATCTGCTGGGTCATGGAGCGGCCACCAGCGAATACATCAGCGACGATCCACGTCAGATGACCCAGAAGCTGCTCGATACCCTCAATGCTTCGGCGCAGCACCGACTCTGGCTGAACCAGTACATCCCCGCCGAGAGCACCGCGCTCGTGATCGAGCCGGTAGTGATTCAGGAGGATGTGTTCAGCCGCCTGACCGTCGCGCAGAAAACACTCGCACTCGATCTGCTGGAAAACGTGGAGGAGGCTCACGGTATCGATCTGCTCAAACCCATTGCCCGCGGGCTGACCCTAGCAGGGGCGGTAGACCTGTGGCAGACCCAGGCACCGATCCTCGGGCAAATCCCCGCACCGCTGAAAACCTCGGCACAGCTCATGGGTGAAGTCATCCGCAACCTGCATGGCGTGGCGTTGAACCCGGATCATGTATTCATTGCCTACCGCCACGGGCACTCGACAACACCGCTGGGCAGTTTCATGCGCCCCATGGTGCATGTGAACGTGCCCGATGAAAAACCTGTCAGCCTCAGTGAAGCCCTGATAAGCAATTATCGGGTGCAATACCCTGCCGGCTATATCGACCATGGCGGACGTACGGTGGTTTATCTGGACCCGACCGGCAAAGGTGACTGGTCAGCCGACAAGGAGCTTGCGATCAGCGCGCTGGCCATCGAAGAAAAGATCAAGTCCATCGACTTTCTGTTCCTGATGTCACGACGCCTCGATGAGTTCTGGGAGCAACAGGCAGACCAGATCGAGCAGACGTTTCAGGCCATGTTCATCAGTCAGGCAATCATCTGCCTCAAACAAGGCAACTTGCTGCGCAGCGGCTTCGACAGCATTGTGAGGTCATTGACGGACCCCGCCCTGCAATGGCTCACCCTGGGTTTTGAGGTACAGAGTTCCTTCGTGGAAGGTATCGAACACCAGTATTGCGCTGGCCTGCTGGTACTTGAGGAGCCCCATAAACCGCAAAAGGTGCTTTATCAGGCAGGACTGACCAAGGCGTTCATGGAGTTCAGGAACGATGAGGCCCTTCAGGAATACCTCCAGCAAGCCACCCGGGACGAGAAATGGCGTATGGCCGTGCTGAGTTACGTACCGGGACGCAATCAGGGGCGCCTGGACTATCTGTTCAGGTTATGGGGCGGCGTCCAGGCGCAAGACCCGCCCGTCTCGATACTGCGCCCCTGGACAGACGTGATCTACAACCCCGATGTGCGCAAGGCGCTGAATCACTCGCTGCATCGATACCTGCTGCCAGGCTCGCCGTTTGCCTTCATGCGCCAGACGTTGAAACAGAACACGCTGGAAGAGGCCCGGCAGCAGATCGTGACCTCGACCCAGATTTCGCTGCGCTACTGGACTCAGCGTCTGAGTCACCTGCAATGGGTACTGGCACCCATGTCTTTTCTGCTGACACCCGCCTTCATTGCCGTACTGGCCCTCGATATCGGCATTACGTCACTCAATGCCATAGCAGCCAGTCAGCCTGGCAGTGGTCGTGAGGAGAAGAAACAGGCCATCCTGTCAGCCCTGTCATTGGGATTGTTCACTCTGGCCCCTTATACACCCGGGCTGCTGGGGGCTCTCAAGAAGGTCGTCAGCCCTGCAAAAAGCATCGTCCGCGCACAGCGTGCCGCCGCATCGCGACCTTTCAATCTGGCCTCCCTCTTCGGCCGCTCGATGCAGCCGCGGCAGACGCGCCTGGAAAAATTCTTTCACACCGAAAGCAGGCTCAAGGTCTGGACCGTGCCAGGCCATCCCGTCTACGGCAACCTGCCCATTCATGCCTGGAAACTGGGGCGCAAGTTTCTGCTCTGGACGTCCAGCAAAGGACAGGCCCGTACGCTGGTGGTCAGCACCCACGGCCATCATCTGCCCTGGAGTTCAACAGTCAAAATCCCCAACGGCACCGAAATACACACCTATGCCCCCCACGGTTATCTGCTTGCCGACCCGAAACTGCACCGCGTCGTCAGCAAAAAAGTCAGCCCGTTTGCCATATCCAATACACAGGGCAATACCCTGGCGATACCACCGTCCTCATTACCCTCTCTGGTCGTGACCGACAAACTGATGGCAGGCACCTCGATTCGCGGCAGATTGAAAAACTACACATTATCCAAGTTCCAGACTGCAACCGATGAAAGCTATCAGGACATTGCCAATATTGTGCGCAATTCAAATGTCTCGCCATTCAAAGGCCAACTCCCTTCCACCCCCATGGATATATTGACGGTGCGTAACCGTTTTGCAATGTCTTCCCCCACACTGGATGATCTGTTCACGGCATTATCGACACAGGGCATTCATTACGACCGGATTCTTTTGGTGCACTGCCGATGTTCCGCGATTGAAGCCACTCTGCGCAGAAGCCCGGCCTACCTGGCCCCGTCACTTATAAACAACCCATGACTGAAAGTGGCCAGAGACTTGCTTTATATATCCTGTTATTAATGAATCCCTGATTCATCTAATATGCAAATTCTCAAGGATATTCAAGAAAGCGGATTTTTCATGCCCCATCAGTCTGCAATTACCTCTCACCGTTCATTATTGATGACCTTGGTTTTTTTGCTGGGAAGCGGTTTTCTGGCAACCACACTGTTGAGTTATTACGTATCACGAGAATCCATTCGCGACGGCATTATCAACACTGAGTTGCCATTGACGTCGGATACGGTCTATTCAGAAATCCAGAAAGATCTGATACGGCCCGTTCTCATCTCTTCGATGATGTCGCGCGACACCTTCATGCGCGACTGGGTGGTCGAAGGCGAACGCAATCCCGCGCAGATGACCCGCTATCTCAAGGAGGTCATGGATCATTACGGTGCGTACACGTCCTTCTTCATATCCGATGCCACTCATACCTATTACCAGGCCAAAGGCATCCTGAAAAAAGTCAGTGCCCTCGAGCCACGCGATGCCTGGTATTTCCGGGTGCGGGATATGAACGTGCCTTACGAAATCAGCTTTGACCCCGACATGGCCAACAAAGACAACCTGACCTTCTTCATCAATTACAAAGTCTTCGATTACAACAACCGGTTCATCGGGGTAGCCGGGGTTGGTCTTACGGTTGATGCCGTCACCCGGCTCATCGACCGTTATCGACAGCGCTATGAGCGCAACATCTACTTTGTCGACACGTTCGGGCGCATCGTGCTGACCGGAGCCGGGGGCGGACCGCAAGGCGCAACCATCGGGCAACGACTGCAAGAACTGCCCAGCATGAAGGACCTGCAGGACAAACTCCCCAAACCTCACAGTGGAACCTTTGAATACAACAACCATGGCGAAGAGCACTTTCTCAATGTGCGCTTCATTCCTGAACTCGAGTGGTACCTGATCGTCGACAAACAGGAAGACACCGCCCTGAGCGATGTCCGCCATTCGCTGTACCTGAACCTGTTCATCTGCCTGATCGTAACGCTGGTGATTGTGCTGCTCCTGCATCGAATCATCATCAGCTACCAGCGCAAGCTTGAAGCCCAGGCCACCCTCGACAGCCTGACCGGCCTGCCCACGCGCCGGGGCTTCAACCTGCTGGCCGTCAATACCCTCAAGGATACCCAGCGCGAAGCCATCCCCTTGACCGCATTGCTGCTGGACCTGGATCGCTTCAAGCGACTCAATGACACGCACGGTCATCTGGCGGGCGATGAAGTGCTGGCCGGTTTTGCCAATGACCTGAAAAGCTGCCTGCGCCAGTCAGACATCATTTGCCGCTGGGGCGGCGAAGAGTTCATCATTCTGCTCAAGGGCAGCGACACCCAGGGTGCCCAACGCATTGCCGAGAAAATCCGCGAACTGGCCGAGCAGCATGTGTATGTCTTTTCCGGCATGCCGTTGCAGATTACAGTCAGTGTCGGGCTGGCCGAACTGCAAAGCGATGATAACCTGCAAAGCCTGATCGCCCGTGCCGACCTGGCGCTCTATCGCGCCAAGCTCAACGGCCGCAATCAAGTCTGTATCGAGAAGCCGGTCCCAGCATGAACACAACAGCGACAAAACCAGACTCCAGCCTGTGCCCGGTATGCGGCCTGGGCAACACCTGCACACTGGCCGACCCGCGCACGGTCGATCAGGCATGCTGGTGCTTTTCCCAAAGCATCGACCCGGCCGTGCTCGAAGCCCTGCCCGTCGAACTGCGCAATCAGGCCTGCCTGTGCCCGAACTGCGCAGGCGTTGCAGACAGCCTGCAGGCCAAACCGCTGCGATAGGCGTACCATGCGCGCTCCTTGCCCATCGCACTTTCCTCGTCATGCGTCTTGATCGCTTCCTCAGCAACCTGCCCCGCTTCAATCGCCAGCACGTACGCCTGGCGCTGGCCAGCGGGCGAGTCAAAGTCGACGGCCAGGTGACTGGCGACCCGCATCATGAAGTGCGGGAGTTCAGCCGTGTGGAGTTCGACAACGAGTTATTGCAGGTCGGCAAGGCAGCGCGTTATTTCATGCTGCACAAGCCGCGTGGTTATGTGAGTGCAACCGTCGATGCACAACATCCCACCGTGCTCGACTTGCTGGATGAGCCTGACAAACATGAACTGCATATCGCCGGTCGACTGGATTTCAATACCACCGGCCTGATGCTCATTACCAATGATGGGCAATGGTCACGCCGACTGACACAGCCGCAAACCAAAGTACCCAAGGTGTATTACGTCGAAACAGAACAGCTGATCGACGAACGGTACATAGCAAAATTCGCCGAGGGTTTTTACTTTGCCTACGAGAACATCACCACCCAACCTGCCACGCTGACGCTACTCGGACCTCGCTGTGCGAGGCTCAGTATCGTGGAAGGCCGTTACCATCAGGTAAAACGGATGTTCGGTCATTTCGACAATAAAGTATTGATTCTGCATCGAGAAAGCATGGGGCCTCTGGCCCTGTCCCCCGAGCTAGAGCCCGGCAGCTATCAGGCCCTGAGCCACGAACAAATTCAGTCGATCTGAAAAAGTCACGACCATTCGGCGGAACGATCACATCAATTACGAACGGCACTTGCGGGTTCCCGGATCGCCTGCTTGAATCCAATCGTCAGTCCACATGTGACTGCCAAGTCAGCAACGCATTCTAAGAAACCTTTTGCCGTACCGAGCCCCCGGGCTCACGACAAATAGCCCGCCAATAACAATACCTGTCGAACAGATCGTTAGGATCGACATGGGCCTTCAAGGCTAATGCCTACCTGTCAAAAAACGTGCATTTTTTAATTTGCGCTAGCGCATACGCATATCTGTAAGTCAGGAGACATACATATGAGGCCAGAAATCGCCGTGCTTGATATACAAGGACAGTTTCGGGTTTACACGGAGTTCTACCGCGCCGATGCCGCGGAAAAAACCATCGTCATGGTGAACGGCTCACTGGCCACCACTGCTTCATTTGCCCAGACAGTTCGCAACCTTTATCCACAATTCAACGTGGTGCTTTACGATCAACCCTATGCCGGGAAATCCAAGCCACACAACCGGCATGACAAGCCTCTGACCCGGGAAATGGAAGGTCATATCCTGCTGGAGCTGATCGACCACTTCAACGCCGAACACGTCATGTCGTTTTCATGGGGCGGAGCCGCTGCCATGGTTGCCTTGTCGCACCGGCCAAAACGCATCGAGAGCGCCGTCATCAGTTCGTTCTCGCCGATCCTCAACGAACACATGCGCGACTACCTGAACCGCGGCGTGAAACACCTGGGCGACCACAACCGTTATGAAGTGGGCCACCTGATCAACAACACCATCGGCAAACATTTGCCATCGCTGTTCAAACGCTTCAACTACCGGCATGTCAGCAGTCTGGACCTGCACGAATACGACCAGATGCACTATCACATCAGCCAGGTGCTGGAGATTGATCCGAGCAACTACCTGACTGCTGCGAAAAACATCAACGTACCCGTGCTGTTCATGAACGGAGCCTGGGACGAATACACCGCAGCGGATGACGCGGTGCTCTTCGCCAAGTATGTGCAGAACTGCAGCTTCAGCACCATCGAAGCCGCCGGGCACTTCCTGGACATGGAACACAAAGCCGCTTGCCGCGACTCCAAAAAGGCACTGACGAGTTTCCTGCAACCCGCCGTAGAACCCGCTCGCCACGCCTACAGCCAGACTCAGCATCATGCCTTCGCCTTCTGAGGCCGGCGCTCGACAGAGCCGGGGAACCATTCGTCAATGCAGGGAAAGCAGCAAATGGCGAATGGTAATCCTGGAAGAAGTACAGCCACAAAGCGCGGCTGGATGAAATTAGCGCTTTAACTCGCACCGGGCATCTGGTACAAAGTCAGCCGCTCAGAGCGGGTATAGTTTAGTGGCAAAACGAAAGCTTCCCAAGCTTTAGTTGAGGGTTCGATTCCCTCTACCCGCTCCAGTTTTCTTCAGTGTTTCCGGGCTTTTTCGCCTACTTTCCCTTCCTGACTTCGCGTTTTTGCCTTTAGGGCATCATCATTCGTGCATCTCGTACTTTTCCGGTAGACACACATTCCTCGCCTCTTATTCGTCGTGCTCGAAGAAGACTCCGCAGAACGCCTGATTTCATTTTCCTCATAAATTGAAATCCTCAAAACCGGCGGGTATGCTCATTTCAAATCCAAGGAATTTTGAAATCATGATCAAGCTCCCGCCAAAGGTGAACCTCGATCCTTTCAAAGAGATCATCGAGCACCATCAGCAGCATCTGGCGGCCTATATCGAGATGAATCAGGCTTTGGACGCCAAAGGGCGTTACCTTCACTACGACAAATTACGCTTCAGGATTCCTGCCGGGCTTGACCATGGGCTGGCCTGGTCGGTTGTGAAACTGGCGAGAAGCAGGCAACTGACTCCGTTACTGAAACTCGGCGAGCCTGCGCACGTATGTAACTGCCTCTATACACCTGCGATGCACCTCGCTGTGTCGGCGTGCGACCAGCACACGACGACGGCTGCGCTTGAGTGGATGTGCTCAAAAATCGGGGAAAGCAAACACCTGCAATATTTGCTTAAAGACCTGATTGAAGACGAAGCGATCAGTAGCAGCCAGCTGGAAGGTGCGGCGACGACCACCAAGGCCGCAAAAGAGTTGCTCAAGCGCAAACGCGCGCCCAGAACACCCGATGAGAAGATGATCATCGGTAATTTCAGGATGATGAATCATGCCTGGGAATATAGAGACAAAGCGCTCTCGTTAGACCTGATCACGGGTCTGCATCAAGTGGGCGTCGAAGGAATAGACGATGACCGGTATCACCCGGGAGAATTTCGCCACGATAACGACGTTGTTGTTGAAGACGGAAATGGCGATGTCGTCCACCAACCGCCTCCCGCAGAAACGCTTGAGAAACGTTTGAATCTGGTTATCGACTGGGTCAACACGAATCACACAGACATCAATAGCAAAAACTATATTCACCCTTTGATCAAAGCCATCGTCATTCACTTCATCGTAGGCTTTGAACACCCCTTCCATGATGGCAATGGCAGGGTCGCGAGATCACTCTTCTACTGGTACTTGTTCAAAAGCGGCTTTGGCGGATTTCGCTATATCGCGATAAGCACGCTTCTGAAGGCGGCGCCTATCCAGTACGGGCAAAGCTACCTGTACACAGAAACCGACCACATGGATTTAACTTATTTCATTGACTATCAATGCCGGGTTATTGCGCGAGCCATCAGCGAATTCAAAAGCTCGTACGACTCGACGGTGGAGTCCATTAACCAATTCAATACATTCCTCTACGAGTCGGGCCTGTACGGCAAGCTTTCAGACAAGCAAAGAGTTGTATTCAACGTTGCTAAATCAGGCAGCAACCAGGAGTTCACCGTGACAAACGTCAAAGAAAACCTGGGATGCGCCTACAACACCGCCGCCACGGTTCTGAATGGGCTGGTAGAACTCAAGCTCTTCACAAAGCGCAAACAAGGTAACGAGTGGACATACGCCATGAACGACGCCAGGAAAATATTGAAAAGCTGGAAGGCTTAGGCGCGTGGCTACGTGGTAATGCCGACCAGTTAGGGCATACCTGTCACTTGTGGGAGGGGCCTTGGCCGCGACGACCAGCTTGAAGGCAACACATTTTTCAGCGCACTTCACACCGGCTGTCGCGGCCAAGGCCCCTCTCATCAAACAAGATGGAACATGCGGCATTGAGCGCGCTTGCCCTGGGCGGCACTCCGACGACCGGCTGCGTAGCAGTCGTAGATTTTGCGAGCGCTTCGCACTCGGTCGCGGGCAAGCGCGCTCCTACACCTGTTTGCTGCGCGACAGCGCGGCGCCGGGGCAGCGGGCGAACTCCCACGGATTGTGACCAAGAAGCCACCTGCTTTTTGAAATCAGCCTCTTAACTGATCGGCATTATTCCTGCGTGACGTCCTGTTTGATGAGGGTCACGTTTCAGGATTGGAGTCATGCCCGGCTTCAGCACTCCCACCGAATAACCGGTCAGCTATCTGCCGGCCTCGCTCCAGACCTTCCTCCGTCAACCAGATCGATTTATTCCTGTTCACCGGATCACTGATGAAACCGTGCTCATGCAATCGATTCATGACCTCGAAATCGAACCCTTTCCAGGCATTACCTCGGTCAAAACTGAACGTTGCCAAGAGGGCAAGCACGGCGTCTTCAATCAGTTTGTCGTCGTATTTCATGATCGTTGCTCCGCTCGTATTCGATAGTAACGTCGAGTTTGTGGTGGCACACAACCCTGCCGATTAGTATCTGAATAGAGTGCCAGGCACAAGGCACAAACGAACCGTTACAGGCCCCGGAGCCTGTCAAACGTTGCTTGATTCAGGATTACTTTTTCCGGACGCCACGCATATCACTGACGAACTTGTCGAGCTCTGGTGTGAAATTCACATTTATTGCACGCCACTCCTTCTTGCCGTTGTACATTTGGACTTTCATCCCCACGGGCTTTTGGGCGTAGTTCAGTAGATAGTCATGCTGCGCTTTCACACGGGTCTACGTAAGCCAATTCATTCGCGATCTGCACACATTCGCCACGAATAGAGGCCGACCACCCACCGGACACGCTTGAGGGCAACCTCCAACGACTTCATGTCGGCCGATCCAAGTGCCAGCCGAATCGCATGCGGGACATGGGCCGACGTGGAAAACGGTTCAGCCGTAGAAACGGATATCTGCTCTTGCATCAGCGCCATGGTGATCTGGTCGGCGCGAGCGTCTTCGGTCAGTGGCAACCACAGGAAATAAGAGGACGGGTGGCTTACGTAGCGAACGCCTTCGAGCACCGCTGCCGCGAGCGCTTGTCTCGACTGGGCATCCTGGCGTTTTTCCACTTCCAGCCTGGCAACGGTACCGTCATCCAGCCACGCCGTAACGATGGCAGTCAGAACACCTGGGGTGTTCCAGGTGGTGGCGCGAATTGTCCGCTCCAGGTTTGGAATCAGCTGCGGCGGCGCTGCTACGAAACCGACACGCAGCCCCGTCGCTACGCTTTTTGAAAACCCCGAGACATACACCGTTCGCTCAGGAGCCAGCATTGCCAACGGGGGTGGCGCGGCCTCAACCAGATAGGCATAGGCCGCATCCTCAATAATTGTCAGGTCATGCTTTCTGGCAATGGCAGCAAGGCGCTCCCGCTCGCTCAACGGCATGACCCATCCAAGGGGGTTATGCAGCGTCGGCATGGTGTAAATCGCACGAACAGGTCGACGTTTGCACAGACGCTCCAGGGCGCTGAGGTCGAGGCCGTTTTCTGATGAAGGAACAGCCACAATCTCCAGGTGCAAGGCCTCGGCAAGAACCTTGAATCCCGGATAGGTCAATGCATCGGCAGCAATGACATCGCCTGGCCGTAGTAACGCCATCAACGTCACTGCCAGACCATGCTGAGCACCATTCACCAACAGGACTTGAGGCGGCTCAACAACAAGGCCTCGCTCCAGAAGGTGGCGTGCCACGCTGGCGCGCTCGTGAAGCCTGCCCCCGTGAGGTTGATAACGCAGGAGAGACTCGAGGTCTCCAGAGAGAGCCAGTTGCCTCAGCGCGGTACGCAACAACTCGGCCTGCTCCGGTAGCGAGGGATAATTGAAATTCAGATCAATCATCCCTGCGGCGACATTCTGTTGATCGATGCCATGACTCAGCGGCAGGGATGTCTCGCGCACAAAGGTACCGCGCCCGACTTCACCACTCACGAGCCCCATTTGCTCAAGCTCAGCGTAGATCCTGCTGGCCGTCACCAACGCAACGCTCTCTCTCTTTGAAAGCTCGCGATGAGTCGGTAGACGGGTGCCAGGGGAGAGTTTTCCGGCACGGATGTCAGTAGCCAGGGCATCAACGACTGCTTTATAGCGAGAGCGAGGCATGGCGAATGTATCCATTACAATTTTTTGATTGTATTGCCAAACAGATCGTACGCTTTTCTCATTCGCACAGCGAGGTACGGGCCGTGAGCCACACACCTGATCTATCCGGTCAACTCAGCGACAAAAGCACCCGTGGATGGATCAATGGGCTCATTGGGGTGTTGATCTTCAGTGGCTCGCTGCCAGCCACCCGAGTCGCGGTCATGGAGTTCGATCCGGTGTTCCTCACTGTTGCCCGCGCGACCATCGCCGGTCTGCTGGGGTTGGCGCTCCTCCTGCTGTTCAAGGAGAAGCGTCCTTCACGTAGCCAGATTATTCCGTTGGCCGTGGTAGCGCTGGGCGTTGTTGTGGGCTTTCCGCTGCTGACGGCGATGGCCTTGCAGTACGTAACGTCAGCCCACTCGATTGTGTTCCTTGGGCTGTTGCCACTCGCCACAGCGGCC
Source organism: Pseudomonas lijiangensis (assembly GCF_018968705.1). Classification (NCBI taxonomy): domain Bacteria; kingdom Pseudomonadati; phylum Pseudomonadota; class Gammaproteobacteria; order Pseudomonadales; family Pseudomonadaceae; genus Pseudomonas; species Pseudomonas lijiangensis. The sequence continues at coordinate 4,614,726 of NZ_CP076668.1, forward strand.
TTTGGCGTTTTGCGTGGTGGTGAGCACCCCCGCCTGGCCTTTTGGGTCTTCTCAACCTTGGGCAGTTTGTTTGTCGTCGGGTTTGCACTCTCTCAGGGCCTGACAGCCTCGCCTGAAGGAGACATTCTGATGCTACTGTCGATCGTGGCGTGCGGGCTCGGTTATGCAGAAGGAGCCAAACTGTCGAAAGTTCTTGGCGGCTGGCAGGTGATTTCCTGGGCTCTGGTTTTATCTCTTCCCGTAATGGCAGCATTGACGCTGTACAAGATGCCAGCAAGCTTCAAAGACATCTCGGCACCGGCATGGATCAGCCTCGCTTACGTCTCTCTGTTCAGCATGCTGATCGGCTTCGTTTTCTGGTATCGCGGCCTGGCTCAGGGTGGCATTGCAGCCGTTGGGCAACTGCAACTGCTCCAGCCCTTTTTCGGCCTCGCGTTAGCTGCGACGCTACTGCACGAAAGCGTGAGCCCTGGAATGCTTGGCGTGACTGTCGCCGTGATTCTGTGTGTGGCGGGAGCGAAGAAGTTCTCCAGGTAACTCTTTAAGTAAGAATGCTTTGATACCGATAACAGGTAAGGGGCCGACGAACACACCTTCAAAATCCCTCAGCGCGAAGAGCCAAGACCGATCTGTTCGCACCACTCAGCGACGCTGCTACCGCTGCTCATACCTGGCATCACCAATCCGTCCACCATGAAAGTCGGCGATACGTGGATGCCGTTCTGCCTGGAATACTTGGCCTGCCATTTTATGTCGTGCTCAAGCTCGGGCTGGGCGAAGGCTTCAGCCAACTCCAGGCCGCTGTAACCTTCAATCCTTCGAATGATGTCATTCGGCGTCGAATCAAGGTTGGGGCCGCCCGCATGATTCTCGAACTCGAACTCTTCACGGTGCTCACCGACGCAACGCATGACCGCCTTGGCATTCTCCTTTCCTCCGGGCAGCCTTGCAGCAGCCAGGATGCACCGCACGATGACTGCCGAGAACATGTGCCACGTCTGCGAATGCAGCCGGATGATGACTGTGAGTTTATCCTCCCCGGCCATGTTCAAGAGGTGATCGAGCTTCTGAAAGGCTTTGACCGAGAACGGGCAAGTAGGCTCAAGGAAAACTTCAATAATGCGGGGGCCATGCCCCCAGGAGAGTAAATTTGGCTGCATTGTTAACTCCGAATGTTGAGTTTCAGAACTGGACACCTGCGGTCAGACCACCGTCCACCAGAAGTGTCGTGCCCGTGATGAAGCTCGCGGCGGGACTTGCTAGAAACACGACTGCCGCAGCAACTTCTTCCGGGGTGGCCATTCGACCCAATGGGATTAGCCGCTAAAGCTTCGGCGAAACCCTGGGGATCATGGCGCTCAATATCCCCCAGACACACCCACTCAGCATGCCCCAGGCGGAATGCCGTCTTTGTTGAAGTCCTTCAGCCGCTCCCTTTCCTTCTCGGTCGAATGCGCGGGCGTGTCGTTCTCGGGTTTTTCCTGTTGTTTCTGCTTATCGTCACTCATGGTCTGACCTCCTTCGGCCATCAGTCCAGACAGGTTTTACGCTGGTTATTCAAAAGAGCACGGCAAGTGGCTGACAGTTCCTTCCGATTGACCCATTGCAGAGAAACCGCCGAGGTATCGGCTTTGAACTTTTCCGGAACGATGGGTTTCAGACACCTGAATTCCTGGAGAGAATCTTATGACCCAGACAGCATTGGTCGTCGGTGCCAGCGGCATCGTCGGTAGCGAAACCACTCGACTCCTGATTGAAAACGGCTGGCAGGTTGCGGCGCTTTCGCGCAATCCATCACCTGCGAAAGGCGTGATCCCGATCGCCGCTGACCTTCAGGACCCCGCATCGCTGCGCTCGGCGCTGGCAGACCTGAAACCTACTCATGTATTCATCACGACCTGGTCACGGCAAGCGACCGAAGCCGAGAACATTCGGGTCAATGCCGCCATGGTCCGCAATGTGCTGGATGCCGTTCGCCCGGCCGCAAGCGTGAAACACGTGGCGCTGGTCACGGGTTTGAAGCATTACCTCGGCCCTTTCGAGGCCTATGGCAAAGGCAGCCTTCCGCAGACGCCGTTCCGTGAGGATCAGGGTCGTCTGGACGTAGAGAATTTCTACTACGCGCAGGAGGATGAAGTGTTCGCTGCCGCCGAAAAGGACGGTTTCACCTGGAGCGTGCATCGGCCGCACACGGTCACAGGCGTCGCCGTAGGCAACGCCATGAACATGGCGACGACCCTCGCCGTCTACGCCACCATCAGCAAACATACGGGACGCCCGTTCGTGTTCCCCGGCTCACGGGTGCAGTGGGACAGTCTCACTGACATGACCGACGCCCGGCAACTTGCCCGGCAGCAGCTCTGGGCCGCCACGACACCGGCGGCTGCCAATCAGGCGTTCAATATCACCAACGGCGATGTCTTTCGCTGGAAATGGATGTGGGGCCAGATCGCCAACTACTTCGGTCTGCAGCCGGCCGACTTTCCATCAGCGCCCTCTCCACTCGAAACGCAGATGGCCAACGACCAGAGCGCCTGGAGTCAGATCGTTGCAGAACATGGTCTGCGCGAAGCCGACATCAGCCGCCTGATATCCCCATGGCACACCGATGCAGACCTCGGACGTCCCATTGAAGTGGTCACCGACATGTCGAAAAGCCGGACATTGGGGTTCAGCGCCTACAAGGCCAGTGACCAGGCTTTTTTCGATGTCTTCGACAAGTTGCGCGCTGAGCGCTTGATACCCTGACTGATCAGTTAAGGCGTACATATCACTAAGTGGGAGGGGCCTTGGCCGCGACTTTCATGCTGTCGCGGCCAAGGCCCTTCCCACTAAGGTGTAACTGCCATCCCTGCCTACATCAACTCTCAACCACCGGAAAACTCAAAACGGTCGTAACCCCGGTCGGCTCCCCCGCGCTCACAGCAAGCTCGCCACCCAACTGCGCAGCCAAAGCCTTGGTGAGTTTGCGACCCAACCCTTTGCGTTGCAGAGTGCAGTCATTGGTTTCGTCAGGCAGGCCGATGCCGTTATCCGAAACCGTCAGCACAAACTGTTGGTCGGTGCGGCAAAAGTCCACGGTGATCTTGCCTGCGCGCTCATCGGGAAATGCATGCTTCAAGGCATTGGTAATGAGTTCATTGGTGATGAGCCCGACAGACCCGGCACGGTCCAGAGGCAGTCTGAGGGGCTGCGCCTCAACGGACATTTCAATGGGCCGGGTTTCGGCCATGCTGTAATTCAACCCGGCGACCAGATCCTGGAGGTATTCATTCATGTCTACGGACATTTCACCATCGTGGTGAGCCAGGCGATCATGCATGGAAGCGACGACGTTTATCTGACCGGCCGCCTGCCTGAGGGCCGAGGCGACGTCGGGGGCCGAGTGGACGGCTTGCAGATGCAGAGTGGCGATGGTGCGCTGCATATCGTTTTTGACCCGATGCCCGAACTCGACGAGCAGCAATTGCCGTTCCCGCTCGCCTTTCTCGGCCAGGGCACGCGCCCTCTCTGCATCTTCGTGGGCGATGGCCGTCTGGCGTTGTAATTGCTCACTCTTGAGGTAGGCATTGCGCAATGCCGATCCCATTACCGTAATGACCACGCTGGTCACGATGAATAGCGTGAGGCTGAATGCGGCATTGGGTGCCGCAATACCCGGATTGCCAATCGGAGGCAGGAAGAAACAAGCAGCGATAGCTGAACTCAGGGCTGTGGCAAACAGACCGAAACGCCGTCCGAAAAACATCGCCGAGAACAGGATAGCCGGCAAGAAAAACAATATGGGCAAGGGTGGAACAGCGGTGAATACTTTGGCTCTCAATAAATACGCGCCCCATACAATCAGCAGCGTCACGGCCCATTTAAGGGGCTGGGGCAAATCCAGACGAATCAATGCGTGTACATCAAACCGGGTAACAGACATTACGTGTTCCTGAATAACCTACTGACAAAACTCCCTTTCGTGACCGCTCAAAAACAAAGACTGAGCACCGCGCCATGAAGCAAGGATCACCCTGTTTCAACCCGATTACGTCCCTGACTCTTCGCCCGATATAACAAGCGGTCCGCCTCGCTCAGACTTGCAGCATAGCTTTCACCCTCGGCCAACCGTGCAGCAACCACGCCAGCGCTGATGCTGACAGCATTCAAAGGGCTGGCCGAATGTTGAATGCCCTCGGCAAATATGGCTGATCGTATGTTTTCGGCCACATTCAATGCACCCGCCAAGTCTGTATCCGGCAGCAGGACAATAAACTCCTCACCGCCATAACGTGCGAGAAGATCGGCAGGACGACGTATGTTGGCTTGTATAAGGCGCGCAACCTGTTTCAGGCATTGGTCGCCTGCGACATGACCGTAGGTGTCGTTGTATTGCTTGAACCAGTCGATATCGAGAAGGATCAGCCCGATACTTTGTCCGCTGCGCCGGGCCTGGGCTTCTTCTTTCTGCAACGCTGCATCAAAACATCGTCTGTTGGCCACATTGGTGAGACTGTCTGTCTGTGCCAACACTTCAAGCTCGCTGCGGGCGATAGTGAGTTGTTTTTCAGCGGCCAGCAGTTTCCGAACCTGGCTGTAAAGTACAAGCCCCATCAGGGTCAGCGCTGAAATGATAAGACCGACAATCGCGAACGAGCGATAGGCATATATCCACCAGTTGGCGAATACATAATCGTATGAGAAACCGGCAGCCGCCACCATGGGCAGACCTTGCAGGCGGCGATAGGCATATATCCGCTCTATGTTATCCACCACGGAAGTCATGATGGCGGTACCGTTGTTGCTGGTGCTCAAGTATTTACTGAAGATTTCATCCTTGGAAATATTGGTCACCGTCAGGGTGCCAACTGCCGGACGACGAGCCAGCAGATCACCATTTTCAAGGGCGAGAAAAATGACGCCTGTATCGTCAACCTCCATACGCTCGAAAAAACGCTGGAAATAAGCGGCTGAAATCATGGCCACTGCAATGCCGGCAAAACGACCATCCGGGTACTCGATGCGGCGACTGACCGGAATCACCATTTCTCCGGTGGTGCGGCTTGTGATGATCGAACCGATATGAACCGAGTCGTCGCTGTGTTCACGGTGATAAATGAAATAGTCGCGATCGCTGTGATTTTTCTTGATGACGCTTGGCGAGAAGGAGTTGGCAACCCAGTTCCCCTCTTCGTCGTAGATGAAGAACCCCTGGATGCTCTTCATGACAGCTGTATCTTCGGCCATGAGCTTGTGCAGGCGCAGTTGCTGAGCCCGGTTCATGCCCTCGCTTTCTACCCTTTCAACGATATCGCGCAGCTTGTAGTCAGCCTGACGCAGGGTGTCCTGAGCCTGTTGCTCGGCCGCACTGACGATATTGGAAACCCCCATTTCGGCAGTGGCCAGGCGTTCATCGGCCGATTGCTTCATTTGCCATGCAGTGGCCAGTATCAGGGAAGTGCAGACCAAAACGATGAAACCTATGAGTGCTGCCGACAGGCCTCCAGGTGTAAGTCGTGCCGATACGAAAGGTATGGGCTTCATGGTTTCTCGTCATGTTTTTGGCACATCCGTGCTTTCTTGCACATTTCGTACCTAAGGTGATGACGAAAATCGTAGGACACGACCCTGTCGCTGGCAAGCCGCCGACCTCAGCCACTACACCTTTACCCAGCGCTCTACTTTGATTTCCGGTAAATCCTGACGGCGCATGTAAACCCGCAGCGGCTCGGTGATGTTCAGGCGGCTGTCGATGTTCTGGTCGAGGAGCAATTGCAGGCGTTCGCGGCTCAGGCTCATCCGGGCGCCGGTGTCTGCGTTCCAGACGAATTCGCTGGCAGGCGTGATGCTGTCTTCAGCGACATCCATGCCGAAAGAATCTTCGCTGAAGCGCACGATGAAATGCCGGTTTTTGTGGTGATAGCCCACAAAGCCTTCAAGTTGCTCGGCGGCGGCGCAGATGTCGCTGGAGGTGGTGCTCATGGAAATGTCCTCAAAATGCCTGACGGAAGATGCCTTCAATCTGTTCCTGAGTGGCCGGGCGCGGGTTGGTCAGGCCGCAGGCGTCTTTCAGGGCATTGGCGGCGAGCGTCGGGATGTCCTCCTCTTTCACGCCCAGAGTCAGGAGGCCTGAAGGGATTTCAACCGAAGTGGACAGCTTGCGGATCGCCGCAACTGCCGCACGCGCGCCATCCTGTGGGGACAAACCGCGAATGTCGGCGCCCATGGCGTGGGCCACGTCAGTCAGGCGAGGGGCGCTGACCGTTGCGTTGAAGCTTTGTACATGGGGCAGCAATACTGCGTTGCAGACACCATGGGGCAAATCATAGAAACCGCCCAACTGGTGCGCCATCGCATGCACGTAACCCAGCGAAGCGTTGTTGAACGCCATGCCTGCCAGGAACTGCGCATAAGCCATGTTTTCCCGGGCGACGATATCCGTACCGTCAACGACCGCCTGGTACAGATTGCCCGCGATCAGGTTCATGGCCCTGATGGCGCAGGCGTCGGTGATCGGGTTTGCAGCGGTGGAAACGTAGGCTTCGATGGCGTGGGTCAGTGCGTCCATGCCCGTGGCGGCGGTCAGTGACTTGGGCATGCCGACCATCATTTTCGGGTCGTTCACCGACAGGATCGGCGTAACGTTGCGGTCGATGATCGCCATTTTCACGTGGCGCACTTCATCGGTAATGATGCAGAAACGAGTCATCTCGCTGGCGGTACCGGCAGTGGTGTTGATCGCAATCAGCGGCAGTTGCGGCTTTTGCGAACGATCCACGCCCTCATAGTCGCTGATATGCCCGCCATTGCTGGCGCACAGGGCAATGCCCTTTGCGCAGTCATGGGGCGAGCCGCCGCCCAGAGAGATCACGAAATCGCATTGACGCTCCTGCAACAGCGCCAGGCCTTTTTCGACGTTGCCGATGGTCGGGTTGGGCTTTGCGCCGTCGTACACCACAGCATCGATGCCCTGCTCCACCAGCAAACCCGCAACCTGAGCCGCGACACCGGCCTTTGCCAGCCCGGCGTCAGTGACGATCAGGGCCTTGAGGAATCCGTATTTGCGGATGGCTTGCATGGCTTCCTCAATACAACCGGAGCCAATGATGTTCACGGCGGGAATGAAAAAGGTGCTGCTCATGGCTGATCCTCGTCTCTGGCTGGCTCAGGTGACAGGGTCCTGAGCCTTGGGTTTGCCAGTAGCTTCGGCCTTCCGGCAGACGGCAGCGTTGATCCAGCTCAATGAAGCGTAACTGCTGGTTACCGGTGGTCGCAACTGTACGGTTGAATCAGTGCATAGCTGTAGACGTACGATCAGTCCGACATGTGGCTAGATGCCCATTCTGTATACAAAAAACATCAGAAATGGATTGGGATCATGTCTTCTCGTGAAAACACCGGTATGGCTCTGGGCCTGCTGGGCGTCATCATTTTCAGCCTGACGCTGCCGATGACCCGCATCGTGGTGCAGGAACTTCACCCACTGCTCAATGGCATCGGCCGTGCGCTGCTGGCGGCGATTCCGGCGGCGGCCCTGTTGTACTGGCGTCGTGAAAAATGGCCGACCCGCCAGCAGCTCAAAGGCCTGGCCCTGGTCATCCTGGGCGTCATCATCGGTTTCCCGGTGCTGTCGGCCTGGGCCATGCAGACCTTGCCGGCCTCCCACGGCGCGCTGGTCAACGGTATACAACCGCTGTTTGTCGCGATCTATGCGGCCTGGCTTTCCCATGAGCGTCCATCCAAGGCGTTCTGGGGCTGCGCGGCATTGGGCAGCGCCCTGGTGCTCGCTTATTCCCTGATAAGTGGCGCGGGAGGTATTCAGGCAGGTGATCTGTGGATGCTGGCGGCCATCGCCGTGGGCGGGCTGGGTTATGCCGAAGGTGGCCGACTGGCCAGGGAAATGGGCGGCTGGCAGGTGATCTGCTGGGCGCTGGTGCTGTCGAGCCCCTTACTGATCGGCCCCTTTATCTATTTCGCTGCGCAACATCAGGGGCCGGTGTCCAGCGGGACCTTGTGGGCCTTTGCCTATGTGGCGTTTTTCTCGCAGTTTCTGGGCTTCTTCGCCTGGTATTCGGGGCTGGCGATGGGCGGGATTTCGCGGGTCAGTCAGGTTCAACTGCTGCAGATTTTCTTCACCATCGCCTTGTCGGCGATGTTCTTTGGCGAGCATGTCGAACCCATTACCTGGGTCTTCGCCGCTGCCGTCATTGCCACGGTGATGCTGGGGCGCAAGACCTCGGTCATTGCGCCACCGAAACCGGCCACCTCACTCAGCTGAGAAAGCCGTCTGCCTGGAGCAAGGTTTCCAGGCAGTGCTCGGTAATGCCGTAGAACGTCTTGAGTTCCTGGATGCGCGCCAGCAACTGCGCCGGGTCAACCGGCTCGGCGCGCTTGACCGCCAGGATCATCTTGTTCTTGTTGGTGTGTTCCAGCGAGATGAACTCGAACACCTTGGTTTCGTAACCACAGGCTTCAAGCAACAATGCCCGCAAGCTGTCGGTGACCATTTCGGCCTGCTGGCCCATGTGCAGACCATATTGCAGCATCGGGCGCAGCAAGGTCGGGCTCTGGATCTGCAGGCGGATCTGTTTGTGACAGCACGGCGAACACATGATGATCGACGCGCCGGAGCGAATGCCCATATGGATGGCGTAGTCGGTAGCGATATCGCAGGCGTGCAAGGCAATCATCACATCCAGGGCGCTGGGCGCCACGCTGCGAACGTCACCATGCTTGAACACCAGGCCTGAATGCTCAAGGCGCTCGGCGGCGGCATTGCACAGGTTGACCATGTCTTCGCGCAGTTCAACGCCGGTTACCTGTCCTTCGGCCTGCAAGGTGTTGCACAGGTAGTCGTGTATCGCGAACGTCAGGTAACCCTTGCCGGAACCGAAGTCCGCCACCTTGACCGGCTGATCGAGCTTGAGCGGCGATGAGGTCAAGGCATGGGAAAACACTTCGATGAACTTGTTGATCTGCTTCCACTTGCGCGACATGGACGGGATCAGCTCATGCTGCTTGTTGGTCACGCCAAGATCGGTGAGAAAAGGCCGGGTCAGCTCAAGGTAGCGTTTCTTTTCCCGGTCATGACCGGCTGATGGGGCTTCACGCTCCTGCTGGGCCTTGCTCTTGAACAGCGTGCTCTTGCCCTTCTTGCCGAACTCCAGCTGTACCTCATCGGTCAGCGACAGCAAATGGGCATTCTTGAACGACTCGGGCAGCAGGCCGGCAATGACGTCCACGGCCTCGCGCAACGGGAAGTTCTTGGTGATGTCGCGGGTTTTATAGCGATACACGAACGACAGGCAAGGCTGATCCTTGACCGTCAGCGGTTTGATGATGACTCGCTGCAACTCGGCTTCGGAGCCCACGTATCTGGCCAGAACCAGCTTGATGAGGGAGTTCTGGGAAAGGCTGGTATCCAGCAAACCCAGAAACTGCGCGCGATGATCCGGCGCGGGTTTGGAGGAAGTGACAGTGGCTGACATCGAAAACGCCTCGGGCGGCTGGAGCTGAACAGGAAGCGGGCTATTTTAGGCGGGTTGAGCGTTCAGGGCTAAGAAATATGTATGACTCATGCCGATCAACACTTGTGGGAGGCAGCTTGCTGGCGAAAAGGCCTGAAAACCGACAGAGATTCTGGGCCTATACGCTGAAGTCGCCAGCAAGCTGTCTCCCACACATGGATTTATCCGAGGACCACCAGCCGGTTGGTCAGCTCGCTGCGTTCACGGGTCACCGGTACATGATCGGCCAGCAATTCGCCGCAGGCATGAATACAGCCCAGAAAGCCCTGCAATGCCTGCCCGTCCCTGATCTGCTGGGTAAAGACATCGACCATCGCTTTCCAGGTGTCGCTGTGCAGGCGAGTGGCAATGCCGTGATCCACCAGAATTTCAACGTAGCGCTCGGCCTCGCAGACGAACACCAGAATCCCGGTGCCTCCCGTCGTCTTGTGCAGGTTCTGCTCGAGAAACAGCCGACGTGCCAGATTCCCCGCCCGCCAGCGCCGGACCGAAGTGGGAACCAGATGGCTGGTCACCGCCGGAATGCGGCACAGCAGGGCCACGAGAATGAAAGTGCTCATCTGCGCCAGCAACAGTTCGTTGGCACTCAGCATGTCGGTGAAGAAATTGATGATGCCCGGCAGCAGCAAACCGATCAGCCCGGCCCATACCAGCGGCATGTAGGCGTAGTCGTCGGCCCTGGCCGCCAGGACCGTGACCAGCTCGGCATCGGTGCGCAGTTCAAGGCGGTCGATCGCTTCTGCAACCTGCTGTTGTTCGTCTGTATTGAGTAAAGCCATTTCCAGAGTCCTGTTACCAGTTGCCCGAGGCGCCGCCGCCAAATCTGCGATTGCCGTTTGCCGAACCTTCACGCGAGCTTGCGCAGACAAGCACGGCCCGTCTCAGGCAGGCAAACACGATGAGCAACACCACAACGATCAATCCACCGGCAATCTGCCAGGCCACATCGTTGCCGGTCTGCACATCATAGGCACTGAACTCGGTGGATGGCTCGGGCTCTTCGGGAACATGCCCGCCCAGCGCCATGACCATGGCCCGGGCGCCGCGTTCGATGCCCGTGGCAAAACGGCTGCGGTTGAACTCCGGCGTGATCAGCATGTTGATGATGAGCGAAGCCTGGGCATCGGTAAGACGATCATCCAGAGCAGAACCCGCCTCGATCAGGACGCTGCGCTTGTCGCGCACGACGATCAGCAGGGCGCTGTCGTCCCGGCCATTGCTGCCCAAGCCCCAGGCGCTGCCCAGTCGTGAACCGTAATCCTCCAGGGTCGTGCCTTGCAGGTCGACCACGGTCACCAGCACGACCCGCTCCCCGGTCGCCTGCTCATGGGCCTGGAGCATTTTCGCCAGACGCACCGTGGCCTGACTGTCGAGCATCTGCGCCGAATCAACCACATTGCCGGTCATGGGCGGGAACACAAGAGCGACCTGCTCCGCCTGGGCCTTTAATACGACTCCCCATAACACCACTGCATAAAACACATGCTGTAACACAAACTTCAACACCTGACCTCCGGTGATTTTTGTTCTATTGGATGGCCACTCCTTAGCCAAAATAGAAGTTCCCCGGCATAATCCTTCGCCAACGCCCAGGCAAGTCGAATCTCACAAGATTCGATATGCTGCTGGCCACGAAACGAACAGCGTCTACCTGCGTCTATCTTTCGCGCTGTTCGCACAATAAATGCCAAAGGTCTAAAACCCAAAATATGGCTACCCGGTATTAAACGCGAGTTACTGGCAAAAGCCTTGAGAAATCATTCATGAATAAGCTGTGTTTATTAGGTCTGCTGGTCGGTCTGGCCAGTCAATCGGTAATGGCCGACACCACTTCCACTGCCGCTCCCTCCGCCCAAGCCACACTGCAAGCCAAGAATGCCTTCATCTCCAAGCTGATGAAACAGATGACCCTCGATGAGAAGATAGGTCAGCTACGTCTTATCAGCATCAGCAGCGAGATGCCTCAGCCAAAGATTCTCAAGGAAATTGCCGCTGGAAGAATCGGTGGAACGTTCAACTCCATTACACGCGCAGAAAACCGCCCATTGCAAGAGGCGGCTGTAGGTCAGAGCCGTCTGAAAATTCCGATGTTCTTCGCCTATGACGTGATTCATGGCCATCGCACGATTTTCCCGATCAGCCTGGGCATGGCGGCCAGCTGGGACATGGACGCCATCGCACTGACCGGCCGGATTTCCGCGAAGGAAGCCAGCGCCGACGGCCTGGACATGACCTTTGCACCGATGGTCGATATCTCCCGTGACCCACGCTGGGGTCGCAGTTCAGAAGGTTTTGGCGAAGATACCTATCTGGTGTCACGCATCTCCGAAGTGATGGTCAAGTCCTTCCAGGGCAAGAACGTCGCTGCCAATGACAGCATCATGGCCGCCGTCAAACACTTCGCCCTGTATGGCGCGGTCGAAGGCGGACGTGACTACAACACCGTGGACATGAGCATGACGCGCATGTACCAGGATTACCTGCCGCCTTACCGCGCAGCCACCGATGCCGGTGCCGGTGGCGTCATGGTCGCCCTCAACTCGATCAACGGAGTTCCCTCCACCTCCAACATGTGGCTGATGCAAGACCTGCTGCGCAAGGACTGGGGCTTCAAGGGCGTGACCATCAGCGACCACGGCGCCATCAAGGAATTGATCGAACACGGCGTGGCCAAGGACTATCGCGAAGCGGCCAAGCTGGCGATCAAGGCAGGCGTCGACCTGAGCATGAACGACGTTGCCTACGGCGAGCAGTTGCCGGGTCTGGTGAAGGATGGCGAGGTTTCCATGAAGGAAATCGACAACGCCGTACGCGAAGTGCTGGGCGCCAAGTACGACATGGGTCTGTTCGCCAAACCTTACGGTCGTATAGGCGTTGCTGCCGATGATCCGGCCGACACCTATTCCGATGATCGTCTGCACCGAGCAGAAGCCCGTGATGTGGCTCGCAAGACCCTGGTCCTGCTGAAAAACCAGAACGAAACCCTGCCGCTGAAGAAGCAAGGGACCATCGCCGTGATTGGCGGTCTCGCGAAAAGTCAGCTCGACATGCTGGGCAGCTGGTCCGCAGCCGGCCGGCCGAACCAGTCGGTCACCGTCTACGACGGTCTGGCCAATGCCGTCGGCGACAAGGCCAAGCTGGTTTATGCCCGTGGCGCGAACGTCAGCGACAACGAGCACATCCTCAGCTACCTGAACTTCATCGAACACGAAGTGGAAGTCGATCCGCGTCCTGCCCAGGAAATGATCGACGAGGCCGTGAAAGTGGCCGAGCAGTCCGACGTGATCGTAGCCGTTGTGGGTGAATCCCGTGGCATGTCCCACGAATCCGCAAGCCGCAGCAGCCTGAACATTCCGGGTAAGCAACGCGATCTGATCAAGGCCCTGAAAGCCACCGGCAAGCCTCTGGTGCTGGTATTGATGAATGGCCGTCCGCTGGTACTGGTCGACGAACTGGAACAGGCCGATGCCATGCTCGAAACCTGGTTCCCGGGCACCGAAGGCGGTAACGCCGTGGCTGACGTGCTGTTTGGCGACTACAACCCGTCGGGCAAACTGGCCATGTCCTTCCCGCGCTCGATTGGCCAGTTGCCGGTCTACTACGCGCACCTGAACACCGGTCGCCCCTACACGCCGGGCAAGCCGGGCAACTACACCTCGCACTATTTCGAGGAGCCAAACGGCCCGCTGTTCCCGTTCGGTTATGGCCTGAGCTACACAAGCTTCGACGTGTCCGACGTCAAGCTGTCGGACAACAAAATGGCCCGCAAAGGCAAGCTGACCGCCAGTGTCACCGTGAAGAACACCGGCAAGGTCGCTGGCACCACCATCGTGCAGTTGTACTTGCGTGATGTCGCGGCGTCGATCAGCCGTCCGGTGAAAGAGCTGAAAAACTTCGAAAAGGTCACGCTTGAGCCAGGCGAGGAAAAAGTCGTTAACTTTACCCTCAGCGAGGACGACCTGAAGTTCTACGACTCGAAGCTGAAATACGCTGCCGAGCCGGGTGAATTCAACGTCATGATCGGCCTCGACTCCGAGGCAGTGAAACAGGCGAGCTTCAACCTGCTGTAAATGCCGATAACGGCGTATTCGCGAGTGCAAGCGCTTGCGAATACGCTGGTTTTGAACCCCCAGGCAGCCCACGCGATATGATTTTCAAACATCGCAACTTGCGTATTTCCCTGTATACCCTCCTGATTCTGGCTGGCGCCGCCTTGTCTGCCGGCGTGGCCATGCTACACGCTCAGCGACATGCCCTGTCACAGGAAGCCATCCGTGCCAGCGGGCAAATGGTGCTGTACGCCAACACCCTGCATACCCTGATCGAACGCTATCGTGCCTTGCCCTCGGTGCTGGCGCTCGATGCTGAAATTCGCGCAGCCGTGAGCGGCCCGCTCACCGAAGGCGCCCGGCTTTCGCTCAACCTCAAGCTGGAAAAAATCAACGAGGCCGCCCACTCCTCCTCTCTGGAACTGCTTGATCGAAACGGGCTGGCCGTGGGTGCCAGTAACTGGCGACAACCCAACAGCTATGTCGGCCACAACTACGGGTTTCGTCCCTACTTCCAACAGGCGAAGACCCTGGGCATCGGACGTTTCTATGCCGTCGGTGTCACCACCGGTATTCCGGGCTATTTCCTGTCCAATGCCGTACGCGATAACGAAGGTAATTTCGGTGGCGCCATGGTGGTGAAGCTGGAGTTTCCCGACATTGAGCAAGAGTGGAGCCAGGGCGACGATCTGCTGCTGGTCAGCGACAACAAAGGCATTGTGTTTATCGCCAGCCGCAGCGAATGGCGCTATCGCGAGCTGGAACCCATTTCTCTCGAAAACCGTGCAGAGCTGCTGCGCACCCGGCAGTACGACAAGAAACCACTGTCACCGCTGCGCAGTCGCCTTCTCGATCAGGTCGGGCCGCAAAGCCATTTGAGCCGGGTCGACGGACCTGATGGCACGACTGATTACCTCTGGCAGTCCATGCCGCTTCCCGACGAAAACTGGACATTGCACCTGTTGCGCAAACCACAACTGGTCAATGACGACATCCGCAATGCCGCACTGGCGGGCGCCGGTATCTGGCTGACGCTGGTATTTCTGGGGCTGTTCCTCTATCAGCGCTGGCGCTTGTCGAAGCTGCGCGAACGCAGTCGCGACGAACTGGAACGTCAGGTTCAGGAACGCACCCGTGACTTGCGCACCGCCCAGGAAGGTCTGGTGCAATCAACCAAACTGGCGGCGCTGGGACAAATGTCTGCGGCACTGGCCCACGAGATCAACCAGCCACTGACGGCCCAGCGCATGCAACTGGCAACCTTGCGCCTGCTGCTCGATCAGGGCCGCATCGAGGATGCCTGCAAGTCTCTGGATCCGCTGGATCAGCAACTGACCCGCATGAGCGCACTCACGGGCCATCTGAAAACCTTCGCCCGCAAGAGCCCAAGCGGCCTGCGTGAGCGACTGGATCTGGCGACCGTGGTCGATCAGGCCTTGCTGTTGCTGGACCCTCGCATTCGCGAAGAGCGGGTCAGTTGTGTGTTGCACCTGTCCCGTCCGGCCTGGGTACGTGGTGACTCCATTCGCCTGGAACAGGTGCTGATCAACCTGCTGCGCAACGCCCTGGACGCCATGCGCGACAAACCTCTCAAGCGTCTGGAAGTACGCATCGATGCCCAGGCGCAGCACTGGCAACTGAGTGTCATCGACAGTGGCGGCGGTATTGCGCAGGAGCATCTGGGCAATATCTTCGATCCGTTCTTCACCACCAAACCGGTGGGCGATGGGCTTGGTCTCGGGCTGGCGGTGTCTTATGCGATCATTCACGAACTCGAGGGTCGCCTGACAGCAGAAAACCGGGATAACGGTGCGGTGTTCTGGTTCAGCCTGCCCAATGACCTCCTGGAGACTCAAACCCCATGCTGAACTCGGTCATCGTTGTCGACGACGAAGCGCCCATCCGACAGGCCATCGAACCCTGGCTGACGCTGTCGGGCTTTCAGGTGCAGGTCTACAGTCGCGCCGAAGAATGCCTGGAGCACTTGCCCGAACACTTTCCCGGCGTGATCCTCACCGACGTGCGCATGCCGGGCATGGGCGGCCTAGAGTTGCTGGCCCGCCTGCAAGCGCTGGACAAGGACCTGCCGGTGATCCTGCTCACCGGCCACGGCGACGTGCCCATGGCGGTCGAGGCCATGCGTGAAGGCGCTTACGACTTTCTGGAAAAACCCTTCAGCCCGCAGACCCTGCTCACCAACCTGAGCCGGGCCATGGAAAAACGCCAGTTGATCCTGGAAAACCGCCGCCTGACCGAACAGGCCGACGCCCGCACCCAACTGGATGCCACGCTGCTGGGTGTATCGCCCAGCCTTCAGGTCTTGCGACGCAATGTGCTGGAGCTGTCGCAACTGCCGGTCAACGTGATCATTCGTGGCGAAACCGGCAGCGGCAAAGAACTGGTCGCCCGCTGCCTGCATGATTTCGGGCCGCGAGCCAGCAAGCCCTTTGTTGCTCTCAACTGCGCCGCCATTCCCGAGCACTTGTTTGAAGCCGAACTGTTCGGCCACGAAAGCGGAGCCTTTACCGGCGCTCAGGGCAAGCGCATCGGCAGGCTGGAATACGCCGACGGCGGCACGCTGTTTCTCGACGAAATCGAAAGCATGCCCATGGCCCAGCAGGTCAAACTGCTGCGGGTGTTGCAGGACAAACGCCTGGAACGGCTGGGCTCGAACCGCAGCATCGAGGTGGACCTGCGGATCGTTGCAGCAACCAAACCGGACTTGCTGGAAGAGGCCCGCGCCGGACGCTTTCGCGAAGACCTGGCCTATCGCCTGAATGTCGCGCAACTGCATCTGCCGCCACTGCGTGAACGGCGCGAAGATATCGTGCAGCTCTTCAATCACTTTGCCCGCACGGCTGCGGCCCGCATGGGTCGCGAAGCGCCTGCCCTCAGCGCCTTGCAACTGGGGCAGTTGCTCAGCCATGACTGGCCGGGCAATGTTCGCGAACTGGCCAACGCTGCCGAGCGCCAGGCACTGGGGCTGGATATCGCCGAAGCGCCACAGCAGGGGCAATCCCTGGCGGCGCAACAGGAGGCGTTCGAGGCGCAATGCCTGCGCGCTTCCCTGACCCGTCACAAAGGCGATATCAAATCCGTGCTCAATGAGCTGCAACTGCCGCGTCGCACCTTCAACGAAAAAATGCAGCGTCACGGGCTGGTGCGAGAAATGTTTCTGGGGTGAAACTATTGGCCGGCGCATTGCAGGTCATGATGTGGGAGGCAGCTTGCTGGCGACAGCGCCGTTGAAGCCGATAAATATTCTTTGACCTCACTGACCCTGTCGCCAGCAAGCTGCCTCCCACAAAGAAAGTGAAACTCTTCATTGAATCGACCGATCAACCTTATCCCCCTTTAGAATCCGGACAGTGAATACGCAAGGAGAAAGCATCACATGATCGTCGGTATAGATTTGGGCACGACCAACAGTCTGGTCGCCGTCTGGCGCGATGGTAAAACCCGACTGGTTGCCAACGCACTGGGCGAAATGCTGACGCCCAGCGTGGTAGGGCTGGACGACGATGATCAGATCCTGGTGGGGAAAGCCGCACGCGAGCGCCTGCAGACTCATCCCTCCAGAACCGCGGCACTGTTCAAGCGCCATATGGGCAGCGCGCAAAAGGTCAGCCTGGGAACAAACGCTTACCGGCCCGAAGAGCTGTCGGCACTGGTCCTCAAGAGCCTCAAGGCCGATGTGGAGCGGGAGTTCGGTGAAACCGTAACCGAGGCCGTGATCAGCGTGCCCGCCTACTTCAGCGATGCCCAACGCAAGGCCACTCGGGTAGCAGGCGAACTGGCAGGCCTGAAAGTCGACAAGCTGATTAACGAACCCACCGCAGCAGCGCTCGCATACGGCTTGCATCAGAAAGAAGGCGAAACCTCGTTCCTGGTGTTCGACCTGGGTGGCGGCACTTTCGATATCTCGATTCTTGAACTGTTCGACGGCGTGATGGAAGTACGCGCCAGCGCCGGTGACAACTTTCTGGGAGGCGAAGACTTCGACCTTTCGCTGGTCGATCACTTCATTGACCTGCATCGCAACGAAACCGACTTCCCGCCCAAGGCCAGCATCGCCCCGTCTTTGCGCCGCGAAGCAGAGCGCGTACGCAAGGCGCTGGGGCAGGACAGCAGTGCCGAATTCGTGCTGCGCCATGCCGACCGTGAATGGCGCAAGACCATCACTCAGGAGCAACTGAGCGAGTTGTACGCGCCGCTGCTCTCCCGCTTGCGCGCCCCCATCGAGCGAGCCCTGCGGGACGCGAAAATCCGGGTGGCCGACCTCGACGAAATTCTGCTGGTGGGCGGCACCACGCGCATGCCCCTGATCCGCAAACTCGCGGCCGGGTTGTTCGGGCGCTTTCCGTCCATCACCCTCAACCCCGATGAAGTGGTCGCCCAAGGCGCTGCCATCCAGGCGGCGCTCAAGCAAAGGGACGCGGCGCTGGAAGAGATTGTCCTGACCGACGTGTGCCCTTACACCCTGGGCATCGAAACCTCCAATCGCTTTGGCAACTCCATCGAAGGCGGTCATTACCTGCCGATCATCGAGCGCAACAGCGTGGTCCCGGTAAGTCGCGTCAAAACCGTACAGACCCTGAGCGACAACCAGAAGCATGTGCTGGTGAAGATCTATCAGGGCGAAAGCCGTCTGGTGAAAGACAACATTGCACTGGGTGAACTGGATATTCCGATCCCGCCTGCCAAGGCCGGTGAAGTCGAACTGAATGTGCGCTTCACCTACGACAACAATGGTCTGCTGGAGGCCGATGTACAGATCCCGATGACCGGCCAGAGTCACAAGCTGGTGATCGAGAACAACCCCGGCGTGATGACCCCGGAGGAAATCCAGGAACGCCTCCAGGTGTTGGCAGCGCTCAAGGTTCATCCACGCGAGCAGCAGGTCAATACGCACCTCAGCGCCCGTCTGGAACGGCTGTATCAGGAATACCTGGGCGAAGCCCGGGAAATGATCGGCTATTGGGCCAGCCAGTTTCAGCGTGTGCTGGAAACCCAGGATGATCGCCAGATCAGCGAAATGCGCAAAAGCCTCGAAAAAGAGATCGATCGTTTCGAGCGGGGCGAGAGGTAACAGGGATGAATTGCTGGAGCGTCCTTGAACTGGACAGAAATGCCGACGAGCGCAGTATCAAGCGTCAGTACGCCAAGCTGTTGAAAGTGAACCGCCCCGATGAGGACCCGGACGCCTTTCAACGATTGCGGGACGCTTACGAGCAGGCGCTGGATCAGGCTCGCAATCGCTATGAAGCGGATGAAGACGAAGACGCGTATCAGGAAATCGATACAGGCCATGAGCCGTTCGTGCCCCTGCAACTCGTCGAGGTGGCCCCGGTTTTCGAGCCGACGGTCGTCAGCCCTCCTTCGCCTGTGGAGCAGAGCTGGTACGACGTTGCCCAGAAAACCACAGCCCAAGACCTGCACACGCAACACCAGTTGGCCAGGGATCTGGGGGCGGATGCGCAGTTTCAACAGCATCTGGTGCAGCGTTGCCTGATCGACACCGACGACAACCTGCAACTGCTCAAGGCGGCTGTAGCCCGGTTGCAATGGCTGACGCCCTGGCAAAAGGTGACGCTCAGTGCCCATCAGGAGAAACGCCTGACCCAGGCGCTGCTCGATGAAACCCTGCCCCGCCTGCAAGCCCTGCTGGAAAGCCAGCAGGAGCGCCAATTCCTGGACGAGCTCAAAGCCCTTGAACAACAGCCCTGGCTGGAAAAGCTGGAACACCGTGAGCACCTGCAACGCTGGACCATGACCCTGCTGATCAATACACGGGACTGGACACCGGCCTTGTTCGAGCGGATCTGCCAGCTCTTCGACTGGGATCAGAAGCATTACAGCCCGACCGACCCTCCGTCGCTCTGGCAGCGGCTTGTCGAACGTTGTGAGCGATACGGGTATGCCAAACGCCTGGAAGAGTTGCTGACCGAGAACAGCCATCACGGCGATGCGGCGAAGCTGCTGCTCGAACCGCCGCCACTGGACACGCAACTGCGCATGGCCAGAAACAGCGACCCGGCGGTCTGGGAAGGTTGCGAGCAACTGTCCGAAGACCTGACCTATCGCTACCCCGAAGCCCTGGAGCAGTACCCGGACGCCGATCTCACGAGCTGGCGAAAGCTTTATGATCAGGTCCACTTCAACGCTTACCTGAGAGCTTATCTGTTCGGGTTCGTATTCATCCTGATAGCCGGCATCGTTCCTACGTCCCGGGCCGGGAAATTCGACCTGTTCTATACGATTTTCACTGCACTCAGCTTGCCGGTGGTGATTCTTCTGGTGTTCTACGTGTTCATGTCGTTCTGGAAGCCGGTGTCCGGCTCCTTTGCGTCTGTGGATGAGTACCTGAGTGAACGGCTGCTGCCTCGCTGGTTGAGCTGGCCGGGGCATCAGGCATTGCTGCTGCGTCATGGCATCCCGACCGTTGTAGTCGGCATCGCCTTTGCCAATAGCGGGCCGGTTGCAGTGGTCTCCTACCTCATCCTGCTGGTGGCCTGGATAGCGCTTTCTCCTTACCAGGTTTCCAGGTTTCAAAGCCATTGCGCTGAAAAGACCGGGGGATGGCAACACGTGAAGCGCTACTGCTCGGAGAACATCGGCAAGGGTGTGATGATCATCCTCGGCCTGATGTTCGCCTTTGTGCTCGCCGTGCTGATTTTCGGGCCCGGCCACCCTCGATAAACCGGCGTTTCGCTGATATCGGCAATTTTCCGCTTATCCAGAAATGCTGGATAGGCGGATTTCCGCTCATTTCATTCCCTCCTCCCCTCTGGAACGGGCCTCTCGGGCCTGGCACAACTCCTGCTATAGCTCAGGTCAGGCTGCGTGCAGCTGCCTTCTAAAAATAATGACTTAAGGAACACCATGGATAACTCCAACACTCTCTCGAAAGAGTCGGCTGGCGCACCCGCCGCTGAAAAATCCACCTCCAGCCGTCTCAAGTCGATCTTCAGCGGCTCGGTCGGCAACATGGTCGAGTGGTATGACTGGTACGTCTATGCCGCCTTCTCGTTGTACTTCGCCAAAGTCTTCTTCCCCAAGGGCGACAGCACTGCCCAACTGCTCAACACCGCCGCGATCTTTGCCGTAGGCTTTCTGATGCGTCCGATCGGTGGCTGGCTGATGGGTCTGTACGCCGACTACAAGGGGCGCAAGGCCGCCTTGATGGCTTCGGTACTGCTGATGTGCTTCGGCTCGCTGATCATTGCCCTGACACCGGGTTATGAAACCATCGGCGTCGGCGCTCCGATCCTGCTGGTCTTTGCCCGTCTGCTGCAGGGCCTGTCGGTGGGTGGCGAATACGGCACCTCGGCAACCTATCTCAGTGAAATGGCCACCAAGGAACGTCGCGGCTTCTTCTCCAGCTTCCAGTACGTCACCCTGATTTCCGGCCAGCTAATCGCCCTGGCAGTACTGATCGTGCTGCAACAGGTACTGACCACCGAAGAGCTGCACAGCTGGGGCTGGCGTATTCCGTTCGCCATCGGCGCACTGTGTGCCGTCGTTGCGCTGTTCCTGCGTCGCGGCATGGAAGAAACCGAGTCTTTTACCCGCAAACAGAAAGACGACAAGCCCAAAGAAAGCCTGATGCGCACCCTGATGCGTCATCCCAAGGAACTGATGACCGTGGTCGGCCTGACCATGGGCGGCACCCTGGCCTTCTACACCTACACCACTTACATGCAGAAGTATCTGGTGAACACGGTAGGCATGAGCATCAGCGACTCGACCACCATTTCGGCCGCGACGCTGTTCCTGTTCATGCTGCTGCAACCGGTCGTTGGCGGGCTGTCCGACAAGATCGGTCGTCGTCCGATCCTGATCGCCTTCGGCGTTCTGGGAACCCTGTGCACTGTGCCGATCCTGACCACCCTGCACACCATCCAGACCTGGTGGGGCGCGTTCTTCCTGATCATGGCCGCACTGATCATCGTCAGCGGCTATACCTCGATCAACGCCGTGGTCAAAGCCGAACTGTTCCCGACCGAAATCCGCGCCCTGGGTGTAGGCCTGCCTTACGCACTGACCGTATCGATCTTCGGCGGCACGGCTGAATACATCGCCCTGTGGTTCAAGAGCATCGGCATGGAAACCGGCTACTACTGGTATGTCACGGCCTGTATCGCATGCTCGCTGCTGGTGTATGTGTTCATGAAAGACACCCGCAAGCATTCGCGTATCGAAACCGACTGATCTCGTGTTTCATTGATGATCAAGGGCAGCCAGCGTCATGGGCTGCCCTTTTTCATGGGCAAGCGAACATGACAAGTTGTTTCAGGCTGGTGCGTTTTTCAGCCTGATTTTGTATGCAAGCCCTTAAATCTATTTATGTTTTAATTTGTCAAGAGCCTTTATTACAAAGTTTTTCAGGAAACGCACCAAAAACACCCATTTACCGCTGAAAGGCCCGAAAACCGGGCGATGCGACTTACTATCATTTTCAGCGATGGTGGGTAGCAATCCGATTAACTTCTTAATAATCACCAGCTCCGTAACATTGCCTCCATACCGGGATGACAACTCACCCGACCCAAACTGGAGACACATCATGAAAACCACCAAACTGATTTTCGGCCTCGCTTTCTCTGTTCTGGCTTCGTCTGCTTTCGCACTGCCAGCCATCAATGCCAACGATTCGCTGAACGCCCCTGTCATTGCTGAAGGTGGTTCGAACAACACCAATATCGGCCCTAATCGTCAGACTTCCGATGGTGCCGATCGCGTTGGTGCAAATCGTCTGGCCGCTGATGGTGCTGACCGCGTCGGTGCAAATCGTCTGGCTGCTGATGGTGCTGACCGCGTCGGTGCAAACCGCCTGACTTCCGATGGTGCCGACCGCGTTGGTGCAAATCGTCTGGCCGCTGATGGTGCTGACCGTGTCGGTGCAAACCGTCGGGTGTGATAGCCCCCTGTAACACCCAAGCCCGGCCAGTGCCGGGCTTTGTTGTTTTTGGGCTCGGGTCTACTATGAGCGACTCCCCCGAAATCGTGGTTATCAGGAATCAAGCCATGTCAGACGATATTCACTCCTACGAGCCAGCCAAAGGCCATGGTCTGCCGCACGATCCGTTCAACGCTATCGTAGGTCCGCGCCCGATTGGCTGGATCTCCTCTCAGGACAGCGAGGGCAGGCTGAATCTCGCGCCATACAGCTTCTTCAACGCCTTCAACTACATTCCACCGATCATTGGTTTTTGCAGTGTCGGGCGCAAAGACAGCCTCAACAATATCGAGCAGACCGGCGAGTTCGTCTGGAACCTGTCCACACGCGCCCTGGCCGAAGCCATGAACCAGAGCTGCGCGGCCGTGCCACCGGATGTGAATGAATTCGAACTGGCCGGCCTGACGCCACTGGCCTCGAAGATCGTCGCCGTGCCTCGCGTGCTGGAGACGCCGGTATCGTTTGAATGCAAGGTCACCCAGATCGTGCAACTGCAGCGTGCCGACAAGGAGCTGGTGCCCAGCTGGCTGATCCTGGGCGAAGTGGTGGCGGTGCATATCGCCAAGTGGCTGCTCAAGGATGGCGTCTACGACACCGCAGCCGCCGAACCCATCCTGCGCGGTGGCGGCCCGGCGGACTACTTCCAGCTGGGGCCGGAAGCGCTCTTCAAGATGCACCGCCCGAAGGTCTGATCAAGCACCCGCCCATACCAGCTCACCTTCGCTATCCACGTCGGTCAGCCGCTCCAGTTCCTCAGTAGCGGCCAGATCGGCGTCATGGGCGGTCTTGAATTTCTCTCCCGGCAAGACCGGATGAAAACGGGGCGCACCGCCCGCCTCCAGAGCCTTTACCGCAATCGCCGCGCTGTAACCGCCCTCACCCGGAATCACGGCGGAAACCGCCTCATATGCATTGAATGCCTTGCGTGCCATGGATAGCTGACCTGTCTGATGGATAAATCGAAGGGGCGTATTCTAATGCCGCGGTACGTTGGAACGAATTCATTCAAATCGGGTTCGCGAATAAATTCGCTCCTACGACTTCTTGTCCTACAATTTCCTCATGCCCTTTCTGTAGTGGGAATGAGGAATGCACCATGAACGTAAAAATAAAAAAATGCATGGCTGTATTGGGTGTACTCGCAGTGGTCGGTATGTACGCGGTGGGTGCTTATCGTATTGAGATGGCTCGCCAGACGCCCAAGGTTGCGGCCTGCAGCTTTGGTCATTGTGTGCCGACCTCTGCGACGCTCAGCGCGTTGCGATGACAGCCGCGCTTAAACAAAGTCAGCTATCGATTAGCAGGCTATCGGACTAGACTGGTCAAATTTCCCTCCCGGCTTTCAGGTTTACCTTGACCAGTCTTGCGCACACTACTGTAAAGATCCGCAGCATCTTATCCGCACTGATGATGGCCGTATTTCTCAGTGCTCTGGATCAGACGATCGTGGCCGTCTCGATGCCGGCGATCTCCGCTCAATTCAAGGATATCGGCCTGCTGGCCTGGGTGATCGCTGCCTATATGGTGGCGCTGACCGTTGCCGTGCCCATCTACGGCAAGCTGGGGGACTTGTATGGACGCCGCAGGCTGATGCTGTTCGGTCTTGGGCTGTTTACCCTGGCATCGCTGTTTTGCGGGTTCGCCCAAAGCATGGAACAACTGGTGCTGGCACGGGTGCTTCAAGGGATAGGCGCTGGCGGCATGGTATCGGTCAGCCAGGCCATTGTCGCCGACATCGTCCCGCCTCGCGAACGGGGACGTTATCAGGGTTATTTCAGCAGCATGTATGCCGTGGCCAGCGTGGCCGGGCCGGTATTGGGCGGGCTGATGACCGAATACCTGTCCTGGCGGTGGGTATTTCTGATCAACCTTCCTCTGGGCCTGCTGGCACTGGTCGTGGCTTATCGCTCCCTGAATGGCCTGCCCGTGCCGCAACGCAAACCGGTCATCGATTACCTGGGGACAGTGCTGATGATCATCGGCCTGACCAGCCTGTTGCTGGGCATCACCGAAATCGGTCAGGGCCACGGCCTGGGCAATCCCCGGATTCTGATCATGCTGGGTATCGCCCTGTTCACGCTGTCACTGTTTGCCTGGTACGAACGCAAGGTGCAGGAACCGCTGCTGCCCATGCACCTGTTTGCCAATCGCAGCGCCGTGTTGTGCTGGAGCGCCGTGTTCTTTACCAGCTTCCAGGCCATCTCGCTGATCGTGCTGATGCCGATGCGTTACCAGACCGTGACCGGCGGCGGTGCCGACAGTGCAGCCCTGCACCTGCTGCCATTGGCGATGGGGATTCCCATCGGCGCCTATTGCGCAGGTCGAAGGACCGCCGTGACCGGCCAGTACAAGCCCCTGATCCTGGCCGGCGCAGTACTCATGCCCATCGCCATTCTGGGAATGGCGTTCACTCCCGCGCACTCGATCCTGCTCACCAGTCTGTTCATGGTCCTGACCGGCATTGCCAGTGGCATGCAGTTCCCCACTTCGCTGGTGGGTAGCCAAAGCGCAGTGGCAATCAAGGATATTGGCGTGGCGACCAGCACTTCCAATCTGTTCCGCTCACTGGGCGGCGCAGTGGGTGTCGCGATGATGTCGGCACTGCTGCTGGCCATGCTGCAAGACACGGGGATCGGCCAGCTCGAACCCGGTTCGCTGGGTGGCGAAGGCGGTACTGGCAATGCCTTGATCGACAGCCTCAATACCACCAGCGGCCCGGCCCTCGAAGCCTTGCGTGCAGAACTGGCGGTGACTTTCCGTCACTTGCTGATGATCAGCGCGGCGGTTTCGCTGCTGGGTCTGGTGACAGCACTGATCATGCCCAACCAGATGCTGCGCGGCGCAGAACGGAAATAAGGCTCAGTCGTCCTGCTGCGCCCAGAACCACTGGGTTCGGCTGGCCTTGATATGGGCAAATGCAGGCATGATTTCACCCTGAGTGAAAAAGCGTCGGGAACGCACCTTGGCATTGCTGAACCAGTAGCCGGATCTGGGGCAGGCATCGCCTGCATTGACCGGCGGAACAGGCTTCTCGTCGAAGCGGGCGTACCACTGCGCAGTGGTTTCCTTGGTAAACCCCACGCCCGGAACCAGATAAGGGTGAAGACAGCCGGTGTCCTGCAGGCGGATCGGCTTGATGACCTTGTTGACCTCCTTGTACACATCGGGAGCCACTCCCCGGCTGCCCAATTGCGGCACAGCGCCTGCACGAATCATCAAGCCGTTGCTGTAGGTATGGAAAACGATATCGCTGCAGCCACTCAACCTGCCACGCACTGTATCGCTACCGCCCAGCCGCTTGACGAATGACTCGCCCAATACGGTGTACCAGCCGACGCCCTTGATGTGTTCGAGCAGACGCAGGCTTTCTATATGCGGGCCAGGATCGACCATCAATCCGGGGTACTCCTGGGCAAACTGATACTCCAGCGGCAGGTAATGATGGCCGTCCCCTGGCAGCACACAGGCCAGACTGCCAAACCCGTGCTCGGCCTGGACCTCACTGCACAGGTACCTGATCCAGTCCTCATAACGCTTCAAGCCATCAGGCTCGGCCAGGTATGACCAGGGCAAAACCATTTTCAGACAGGAACGATCATTGTCGGCCTGCCCTTGGGAGGTATTCATCACAAACAGGCTGTAGGTGGCGACTTCGGCCTGGGTAGCGCTGGCGATGGACCACACGAACTGCACATCCGGCGAGCTTTGCAGAACCTGACGTCTGCAAGAAGCAAACCCCGAGGCGGTAAGACGCCGCATCCGGTTGTAGAGCTGCCATTTGAGCATCGGTTTGAAGGCGTTGTAGAAGCGCGAGAAACAGGCCTCGACGCGACGCTTGGCTTCCTGGGTATGACCCTGTTTGAAATACAGCGTAGTGACCAGACCAAGACGGACAACCGGAACGCCTTCGGAACAATCCACCGCCAGATGTTCAGATTGGGCACCAAGCCGGGCCAATAACCTCACAGGGTCAGATACGGTTTCTGACATGACCGGTCCTCCCGATGATCCTTCGGATCAGGGTGGCGTCCATGCCGTACATGCAAGGCTCTGCCGTGACCCGAGCGGCTGCTCTCCTGCCACAGCCAGAACGGGCTATTTCGATAGTGGTGAAGTTGCTGTCGACTTCAGAGCATATGGGCGCAAGATTCAATAAAAACATGCAACCTCCCTCCCGTTTGTTTGTTAAGGGACGAAGATTGAAGGGAGTTTGAGAGCGGAGCAATACACGGAAATCAGTTTGGGAAATCAGCTACATTCTTCAAGAAATGTCCTACTCGGCTCCTACAAGGCGATTGTCATCCCGAAGCATCTATATAGCGCTGGCAAGGCTTTGCCGATACCGCAAAGGTAAACGATAGGTAAACACCCTATCCAAAGCGTGAAGGATTGGCGTTAGATACTGGCCTGTACGTGCAGGTCAGGACTATATTGACCTGCCGCTTGGCCAGGCTCGCACTCAGGCCCGCAAGGCAGGGCTGTACTGCAACATATCCATGCAACTGTCGACGAGTTGCTCGGCACTCCCGGACAGCGAAAAGCTTTCGGGCACCAGCAGCCATTGATACATGACGCCATTGATATAGGAAAACAGGCTGACCGCAGCGCGTGTAACGTCCAGTGACGCAGGCAATTGCCCACGGCGAACGGCATTACTCAACGCGATGCGGATACGTTCATGACACAGAATGGTGTTGGCTTGACGCTGACGCCGAAAATCACACATTTCATCCGTGAACTCGCACTTATGAAAAAGGATTTCGTTGATGCGCCGGGTTTTCGGATCGACTGCAATGTCATGAAACAAACGAATCAGCAGTTTTCTCATACAGCCCAGAGGATCCACTTCGTTCTCATCCTCGCTGGCCTGGGCCATGTCCTCGAGCGGTTCTTTCAGGCTGTCGAGCATCGCCTGCACCAGTTCAGCCTTGTTGGTGAAGTGCCAATAGATAGCTCCGCGCGTCACGCCAGCAAGCGTCGCGATATCGGCGAGCGTCGTGCGGGCAACGCCCCGCTCGTAGAAGGCTTGTTCGGCAGCCTGCAGAATCTGGCTGCGAGTAACCTGGGCTTCCTCTTTGGTGCGGCGGACCATGGCAATAAACCTCAAAAAATTCTTCAGGGTCGTTTATCAAGACCTGAAAACGGGCCCGGGCGGCATTTGTCTGGCCTTGTCCCGAGCTTGCAATCACCGGCATCTGAGCAGGTAAGAAGATGTTTACAAACAACCGTGAATGTAAGTATATTCCTTAGCATGCTACTTATCTAGCCGAAATATTTTTTTACATTTCCAACTCCCTTGCGTAAACAGGCTCCTGCCCCGAGGATCTTCATGCAATTCAAGCCAGCTGTTACCGTTCTGGTCACTGCCGTCGCCCTGGCAACACTGCTCAGTGGCTGTAGTAAGAAGGAAGAGGCGGCACCGCCGGCTCAGATCCCTCAGGTCGGTGTCGTAACCCTCAAAGCCCAGCCTTATGCACTGACCACAGAGCTTCCTGGCCGGACCACCGCCTTCCGTGTGGCCGAAGTACGCCCACAGGTCAACGGCATCATTCTCAAGCGCCTGTTCACTGAAGGTGGCGATGTAAAAGCCGGCCAACAGCTGTACCAGATCGACCCGTCACTCTATGAAGCAACCGCCACCAGCGCCCATGCCACTTTGCAGTCGGCCAGATCCCTGGCGGATCGCTACAAGCAACTGGTGAACGAGCAAGCGGTGAGCCGTCAGGAATACGACACGGCCGTGGCCTCCAGCCAGGAAGCCCAGGCTGCTCTGCAGACCGCCCAGATCAACCTGCGCTACACCAAGGTGCTGGCGCCGATCTCCGGTCGCATCGGTCGCTCCGCAGTGACCGAAGGCGCGCTGGTCAGCAGTGCCCAGACAGAAGCCATGGCTACCATCCAGCAACTCGACCCGATCTACGTCGACGTGGTGCAGTCCTCGGCCAACATGCTCAAGCTGCGCTCCGACCTCGAAAGCGGCAAATTGCAGAAGGCAGGCGACAACGCCGCCAAGGTCAAGCTGACTCTGGAAGACTCCAGTGTCTATCCGCTGGAAGGGAAACTGGAATTCTCTGAAGTCTCGGTTGATCAGGGCACAGGTTCCGTAACCCTGCGCGCTGTCTTCCCGAACCCGGAGCATCGTCTGCTGCCAGGCATGTTCGTTCACGCCCAGTTGCAGGCCGGTGTCAGCGCCCAGGCCATTCTCGCGCCGCAACAAGGTGTGACCCGCGACCAGAAAGGCACGCCAACGGCCCTGATCGTCAACAAGGACAACAAGGTTGAACTGCGTACCCTGGTTGCCAAACGTACCGTGGGCAGCGAATGGCTGATCGAAGAAGGCCTGAACGCCGGCGACCGTGTCATCACCGAAGGCCTGCAGTACGTCAAGCCGGGCGCTGAAGTGAAAGTTGCAGAAGCGACCAACGTCAAAGGAGCAAACCCGGCGCCTGCCCCGGCCACTGAAAAAGCCGCAGGCAGCAAAGGGGAGTAACCCATGTCGAAATTCTTTATCGATCGCCCGATTTTCGCCTGGGTAATCGCTCTGGTGATCATGCTGATCGGCACCCTGTCGATCCTCAGCCTGCCGATCAACCAGTACCCAAGCATCGCGCCGCCAGCCATCGCGATCCAGGTAACCTACCCGGGTGCCTCTGCACAGACCGTGCAGGACACTGTGGTGCAGGTCATCGAGCAACAGCTCAACGGTATCGACAACCTGCGTTATGTCAGCTCGGAAAGTAACTCCGACGGCAGCATGACCATCACTGCGACGTTCAACCAGGGTACCAACCCGGATACAGCGCAGGTCCAGGTCCAGAACAAACTGAACCTGGCCACACCGCTGTTACCTCAGGAAGTGCAGCAGCAGGGTATTCGTGTCACCAAGGCAGTGAAAAACTTCCTGATGGTGATCGGTCTGGTGTCCGAAGATGGCAGCATGGGCAAGGAAGACCTGGCCAACTACATCGTGTCGAACATGCAGGACCCGATCTCCCGGACCTCCGGTGTGGGTGACTTCCAAGTGTTCGGTGCCCAGTACGCCATGCGTATCTGGCTCGATCCGGCCAAACTGAACAACTTCCAGCTCACGCCGGTTGATGTCAGCAACGCAATCACCGCCCAGAACGTTCAGGTGTCTTCCGGTCAACTGGGCGGCCTGCCCGCCATTGGCGGCCAGCAACTGAACGCCACCATCATCGGCAAGACCCGCCTGCAGACCGCCGAGCAGTTCGGCAATATTCTGCTGAAGGTCAACAGCGACGGTTCCCAGGTACGGGTCAAGGATGTCGGCACCGTAGGTCTGGGCGCGGAGAACTACAGCGTCGACTCCCAGTACAACGGCAAACCGGCTTCCGGTCTGGCGATCAAACTGGCTCCAGGTGCCAACGCCCTGGATACTGCCAAGGCAATCCGCTCGACGATTTCCTCGCTTGAGCCGTTCTTCCCGCCAGGCATGAAAGTCGTTTACCCGTATGACACCACTCCAGTGGTCAGCGAGTCGATTTCCGGGGTTGTTCACACTCTGGGCGAAGCGATTGTCCTGGTGTTCCTGGTGATGTACCTGTTCCTGCAGAACTTCCGCGCCACGGTCATCACCACACTGACCGTCCCGGTGGTATTGCTGGGTACTTTCGGCATCCTGGCGGCCTTCGGCTTCACCATCAACACCCTGACCATGTTCGGCATGATCCTGGCCATCGGCCTGTTGGTGGACGACGCCATTGTCGTGGTGGAAAACGTCGAACGGGTCATGGCAGAAGAAAAACTGTCGCCAAGGCAAGCCACCATCAAGTCCATGGAGCAGATCCAGGGCGCATTGGTGGGTATTGCACTGGTTCTGTCGGCGGTTCTGCTGCCAATGGCGTTCTTCGGTGGCTCCACCGGGGTGATCTACAAACAGTTCTCGATCACCATCGTTTCGGCGATGGCGCTCTCGGTGGTGGTAGCCCTGAT
This sequence comes from Pseudomonas lijiangensis, assembly GCF_018968705.1. NCBI lineage: Bacteria > Pseudomonadati > Pseudomonadota > Gammaproteobacteria > Pseudomonadales > Pseudomonadaceae > Pseudomonas > Pseudomonas lijiangensis. Next base: position 4,645,196 of record NZ_CP076668.1, read on the forward strand.
CTTCACCCCTGCCCTTTGCGCCACGATGCTCAAGCCTATCGACCACGAGAAGCATGGCCAACCCAAGCGTGGCTTCTTCGGCTGGTTCAACCGCAACTTCGACCGCAGCGTCGTGAGCTACGAGCGCGGTGTGGGCAATATGCTCAAGCATAAAGCCCCCGCCTACCTGGGCTATATCCTGATCTGCGCAGGCATGATCTGGATGTTCACCCGCATTCCGGCCGCGTTCCTGCCTGAAGAAGACCAGGGCGTCATCTTCGCCCAGATCCAGACGCCTGCCGGTTCGTCGTCGGAGCGTACGCAGCAAGTCATCGACAAGATGCGCGACTACCTGCTGACCAAGGAAAGCGGGGCCGTCAGGTCGGTGTTCTCGGTCAACGGTTTCAACTTCGCCGGTCGCGGCCAGAGCTCGGCCATCGCCTTCGTGATGCTCAAGCCATGGGATGAGCGTTCGGCTGAAAACAGCGTCTTCGAACTGGCCAAGCGTGCCCAGGCACACTTCTTCAGCTTCCGCGATGCGATGGTGTTCGCCGTAGTACCTCCGTCGGTTCTGGAGCTGGGTAACGCCACCGGTTTCGACGTTTACCTGCAGGATCAGGGTGGCGTAGGCCATGAAAAACTCATGGAAGCCCGCAACCAGTTCCTGGGCATGGCGTCCCAGAGCAAGGTGCTCGCAGGCGTACGCCCCAACGGCCTGAACGATGAACCGCAATACCAGTTGCTGATCGACGACGAACGCGCCAGTGCCCTCGGCATTACGCTGTCGGACATCAACAACACCCTGTCCATCGCTCTGGGTGGTCGCTACGTCAACGACTTCATCGACCGTGGTCGTGTGAAGAAGGTGTACCTGCAAGGCGACTCGGGCGCCCGCATGACACCGGAAGACCTGAACAAATGGTATGTGCGCAACAGCGCTGGCGAGATGGTGCCGTTCTCGGCATTCGCCAGCGGCAAGTGGGTCTACGGTTCGCCTAAATTGTCGCGCTACAACGGCGTGGCGGCAGAGGAAGTCCTCGGTACACCGGCTCCGGGCTACAGTACCGGCGAGGCCATGGCCGAAGTAGAAGCACTGGCGAAGAAACTGCCACCAGGCATCGGCATCTCCTGGACAGGTCTGTCCTACGAGGAACGTCTGTCCGGGTCGCAGGCACCTGCGCTGTATGCTCTTTCCCTGCTGGTGGTCTTCCTCTGTCTGGCAGCCCTGTATGAAAGCTGGTCGATCCCGATCGCGGTCATGCTAGTGGTTCCACTGGGCGTCATCGGTGCGTTGATCGCAACCAGCATGCGCGGCCTGTCGAACGACGTGTTCTTCCAGGTAGGTTTGCTGGTGACCGTCGGTCTGGCGGCGAAAAACGCCATCCTCATCGTGGAGTTCGCCAAGGAACTCCACGAGCAGGGGAAAACCCTGACTGACGCTGCAATTGAGGCTTGCCGGATGCGCCTGCGTCCGATCATCATGACCTCCATGGCCTTCATCCTGGGTGTTGTCCCACTGACAATCTCCACGGGCGCAGGCTCGGGCAGCCAACACTCGATTGGTACAGGCGTCATTGGCGGTATGATCACCGCTGTCGTCCTGGCCATCTTCTGGGTGCCACTGTTTTTCGTATCGATATCGGCGCTCTTCAAGAGCAAGCAGAAACCTATCTCTCACGATGAGGCTGGCCAATGAGCAAGTCCCTGATTTCTCTGGCAGTTACCGCATTCATTCTCAGCGGCTGCTCCCTGATTCCCGAGTACAAGCAGCCGGAATCACCGGTTGCAGCGCAGTACCCGCAAGGTCCTGCCTACCTGCCGGCCGAAAACGCCGAAAGAGCTGCCGCCGAGCAGGGCTGGCGTCAGTTCTTCCGTGACCCGGCACTGCAACAGCTGATCCAGACGGCACTGGTCAACAACCGTGACCTGCGGGTCGCGGCACTGAACATCGACGCTTACCGTGCGCAATACCGCATCCAGCGCTCCGACCTGTTCCCGGCCGTATCGGCCAATGCCACGGGCTCACGCCAGCGTGTGCCAGCCGACATGTCCACCAGTGGTCAGGCCGGCATCACCAGCTCCTACTCGGCCAACCTGGGTATCAGCTCCTATGAGCTGGACCTGTTCGGTCGTGTGCGCAGCCTCAGCGATCAGGCCTTGCAGACTTACTTCGCCAGTGAAGAAGCGCGCCGCAGCACCCAGATCAGCCTGGTGGCCAACGTCGCCAACGCTTACCTGACCTGGCAGGCCGACAAGGAACTGCTCAAGCTGACGCAGGAAACCCTCAAGACCTACGAGGAAAGCTATCGCCTGACTTCGCGCAGCAATGAAGTGGGTGTCGCTTCGGCACTGGACCTGAGCCAGTCGCGTACCTCGGTTGAAAGTGCCAAGGCCAGACTGGCCCAGTACCAACGACTGGTTGCACAGGATCAGAACAACCTGACCCTGCTGTTGGGCTCTGCCCTGCCTGACAACCTTCCAGAAGCGCAGCCACTGTCTGCCGACCTGCTGACCGAAATGCCGGTTGGTCTGCCGTCCGACCTGCTGCAACGCCGCCCGGATATCCTGCAGGCCGAACATAACCTGATGGCAGCCAATGCCAACATCGGAGCAGCACGCGCCGCGTTCTTCCCGAGCATCACACTGACGGCCAATGCCGGTACGGCCAGCCCTGACCTGTCGGGTCTGTTCAAGGGCGGTTCGGGGACCTGGCTGTTCCAGCCAAGCATCAACCTGCCGATCTTCAACGCCGGTAACCTGCGTGCCAGCCTGGATTACTCCAAGATCCAGAAGGAAATCAACGTCGCCAACTACGAGAAGGCGATTCAGACCGCGTTCCAGGAAGTCTCCGACGGCCTGGCCTCGCGCAAGACCTATAACGAGCAGCTCCAGGCCCAGCGTGATTTCGTCACGGCCAACCAGGACTACTACCGTCTTGCCGAGCGTCGCTATCGCATCGGGATCGACAGCAACCTGACGTTCCTCGACGCACAGCGCTCGCTGTTCAGCGCGCAACAGACGCTGATCACTGATCGCCTGTCCCAGCTCACCAGCGAGGTCAACCTGTACAAGGCCCTCGGTGGCGGCTGGTACGAGCAGACCAGCAGTGCGCAACCGATTGCCAAAGAGAAACCGTCAGTCCAGTTGTTCTGATCGGCCTTCACAAAAAAACCACCGTAACAGGTGGTTTTTTTGTGCCCGAAAAACGCGATCAGTGATCGTGATGCAGATACGCAGGCTGCTTCGGCAAGCGCAGGCTGAACAGGAAAGCCACGACCATCATGGCCGTCACGTACCAATAGAAGGTGTTTTCCATGCCGTTGCTCTTCAAGCTCAGGGCAACGTATTCAGCCGAACCGCCAAACACCGCGTTGGCGACCGCATAAGCCAGACCGACACCCAGCGCCCGCACCTGTGGCGGGAACATCTCGGCTTTTACCAGACCACTGATGGAGGTGTAGAAACTGACAATCGCCAGCGCCAGGGTAATCAGCACAAAGGCAAAGAACGGGCTGGTGTTGCTCTTGAGGGTCATCAGGATCGGCACGGTACACAAGGCGCCCAGCGCGCCGAACCACAGCATCGAGTTACGCCGCCCGATCCTGTCCGCCAGCATGCCGAAGAACGGCTGCATACACATGTACAGAAACAGCGCACCGGTCATGATGTAACTGGCGGTCTTGGGCTCCATGCCGCCCGTGTTGACCAGGTACTTCTGCATGTAAGTGGTGAAGGTGTAGAAAATCAGCGAACCACCGGCGGTGTATCCCAGCACTGTAATGAAGGCCGCCTTGTGATGCTTGAACAGCGCCGCAATGCTGCCGGCGTCCTTGTCCTGGCGACTTTCGGCCGTGGTGGTTTCATCGAGGGTGCGGCGCAGCAGCAAGGCAATCACTGCGGCACAGGCACCGATCACGAACGGGATACGCCAGCCGTAATCGCGCAACTCTTCAGTGGTGAGAAATTGCTGCAGGATCACCACCGTCAGCACCGCCAGCAACTGCCCGCCAATCAGGGTCACGTATTGGAAGGATGCATAGAAACCACGCTTGCCGCGCAAGGCGACTTCGCTCATGTAAGTGGCCGTGGTGCCGTACTCACCGCCCACCGACAACCCTTGCAGCAGACGCGCCATCAGCAACAGCGCCGGAGCCCAGGCGCCAATCGACGCATAGGTCGGCAGGCAGGCAATGATCAGCGAGCCGGCGCACATCATGGTGACCGAAATCAGCATGGAGTTCTTGCGGCCATGCTTGTCGGCCACACGTCCGAACAGCCAACCGCCAATCGGGCGCATCAAGAACCCGGCCGCGAACACCCCGGCGGTATTGAGCAACTGGACTGTCGGATCATCGGAAGGAAAAAACGCCGGAGCGAAGTAAATGGCGCAGAAGGCGTAGATATAGAAGTCGAACCACTCGACAAGATTGCCGGAAGAGGCGCCCACGATGGCGAAGATACGCTTGCTGCGCTCTTCGCCGGTGTAAGGGGTGTGAGTTGTATTTGTCGTTGTCATTGTTCCCATCCTGATCAGGCGACTTAGAAACAATCTGTAACACTCAACCTCAGCAAGTACAACCACCTTGAAACACCCAGTGGGAGCGAATTCATTCGCGAAAGGGGCTGTTCGCGAATGAATTCGCTCCCACACAGCCTGCACAAAAGAGAGTGGCTACACCTCGATTGCCAATGCCAACCCCTGCCCCACTCCCACGCACATGGTCGCCAGGCCTTTGCGGCCACCGGTCTTTTCCAGGTGGTGCAAGGCCGTCAACACCAGCCTTGCGCCGCTCATGCCAAGCGGGTGGCCCAAGGCAATCGCGCCACCGTTGGGGTTGACCTGAGGCGCATCGTCGGCGAGCCCCAGCTCACGCAATACCGCAAGCCCCTGGCTGGCGAAGGCTTCGTTGAGCTCGATGACATCGAAGTCGGAAACCGCCAACCCCAGCCGCTCGACCAGTTTGCGCACCGCCGGGACCGGACCAATGCCCATCACTCGTGGTGCAACACCGGCGCTGGCCATCCCCAGAATCCGTGCCCGAGGGGTCAGGCCATGTTTCTTGACCGCTTCAGCCGAAGCCAGGATCAAGGCTGCCGCGCCGTCATTGACCCCCGATGCATTGCCAGCGGTAACGGTTTTTTCAGGGCCATTGACCGGCTTGAGCCTGCCCAGGGTTTCCAGGCTGGTATCGGCACGAGGGTGCTCATCCTTGTCGACAACGGTTTCACCCTTCTTGTGAGCGACCCGCACCGGCACGATCTCTTCCTCGAAAAAGCCCGCAGCCTGGGCAGCGGCAGTGCGCTGCTGGCTGCGCAGGGCGAAAGCGTCCTGATCGGCTCGAGAAATCTTGAAGTCATCCGCCACGTTGTCGGCGGTTTCAGGCATGGAGTCGACGCCGTACGCCGCCTTCATGGCCGGGTTGACGAAGCGCCAGCCGATGGTGGTGTCTTCCAGCTTCATGTTGCGCGAGAAAGCGGCATCGGCCTTGCCCATGACAAACGGCGCGCGGGACATCGACTCGACCCCACCGGCAATTGCCAGCTCCATTTCGCCCGCAGCAATGGCCCGGAAGGCGGTGCCAATGGCGTCCATGCCCGAAGCGCACAGGCGATTGAGGGTCACGCCGGGAATGCTCGGCGGCAGGCCGGCCAGCAGAGCGGCCATGCGCGCAACGTTGCGGTTGTCCTCCCCGGCCTGGTTGGCGCAGCCGAGGAATACTTCGTCCACTTCGTCCCAGCTCACTGACGGATTGCGCTCCATCAAGGCCTTGATCGGCACCGCCGCCAGGTCGTCGGCGCGTACCGAAGACAAGCCGCCGCCAAAACGCCCGATGGGGGTACGGATTGCATCGCAGATAAAGACGTCACGCATCATGCTTCTCCTGCAACCTGACCATGAGCCGCCGCAGTCCGTGCTTCCAGCTCACGCAGGGCGTTGAGTTCCACATCAGTGGGCTCTTCGGAGTAAACGACCTGCTCGGCAAAGCGGATTTCCCAGCCGGTGGCCGCGATGACCTGCTCACGGGTCACGCCCGGATGCAGAGCGGTCACGACAAACTCGTTGGTCCCGGCTTCCGGCTCCATGATGCACAGGTCCGTGATGATCCCCACCGGCCCGGCACCCGGCAGGCCGAGACGCTTGCGCGAGTCGCCGCCTTCGCCATGTCCGACCGAAGTCACGAAGTCGAGTTTGTTGACGAACGAACGGGCCGACTGCTTGAGGATGATCAGCACCGACTTGGCAGAACCGGCAATTTCCGGCGCACCACCGGCACCCGGCAAACGGACTTTCGGGTTGTGGTAATCGCCCACCACCGTGGTGTTGATATTGCCGAAACGGTCGACCTGAGCCGCGCCCAGAAAGCCCACATCCACACGCCCGCCTTGCAGCCAGTAGCGGAAGATTTCACTGGTCGCGACCACGGTGTCGGCGGTTTCAGCCAGCTCACCGTCGCCAATGGACAGCGGCAGTACCGTGGGTTTGGCACCAATCGGACCCGATTCGTAGATCAGAACCACATCCGGCGAAGAGGTCAGGCGCGCCAGATTCGCCGCCTTGGATGGCAGGCCGATGCCGACGAAGCAGACCGCTCCATTGCGCAAGCGACGAGCGGCGGCGATGGTCATCATTTCACTGGTGGTGTAAGTCATTATTTTGCCTCCGCAGCACTGGCCAACTTGCTCTGGAACTCACTGAAATCCGCTGTGCCATGAATGTATTCGGCAATCCACGCGCTGAAGGTTTCGCGATCCCGGGCAATCGGGTCCCAGGCCTGATAGAAAGGGTTGTCACGTTCGTAGTAGCCATGGGCGTAGGACGGATGCGCGCCGCCGGGCACCAGGCAGACCGCGCTCAAGGCCCAGGTCGGCAAGACGCAGGAGTTCATCGGCGCCTTGAGGTCGTCGACGATTTCCTCGACCGTCACGATGCAGCGCTTGGCAGCCAATGCCGCCTCTTTTTGTGCGCCGAGAATCCCCCACAGCAGCACGTTGCCCTTGCGGTCGGCTTTCTGGGCATGAATCACCGTGACATCCGGGCGCACCGAAGGCACGGCAGCCAGCACTTCACCGGTAAACGGGCAGGTCACGGTCTTGATCAGCGGGTTGACCTTGGGCAGGTCCGAGCCGGCATAGGCGCGCAGCACCGCGAACGGCAAACCCGAGGCACCGGCTACATAAGCGTTGGCCAGGTCGGCATGGCTGTGCTCTTCGATCTCAATGGAATGGGGCCACTGTTTTTCGACGGCGTCCCGCAAGCGATGCAGAGAGCCCACACCCGGATTGCCGCCCCACGAAAAAATCAGCCGTTTCGCACAACCGGCACCAATCAATTGGTCGTAGATCAGATCCGGCGTCATGCGCACCAGCGTCAGGTCTTTTTTGCCCTGACGAATGATTTCATGGCCTGCCGCCGTGGGGATCAGATGCGTGAAGCCTTCAAGTGCGACCGTATCGCCATCGTTGACCAGTTGCTTCACTGCATCGCGTAGAGAAAGAATTTCAGCCATGAGGTGCTCCCGAACCCAACATCACATTCAATGACCGGCGCGAAGAGCGCCGCAATGAAAATGAGGTTATGCCTGAGCACGAGCGCAAACAATCCGATAATCGACTAATCGTTCGATAATCGAACGCATTAAAAAGAGGCTGTTCCGCCCGTCAGGTAAACAGCTGTGTGCTCAGATCCCGACTCGCATCGAGCATGATCGGCAGGAATCGCTGCTCCAGTTCGCTGCGGGCCACGCGCCCGGCGCTGGTACTGACATTCAGCGCGGCCAGGACCTGACCCGATGCGTCATAGACAGGCACGGCAATCGAGCGCAGCCCCTGCTCCAGTTCCTGGTCAACGATGCACCAGCCTTGCTGACGAACCAGTTGCAGACACTCCAGCAACGCTTCGGTGGTGCGAATGGTGCGGCTGGTCTTGGGCTGCAAATCCACATGATCCAGATATTCACGCAGCGACACATCGTCCAGTGCCGCCAGCAGGATGCGCCCCATGGATGTGCAATAGGCCGGCAGCCGACCACCGACCGAAAGGTCGACGGAGATAAGCCGCTGAGTGGTCGCCGAGCGGGCAATATAAAGAATGTCGTCGCCTTCGAGGGTCGCCATGTTGCAGGCCTCGTGCAACATATCGCTCATACGGTCCAGATAAGGCTGGGAAGAAACCGCCAGCGGCGTCGAAGACAGATAGGCGTGCCCCAAGGTAAGAACCTTGGGTAATAAGGAATAGGTTCGACCGTCCGTCGTCGCATAACCGAGTTTGATCAGGGTGTGCAGGCAACGACGAACCGCCGCCCGGGGAATTTCAGTGCGGTGGCTGATCTGGGCAATGGTCAGATGTCGCTTGCGCTCCTGAAAGGCATGAATCACGGCCAGGCCACGTGCCAGCGAGGTCATGAAATCGGGGTCGCCTGTCAGCGCCTGGATACGCTTTGCAGGCGAAGCCACGATGGGCGGTGCCAGTGATGCAAAAGAATTACGCAGTTCATCATTCATTGCCAACACCTCTGTAACAGCTCTCAGGCCTTGTAAACCGCTGGCTTCAGCCCTTTTTAAGGATGCTTCGAGAAACCCGGCTTGTGCGATTATCGAACCAATGGCCGATAATCGCAATTGACCCATCGCAAATATACTTATACCTTTACGTCTGCCATGAAGTGACTTCTTGGAAAATCCTGGTCAGGTACCCACTAAGAAGTCCATGGCAGCGGCCTTGCCCACGAAGCAAGGCCGTTTTCATTAGGGCAATCAAAACTGCGACATTCTGACGCACCCTCCGATGATTGCCGATTAATCGCCCTGCCGAATTTCATTTGAATTTTGTCGTCAGTATTCTGTCTGTAGATGCCGGACTTTGGATGATGAAAGTTCTGTCATATTCATTACCCACCAAAACTTCGGAAGAGTCTCACAAAAAAAACATTATTCATGAAATCTCCCGGCAGCCGGACAACGCCTATAGTTGACGAGGCTGTACTTCTTGGAGATAGTATTGATCACTTGATTGGCGATACCTTGCCCTCCTGCGCAACATGCAGTTAGTTTTTCGGCGCAAGGACCAGTCAATGTCAGCCCTAGTGCTTAACCCAAAAAACGAATGTCGCTACGACAGCTGTTTTTTCTGGTGCCCGTAGCCGCGAGCAGCAACGTGTCAAAGGCCTTGTGAAAAAGCCGGAAGCCCTGCGTGGCCAGACAGCCACGAATGTATTTCGCCGGTCAGCTCACACGAGCGAACACTTTTGCGTGCTCAGCGTTATCACCAGACTCAATTGACTTAGATCAGGTAACTCAGTGACTAAAGATGAACTGCGCGCGGAACTTGAGCGCCAGGAACAACGTTACAAGGATGTCTACGGCGGGGAAGTCACCACCTACGCCGCGCAGCCCGAACCCGAACGCAAGCCCTGGCGTAAAAGAGCCAGCCTGCTGGATCAGGCTTTCAAAGAAGAGCTGCAGAAAATGGAAAAAGGCCTGAAAGAAGAAACATGACAAACTCCAGGGTCTGAACGGCCTCAACCGTTCGCACAGGCCTTGAGAATGCTGGCAGCAAAGGCGTCACCGTCCCATTTGAGCGATCAACCGGGCACCCCCGTCATGCCTTTTTTTTGACTTTAAGCGATACCAATCAGCGGCTGGCAAGTCGATCCGTATTTTTTCTGTCATAATCGCGCCCCCTTCAGACCGGGTCAGAAAACCTACATGATCGATTTATTCAGCGGGCTAGATGCTTGGGTGTTAGTGAGCCTGTTGCTCGCCCTGGCATTCGTCCTAACGTTCGAGTTCATCAACGGCTTTCATGACACCGCCAACGCGGTGGCGACAGTCATTTACACCAAGGCAATGCCGCCTCATCTGGCCGTGTTCTTCTCGGGTGTCTTCAACTTCCTAGGCGTCCTGCTGGGCGGTGTCGGCGTGGCCTATGCCATCGTCCACCTGCTTCCGGTGGAAATGCTGATCAACGTCAATACCGGACACGGGCTGGCGATGGTGTTCTCGCTGCTGGCCGCGGCGATCGCCTGGAACCTGGGTACGTGGTACTTCGGGATTCCGGCATCGAGCTCCCATACGCTGATCGGCTCGATCCTGGGTGTGGGCCTGGCCAACGCCCTGATCAACGACATCCCGTTGAGCGATGGCGTCAACTGGCAGAAAGCAATGGATATCGGCGCCTCGCTGGTGTTCTCGCCACTGGCCGGTTTCCTGATCGCAGGCCTGGTGCTCGTCGCTCTCAAATGGTGGCGCCCACTGTCCAAGATGCACAAGACGCCTGAGCAGCGCCGCAAGATCGACGACAAGAAGCACCCGCCGTTCTGGAACCGTCTGGTGCTGGTCATCTCGGCCATGGCCGTGAGCTTTGTACACGGCTCCAACGATGGCCAGAAAGGCATCGGCCTGATCATGCTGGTATTGATCGGTATCGTGCCAAGCCAGTTCGTTCTGGACCTCAACAGCACGACCTACCAGATCGAACGTACACGGGATGCAACCCTGCACCTGAGCCAGTTCTATCAGCGCAACAGCAGCACGCTGGGCGAATACCTGGCCATGGGCAAATCCCTCAAGGGTGACCTGCCGTCCAGCTCCGCCTGTAATCCGGAGCAGACCGAGCCGACCATCGACGCACTGCTCGACACCCTGAAGGGCGTTGCCGATTACCACTCGCTGTCTGCGGAACAACGCATCGAAGTGCGCCGTTACCTGCTGTGCCTGGATGACACTGCACGCAAGGTCGGCAAGCTGCCGCACCTGGGCGCTCGTGAAAAATCCGACCTGGAAAAACTGCGCAAGGACCTGACCGGTACGACCGAATACGCACCGTTCTGGGTAATCCTGGCCGTGGCACTGGCGCTGGGTATCGGCACCATGGTTGGCTGGAAGCGCGTGGTACTGACCATTGGCGAGAAGATCGGCAAGCAGGGCATGACTTACGCCCAAGGCATGTCGGCCCAGATCACCACAGCCTGCGCCATCGGTATGGCCAACATCTTCAGCCTGCCTGTTTCGACCACCCACATTCTGTCGTCGGGTGTTGCCGGAACCATGGTTGCCAACCGCAGCGGCCTGCAAGGCGGCACTGTGCGTACGATTCTGCTGGCCTGGGTTCTGACCCTGCCCGCCACTGTCGCACTGTCGGCCTGCCTGTTCTGGCTTGCGTCCAAGGCGCTGGCCTGATCCACCTGACAAAGGCGGTGCGCCCGCACCGCCTTTGACGCCGCCTTACCTGCGCTTCTTGCCCCCCAACAACGACCCCATAAAACCCCGCACCAGCTCACGCCCCAACTGAGTCGCCGCCTGACGCATGGCATTTTTCACGGCCTGCCCTGCAACGCTGCCCAGGAACTCAGTGGCCTTGTCACCAAAACTCTCCGACTCCTGCGCAGGCACATCGGCCTGACTCGCCTCGCTTGCCTTGCGGGTCACGAGTATTTCGTAGGCAGACTCCCGGTCGACAGGCTTGTCATAGCGCCCCGCAAGCGGTGACTGGTTGATCAGGCCTGCGCGCTCGGCATCGCTCAGCGGCCCGATACGTGACTGAGGAGGCGCAATCAGCACCCGCTGGACCATGGCTGGCGTACCCTTGTCTTCCAGGGTACCCACCAGCGCTTCGCCGATCCCCAGTTCAGTCAGCACACTCAACGCATCGAACTCGGGATTGGGCCTGAAACCATCGGCCACCGCCCGCAGCGACTTCTGCTCCTTGGCGGTGAACGCTCGCAGCCCGTGCTGAATACGCAGCCCCAACTGCGCCAGAATGTCGTCCGGCAAATCTCCGGGCGATTGAGTGACGAAATACACACCGACACCCTTGGAGCGAATCAGGCGCACAACCTGCTCGAGCCGCTCCTGCAAAGCCTTGGGCGTATCGGCAAACAACAGATGCGCTTCATCGAAGAACAGCGCCAGCAGCGGCTTGTCCGCATCCCCGCGCTCGGGCAATTGCTCGAAGAGTTCTGCCAGCAACCACAGCAGGAACGTGGCGTAGACCTTGGGCGCTTCGTGCACCAGACGGCTGGCATCCAGCAGATGAATGCGCCCTCGCCCGTCACTGGCGGGCCGCAGAATATCCTCCAGTTGCAAGGCCGGTTCGCCAAACAAGGCTTCTGCACCCTGCTGCTCCAGGACAGCGAGGCGCCGCTGCAGGGCCTGGCTGGAACCGGAGGTCATCAACGCGCCATCTTCACCCAGCAATTGCGGGTTATCGCGCAAATGGTTGAGCAGCGCCTTGAGGTCTTTGATATCCAGCAGCAGAAGCCCCTCGCGGTCAGCCACCTTGAAGGCTGCATACAGTGCCGATTGCTGGCTGTCGCTCAGCTCAAGCAGATTACCCAGCAGCAACGGCCCCATTTCACTCAAGGTCGTGCGCAAGGGATGGCCAGACTTGCCGTCGATATCCCATAAGGTGACCGGATAAGCCTGGGGACGATGATTGAGCCAGGGCATGCCGGCAATCCGTTCGGCAATTTTGCCCTGAGGATTTCCCGCAGCGCCGAGGCCACAGAGATCGCCTTTGATGTCGGCAGCGAAGACCGCAACGCCTGCATCGCTGAAGGCCTCAGCCAGACGCTGCAGCGTGACGGTCTTGCCGGTCCCGGTTGCACCGGCCACCAGACCATGGCGATTGGTCAGGCGTAAGGCCTGAAAGACAGGTTGGCCAGCAAGGTCGGCCCCCAATGCAATTTCCTGAGAATCGGACATTTCATCACCTGCTCAATACGTCATGCACGGCTGTGAGAAGCCGCTGACCGGCAGCCAGCAGCTCTTGTGGAATGCTTATTATTGATCAGATTCCGCAGGATGGCTGAATGCTCAGGCTTCGCTGTCGGGCTCGGGCGATTGTTCCTGCAACTGGCGCCACAATCTGGCAGCGTCGCGGAAGTCGGCTCCGTTTTCGGGGGTCAGTTCATCGGGGTCGTAACGGCTCAGGCAGCCTTCGCCCAGAGTGGGCGGTGCGGTGGAGGTAGCCTTGTCGAGGGGATCTGTCATGGGGAATCGCTCCTGCGCAGCTTTTGCAAACGGTGCAGGAGCGAATCTATTCGCGAATGGCTCGAATGATCAATCAAAAACCACGGTCTTGTTGTCGTGCACCAGCACCCGGTCTTCCAGGTGAGCGCGCAGACCACGGGCCAGGACCATTTTTTCCACGTCACGACCGAAACGCACCATGTTTTCGATGCTGTCGCGATGACTGACGCGCACCACGTCCTGCTCGATGATAGGACCGGCGTCCAGCTCTTCGGTGACATAATGACAGGTGGCACCAATCAACTTCACACCACGCAGCGAAGCCTGATGGTAAGGCTTGGCACCGACGAACGATGGCAGGAAGCTGTGGTGAATGTTGATCACCTGGTGGGCGTATTCGCTGCACAGTTGCGGCGGCAGGATCTGCATGTAGCGCGCCAGCACAACGACGTCAGCCTTGTGATGCCCTACCAGACGCGAGACTTCGGCAAATGCCGGCTCCTTGTCTTTAGGGTCCACAGGCACGTGGTAATAAGGGATGTCGTGCCACTCGACCATGCTGCGCAGGTCCTGGTGATTGGAGATCACGCAGGCGATGTCGCAGTCGAGTTCATCGCTGTGCCAGCGGTGCAGCAGGTCGGCCAGGCAATGGGATTCGCGGCTGGCCATCAGCACCACGCGCTTTTTCTGCGCGGAGTCGGTGATGCGCCAGTCCATCGAGAACTCTTCGGCGATAGGCGTAAACGCCTCGCGGAAACCATCGAGGTCAAAAGGCAATGTATCGGCACGGATCTCGTGGCGCATGAAGAACCAGCCACTGAGATTGTCCGAATGGTGGCTCGCTTCGGTAATCCAGCCATTATGGGATGCCAAAAAGTTACTGACTTTGGCAACGATGCCAACACGGTCCGGGCAAGCAATCACCAGACGAAAAGTGCGCATTTAGGGAAACTCCAGAACTTCGCAAAGGCGCTATTCTAGCGACTGTGCGGCAAAACTGCAGTATTCCCTTTGCCCTTGGCCAGAAGAAAACCGGTGTCCCGGGATTGCACCCTGCCATCATCCCGTTTTCAGCGTTCAAGCCTCAAACAAGCCCTCTATTTAGAGGGGGTTTAATAGGGACATCTTTGGTGATCACTGACCTCATCGCTAGTTCCATGAATCTCTAGAAGGGGTGCTATATTCTCAATAATTCAATAAAACTTTTATTTAATGTTTACTTGCTCAATTCCTCTGACTATTATTGCGTGACTGTCTCCCTGAAACCCATCACAACATAAGGTCCCCCTCATGTCCCTGATCAACGAATACCGCGCCACAGAAGAAGCGATCAAAGAACTGCAAGCCCGTTTGAAAAATCTGTCGCAAGACGACAAACTGCAAACCGAGCTGGAATTCGAAGGTAAACTGCGCACGCTGATGGGCGAATACCAGAAATCGCTGCGTGACATCATTGCACTTCTGGATCCAGAATCGAAAGTTAAAGCGCCTCGTGGCGGCGCAGTGAAAACTACCGGCACCAAGCGTGCTCGTAAAGTCAAGCAGTACAAAAACCCGCACAACGGCGAAGTCATCGAAACCAAAGGTGGCAACCATAAAACTCTGAAAGAGTGGAAAGCCAAGTGGGGCGGTGACGAGGTTGAAAGCTGGGCCACTCTGCTGGGCTAAGCTTCATGGGGCTGCACAACTGCACCCGTTAAAAACGCCAGCTTGCTGGCGTTTTTTATTAGTCCGATTTCCTTCAGCCTTATCCCTGTACACCCAATCGCTCACTTAAATGCTGTACATAATCCTGCCATTGACTCAACACCTCTAGCTGCTCTGCGGTGGCATTAAGGGACAACTCTAGCAACGCCTTTGTAAAACCTTGTAATGTGTTGGGAGCCCCTGCTTCAGGGCTGCGCAGCCTTGTCTGACAAAAACTGCGCCAGCGATGTTGCTCTTCGCTGTTCAAGGTTTCCGGAAAGTTGCGGGCACGATAACGAAACAGCAACTCGGGCAGACGCCCATCGTCAAAAGGCCAGGCATCATGGGCCAGTTGTTCTGGCTCGGCACAGCGTACTTGCTCACAAAGACGACGGTCACGATCACCAATAAAGCCATCATACAATTGCTGCTCGGGATCTTCAGAGGCCGTGAAATCATCCTTGCCATACAAGGCCGTCAATTTGTCCTGCCAAAGTTCACGGCTCTCGTTCAGCTGTGCCACTCGTGCCTGATAGCCCGCCATATCCAGCTGCAAGCGCTGTTGATCTTCACTGCGCAAGACAGACAGCGGCGCAATCACCGGACAGCGGTTTATATGCAGCAACTTGAGCGGCACCGGCAATTCACCGTCCGCCAGCTCCTCACGACGTGTATATAAACGCCGTTTCAAAACTTCGGCATCTTGATCCAGCAATGGTGAATGATCCAGATGCAGGTCGCACACAATCAGTGCATTGCGATTATGAGGATGCCAGGCCAGGGGTAATATGACGCCCAGATAATTACGAGCCGCCGAGAAACGTCCCGAGATATGTACCAGCGGTTGCATCAGACGAATCTGTTCCTGAACCTTCTGTTTACTGCGCAGCGCGAAGAGATAATCATAAAGCCGTGGTTGTTTATCACGCACAAGGCGCGCCAGGGCAATCGTTGCCCTTACATCCGACAATGCATCATGGGCATGACCGTGATCGATACCGTTGGCCGCCGTCAGACGCTCCAGCTTGAGCGTCACCCTTCCCTCTTCCTGTGGCCAGACAATCCCGTCGGGACGCAGCGCATAGGCCGCCCGCACCACATCGATCAGGTCCCAGCGGCTGTTACCGCCCTGCCATTCCCGGGCATAAGGGTCGAAAAAGTTGCGATACAGGCTGTAACGGGTCATTTCGTCATCGAAGCGCAACGTGTTATAGCCAGAACCGCAGGTCCCGGGCGCTGACAACTCAGCGTGTACCCGCGTCATGAAGTCTGCTTCGCAGAGCCCTTTCTCAGCCAGGCGTCCGGGCGTGATCCCGGTAATCATGCACGCGGCAGGGTGTGGCAGGATGTCGTCGGCGGGCTGGCAGTACAGGTTTACCGGCGCGGCGATTTCATTGAGGTCGAAGTCGGTACGAATGCCGGCCATCTGCAATGGGCGATCATTGCGTGGATTGATACCGGTGGTTTCATAGTCGTACCAGAAAATGCTGGAAGTCACGGGCTGATCCTGAACAAAAGACCAATAAAGTGTAGGTCTTCAGGCATGCCTGTGGCGAATGCCTTGTTGCGCACCACTGCCGTGCTCGATAGCATCACAAATCGCTTTCAGGTGCCCTGCCCCCGACAATGTCCTCGCCTCCAGCCTCGCCAAGGAATGCAGCGCCGCCCGCGCCCCTGGATACCCGCATCGGGATCGAGACCCCGGAAGGCATCGATCTGGTCATTCGTCCGGCCGGCCTCATGCCCCGCGCATTGGCCTTCGGAATCGACCTGAGCATCCGCGTGCTGGTTATCGGCGCACTCCTCCTGTTTTTTCAGCTGTTCGACAAGCTCGGTACAGGCCTGAGCTCCATCGCCATCTTTCTGGTGACCTGGTGGTACATGGTGCTGTTCGAAGTCCTGAACCAGGGCTGCACGCCGGGCAAGCGCATCATGGGGTTGCGGGTGGTTCATGACGACGGCACGCCCATCGGCTGGGGATCGTCGCTGATCCGCAACCTGCTGCGCGTGGTCGATATGCTGCCCTTTGGCTACAGCGTCGGGGCCATCAGTTGCCTGAGTCATCCCCAGTTCAAGCGCCTGGGCGATCTGGCAGCGGGAACCTGCGTGATCTATCGCGACGTACCGGTCCAGCGCCCGGTCCTGCCGCAGGCGGATCCGGTCATCGCGCCCTTTACCCTGACACTGGACGAACAGCGTGCCGTGCTGGATCTGGCAGAACGCCAGGGCGAACTCTCCGCCGCCCGCACTGCCGAACTGGCCAACATTCTCGCCGAGCCCTTGCACATCGCTCCCGACCAGGCGGTTAAACACATCAATGGCCTGGCCCGCGGCCTGCTGGGGCCGACATGAAACAGAGCCAGTTTGAAGCACGACACCAGCCACACTGGCAGCTCTTCGGCGAGCGACTGGATGCACTTGAGCGTGGCAAGCACGATCCCGAAACCGGCGAAACCTTTGCCAGCGATTACCGGCGAATCTGTCATCAGTTGGCACTGGCCAGAGAGCGTGGCTACAGCAGCCACCTGATCGACCCGTTGCAACAATTGGCAATGCGCGGCCATCAACAACTCTATCGCCATCGCAGCAACCTCGCCGCGCAGTTCCTGAGTTTCATCCTCGCCGGGTTCCCGCGTCTGGTGCGCGAGCAATGGCACTTCGTGCTGGTCGCCAGCCTGCTGTTCTTCGGCAGTCTGATAGCCATGGGCGTGCTGGTGTATTTCTTTCCGGACCTGATCTACAGCATCGTCAGCCCGGCGCAGGTCAACGACATGGAAAGCATGTACGACCCCGCCGCCCGGCGCATCGGGCAGGCACTGGAGCGAGAGTCCAGCTCGGACTGGATGATGTTCGGCTACTACATCATGAACAACATCGGCATCGCGTTTCAGACCTATGCCAGCGGGTTGCTGTTCGGCCTTGGCAGCCTGTTCTTCCTCCTGTTCAACGGCCTGATGATCGGTGCAGTTGCCGGGCACCTGACACAGATCGGCTTTGGCCAGACATTCTGGTCATTCGTGATCGGTCACGGAGCCTTTGAACTGACGGCGATTGCCCTGGCGGGTGCGGCGGGGCTGAAACTGGGTTGGGCCTTGCTGGCGCCGGGTCGCCTGACGCGCGCCGAAGCCTTGCGTCAGGCCGCACGAGTCAGTGTGCAACTGATCGGCGGTGTCATTCTGTTCCTGTTGATTGCGGCCTTTATAGAAGCCTACTGGTCATCCATGACCTGGCCCACGCCGCTGATCAAATACCTGGTGGGCGCTGCGCTCTGGGCCATGGTGATTGCCTATCTGACTCTGGCAGGACGGACAGCCCATGCGCCTGACTGACGCCAGCGTCACCATACGCCCGCGCAATCCCTGGGAAGCCATGGACCTGGGCGTGTTGCTGGCTCGCGAGCACCGGGGCCTGCTGATGAGCAGTTGGGCCATCGTCACCCTGCCGTTCTTCGCGCTGCTGACCCTGTTGCTGTGGGATTACCCTTCGCTGGTGTTCTTTGTGTTCTGGTGGCTCAAACCGGTTTATGAACGCCTGCCGCTGCTGATTCTTTCAAAGGCATTGTTCGGCCCGGCGCCCACACTCAAGCAGGCGCTCCAGGGCTGGCCTGCGACCCTCAGGAACGAGTTGCTCCCCAGCCTGGTTTCGCGGCGCCTGAGCCCGAGCCGCAGTTTCCTGCTGCCGGTGCAACAACTGGAAAACCTGTCAGGTATCGAACGAAGCCAGCGCATCGCCCTGCTCAGCCAGAAAGACATGCGCGCCGCCCGCTGCCTGACCATCCTCGGCAGCCACCTGGAATTTGCGCTATGGTTCGGCCTGATCCTGCTGTTCTATGCCTTCATTCCCCAGCAGATCGAACTCGACTGGCGCTGGTACAGCATGCTCAATGCCAACGGCAGCTGGAACTGGCTGGAACACCTGAGCAATGCGCTGTATGCCTTGATGCTGGTGTTCTGGGGGCCGATCTATGTGTCCTGCGGATTCACCCTGTACCTCAATCGCCGCACCACGCTGGAGGCCTGGGATATCGAGCTGGTTTTCAGACGCCTGCGCCAACGCCTGACCGGCAGCGCCTATGTGGTGCTGATCGCTGCCGGTCTGGCCCTGTCTGCCTTGCCCACGCCGAGCTGGGCCGACGAACCCCAGAGCTACAGTTGCCCGCTGCCGGAGCTGGAACAAGACAGCAACGCCCAACCCTCCGCCGCCCCCGATACGCCACGCCTGACGCTTCAGGCCCTGACCAGCGAAGAAGCCAGAAAAGACATCCGGGCCCTGCTGCAACAGCCGCCGTTCAAGAATCCCAGGACCGTCACCGGCTGGCGCTTCCCGGAGCACAAGGATCCGGTTTCCCAGGCAAAGGCTGGCAACGAGACCACCCTGCTCAAATGGCTGAACGGCTTGCTGAGATCGGCCGGCGTCATCGCCAACGTACTGGAAACGCTGCTCTGGGCCAGCGCCATCGCCCTGACCGGCTGGCTGATCTGGCGTTATCGCCTGTGGTTCAAGACCTTCGTCAGCCGCGGCAGCAGCAAACGCAAAACCCTGCGCGACAAACCCGAACAACTGTTCGGCCTGTCCGTCACGGCCCAGAGCCTGCCTGACGACATCGCCGCCCACGCGCAGCGACTCTGGGCCAGCCAGCCACGAGAAGCCTTAAGCCTGCTGTATCGCGGCCTGCTCAACCGCTTGCTGAGCGACTATCACCTGCCCCTCAAGAATGCCGACACCGAAGGCCAGGTGCTGGAACAGGTCGCAACACTCAACCAGCCACTGTTGAGCGAGTTCAGCCGCAGCCTGACCACCCATTGGCAAAACCTCGCTTACGGCCATCGTCTGCCGCCCGCTCATCTGCAACAGGAACTCTGCGACGGCTGGCGTAGACTGTTCGATGCCGGGGCAAAACGATGAGCCGGCGCAAGCAGATACTGATCGGCCTGCTAGTGCTCGTGGCGCTGGTGCTGGGCGGTGTTTATTCCTTTAAGCATCTTGAGCCCTATGAGGAAGTCATCGATCAGGGGCCTTCGCCGGAAGTCGCGGCCAATCCGTATCTGGCGGCCGAACACTTCCTGCGCCAGCGCGCCCCCGGGGTCAACACCACCCGCAACCTGATTGAGCTACCCGATGTCAGCCAGCAGTCACAAACGCTCTTGCTGCTCGACAGTCGCGAAAACATGACGCCTGCCCAGGTCGAACGGCTGCTGGACTGGGCCAGATCCGGCGGTCACCTGTTGTTCGTCGCCGAGCAGATATGGGATGAGAAAAAGAACCGCAGCGGCGACCTGCTGCTGGACCGGATCGAGATCCGCCAATACTTCACCCGGGACATCAAGCTGCAGGATCGCGAAGAGGAACGACTGGAAAGCGATGCGCTCCCCAAACCGCCGATTCCACTGATCGCCCCCCGAACCACCAAACCGACCATGCGCTGGCCGGAACTGACGCGCCTGTATCTGGAAAACGAAAAAGAACCGGCCTACATGAGCTTCAACCCGGCCTTCCACCTGGAAGACCCGCAGGATCATGCCCAGTCATGGGCCAACAGCGCCGACGCCACGCACATGATGCAAATGGTCTACGGCAAGGGGTTGATCACCGTGGTCACGGATTCCGACCTGTGGAAAAACCGCGCCATCACCCGCTACGACAACGCCTGGCTGCTTTGGTACCTCACTCAGGACAGCGCGGTGACCATGGTCCTGGAAACCGGCCATGACAATCTGGCGAGCCTGTTGCTGCGCAACTTCCCGCTGGCGCTGGTGACACTTGCGCTGCTGCTCGGCCTGACGCTCTGGCATGCAGGCCTGCGCGAAGGCCCGTTGCAAGCACCCGCTGCACGAGGTCGGCGTCAACTGGCCGAACACCTGCGCGCCAGTGCCGATTTTGTACGCCGACGCAGCGGCCATCAGGCCCTGATCAAAAGCCTGCAAACAGACATCCTGCGCCGCGCCCGCCAACGTCATCCCGGCTTCGAAAGACTGGGCGTGACCGACCAATGGCAAGTCCTGGCGCGCCTGACCCGCCAACCCACCAGCGCCATCAGCGACGCCCTGCGACCAAGGCCCAGCCAACGGATGTCCAGTGCCGAATTCACACGGCAGGTTGCTCATCTGCAGAGTCTCAGGAATGCCTTGTGAGCGAACGAGTCAAATTGACCTCACACACCCAAAAAGAGTCATTATGACCAAGTCATAAAGACTCCACCCCCGCCTTTCGAGCCAGTTTTACACGGTTTTTCTGCTGGCATAGCTGTTGCTATGTCAGTCACACCAACCGAATGACTGGAGTCCACATGCTCACCCCATCGCAGCGCGACATTATCAAGGCGACCGTTCCTCTCCTGGAAACGGGTGGCGAAGCACTGACCACACACTTCTACACCATCATGCTGGCCGGGCACCCGGAAGTTCGCCCTCTGTTCAATCAAGCCCATCAGGCAAACGGAACGCAGCCCAGGGCGCTGGCGAACGGCGTGCTGATGTATGCCAAAAATATTGATCGTCTGGAGAACCTGGGGCCGCTTGCTGGCCAGATCGTGAACAAACACGTGGCTCTGCAGATCCTTCCTGAACACTACCCGATCGTCGGTGCCTGTCTGTTACGCGCTATCCGGGAAGTGCTGGGTGAAGAAATCGCCACGGATGAGGTGATTGCGGCATGGGCGGCGGCCTATCAGCAACTGGCCGATATCCTGATCGATGCCGAAGAGGGAATGTACGAAAGCATCGCTTCGGCTCCTGGCGGCTGGCGAGGGGGCCGACCGTTCAAGGTGTCCGCAAAGATTCCTGAAAGCAGCGAGATCACGTCGTTCTACCTTGAACCGGTCGACGGCAAGCCTGTTGTGGCGCACAAGGCAGGCCAATACATCGGGGTTCGCCTGAACGTGGACGGCACGGAGGTTCGCAGGAACTACTCGCTCTCGGCACCTGCCAGCGGCTCAGGTCTGCGTATCAGCGTCAAACGCGAACCCGGCGGCGTTGCGTCCAACTATCTACATGATCAGGTGATTGCCGGAGCGGTACTGGAGCTGTTTCCGCCTGCGGGTAATTTCACCCTGACTGAAGGCACCAAACCCCTGGTACTGATCAGCGGCGGCGTCGGGATCACTCCGACCCTCGCCATGGCTGAAACGGCGCTGAACGCCGGTAACCGGCAGGTCGTGTTTATCCACTACGCGCGCAATGCCAAAGCACAGGCGTTCCAGAAGGTGCTGGAGGACTGGCAGGAACGCTTCCCGCTTTTCAAGGCCAATGTGGTCCACAGCGAACTGGACCCCGGAGTGGAAAAACGCCCGAGCGCCGTGGGCATGCCTTCGATCGAACACTTGCAGAAGTGGCTGCCCGCCGACAGGGACCTGGATGTGTATTTCCTGGGGCCAAAACCTTTCATGGCCTTCATGAAACGGTCCCTTCAGGAGCTGGGAGTACCACAAGACCAGATGCACTACGAATTCTTCGGCCCTGCTGAAGCCTTGGTCTAGAGCCCCCCGCAAGACGGCACATTGACCGAAAGCCAACACAACGCAGACAGGTAGGTGAAACGTGCAAAAAACAGCATTTTCGTCTCTGCTCGGTATTGAGCACCCCATTATCCAGGCACCGATGGTGGGGGTTTCCACCCCTGCATTAGCTGCCGCCGTGTCCAATGCTGGCGCATTAGGCTCCATCGGTTTGGGGGCCAGTAATGTCGATCAGGGGCGGGATCTGATCAGGCAGACAAGATCGCTGACCGACAAGCCCTTTAACGTCAATATGTTTTGCCATCGCCCGGCAACATTCGATCAGGCGAGAAACGATACCTGGCTGGCACATATAGCGACCACGTTTGCAGAGTTTGAAGCTGTGGCGCCTCAAACGCTGCGGGAGATATACAAGAGCTTCGTTGATGATCGGGCGATGCTGGAAATGCTTCTGGAGGAGCGGCCAGCCGTCGTCAGCTTTCATTTCGGCGTGCCTTCACACACATGGATCACCGAGCTCAAGGCAGCGGGAATCTTCACCATGGGATGCTCGACAACCCTGGCTGAAGCCAGAGAGCTTGAAAACGCAGGTGTTCAGGCGATTGTCGCCCAAGGCCACGAAGCGGGAGGCCATCGAGGTGTTTTTGATGATGCTCCGGGCCAGGACCATCAGATGGGGCTCTTCGCTCTCTTGCGTATCATCACTTCAGCGGTGGACCTGCCTGTGATTGCCGCTGGAGGCATCATGGACGGCGCAGGAATCAACGCAGCCATGACCCTCGGCGCTCACGCCTGCCAGCTGGGTACGGCTTTTATCCTGTGCCCCGAGTCTTCTGCGACTCAGGAACACCGAAAAATACTCAAGACAGCCAAAGCCCACGAGACACGTATTACCAGCTATATCTCGGGACGACCTGCCCGTGGCATTTCCAACCGTTTGTACCTTGAGTCTCAGGTTGAAAAAGTCCCGTTACCGGCTGAATACCCTCTCGCCTATGACGTTGCAAAGGCTTTGCACGCGGCGGCCAGCGCTAAAGGCTGCCACGAGTTTGCAGCTCAATGGGCAGGTCAAGGCGCTCCGCTGGCCAGAGAGTTACCCGCAGCGGCCCTGATACAAACACTCGTCGCAGAGATGCGTCAGGTATCACCTCTTACTGCGCAAATCTGCTGTGCCCCGTTAACCGAAACTCAACAAAACCTCTGACGAACACTCGACATCGAGAGCTATGATGGGATTGCCGTTGCGAAGGTCAGTCGTCACTTACCCTCTCCAACTCTGGAAAACTGAAAGGTCAGATAAGGTAAGCAGCTGATTTATGGACGATAAAACACATGTAACAGTCAGTAAGACAGCGGAACCCATGAGCGATCAACCGACCGAACAGCCCCACAACCTCGACAGCCTCCCGCCCACCGAAGCCTCGGTCAGCGCCGAACCTGCGCCCAGCAATCAGGCGCAGCAACGCCAGCGTGCCAGCCATCTGGCGCAGGCGCTGCGCAACGAGCTGCAAAAGGCCGTGATCGGCCAGAATGCGGTGATCGACGATGTGTTGACCGCGTTGATCGGTGGCGGGCATGTGTTGCTTGAAGGTGTTCCGGGGCTGGGCAAGACCTTGCTGGTCCGCGCTCTGGCCCGTTGCTTCGGTGGCGAGTTCGCGCGTATTCAGTTCACCCCCGACCTGATGCCCAGCGATGTCACCGGCCATGCGGTGTATGACATGCAGACCGAGCAGTTCAAGCTGCGCAAGGGGCCGCTGTTCACCAACCTGCTGCTGGCCGACGAGATCAACCGCGCTCCGGCCAAGACGCAGGCCGCGCTGCTTGAAGCCATGCAGGAACGGCAAGTCACCCTTGAAGGCCGTGCGCTGCCGATTGCCCAGCCGTTCATGGTGCTGGCCACGCAAAACCCCATCGAGCAGGAAGGCACTTATCCTCTGCCGGAAGCCGAACTGGATCGCTTCATGCTCAAGCTGCGTATGGATTATCCGGACACGCAGGAAGAACTGGCCATGGTGCGGCAAGTGACGCGCTCGCCTCGGGCCGACATCCTCGAAGTGCAACCGCTGCGGGTCATCCTGCAGGCTCGTGAAGTTCAGGCGCTGCAACGTATCGCCAGCGAGTTGCCCATGGACGAACAGGTGCTGGATTACGCCGTGCGTCTGGCGCGCAGCACCCGGACCTGGCCAGGCCTGAGCCTCGGTGCCGGGCCACGCGCCTCCATTGCCCTGGTCCGTGGTGGCCGGGCTCGTGCGCTGTTGCGCGGTGGCGAATTCGTCATACCGGACGATATCAAAGGCTGCGCACTGGCGGTGTTGCGCCATCGGGTAAGGCTTTCGGCCGAGCTGGACATCGAAGGCCTTTCGGTGGATCAGGTGCTCAAACAATTGCTCGATCAGGTTCCGGCACCGCGCCTATGAAACAGGCATTCAGGCCATCGATACGGTTGCTGTACTGGTTCGGCGGGCTCGCGGGGGTTGCCTTGTTGCATGGCAGCCTCAAGGCGCTGGGTGTCGATCTGCCTCAACAGATCACCACCCTCTTCCGGGCCGCATTACTGGGCCTGATCGGCACGAGCCTGTTCGACCTCGTTCGCCTTGCGCGTCTGCCCTCACCCAGCGTGCAGCGCCAGTTGCCGGGCAGCCTGGCACTGGGGCGCTGGAGCGAAGTGCGGCTGGATATCGAGCATTCATCTGCGAATCCTCTAGCCTTGCAGGTGTTCGATCACATACCCGACGGCCTGGAATTTGAAAACATGCCGCTGTCGGTCACCCTGGCCAGCGGCGAAAAAGTCCAGGCGGGTTATCGCCTTCGTCCTGTGAAGCGTGGGCAATTCGTCTTCGAGCACTGCGAAGTCAACCTGCCCAGCCGATTGGGCCTGTGGTCGGCACGCCGCTACCTGCCAGTGTCTGGCAGTACCCGCGTCTACCCGGATTTCGCCAGGCTGTATGGCGGGCAGTTGCTGGCTGTGGATAACTGGCTCAGCCAGATCGGCGTGCATCAACGTCAGCGTCGTGGACTGGGGCTGGAATTCAATCAATTGCGTGAATTTCGCGAAGGCGACAGCCTGCGGCAGATCGACTGGAAAGCCACTGCCCGGCAACGCACGCCCATTGCCCGTGAATATCAGGACGAGCGCGACCAGCAGATCATCCTCATGCTCGACTGCGGCCGACGCATGCGCAGCCAGGATGGCGACCTCTCGCATTTCGATCACAGCCTCAACGCCTGCCTGTTACTCAGCTACGTCGCCTTGCGCCAGGGTGACGCCGTGGGGCTGACGACCTTTGCCGGCGATCAGCAACGCTATCTGGCCCCCGTCAAAGGGCAGAGCCATTTGAATCTGCTGCTCAACACGGTTTATGACCTGCAAAGCACTCAGCATGCAGCCGACTACAGCGCGGCGGTGCGTCAGGTGCTGGCACGGCAGAAACGCCGGGCTCTGGTGATTCTGGTGACCAATCTGCGCGATGAAGACGATGAGGAATTACCGGCAGCCGTGAAGCAGCTCAGCCGTCATCATCGGGTATTGGTGGCCAGTCTGCGGGAGGAGGTACTGGATAGCCTGCGTCAATCGTCGGTACAGACCTACGATCAGGCACTGGCTTATTGCGGGACAATCGACTTCGGCAATGCAAGGGCCGGTCTCCATGAACGCCTGGCAGCCCAGGGCATACCGGTCATGGATGTGCGCCCAGCAGAACTGGGCGCACAACTGGTCACTCGCTACTTGAGCTGGAAGAAAGCCGGAACACTGTAAATTGCCTGCGTCAGGCTGAAGCTTCTACGAGGTAGAAGCAGAAATATTGGCGCAGTGCATCGGCAAGGTCACGATAGCCCTCAGGCACCGTATTCAATGTAAAACCCGAATTGTAATTTCCAGGTGTTTCATCTTCGTTACACCACAGACAAGTGGCTTTTACGTCGACTACTTTTTGCCCTTCTGCGTTAACGGGCATCTTCATGCGCAAATCGAATATGGCGCCGACCAGCAGGGGTAGATCACTGATGAGCATCAATCCCTCTTCGGATACATTGCCCAGCCAACCCATTGATCTGCCCGTGTGTCGATTCGATACTTGAAGATAATCCTGCAGTTGGTGACGTTCAATCCTTCGATTCCTTAGCATCTCAGCCGCCTTCTGAACCATTGGGCGTGATCCTGCACGCAAACAATTCAAATTCCATGGGGCTACGACCCACTCATGCCACATGGAAAGCCCTTGAAACAGGTTTAGCTCTGTACATTTCATTCCCTTGACACAGAGCCTAGCTGAGAATTTCTTCACATCCACCCGAAAAAGTGATTTTTCCCCCAATCGGGTGTAATCATTTTGAAGCAGGAAAAGGCTTGGCAGGCTGTCCGGCGAGGTTGTGACCCAGCTGGGCCAAGGTATCGAGACGTGCGCGTGCGCGGTAGGCATATTCACTTGATGGATATTTGGCAATCAGGAACTGATAGGTCTGCACCGCATCGACATACAGCTTCTGGCGCTCCAGACATTGCCCGCGCAACATCGACACCTCAGGCCACACATAAGAGCGCTCGCGGCTCTGACGCTCGACCTTGGACAAAGACAGCATCACACTGTCGCAATCGCCGCGTTCATAAGCGTGATAAGCCTCGTTGAGGTTGGCGTTCATCGCCCAACGGGTACAGCCGCTGACAGCAACCAGTAATACAAGAATCGTTAGAATGCGCATGAGAGTCTCCTGTTCTGTGCCTTGATATCGGCCTGCAGCCCCTTTTCTTCAGGGCAGATTCAATACCGATCATCAGCCGGTTGCCCTGTCGATTCCTCAAGAGGTAGTGCAAAGGAACAATGACTAAAGCCCCGGACAGGAGTAGCCTCTCGCTGCGCTTCAATTAAGGAGTTTGTGCATGACCGTTCGCCGCACCAAAATCGTTGCCACACTTGGCCCTGCCAGTAATTCGCCAGAAGTCATCGAACAACTCATTCTCTCGGGACTGGACGTTGCTCGCCTGAACTTCTCCCACGGCACCCCGGATGAGCACAAGGCACGCGCCAGGCTGATCCGCGACATCGCCGCCAGACACGGGCGCTTCGTTGCCCTGCTGGGTGACCTGCAAGGTCCGAAAATCCGCATTGCCAAGTTCGCCAACAAACGAATAGAGCTCAAGGTCGGTGACAAGTTCACCTTCTCCACCGCTCATCCACTGACCGACGGCAATCAGGAAATCGTGGGCATCGATTATCCCGATCTGGTCAAGGACTGCGGCGTGGGCGACGAGCTGCTGCTCGACGACGGTCGCGTGGTCATGCGCGTGGATACACAAACCGCGACCGAACTGCATTGCACCGTCACCATCGGTGGCCCGCTCTCGGACCACAAAGGCATCAACCGTCGCGGTGGTGGCCTGACAGCACCGGCGCTGACCGAAAAAGACAAACAGGACATCAAGCTGGCTGCAGAAATGGAGCTGGACTACCTGGCCGTTTCCTTCCCGCGCGATGCTGCGGATATGGAATACGCTCGCCAGCTGCGTGACGAAGCCGGCGGTACTGCCTGGCTGGTCGCCAAGATCGAGCGCGCCGAAGCCGTTGCCAACGATGAAGTGCTCGACGAACTGATTCGCGCCAGCGATGCCGTGATGGTTGCCCGTGGCGACCTGGGCGTTGAAATCGGTGACGCAGAGCTGGTTGCCGTGCAGAAGCGCATCATCCTGCACGCCCGTCGCCACAACAAGGCGGTGATCGTTGCCACGCAGATGATGGAGTCGATGATCTCCAGCCCGATGCCAACCCGTGCCGAAGTGTCCGACGTGGCCAACGCCGTGCTCGACTACACCGACGCCGTGATGCTCTCGGCCGAAAGTGCTGCCGGTTCCTACCCGATCGAAGCCGTACAGGCCATGGCCCGTATCTGCCTGGGCGCTGAAAAGCACCCGACAGGCAAGACCTCCAGCCACCGTATCGGTCACTCGTTCACTCGCTGTGACGAAAGCATCGCACTGGCGGCCATGTACACTGCCAACCACTTCCCGGGCGTCAAGGCGATCATCGCCCTGACCGAAAGTGGCTACACCCCGTTGATCATGTCGCGTATCCGTTCTTCGGTGCCGATCTATGCGTTCTCCCCGCACCGCGAAACCCAGGCACGCGCCGCCATGTTCCGTGGCGTCTACACCGTGCCGTTCGACCCGGCAGCCCTGCCGCCAGGTCAAGTCAGCCAGTCCGCTGTGGATGAACTGCTCAAGCGCGGCCTGATCGAACAAGGCGACTGGGTCATCCTCACCAAGGGCGACAGCTACCACACCATCGGTGGCACCAACGGCATGAAAATCCTGCACGTTGGCGACCCTCTGGTTTAAGACTGCCCTGCAAGACCAAAAGCCCCGGCTCGAAAGAGTCGGGGCTTTTTTATGGGCGCGCAACAAGGGTATCCACTGTCATTTCTATCAGTAGACAAGCCCTTTGAGGTTCGATTAATTGCACCTTGCAAATCGCAGTGCCAGGAAGGCTGGCGATCACACCATGCAAGCGTTTTTATGCCCCTCAAGGAGGAAACCATGAATACAAACACTCAACAACCCGCACTGGCACCAGGTGACCTGGACCCGGACTTTGGTGAAAACGGCGTCATATTCACAAGCTTCGGTCCTGAAACCATCAATGCCACAGCGCTGGGAGTCAACATTGCTCCCGATGGAAAATTATTGATATCCGGGTATCGCGGCCAAAATGACTATGCACTGGCCCGCCTGAACCCCGACGGCACACCAGACCAGAGCTTTGGCAATGGAGGTTTCATCGTCGGCCAATTCAAACCGGGACTCGAGTCGGCCATCGCTGCAACCTTTGTCACCTCAGACCAGAAACTGGTACTGGTCGGGAAGGTTTACATCACTGACGCTGGAGACACTGATTACCGGGCGCTGACTCGCCTCAATCGCGATGGCAGCCTTGATACCAGCTTCGGCGACCAAGGCTCTGTCATCCTGGACCTGCCACTCGGTAAAGCCGCATCTGTATCCAACCGTTTTGCTCGTGATCCCGAAACCCTTCTGGACTCTTCCAGCCAGGTCAACGCCATACTTCAGGCGGACGGCAAGATTGTCGTCAACGACACTTTCAGGGATATAGCCGTAACTTTTCGACTGACCCCGGATGGTGCTCTGGACACCTCTTTCAATGGCACAGGTTATGTAACCCAGAGCTTTCCAGACGCACGGACCTGGCTGGGTCCCCTCTATGTGGAGAACGATAAAATCATCACAGCCGGTACTTATGTTAGCCAAGCGACTGGCAATCGCCCTCTTGTGATTCGCTATAACGCAGATGGCTCGCTGGACAGCAGTTTTGGAGAAAACGGCATCTTCATCGCCCCGCCAGAAAGTACAGACTCCCATTCAAGCCAGCTTCTGGATGCATTCAGAGAGACCAACGGCAATATTCTGGGTATTGGCAGCACTAGCGTCTATCCCCTTAAAGCATTGATCATGAGTTTTGACAAAGACGGATCAATAGATCCAGCGTTCAACGGAGGCAAAGCGCTGTTGAGCGAAATCAGCCCTCAAGGCTGTCAATGGAACAATGGCATTCTGGACAACAGTTCCGGCCTGAATGTCGTATGTGGCAACACGCTGGGGAGTGAGTTGGAAGTCATCGTCGGACGCATTGATAATCAGGGCGTATGGGACACTGACTTCGGTGGCTCCCAAGGCTGGGTCAAAGTCGTACCCGGAGTTGGATATACACTTAACTATGATGTAACCGTGCAGAACGACAGCAACATCCTGGTAGTCGGCTCTTTTTTCCAGGACACGGGTTTCCTGAAAGGCTTTATCTTGCGGATATTGGGCTAAGGTTTTATGCCTGTGCCATCACGGGCTGCAAAGGCATCAGCCAATAACCGATTATGCGGCACGCCAGCCATGCAGAGCCGCTTGGCAAAAGCTTCGACAATAATCATCGCAGGAACCAGCGGCATGAAAATCCTGCACGTTGGCGATCCATGGGTTTAAGACTGCCCTGCAAGACCAAAGCCCCGACTCGAAAGAGCCGGGGCTTTTTTATGGCGTGCAACAAGGGATATCCACTGTCATTTCTATCAGTAGACAAACCCTTCGCGGTTCGATTAATTGCCTTGTAAATCGCAGTGCCAGGAAGGCTGGCGATCACACCATGCAAGCGTTTTGTACCCCCTCAAGGAGGAAACAATGAATACGAAGAATCCTCAACCCGCACTGGCACCAGGCGAACTGGACCCTGATTTCGGTGACGCAGGGATTGTGAGGCTAACATTCTCGAACGGTGTAGGGATGAGTGCAGCGGGCCTGACACTCACCACCGACGAAAAAATATATGTCGCCGGCCCCGCCTCGGGAAAACAGTACGGTCTTGCCAGGCTGAATCAGGACGGTAGCCCGGACGAAACATTCGGAACATCAGGCATCGTAACCGGAAAATTCGATACCTATGATTCCTGGGCTCTCGCGGTGCAGATACTTCCCGACACCAGACTCGTCCTGCGCGGCATGGTCGATATCAATAATGTGGACTATCCCGCATTCGCCTGTTTCAGCGCTGACGGTGTTCTGGACACCAGCTTTGGCACCAATGGCTGGGTCATCCTGATACCTCCATTTGCCACGGTAAACTGGACAGGGTCTGAACATAAAACACCGCTCCCGTCTGCAATAAGGCCAGATAGCACCTCCACCGCGGAGGCGTTCCAGATTAGCCCCAGCGGAAAAATCCTGGTCAGCGCACGAATTGACTCACGGACCGCCATTGTCAGCCTGAGCAACGATGGCTCCCTTGATACGAGTTTCGGTGGTACCGGGTATGTCATCGTGGAGCCAAGCAAGCATTACATATGGCTGGGTGCGATATATGACCTGTCCAGCAAACTGCTGGCAGCCGGATCGATAACCACAGATGATGGAGGGGTAGCCCACCCATTTCTGGTGCGCTATAACGAAAACGGAAGTATCGACAAGAATTTCGGCACCAACGGAACAGTGACGATTGACACTGAATCCGGACAGTTCACCGAACTGGCATTGACCGATCCGGGTGCGATGGTTTGCATCGGTTACACATTGGGATCCTTGAATGACAAAGCGATGCTGATGGGCAGAAATCAAGATGGCAGCCCGAATTCTGCGTTCAATAAGGGTGATCCGGTCTTCACCGTCTTGGGCGATAACGGTTGTGCATGGATCAGTGGCGCCCTTGTTCAAGGGACGCAAAAGCTTGCCGTGACCGGCATGACTTTTGGCGAGCACTCACTGGCCATCATCGGTCGCTTTGAAGAGGACGGAAGTGCGGATCTATCGTTTGGAGACTCCGGGCTGATCACTCTGGATCTAGGTGTCCACACACTGTCAGGAGCACTCGTCGTACAAAGTGACCGGAAGATCATTATTGGCGGACAAGTCCTGACAACGACATCGTCATTCGGATATGTCGCTCGCTATCTGGGCTGAAGCCGTACCCAAGGAATCGATCTGGAAACCAGTATGGTTGGCCAAAGGCCCCCGGCATGCAAAAGAAACGCTTCGCTTGCCGGGGCCTTTGACACAGATGAAACGATTACTGCGGTGATGAAACTTCTCAAGCGCGAGTGACGAACACATCTGCCAACAACTGATTACGCGGTAACCCCGACAGATATAAACGCTTGGCGAAGGTTTCAACACTCGCGGGGCTACCGCACACCAACGCCATGGCCCTGCGCGAAAGGAGCCTCAGTTCGTCCAGGGCAGTCGGCAATTGGTCAGGAGTGACGAGCCGCACCTGCAATCCGGGATGCTCGGCGGCCAGTGCTTGCAGCTCGCCAGCCAGATAGTGTTCGGCAACATCCCGAGCCAGATGCAAAAAATGAATCGGGCCTTGATGGTCCTGCCGTAATGCTTCACGCAGCACTCCCCAAAGCGGCCCCAATCCGGTGCCGGCCGCCAGCAGCAACAGCGGTCGTTCCTGCCAGTCAGGGTCGTATTGCAAGGCACCGCCACGCAGCTCGCCCAGCCTGATGGCATCCCCCGTTTGCAACTGCCGGGCAACATCGCAGAACGCTCCGGGCAGGCGGCAATCGAGATGAAACTCCAGAAAGGCGTCTTCGCCGGGCAGACTCGCCAACGAATAAGGCCGGGCAATGCCACTGCTCGTCCACAGCACCTGATGCTGTCCGGCGCGATAACGTTGCGGGCGCTCAGGCTCAAGACGCAGGCGCAGTACCGTCGGGCTCAGCCAGTCGCAACCCGACACTTTGGCAGGCAAACCGTCGCGCACGGGGTCGAACACTTCCACGCTCAGGTCTTCGACTACCCGGCACTGGCACGCCAGACGCCAGCCCTGCTGACGCTTGTCCGCAGCCAGCGCATCGGGTTTATCATCCGCTGGTTCGCCTTGCACGCAGCGCACCAGACACGCATGGCAACTGCCCGCCCGGCAACTGTAGGGCACGGCAACGCCCGCCTGATTCAGGGCATCGAGCAGATTGCTGGCCTCAGCCACCGGCCAGTGCCGGTTGCCGACATGTATCTCAGGCATCGAAAAGTTCCAGGCCCAGCGCAGAAAATATGCGCGATTGTACAGGTTGACCGACTGGGCGGGTTATACTGCCGCGCCTTTTTGCGCCCGCTACGGCTAACCTGACAACTCTGGCTCCTGCCGCTGCGCCAGATGTCCGCCGATAGCGTAATTGAATGTTCCCGTCCCAACAGAGGAGCGCGCCGCATGACCGTGATCAAGCAAGACGACCTGATTCAGAGCGTTGCAGACGCACTGCAATTCATTTCCTATTACCACCCCGTTGATTTCATCCAGGCCATGCATGAGGCCTATCTGCGTGAAGAGTCCCCTGCTGCCCGCGACTCCATCGCCCAGATCCTGATCAACTCGCGCATGTGTGCAACCGGTCATCGCCCGATCTGCCAGGACACCGGTATCGTCACCGTGTTCGTGCGTGTCGGCATGGACGTACGCTGGGATGGCGCCACCATGGGCCTGGACGACATGATCAACGAGGGCGTGCGTCGCGCCTACAACCTGCCTGAAAACGTCCTGCGCGCTTCGATCCTGGCCGACCCGGCCGGTGCTCGCAAAAACACCAAGGACAACACCCCGGCGGTCATCCACTACTCCATCGTGCCGGGTAACACCGTGGAAGTGGACGTCGCGGCCAAAGGCGGCGGCTCGGAAAACAAATCGAAGATGGCGATGCTCAACCCGTCCGACTCCATCGTCGACTGGGTACTGAAAACCGTTCCGACCATGGGCGCTGGCTGGTGCCCGCCGGGCATGCTAGGCATCGGCATCGGCGGCACCGCCGAGAAAGCTGCGGTCATGGCCAAGGAAGTGTTGATGGAGTCCATCGACATTCACGAGCTAAAGGCCCGTGGCCCGCAAAACCGTATCGAAGAAATGCGTCTTGAACTGTTCGAGAAGGTCAACCAGCTGGGCATCGGTGCTCAGGGCCTGGGCGGTCTGACCACCGTGCTCGACGTCAAGATCATGGACTACCCGACCCACGCCGCTTCGTTGCCGGTGTGCATGATCCCCAACTGCGCCGCGACCCGCCACGCGCACTTCGTTCTGGATGGTTCCGGCCCGGCTTCCCTGGAAGCGCCGCTGCTGGACGCCTACCCGGAAATCGTCTGGGAAGCAGGCCCGTCGGCCCGCCGCGTCAACCTCGACACCCTGACGCCGGAAGAAGTGCAAAGCTGGCAGCCGGGCGAAACCGTCCTGCTCAACGGCAAGATGCTCACCGGTCGCGACGCTGCGCACAAGCGCATGGTCGAGATGCTGAACAAGGGCGAAACCCTGCCGGTTGACCTTAAAGGCCGCTTCATCTACTACGTTGGCCCGGTTGATCCGGTACGCGAAGAAGTGGTTGGCCCGGCAGGCCCGACCACCGCAACGCGCATGGACAAGTTCACCCGCCAGATCCTCGAACAAACCGGCCTGCTGGGCATGATCGGAAAATCCGAGCGCGGCCCGACCGCTATCGACGCGATCAAGGACAACAAGGCCGTGTACCTGATGGCCGTCGGTGGCGCTGCCTACCTCGTGGCTCAGGCGATCAAGAAATCCCAGGTCCTGGCATTTGCCGAACTGGGGATGGAAGCGATCTACGAGTTCGAGGTCAAGGACATGCCGGTCACGGTCGCCGTCGACAGCAAAGGCGAATCCGTCCACATCACCGGCCCGCAGATCTGGCAGAAAAAGATCAGCGACAGCCTGGCGGTGGAAGTGCAGTAAGTCTGGTTGACGTACTGAAGAAACCCGGCGCAATGCCGGGTTTTCTTTTTGTGCTTTGGCTCTCTCGCGAATGAATTTGCTACACACCGTAGGAGCGAATTCATTCGCGAAGAGGCAAACGCTATCTACAGACAGGCGATCGAACGATCCACCATGGCCTTGGCCATTTCCGCCAGATGCAACACCGAGAAGGCCAGATCACGGCCTCGGCCCTGAGCGCTATCGCCGGACTCATATGCAGTGGTGATGATGCAGCGCAGCAGATCGGAAGCGTAATTGAGCGCGTCTTCCTGCTTCACGGCTTCGTTGACGATAAACAGTGTGGTGGGTGGGTCGGGGATGACTTTATCGAGCATTCTTGCAACTCCAGGCTTGTTAAAGGAGCCGCCCCTTATCGCTACCAACAATCAGGGTGGCGGCCGTACGCAAGTTGGTAGACCGGCAGCCTGGCGAACCGGTGCGTCCGAGGACGCCGAGCGCACGGCCACCATAAACACAGGCCGTAAAAACGCGCCCCGTAGAAGGTGGCGCATTGCGCCGGGCTAGCTCAGGTCTACCAAACCTGATCGCTGATTTTGCAGCGACCGGGGCAGCCTAGAGTCCTGAATGACAAGGCGCAAGAGGTTGGGATTTTCTCGGAAATGTCCTTCAAGGGAAAGAGAGGCATCCTGCCATTTAGGGCAAAAACCTGAATAACCGATGTATCAGTAAAAGCACATCTCCATAAAAGATCGGACTCTTATCGCTAATCAGGATATGCCTCTTAAAAAACGTAACCCTATGTTTTTAATTATAAAAATCAAAAACATATGGCCCACTGTCATTTCTGTCAGATGACAAAAACCTGATCCTGAAAAAAGCTGTCAGTTATCCAGCAGGGAGCACTGACATGACCGACCAACCCTTTTCTCTATTACGAAACCTCGCCAAGGCCGAAGCATCCACCACAGAACGCACCGATGGCAAAGTGGCTTTTGTCAGTGCCTTGCAAGAGATGGGGATTACCTCGGTATTCGATATCGTGCGCCGCTCCAAACCGGCCTTCGTGCGTGAACTGGCCAGGTTGAGCGATGCCAACGGTGAACTGGCGTATGAAAACGCCCGTTGCTACGCCACACAGATCGTGCGGCTGTACCGCAACCAACTGGTTTCGTCCGGGCGTACACAGACCATCACCAGCCGCACCGGTGTTCGCTCGCTGGTGGATATCGGCCCCAGCTTTCCCAACCTGTTCAAGGAGAACTGGGACCTGTTTTGCAAGGTAGGTGCGATTGAGGCCAAGGACTCACCGGCGGCGTATCTCACATCCCTGTACAGATTTGCCCTGGAAGAGCTGGAGAACAGCACTCCGGAAACGAACCGTATCAAACTTGATGACCGCCGCCCTGACCTGAAAGACCTGTTGATCGACCACCAAAACACCTTCACACCGGTGCCTACGCTACAGATCGTCAATCAGGTGCTGACCAAAGCCATCGATGCCTATGTCGACACCGTCGAGGGAGACAAGGACAAGACCATTTATCAATTGGTGGCGGAAAAGAAACACCCCTTTCTGTTCCCGTACAACTTTCACCATCAACAGATCACCCTGGGCCTTGGGGGTAAGAAGCCGAGGCTGGGCGAGCTGAGTTACCGTGTCAGCCTTGAGGTCCCTGCCACTACAGCAGGGACCAGCGCCTATGGAGCACTGCAACACAACAGCGCCATTGCCCAGGTGATGATGAGCGGGTTCAGCCCCGAGCAACAGGCAATTGTGCTGGCCCCTGCCCTGCCACTGGAACCGCCGCCAGCCAACACCGCAGACGACGTGCAGGATGATCAGGAAGACCTGCTGACCATCACCCGTTTTTTCAAAACCCATTACGGTGTCAGTTATATCCAGGGGGCGGCCAACGCTCTGGATTCGCTCAAGGTGTTCATCGAGAAAACCGGCCTGAACAGTGATGAGGTCGAAGCCGTATTGGCTGTGCACAACCATGCCCCCTATGGATCACCCAATGTCCTGTCGGCAGGGCACAACGCCATCGAGCCTCAGGCAAGCGCTGTCAAATACGGTGCCTGTTATGTCAATGGTCCGTCTGATCAGCAACCGCTGGGTTTGAGCAGAGACGACAAGGGCAATACACGACTGATCAACACCAGCGTGGACCGCTTCGACCGCCTGCAACGCATGATCCGCCTGCAACGCTGGATGGACATTCCCTTTGCAGAACTGGATACGCTGATCATGGCGGTGATTCGGTCGGAGGGAGCCGAAAATACTGCTGCCGTATTGACGCAAAACGTCTTGCGGACCCTTGGTACCTATCGTTACCTGCGCAGCCGCTACACCCTCGAGCCAGAAGAGTTTGCCGCGTTCCTCCATGGACTGAGCGCTTATGCCAATGACGGACATTTGCCGATGTTCGACAAGGTCTTCAATAACCCGTCGTTGTTCGACACGCCCCTGGTGCTCAATGGCTCAAGGTTTTATCTCAACAGTACAGATAGCAATAACAACAGAACGCTTGCCCAGATATGCGCTGGTCTGCAATTACCCCTGACTCAGGATGATCTGTGGCCAATAGCGATGGATACTCGCGATCTTATCGGTGCTGCTCCGCAAGATCTTATACGCAATTCCAGCATGATCTCTTCAATGTACCGCCAGACCCGCATCGCCTCGATGTTCGGGCTGGCAGCCAAGGACAGTCGAGCGCTGGTTGACCTGCTGGGCGGTGAGTCGTACCGGAAAAAAGTCGTGACCGGCAAGCTACGCGCAGCGGCTGACGATACAAACGTGGAACCTGACATTCTCGATATTCTGATGCAACTGGACTGGGCCGTGACCTGGCTCAAGGACACCGGGCGCGATGTAGCGACCCTGCGCCGTCAACTGGGCATCGACAGTACGCAAGCGGCCATACCGCAGAGCCTGATCGATCAACTCAACCAGTTGGCTACAGAAACCCGTGATGCCGCATTGACTGCTGCAAAGCTTGATCTGCTGAACCTGCCTGCCAAGGACAATGCCGGCACGGCCATTGATTGGTCAGGCAACGTACTGAAAACATTGATTGACGCAAGCGGACTGGTCATGGCCCAGGCATTGAGTCTGCTTGACGACCAGACGTTGGTCATTGCCGCTGCGCTGGAAGCGAAACTAAAGCCCATCAACCTGGAAGAGTCAGAAAAAGCCGAGGTGACCACGCGGTTGCTTGAGTTCATTCTCAAGGGCTATTTCGTCCAGCACCGCCTGATGGAAGGCTTGCTGCAAACCAACGCTGGCCTGCCGCTGGACCGCAGCGAAACCGTCATGCGCTGGGCAGGCAGCAGCGCCGACACGTTTCTGGGTCAGTTGTTGAGCGCCACCGCTGACGCGCCATTGAGCCTGCCATTGAGTGCGCCCGGCCTGGCGGTGATCGACGCCCTCATGACCCTGGTGCGCTACGCAGAGGCCAATCAACAACTGGGGCTAAGCGCTCAGGCGTTGCGTACTTTTCTGGTTTATCCCCAATGGCTGCACGCCACTCTCAAGACACCACTGGAGCTGTCGCCCACAAGCTTCTATCTGCTGGATCGCTATCGTGACTGGCGCGATAGCGGTGGACACCCTGAAACAGCGCTGCTCGGTTATTTAAGTCGAGCCAATGGTCTGGAAACAGCCAGGGCGAGCGAGCTGGCGCAACTGTGCGCCAACCTCCTGGCTGCGCTCTCTGGCTGGAGCGCTTCCGAGGTTCTGACTGCCAGTGCGTTCCTGACCGCTCATGGAGGTATTGCCATCTCCATGCACGAAGTGGACTGGATCAACCGGATGCACAGCACCAATGCGCTGACCGGGCTGGCAGCCAACCAGATTCTCAACGCCACGGACCTCACCTCTGATAGCGAACCTGAACTCTGGAAAAACGTCGGCATAGCCGTCATGGCGGCCAACCGCTGAACACTGAACGAATGGATTTCTATTAATTGCCAGGGAAGCTGCACATTATGTCTCGCTCCATTGAAAGCCAGCTCAACGAATCCTTTCGGGATGCACTGGTGACTTATTACCTCGGCGAAGTGGTCCCCAACTCCCCTTTATTGAGGAGCCTTGGCCTGGATCAACGCCTGAAAAACGCCAACGATTTGTATGAGTTCTTCCTGATCGACAATCAGGTGATCAACGAAGTCGAAACCAGTTACGTCGCCTCGGCCATCGGCAGTGTTCAGCAGTTCATCAACGGTGCGCTGATGGGCATGGAGCCGGGCTACAACCTGCTGCGGCCCACCGAAGCAAACTTCGTCGAATGGCGCGAGCGCAGCAGCCAGTACCCGATCTGGGCCGCCAACATGCAGTTGGCGCTCTACCCGGAAACCTTCATTTCCCCGGCACTGCGGATGAAGAAATCCGGTTACTTTGAAAATCTGGAAAACGATATCAACCAGAACAAGATCAGTATCGACACCACCCAAGAGGCCGTGAAGTCCTACCTGGCCAGTTTCGAGGAAGTGGCGAACCTGACCGTTATCAATGGCTATATCGACACGGAGCGTTTTGCTGAGGGCAAGTATTACTTTATTGGCAAGTCTCGCGCCGAGAATATCTATTACTGGCGCATGGTCGATATGAACGAGCGCGCTTATAAGGAAGGTACCGAGGGACCGAAATACGATAATCCTACACCCGGTGCCTGGTCGGACTGGAAGCGTGCAGAAATCGGGGTCAACGCCAATACGATTGAGCGCACGCTGCGGCCGGTGTTTTTCAACAACCGGCTGTTCGTGACCTGGGTGGATATGATCCCTGTCTCCGAAGAGATTGAAGTTTCTCTGCCCACAGGCAGTATCAAGCCCAACCCCGATGGCAGCATCCCCATTACCCCGGCCCCGCCACCGACCACCACGCCCAAGGTGCGTCTGCTCTTCAATATCTCGTACAAGAAATATGACGACTCCTGGAGCGCACCGCTGATTTACATGGATGTCACGTCACTCAAGACTTTTACCCGGGCAGGCAAGACGGTCAACCTTGAAAACGACCTGAACAGCATCGCCGTGTTTGACGTTTCGGCTTCCCCGGAATCACTGTTTATCGCCCTCTATGCAGGGGAAAAGCTGGTCAGTGGCGATACGGACGGGTCTACTTCGGATTATGCCCTGCTGCACACCGCGTTTATTGACAAGAACTTCAATAAGGAAAGGTCGTTCCCCCAAAAGGGTTATGTAGAAGAAAATTACAATGGAGCAGATGCCGAGCCTAATGAAAGTCGTATTCGTAAAACCTGCTGGGCGCTGGCACTCAAAAACAAAGGAAACTTTCAGTTCACCTGGAGTGTTCACATTGGCTTAAAGCCCATTATTACCAAACCCGCACTTCCCGGGTCTGCCGACTGGGACTACAACGGTTGGCAGTCCAGGATACGGGCGATGGAAGATCCGGCTATCCAACAGCCGACTCTTGACCACGCCAGCTCTACGATACGCTTAACATCCGATATCAATGCCGACATCATCCCGGAAAGCGGTGATAGTGATCCTGAACCGATGACCATTGATATAACTTTTTCCGACAGAGAGGGCCCCTTCATTCACTTACACCTGTTAGTAGGCCCAAAAGAAGGCGTTTACAACAAACTATTGCAAGGCTCACTCATTACCTTTCTGCCACCAGACATCGAACCTACAGTATTAGCTTTCCAATTCTCTGCTTATAAAAGCCATGATATCCGACTGCCTATAGAATTAATCGATTTCATAAGAAACAAAAATCACCTACCTTACGTATTCGGTCAGGAATCAAAAACGATCGATGCTACAGACGGCTATATAAATCATTACCTTACCCGTTTAGTCAGGGGTGAGACAATTTATGACATAAATGATATCAAGGCAGGGATTATTACGATGGAACTCCTAATCCCCCTCCCACTCAACGTAACCATTGAAGCATCTAATACAAACCCTGAAATTACGCTCCACCAGTACATGAGCCACCCTCAAAACATGGCCCTGCCTTATGGCCCTCAAAGAAACATCACTAAAACGCAAGACCAAGAAAGTTTGTTCACACCCACTCCCCAATCCATAGTCATCCCCTTTAATAAAGCAACCCTACTGCCAACATTACCCGCCACTTTTATGGAGGGTTCAAAAAAGTTCTACATTACCCACGGCGTCGGGATTAAAACTAAAAAAGACCAGGAATGGATTGGCTCCGCCATCAAATCCACCGAAATAGAACTCACCTGGGAATCCGAAGGCGGCGTCGACCCCATCGCCCCCAAA
The DNA here is from genome assembly GCF_018968705.1 of Pseudomonas lijiangensis. NCBI lineage: Bacteria > Pseudomonadati > Pseudomonadota > Gammaproteobacteria > Pseudomonadales > Pseudomonadaceae > Pseudomonas > Pseudomonas lijiangensis. The sequence goes on from NZ_CP076668.1 coordinate 4,685,759, forward strand.
ATCAACAAACGCACCGACCCACTGCTGGGCATTGCCGAATACATCGACTTCGCCGACTCAAGCATCAAATTCAGCGACGGCTCGACTGACGACAAGCGCGACCCGATCCGCATGAACACCCTGTTTGCCCGCGAACTGATCAACAAGGCCAATATCGCCCTGGAAGCGCTGTTGTCCTGGGGAACACAACAGCTACCGGAACCGGCGATTGGCGAAGAAACCGAACCCAGCAAGATGGACTTCAAAGGGGCCAACGGCCTGTACTTCTGGGAGTTGTTCCTGCATCTGCCGTTCATGATTTCCTACCGCCTGAATCTGGAGCAGCGCTTCAACGAAGCCGAATTCTGGCTGGGGTTCATCTTCGATCCGGGGCGCAAGGAAAACGCCAACACTGGCGCCCCCGATTACTGGAACGTAAGACCGTTGACCGAGCTGCCGGACCCCGACTATTTCATGCGCGCCCCCATCGACCCCGACGGCATCGCCGCCAGCGACCCGGTCCGTTATCAGAAGGCCGTGTATTTCCACTACATCAAGAACCTCGTCGACCGTGGCGACATGGCCTATCGGCAAGTGACACCCGACAGCCTCGGCGAAGCCAAGCTGTGGTACGTGCGCATCCTCGATCTGCTCGGCCCGCGCCCCGATGCCGTGATCACCAGCCAGTGGACACCGATCAAACTGGCGGATCTGGCCGGAGCCAGTAACCCTGGCCTGCGCGCGTTCGAGACGCAACTGATCCAACAGGAGCAGCAGGTACGCGCCAGCGCGGTGGCCAATGAAGGCAAGGCAGTGATCCGTTTCACTCAGCCGTCGTTGCGCCTGAGTACCTTCGGCAGCGACCCGACACTGGTCGAGGAAGACAACGGCCACTTTATCGTGCCCATGAATGCCGAGCTGACCAAATACTGGGACATGGTCGAATCACGCCTCTACAACCTGCGCCATAACCTGAGCCTGGATGGCAAGCCCTTGTCGCTGCCGCTGTTCGCCGCGCCACTGGACCCACGCGCTCTGCTCGCCGCCTACGCCAATGGGGCGACCGAAGGCGGCGCGGGCAGCCTGCTGGCCCAGGAAACACCGCACTACCGCTATGCGGTGATGTTCAACCGGGCGAGTGCCGCAGTGGATAACCTGATCCAGTTCGGCAATACCCTGCTATCGATCATCGAGCGCAAGGAACAGGGGCAACTGATGGAGTTGCAACAGCAGCAGGTGTGGGAATACGCGCAGTTCGCCATCGATTTGCAACTGGAAGCTCAAAAAGTCGAAATCGAAGCGCGCAAGGCGCTTGAAGCCAGCAAAGCGATAGCCGATGCCCGGGCCAGTTTCTACAGCAGGCTGGCGGAGGAGAATGTCACAGGGACAGAGATCACTGCAGCTGCAGCCCATATGAGTGCCAAGGTGTTCACCGGTGTGGCGGCCATCTCGTCATCGGCCGCCGCAGCGATGAAAGTAACTCCCAACCACGCTGGCGCTCATGCAGGCGTGATTGGCGGGATGGCGGTCGGAGCAGCCGCAGGCGCCGCTGCAGGGGGGTTTGAAATTGAGGGTATCCCCGAGATGGTCGCCATCGGCGCGCAAGCTATCGCCACACTCGAAGAGAGTGTCGGCGATGCTCTGGAAAAGGTGGAAATGTTACGCCGCCGCCAGCAGGAGTGGATCAATGCGTACGAACAGGCCCAGCTGGAATCCGAACAGATCGTGGCGCAACTGGCCGTGCATGACGCCCAGACTCGCGTCACCGCCTTGCAACTGCGTCAGGCTCAGGAAGCCAGGCAACAGGCCGAGGTCGTTTATGCATTTCTCAACAAACGCTTTACCAACAGCCAGCTTTACCAATGGCTCAACGGCCAGTTCTCGACGTTCTACTATCAGGCCTACGATGCGACGTTCTCCCTATGCCTCGCCGCACAAGCCTGCTGGCAATACGAAATTGCCGATTATTCAGCGAGTTTCATTCAGCCCGCCGCCTGGAAAGACACCTGGCGAGGCCTGACAGCCGGCGAATCGCTGAAGCTGGACCTGCTACGCATGGATGCGGCTTATCTGGCGCGCAACGATCGCAAGCTGGAGATCGTCAAGACGGTATCGGTGAGGCAATTGCCCATCTCCACAGAAGAAGATCCCAGCATCAACAGGGGCTGGGATGCTGTGGTCGCTCGCCTGGCCGATGAGAGCATCGCCGAATTTGAAATCACCCAGGCGATGCTCGATGCCGACTACCCGGGCCACTACTTGCGCCGTATCAAGCGCGTGAGTGTGTCGCTGCCGGTGACGGTCGGCCCGTATCAGGACATCCGTGCCACCCTGACGCAAACCTATAACGCGGTGCAGATGAACGGTCCGCAAGGCGCACCGAAAGAAAACATGCGCGCCAGCCAGCAGATCACCGTGTCGACCAGCGTCGACGACGACGGCCTGTTCGTTTTCAACTTCGATGACGAGCGCTACCTGCCCTTTGAAGGTACGGGGGCGATTTCCCGTTGGGCCTTGAAGTTCAGTGCCAGCCAGGAGGACATGATCGCCTCGATCACCGACATCATCGTTCACCTGCGCTATACCGCGAAAAGTGGCTGACAGGGCGTCATGGGGATCAGCCGCTGAACACTGAACGAATGGATTTCTATTAATTGCCAGGGAAGCTGCACATTATGTCTCGCTCCATTGAAAGCCAGCTCAACGAATCCTTTCGGGATGCACTGGTGACTTATTACCTCGGCGAAGTGGTCCCCAACTCTCCTTTACTGAGGAGTCTTGGCCTGGACCAACGCCTGAAAAACGCCAACGACTTGTATGAGTTCTTCCTGATCGACAATCAGGTGATCAACGAAGTCGAAACCAGTTACGTCGCCTCGGCCATCGGCAGTGTTCAGCAGTTCATCAACGGCGCATTGATGGGTATGGAGCCCGGTTATGACCTGCTGCAGCCCACCGAAGCAAATTTCGTCGAATGGCGCGAGCGCAGCAGCCAGTACCCGATCTGGGCCGCCAACATGCAGTTGGCGCTCTACCCGGAAACCTTCATTTCCCCGGCCCTGCGGATGAAGAAATCCGGTTACTTTGAAAATCTGGAAAACGATATCAACCAGAACAAGATCAGTATCGACACCACCCAGGAGGCCGTGAAGTCCTACCTGGCCAGTTTCGAGGAAGTGGCGAACCTGACCGTTATCAACGGCTATATCGACACGGAGCGTTTTGCTGAGGGCAAGTATTACTTTATTGGCAAGTCTCGCGCCGAGAATATCTATTACTGGCGCACCGTCGATATGAACGAGCGGGCCTACAAGGAAGGCACTGAAGGCCCCAAGCACGACTACCCGACGCCGGGTGCCTGGTCGGACTGGAAGCGGGCAGAAATCGGGGTCAACGCCAATACGATTGAGCGCACGCTGCGGCCGGTGTTTTTCAATAACCGGCTGTTCGTGACCTGGGTGGATATGATCCCTGTCGTCGAAGAGATTGACGTCTCTCTGCCCACAGGCAGTATCAAACCCGACCCCGATGGCAGCATCCCCATTACCCCGGCCCCGCCACCGACCGCCACGCCCAAGGTGCGTCTGCTCTTCAATGTCTCGTACAAGAAATATGACGACTCCTGGAGCGCACCGCTGATTTACATGGATGTCACATCGCTCAAAACGTTCACCTTTGCAGACAAGCCGGTAAACCTTGAAAACGACCTGAACAGCATCGCCGTGTTTGACGTTTCAGCTTCACCGGAATCACTGTTTATCGCCCTCTATGCAGGGGAAAAACTGGTCAGTGGCGATACGGACGGCTCTACTTCGGATTATGCCCTGCTGCACACCGCGCTCATTGACAAAAACTTCAATAAGGAAAGGTCGTTTCCCAAAGACGGTTTTGTATGGGACAACTATGACCCTGCAAAAGCCGAGCCTAATGAAGGCCGCATTCGTAAAACCTGCTGGGCACTGGCTTTAAAAAACAAAGGAAATTTTCAGTTCACGTGGAGTGTCTACATCGGGATTAAAAGTATAAAAACCACAGCCCCCAACAGCGATACTGACATTTGGAACATCGAAGGCTGGCAGCCAAAGATATCCGACCTGATCGCCGACAGGGCAACCATAAACCATGAAAAATCAGAGCTTACCTTAACAACAACTATAACCTCGGAAATCAATGGTGCGGGAGAAGGCCAGATACTCATAAGCATAGCCTTAGTTCCTGCACTTTGGGTCATAAGGCTCAACTACACATCTGGACCAGAAAACTATTACAGCCTGGCGAAAGATTCTCTCTTCAGTGGATATACCATACTTCCACGAAAAGGAAATCTAACCTTCAGCCTAGCAGAAGGCCGTACAGATTCACTCAGACCAGGACTTACGGATTTTCTATTAAAATCAGACCACACCCACTACTATATAGAATTTCCCGGGCTCGACAGTAACGTAGAGCTTGATCTAACCGGTGGCATTGTAAAGAAAGAGCTTATAGACACAATCGTATCAGACCCCAGCAAGCTAACCTGGGCACTGGCAGGCTTTACGCCTCCCGACCAACCTGTTATTTTTTCCCCCACTACAACATGGTTAAACCCTAACGGCCGCCCAGCCGTTATCATGAATCAATATTTTAGCCACCCGGTAAATATGAACTCGCCCTATGGCGTGCAAAGTGATATAAGCCAAACCTCACACAAAGATAAACTGACTCCTCCTAGTCATTACCAAACAACCATCCCCCTGAACAAATCAACATTATTGCCTTTGCTGCCTGCCACCTATATTGACGGGTCGAAAAAATTCTTTATAACCCATGGCGTTGGCGTTAACAGACACACGACCCATGAATGGATTGGCTCCGCCATCAAATCCACCGAAATAGAACTCACCTGGGAGTCCGAAGGCGGCGTCGACCCCATCGCCCCCAAAATCAACAAACGCACCGACCCACTGCTGGGCATTGCCGAATACATCGACTTCTCCGACTCAAGCATCAAATTCAGCGACGGCTCGACTGACGACAAACGCGACCCGATCCGCATGAACACCCTGTTCGCCCGCGAACTGATCAACAAGGCCAATATCGCCCTGGAAGCGCTGTTGTCCTGGGGAACACAACAGCTACCGGAACCGGCGATTGGCGAAGAAACCGAACCCAGCAAGATGGACTTCAAAGGGGCCAACGGCCTGTACTTCTGGGAGTTGTTCCTGCATCTGCCATTCATGATTTCCTACCGCCTGAACCTGGAGCAGCGCTTCAACGAAGCCGAATTCTGGCTGGGGTTCATCTTCGAGCCGGGGCGCAAGGAAAACTCCAGCACTGGCGCGCCCGATTACTGGAACGTAAGACCGTTGACCGAGTTGCCGGACCCCGACTATTTCATGCGCGCCCCCATCGACCCGGACGGCATCGCCGCCAGCGACCCGGTCCGTTATCAGAAGGCCGTGTATTTCCACTACATCAAGAACCTCGTCGACCGTGGCGACATGGCCTATCGGCAAGTAACCCCCGACAGCCTCGGCGAAGCCAAGCTGTGGTACGTGCGCATCCTCGATCTGCTCGGCCCGCGCCCCGATGCCGTGATCACCAGCCAGTGGACACCGATCAAACTGGCGGATCTGGCCGGAGCCAGTAACCCTGGCCTGCGCGCGTTCGAGACGCAACTGATCCAACAGGAACAGCAGGTCCGCGACAGCGCGGCGGCCAATGATGGCAAGGCAGTGATCAGTTTCACTCAGCCGTCGCTACGCCTGAGCACTTCCGGGTACGACCCGACGCTGGTCGAGGAAGATAACGGGCACTTTATCGTGCCCATGAATACCGAGCTGACCAAATACTGGGACATGGTCGAATCACGCCTCTACAACCTGCGCCATAACCTGAGCCTGGATGGCAAACCCTTGTCGCTGCCGCTGTTCGCCGCGCCACTGGACCCTCGCGCCCTGCTCGCCGCCTACGCCAATGGTGCCACCGAAGGCGGCGCGGGCAGTCTGCTGGCCCAGGAAACACCGCATTACCGTTATGCGGTGATGTTCAACCGGGCGAGTGCCGCAGTGGATAACCTGATCCAGTTCGGCAATACCCTGCTGTCGATCATCGAGCGCAAGGAACAAGGGCAACTGATGGAGTTGCAACAACAACTGGCGTGGAAGTTCGCCCAGTACGCCATCGATTTGCAACTGGAGGCTCAAAAAGTCGAAATCGAAGCGCGCAAGGCGCTGGAAGCCAGCAAAGCGATAGCCGATGCGCGGGCCAGCTTTTACGGCAAGCTGGCGGACGAAAATGTCACTCGCGTGGAGAGCGATGCGCTCGCTGCTCATATGGTAGCCAGAGTGGCAAGCGGTGGTGCATCGGTTTCAAAAGCTGTTGCCTCCGGGCTTAAACCCGTCCCAAACCATTTAGGCATTCATTCAAGCGCAACCGTAGGATATGCGAGCGGGGTAGCAACGGGTGGCGCAGGGGGAGGATTCCAGCTTGAAGGTATTCCTGAAATGGTCGCCATTGGCGCAGAGGCCATCGCCGCACTCGAAGACAGTATCGGCATCGCTCTGGAACGTACGGAAATTTTCCGCCGCCGTCTACAGGAATGGGAAAACGCTCGCGATCAGGCCCAGCTGGAATCTGAACACCTCACCGCACAACTGGCCGTCCATGATGCGCAGACCCGTATCACCGCCTTGCAACTTCGCCAGTCTCAGGAAGCCAAGAAGCAGGCTGAAGTCGTGTATGCCTTCCTCAACAAACGCTTCACCAACAGCCAGCTTTACCAGTGGCTCAACAGCCAGTTCTCGACCTTTTACTATCAGGCCTACGACGCCACCTTTTCTCTGTGCCTGGCTGCCCAGGCCTGCTGGCAATACGAAATTGCCGACTACGCAACTACCTTCATCAAGCCCGCCGCATGGAAAGACGCCTGGCGTGGCCTGACAGCCGGCGAATCGCTGAAGCTCAACCTGCTGCGCATGGATGCGGCCTACCTGGCACGCAACGACCGCAAGCAGGAGATCGTCAAGACGGTGTCGGTGAAACAATTCCCCGTATCGAACGAAGAAGATCCCAGCATCAATCTGGGCTGGGACGCCGTGCTCGCCCGCCTGGCCGATGAAAACATCGCCGAATTTGAAATCACCCAGGCCATGCTCGATGCCGATTACCCGGGCCACTACCTGCGCCGCATCAAGCGCGTGAGTGTATCGCTGCCAGTGACCCTCGGCCCGTATCAGGACATTCGCGCCACCCTGACGCAAACCTACAACGCGGTGCAGATAAACGGCCCGCAAGGCGCGCCGAAAGAAAACATGCGCGCCAGCCAGCAGATCGCCGTTTCAACCGGCGTCGACGACGACGGCCTGTTCGTTTTCAACTTCGATGATGAGCGCTACCTGCCCTTTGAAGGCACCGGGGCGATTTCCCGCTGGGCCTTGCAGTTCAGTGCAGGGCAAGAGGACATGATCGCCTCGATCACCGACATCATCCTTCACCTGCGTTACACCGCGAAAAGCAGCTGACGAGGGAGAGCCAGAACCATGGACGCTCAAGCACAATCGCAACAAGCATCGCAGCCAGCCGTCGCGACGCCTTCACTGCCCAAGGGCGGCGGGGCCATTCAAAGTATCGGCAAGGGCTGGGGTGCCGTTGGCAGCACGGGTGCGGCGTCACTGGTAATCCCCCTGCCCGTCAGCCCCGGTCGGGGTTATGACCCTGCGCTGTCGCTCAATTACCAGAGCACCATCGGCAATGGCCTGTTCGGTATTGGCTGGAACCTGAACATCGGTTGCGTGGCCCGGCGTGCCAGCAAAGGCGTGCCCTTCTACAACGACGATGATCTGATCCTCGGCCCCAATGGCGAGGCCTGGCTGCCGGAGCGCGACGCCAATGGGGCCATCCAGTTCACCAGCGCCAGCAGCTACAACGGCCATGATCTGGGCGCGACTTATCAGGTGGTTCGCTATTTCGCCAGGATCGAAGGCGCGTTCGAACGAATCGAACACTGGCGTATCGACCCGGTCGATCCGGGTTTCTGGCTGATTCACGGCGCGGACGGCAGCTTGCACTTCTACGGCAAGAAGGCTGGCTCACGCAGTACCGACCCGGCCGACTCGAACCGGGTCGCAGAGTGGCTGCTGGAAGAAAGCATGAACGCCACTGGCGAACATATCCTCTACGAGTACAAGGCCGAGGACGAAGTCGGCCTGCCTGATGATTATCCTCGTGACTTCATCGCCCAGTGTTATCTGTGGCGAGTGCGTTATGGCAACGCCCAGGCGCATCCGGTGTTGTACCTGTGGGACGAAGACTCGCTGGAAAACCTGGAATGGCACTTCGACCTGTTGTTCGACTATGGCGAACGCAGCACCGACCCGAAGGCAAAACCGACTTATGCAGAGCAGACTGAATGGCCTGTGCGTAGCGACCCGCATTCCAGCTTTGCCTATGGTTTCGAACTGGGCAATCTGCGGTTGTGCCAGCAAGTTCTGATGTTTCATCACTTCCCGGACGAACTCACAGAGTCGCCGTTGCTGGCCCAGCGCTTGCTGCTGGAGTACAAGCAGACGGGACTCAAATACAACATGCTCGCCGCTACGCATTCACAAGCCTGGGACGGGACAACCGCGCAGCAGCTCCAGCAGCAGCCTGCCCTGCAATTTACCTACAGCGAGTTCGATAGCAAAAACGACATTTACAAACCAATGGAATCCATGCCGGGGCTCAATGACGGTCAGCGCTACCAGATGGTCGACTTGTACGGCGATGGCTTGCCCGGCGTGCTTTATACAGAGGACAAGAGCTGGCGCTACAGGGAACCGGTACGCGCCGACTCAGGCGGTGCTGATGCGGTAGCGTACGGTCCGTGGCAGGAACTGCCTGCCATTCCGACTGCCGACTCAAGCGCAGCAGTGCGTCAGGCACTCACCGACATGACCGGCGACGGGCGTCTGGACTGGATCGTGGCCCAGCCAGGCATGTCAGGTTTTTTCACCCTCAACCCGGATCGTAGCTGGTCAAGCTTTGCCACCTTTGCAGCCTTCCCGCCCGAGTTCTTTCATCCTCAAGGGCAGATGGCCGATCTGATTGGCAACGGGCTTTCGGACCTCGCCTTGATCGGACCGCGCAGCGTTCGTCTTTATGCCAATCGCCGGGCTGCGGGTTTCGAGGCACCGACGGAGATAGTCCACGACGATGACCGTTTGCCACTGCTCAGCGACAGTCCGAACGAACTGGTGGCATTTGCCGACCTGCTGGGCACCGGGCAGCAACATCTGATCCGCATTCGCCACAATGAAGTCCGCTTCTGGCCAAACCTGGGACGTGGGCGTTTTGGTAAAGGCCAGTTGTTCGCCAGCTTGCCGTTCAGCTATGAAGAGTTCGATTCGAGCCGGATTCTACTGGCCGACATGGATGGCTCTGGAGCCACCGACCTGCTGTACCTTGGGTCGGACAACATTCAGGTGTTCATGAACGAAGGCGGCAATGCGTTCGCCGCGCCGTTCGAACAAGTCTGGCCCGACGGAATGCGCTATGACCGTTTCTGCCAGGTCAGTAGTGCCGACCTGCAAGGGCTGGGTTTTTCGAGCCTGATCATCACAGCACCGCATATGCAGCCCCGCCACTGGACGTTGCACTATGCCGCCAACGCCCTCGGCCTGTTGCATAAGCCCTATCTGCTCAAGACCACGGACAATCATATGGGTATGACAGGCGAAGTGACTTATCGCAGCTCGGCCCAGGAATGGCTGGATGAGAAAAAGGACTTGCTTGCATCAGGCAAGAGCGCGGTATCACATCTGCCATTTCCGGTTCATGTGGTGGTCAAGCAAACCCAGAAAGACACCGTGACCGGTAACACCCTGAGCCAGCTCTTCCGGTATCGACAAGGCTTTTACGACCCACGCGAGCGGGAGTTCCGCGGCTTCGGGCTGGTCATGCAAACCGACACCGAAACACCACCTCAGCAGCAAGAGGGCTTTACCGCGCCGGTGCTGAGCAAAACCTGGTTTCATACCGGGCGCGCCCCGCAGCAGCTTCACGACGACTACGACGCCAGCGACCCTCAAGCTGTGCCGCTGGGTGAGCATCTGTTGTCCAGCTACGACCCTGCCACCCAGACAGAGCAACTGATCAGTGAGCCTGACGAGGCTACTCGGCGGGAAATGGCCCGCGCACTCAGCGGTTCGCCATTGCGCACGGAAGTCTCAAGCACGGACGGAGTGCTGTATTCCGTCCAAGCGCAACGCTATCTGGTGCGCCAGCTTCAGCCACTCTCCCCACATCAGCCTTACGCCTTGATGATGCCGCTGACGCTGGAGTCCATCACGTATCAATACGAGGCCGAGCAGCATGATGACCCGATGTGCCAGCACCAGTTGAACCTGGCCTGGGACCATTACGGTGCCCAGACCCACGCCGTAACGGTGAGTTATGCGCGGCGCAAGAAACCGCAGGATACTCCACCGTTCGAGGATCCCTGGCAGCAACAATGGTGGCAGGCATCCCATGACGAAGCGCAGCAGAGTTTCTACCTGAACGAAGTACGCAGCGAAAGCATTCACCTGGACAGTCCGCAAAGCTGGCGTTTGGGCTTGCCCTACAGAACCCGGGGCAACGCCATGGTCGTTCCGGCAAATGCACTGGCCCCCTCACAGATCAGTTACGAGCACTTCATCGACCCACAAGGCGCATTCGCCACCCTGCCTCGCACACTCATCGGCCTTTCGGTGCAACGTTACATCGGGTGCGGCGATGGAGAAGCGACTTTCGAGGCGCTGGCCGACGCTGTCGAAAACGCAGAGCTGGACGATCACGCACTCAGCGCCTACGAGCGGGTCATGGATGCCGATCAACTGGCGATCCGGCTGGCAGAGGTGGGCTATCAACAGATGCCCTCTTTCCTGCCGGATGACGGTTTGAATCTCTGGTCGGTCAAGCAGGGGTTCTTCACCTACGCAGGGCCTGAAGACTTCTATCGCATCACCACTTTCAGGCCGACACGCAGCCATGGCTGGACCAGCGTCGAATACGACCCCTACGGTTTGTTCGTGACCAAAGTCACTGACCCGGTGGGCTGCGTCACCACAGCGACGTACAACTATCGCGTGCTGCAAGTGTTCCGGATTGTCGACCCCAACCACAACACTCAGGAGGCGGACTACGATGCATTCGGCCGGTTATGGTCGAGCAGCTTCTATGGCACAGAACTGGGTCAGGAGGTCGGCTTTGATCCGCTTGACCCCACTGTACGCATATGGGGTGGTAGCAATCAGGCAATCCTTAAGCCTGCAACCGCGCTAAAGAACTCGGCCAACGTTTATTACTACGACGGCAATGTCGCATTTGATACGGGCACTGTCCCCTTTACCAGCGCCGCCCTTCAGGCAGACCGCTATCCGGGCGATCCAGACAAACAGATCCGCATCAGCCTGGTGTCGGTGGACGGCTTCGGACGTACCTTGCAGACCCGCCAACTGGTCGAGGACGGCGATGCCTATGCGGTCGATGAATACGGCAAGCTGATTCTGGAAGGCGGCAAACCGAAAATCGTCCACGCCTCCCCGCGCTGGAGGGTCAGCGAGCGGGTGGAATACAACAACAAAGGGTTGGCAGTGCGGGTCTATCGCCCTTACTTCGCCAACAGTCACTTGTATGTGAAAGACGAATCGTTGCGTGAGCACGGTCATTTCGACCGCCAGTTCTACGACCCGCTGGGGCGCCCGACCATCACCCTCACCGCCAAGGGCTGGATGCGACGTCAGACATACCGGACCTGGTACAGCATCAGCGAGGACGAGAACGATACGGCTGAAGAAATGCTGGCATTGAAGGTGTCAGGAGAGCAGTGATGAGCAATGCACTACACGCCCGCACTCCGATTGTGACTGCTATTGACGGGCGAGGCCTGACGGTACGCGCCACCGAGTATCGCAAGCTTCAGGATCAGGACGAACCGCTCGCCCTGACATCGCGCATGGCCTATGACGTTGCCGGTCGTCTCACTGCACTCTGGGACCCGCGTCTTTGGGCACTCGCGCAGAAGGATGCGGCATCACCCGCCAATCGAACTTACCGTTACAACCTTGCTGGCGTTCCGCTACAGAGCGAGAGCGTAGACGCCGGTTGGGAGCTGATCTTGTCGGCAGAGGCCAGCAATATCGTTGAAAGCTGGGATACACGAGGCAGCACACAACAGATCAAATACGACCCCTACCTCAGACCCGTGGCGACCGTGGAGATCGACGCACAACAAAATGCCCGCACGATCATCCGCTCGGTCTATGCCGACAGCAGCGAAGAGTCGGCCGAACACAATCGGTGCGGTCAACTGGCTCGTCTGGATGACACCGCAGGCTCGCTGCACTTTCCGGATTATGGGGTTCTGGGCCAGCTTCTCAGCCAGCCCAGGCAATTCCTGAAAGCCCCGGAACTGCCTGACTGGACAGACGCAACGGACTATCTCGACCTGGTGGAAGCCGAAGCCTTTACCACGCACTGGCAGTACAACGCTGTCGCAGAGCAGACACTGCAAACCGACGCCAGAGGCAATGCCCAGCGTACGACCTACTCGGTTGCAGGCAACCTGAGCGGCGTTTATCTACAACTGAATTCACAGGACGAAACCACGCTTGTGGATGGCATGATTTACAACGCCTTCGGCCAGGTAGAAGAACAGACCGCGGGAAACGGCGTGGTCAGCCAGGCCGTTTATGAAGCATCCACCGGCCTGCTGCAAAGCCTGAGCGCAGGCCGCGCCGGCAATGAAGCCCTGCAATCGCTGCATTACGATTACGACCCGGTCGGCAACATCCTGCAGATCGAAGACAATGCCCAACCGATCCGCTTTTTCGCCAACCAGCGTATCGAGCCGATCAGCCGCTACCGTTACGACACGCTCTATCACTTGATCGAAGCCACAGGTCGTGAAGTCAAGACCGGTGCCAGCCATGGCCCCGCCTTGCCCGTCCTGCAAAACCTGCCGCCCGATCCGAATCAGGTCAGCAACTACACCCAGAGTTACGACTACGACAGCGCCGGTAATCTGTTGCAGATGCGCCATGTCGGCGCACAAACTTTTACCCGCACCATGCGCGTGGCACCGGACAGCAACCGCAGTTTGCCGGAAGGTGAAGTCGAGGTGGATTTGGCCAACGGCTTCGATGCCAATGGCAACTTACTGCAACTGGTACGCGGCCAGACGCTGGAGTGGGACTTACGCAATCAACTCCAACAAATCACCACAGTTACCCGCGCCACCGCTGCAAACGATAACGAGCAGTACGTCTACGAAGGTCAGGGTCAGCGCTGTCGCAAGATCAACAGCACTCAAACCTCCAGCCGCACGTTGAACAGTGAAGTGCGCTACCTGCCAGGACTGGAAATCCGCACCACGGCCGATGGTGAAATCCTGCATGTCATCACTCTCCAGGCAGGTCGCAGTAACGTGCGGGTTTTGCACTGGCAGGCAGGCCAGCCGAGCGGCATTGCCAACGATCAAGTGCGTTACAGCCTGGACGATCATCTGGGGTCGAGCACGCTGGAACTGGACCAGCAAGGCGGCCTGATCAGCCAGGAAGGTTACTACCCGTTTGGCGGCACGGCCTGGTGGGCGGCGCGCAGTGCTGTGGAAGCGAAGTACAAGACGGTGCGTTACTCGGGCAAGGAGCTCGATGCCAGCGGGCTGTATTACTACGGTTTTCGCTATTACGCGCCGTGGTTGCAGCGCTGGATCAATCCGGACCCGGCAGGTGATATCGACGGTTTGAATCTATATCAAATGCTGGGTAACAACCCCGTCAGCCGATTCGACCTGGATGGAAGAATGGACTCATCCGGGGCACCGGATCGAACAGAAGCCAAAAGAAAACTTATCCACAATACGGTTGTTCATCTCTCAGCGCTGAAACTTGTTAAAGAACGAGTCCGGGCAGTCAGGCAGCAGATAGAAAACTATCTGGACCATGAAGAGCGTGGTATCTCGGCTGTCAGACGCAGCGCATCCCTGATGGGCCAGACCACCGCAAAAGTGGCCGGCTCTACAGGCGGTGGCACTGCAGCGGGAGTCTTGGTTGGGGCAATCGCATGCGCAGCATGCGGCCCCGTCGGATGGGTGGCGGGCGGAGCTGCACTTGTCGGCGGGTTCGCAGCCGGGAAGCTATCAGGGTTCATAGCGGAAAAAGCCACCGACATGCTGGATTTGAACACTGCCATCAATTTGAAAATCAGCGTTCTGGACTCTGAGAAGCTATTTGAGGAAGCTGAAAAAACAGCCCATTCACTGCTTGGGACGGTGATGCATATAGTACGTGGATATACCGATATAAGGGATAAAAAAGCACGTCAGAACGTGTTGAAGTTAGCGGCTGGAACAGTATTGGAGCAAACTCCGGTTGTCGGCACTGCCATAAAACACGCTCCGGAATTCGTGGAGCTGACCTACGAAATACAGCACAGCGAAAACCAGATAGAACCTGAGAAATGGGAGTATCTGGACACCCATCTGGATGCACTGGAAACGGCTTTGCTAGAAAGGATGAACGCTCTCAAAGAGGAATTTGAAAGAACCGGCATAGAATCGGTAAAGGTCAGTGTAATACCGTTGAAATCGAGAGCATCGTTTGAATCCTTGAACAAAATGACGACAAAGGTAATCGGTATTATTAAAGAAACCCGAGATTTATCCATTGAAGCCAGGAAACCGGGTCGACAAAACTCACAGTTCAAGATGACTAGATTGTAAAAACGATAGGTGACGTGAATTCGCGAATACCTGCTGATGCTGTAAATACTGCTCGCGGCCAAGGCCCCTTCCATATTGCCTCGTGGGAGGAGCCTTGGCCGCGACAGGGTTCGATGTCAGGTGTGATATGACATACGGCCAAGTCGGCCCATGTCACTGAACTAAACTCATCTCAGACCGCAGACAGGGACGCTTGCGAATGAACATGGCGCTGCATACTCATACACCTACGCTGATCGCTATTGACCCGCGAGGTTTGGCGATGCGCAGCGTTGCGTTTTGCCGTAGCGAGCAGGATCAACCTGCCGATGAGCGGGTGAACTCTCAGACTTTTGATCTGGCAGGACGTCTGGTCAGTCAACGTGATCCACGCCTTGCACTTCCCAATCTCAACACGACTTACAGCCTCAGCAATCAGGCGCTGCTGACCGAAAGCGTCGACGCCGGCTGGCGGCTCGGGTTATTGAACGAAGCAGGCTTGCCGGTTGAAGGTTGGGACAGTCGCGGTAGCCGACGCCAGGTTGAATACGATGCTGTGCTGCGCCCTTTGGCAATCATCGAAGACGGACTGGTAAGCGAGCGGCTTGGTTACGGCGGGCCGGATGGTTTCGAGCACAATCAGTGCAATCAGCTCATTCGTCATGACGATACGGCGGGGACTCGTCATCTGCCGGATTACGGTTTGCTCGGGGCTGCACTGATCGAAGTCCGGCATTTTCTGCACTCCTTGGAAACATCGGACTGGCCGCTGGCCGAAGCCGAACGCGATGCCCTGCTGGAAAGCGACAGCCTGGAAACACAGTGGGCGTTCAATGCTCTGGGCGAACAGATTCGGCAGACCGATGTCATGGGTAATACGCAGTCCTTCAAACAGACCGTGGCCGGGCAATTGAAAGCCGTCGATCTGAAGTTATCGAACGCCACACAGACGCTGGTCAGCGATACCCATTACAACGCTTTCAATCAGGTCGAGCAGGAAACGGCGGGCAATGGTGTGATCCGACGCTCGCTCTACGATCCGCAAGATGGTCGCTTGATGGAAATTCGGGCGGGTAGCCCAGCGTTGCAGCATCTTATCTACGCTTACGATCCGGCTGGCAATATCCTGCAGATCGAAGACACTGCCCAACCGATTCGTTTCTTTGCCAACCAGCGGGTCGAGCCAATCAGCCGCTACCGCTACGACACCCTTTACCAGTTGATCGAAGCCACGGGCCGCGAGGTCAATACCGCTGCCAGTCACGGCCCTGCCCTGCCCGGCTTGCAGCCGCTGCCGCCTGATCCGAACCAGATCAGCAATTACACCCAAAACTACGATTACGACAGCGCTGGCAATTTGTTGCAGATGCGTCATGTCGGCGCTCAGTCGTTCACACGCACCATGCGTGTGGCGCAGAACAGCAATCGCAGCCTATCTGAAAGCGAGGTAGATGCAGACTTCAACGAAGCCTTCGATGCCAACGGCAACCTGCTGCAACTCATACGTGGCCAGACACTGGACTGGGACGTTCGCAACCAACTCCAGCAAATCACCACAGTCAGCCGCGCCACCGAAGCCAGCGATTACGAGCGCTATATCTACGACGGCCAAGGGCAAAGATGCCGCAAAATCAACAGCACACAAACCTCCAGCCGCTCCCTGAACAACGAGGTTCGTTACCTGCCGGGGCTGGAAATCCGCACCACGGCAGATGGTGAAATCCTGCACGTCATCACGGCTCAAAACAGTCGGGTACTGCACTGGCAGGCAGGCCAACCGAGCGGCATCGCCAACGATCAAATCCGCTACAGCCTGAGTGATCACTTGGGCTCAAGCACGCTGGAGCTGGACCATGAAGGCAAACTGATCAGCCAGGAAAGTTATTACCCGTTCGGCGGCACCTCATGGTGGGCTGCACGCAGTGCCGTGGAGGCCAAATACAAGACGGTGCGTTACTCAGGCAAGGAGCGCGATGCCAGCGGGCTGTATTACTACGGATTCAGGTATTACGCGCCGTGGTTGCAGCGGTGGATAAATCCGGACCCGGCAGGTGATGTGAACGGACTTAATCTTTTTTGTTTCGTGGGCAATAACCCCGTTCTCACCAATGATCTGGATGGCAGAATCTATATAGGTAAACAAGATGAACATGAAAAAGCCGTTTGGGAAGAATTACACATCATTTATTATCGCGGGCTAGATGAGTTTCCTACTGAGCTGAGAGAAAAATTAAAAAGCGAACTGATCACAGCGCATGCAATTTTTCAAGACGCACTGTACATGATTAAAACTCACCCTGAAGAAAGCCATGAAATCATGAAAGATTTTTTTGGCTTTTTCTATAACGATGCAAAAGACCAGATCATAGAAAATTGGGAGCAGAGCTTCTTACTAGCCGCCCTATATAGGGGCGATCTTGGAAAAGACAAAATTGTGGGCATCAAAAGGCCTCAATACTCAAAGATGCAAGGTTTTGTTAGAAGCAACGATCCTGAAGGTCGAATATGGTTGAATATCGATAATATTAACACCCCTGAACTCGCCACTCTTCTAGGCCACGAAATCACTCATGTGGGTGAGGTCAGCGGAAGCCCTGTAAAAGGAGCAAAATCACGCGATTACTATTACCTTAATGATATAAACAACGTGTTCTCCGACCTAAGCAAACCCTTGATACGCAAATACACTTCTTCAGTTATTACTGGAGGGAGCATAGTTAAGGAACATATAAAAAACAGCATAGCCTTTATAGAAAAAATCAAGCTTCTTCATCCCTATCCAGACATGGTGAAAACTCTGGACGACGCAGTCAAAGCGTTCAATGATTCCCCCCCCATGCGCCCTCATATTGCTGCTGAGAATGCAGACTCGTTGATCCACGCAGCGTATCACCTGCACACACTTTTCAAGAGGGATATCTTGCCAAACTTACAACGTCAACAAGCGAGGCATTCGCACGCACAAGCAAACCCATAGGCGACTTTTTATGTCCCACTCGATGTCAGATGAACCTGCCTGAGTCCCCGAACTCAGCTCAGGTCGCAAGCAGAGAACATTACGATGAATATGGCGCTGCATACTCACACACCTACGCTGATCGTTATCGATCCGCGAGGTTTGGCGATGCGCAGCGTTGCGTTTTGCCGTAGCGAGCAGGATCAATCTGCCGATGAGCGGGTGAACTCTCAGACTTATGATCTGGCAGGACGGCTGGTCAGTCAGCGTGATCCACGCCTTGCGCTTCCCAATCTCAACACGACTTACAGCCTCAGCAATCAGGCGTTGCTGACCGAAAGCGTCGACGCCGGCTGGCGGCTCGGGTT
The DNA here is from genome assembly GCF_018968705.1 of Pseudomonas lijiangensis. Taxonomy (NCBI): domain Bacteria; kingdom Pseudomonadati; phylum Pseudomonadota; class Gammaproteobacteria; order Pseudomonadales; family Pseudomonadaceae; genus Pseudomonas; species Pseudomonas lijiangensis. Next base: position 4,703,766 of record NZ_CP076668.1, read on the forward strand.
ATTGAACGAAGCAGGCTTGCCGGTTGAAGGTTGGGACAGTCGCGGTAGCCAACGCCAGGTTCAATACGATTCGATGCTGCGCCCTTTAGCAATCACTGAAGACGGGCTGGTAACCGAGCGGCTTGGTTATGGCGAGGCGGATGGTTTTGAGCATAACCAGTGCAACCAGTTGATTCGCCATGACGATACGGCGGGGACTCGCCATCTGCCGGATTACGGTGTGCTCGGGGCTGCACTGATCGAAGCCCGGCATTTTTTGCTTGATCCAGTAACATCGGACTGGCCATTTGACGAGGTAGAGCGCGATGCCCTGCTGGAAAGCAATCGCCTGGAAACGCATTGGGCCTTTAATGCCTTGGGTGAGCCTCTTCTGCAAACCGATGCCATGGGTAATGCACAGTCCTTCAAACAGACCGTGGCCGGGCAATTGAAAGCCGTCGATCTGAAGTTATCGAACGCCACACAGACGCTGGTCAGCGATATCCAGTACAACGCTTTCAATCAGGTTGAGCAGGAAACGGCAGGCAATGGTGTGATCCGCCGCTCGCTCTACGATCCGCAAGATGGTCGTTTGATGGAAATCAGCGCGGGCAGCCCAGCGTTGCAGCATCTTATCTACGCTTACGATCCGGTCGGCAATATCCAGCAGATCGAAGATGCTGCCCAACCGATTCGTTTCTTTGCCAACCAGCGGGTCGAGCCAATCAGCCGCTACCGCTACGACACCCTTTACCAGTTGATCGAAGCCACTGGCCGCGAGGTCAATACCGCTGCCAGTCACGGTCCTGCCCTGCCCGGCTTGCAGCCGCTGCCGCCTGATCCGAACCAGATCAGCAATTACACCCAAAACTACGATTACGACAGCGCTGGCAATTTGTTGCAGATGCGCCACGTCGGCGCGCAAAACTTTACCCGCACCATGCACGTTGCAGAGGACAGCAATCGCAGCCTGCCCGAAGATGAAACTGACGCGGACTTTGATACCGGCTTCGACCCCAATGGCAACCAGCTGCAACTGATACGCGGCCAGACTCTGGCTTGGGATGTACGCAACCAGTTACAGCAAATCACCACCGTCACCCGCGCCACCGAAGCCAACGATTACGAACGCTATATCTACGACGGCCAAGGCCAACGCTGTCGCAAGATCAACAGCACCCAAACCTCCAGTCGCACGCTGAACAACGAGGTTCGTTACCTGCCGGGGCTGGAAATCCGCACCACGGCAGGCGGTGAAATCCTGCACGTCATCACGGCCCAAAACAGTCGGGTACTGCATTGGCAGGCAGGCCCACCGAGCGGCATCGCCAACGATCAAATCCGCTACAGCCTGAGTGATCACTTGGGCTCCAACACTCTGGAACTGGACCATCAAGGCAAACTGATCAGCCAGGAAAGTTACTATCCGTTTGGCGGCACGGCCTGGTGGGCTGCGCGCAGTGCCGTGGAGGCGAAGTACAAAACGGTGAGGTATTCAGGCAAGGAGCGCGATGCCAGCGGACTGTATTACTACGGTTTCAGGTATTACGCGCCGTGGTTGCAGCGGTGGATCAATCCGGACCCGGCGGGCAATGTGGACGGCCTGAATCTTTTCTGTTTTGTCGGGAACAATCCGATCGCGTCGTTCGACAGCAATGGCTCCATCACCGTATTCACCAATAATGATCAAAAATACTTTATCGATGAAGAACTTCAGGACCGGCTAAAAAACGCCCAAAAACAATCGCAGGTACAGTACGACTTCCTGAAGAACAGCTACTACCATGAATTTGAAGACACCTACACGATATCCTCAAAACTTTCCCACAAAGATTACAAATTTGAAGACTATTTTGAAAATAAATTTCTACCCCATAAATGGACATTCAAACAACTTTTCAAACACGTGCGAGCAGAGCCAGTCGTCCATGCGGACCAAGTCATTGTCGAGCAATTCATGCGAGTATCAAGTGCCGAAGGTTTCCCGAACGCGCTGCCCTCGGTGATAAAACACAGTCTGGTTATCAATCAGGGAGTCATTGAAGTGGCCCGCAAATATGCTAGCGGCTCCCCAGAGCTTCTGAACGCTTTTCTGAACGATACCCAGAATGGAAAAAGCACCCAGCGAATATTGAATACGTTAAAGATGGTAGCAACCCGCGTTGAAACCGGGCTTTCAGGCTCTTCCGATTGGGATATCTACATCCATGTCGAGCCTCAAGAACTGGCGGCAATCAAAACGGAAGAAACCGCCGTCAAGAAACTATCCAGATTCACTATCACTGCCGTCGAGCAGACTGCCAAAACCTCAAGGTTTACGGTCATTCCCGCGCAACCCGCCATTGAGGTTCGACGCAACTCAAGAACACGGAAGAGGAGCGCATGAACATGGCGCTGCACACCCTCACACCTACGCTGATCGTTATCGACCCGCGAGGTTTGGCGATACGCAACGTTGCGTTTTATCGCAGCGAGCCTGATGAGCCTGTCGATGAGCGTGTGAACTCTCAGACCTGTGATGCGGCAGGTCGACTGGTCAGCCAGCGTGATCCGCGCCTCTCTATTGAAAACCTCCGCACCACCTACAGCCTCAGCAATCAGGCGCTACTGACCGAAAGCGTCGATGCCGGCTGGCGGCTAGGGTTATTGAACGAAGCAGGCTTGCCGGTTGAAGGTTGGGACAGTCGCGGTAGCCGACGCCAGGTTGAATACGATGCTGTGTTGCGCCCTTTGGCAATCATCGAAGACGGGCTGGTAACCGAACGGCTTGGCTACGGCGGCACAGATGGTTTTGAGCATAACCAGTGCAACCAGTTGATTCGCCATGACGATACGGCGGGGACCCTGCTTTGGTCCGATTACAGCGTGATCGGCTCGGCAATAACCGAAACCCGAGACTTTCTAAAAGCGCTGGAAACGCCGGACTGGCCGCTCACTGAAACCGATCGCGATGCGCTGCTGGAAAATGACCCACTGCAAACCCGGCACACCTTCAATGCGCTGGGCGAAGCCATTGAGCAAACCGATGCCATGGGTAATATGCAGCGCTTCAGGCAGACCGTTGCCGGGCAACTGAAAAGCGTCGCACTGATTCTGGCTGGAACCACGCAAGCGCAGACGCTGGTCGGTGACATTCGCTACAACGCTTTCGATCAGGTCGAGCAGGAAACAGCAGGGAATGGCGTCGTCAGCCTGGCTGTTTATGAGGCGTCCAATGGCCTGCTACAAAGTCTGTCGGCAAGTCGTACGGGTAATGAAACGCTGCAATCGTTGCACTACTCATACGACCCGGTTGGCAATATTCTGCAAATCGAAGATACCGTACAGCCCGTACGTTTCTTCGCCAACCAGCGCATCGAGCCGGTCAGTCGTTACACCTACGACACGCTCTATCAACTGATCGAAGCCACAGGCCGCGAGGTCAATAGTGGGGCCAGTCATGGGCCTGCTCTACCGGGGCTACAACCGCTGCCGCCCGATCCGAATCAGGTCAGCAATTACACCCAGAGTTACGACTACGACCCGGCAGGCAACCTGCTACAGATGCGCCATGTCGGCGCGCAGTCTTTTACCCGCACCATGCGTGTGGCGCCGGACAGTAATCGCAGCCTGCCCGAAGGTGAGGTAGATGCAGACTTCAACGAAGCCTTCGATGCCAATGGCAACATGCAACAACTGATACGTGGCCAGACGCTGGGCTGGGACTTGCGCAATCAATTGCAGGAAATCACTACTGTCACCCGAACGACCAAAGCCAGCGATCATGAGCGCTACATCTACGACGGCCAGGGCCAGCGCTGTCGCAAGATCAACAGCGCCCAAACCTCCAGTCGCACCCTGAACAACGAGGTTCGCTACCTGCCGGGGCTGGAAATCCGCACCACTGCCGATGGCGAAATCCTGCATGTCATCACCGCCCAGAACGCTCGGGTATTACACTGGCAGGCAGGCCTGCCAAGCGGCATCGAGAACGATCAGATCCGCTACAGCCTGAGCGATCATCTGGGCTCAAGTGTTCTGGAACTGGACCAGCAAGGAAACCTGATCAGCCAGGAAAGTTATTACCCGTTCGGCGGCACATCCTGGTGGGCGGCGCGCAGTGCTGTGGATGCGAAGTACAAGACGATCAGGTATTCAGGCAAGGAGCGCGATGCCAGCGGGTTGTATTACTACGGTTTCAGGTATTACGCGCCGTGGTTGCAGCGCTGGATCAATCCGGATCCGGCGGGGGATGTGGATGGGTTGAATACCTTTGAAGCACTGCACAACAACCCCCTGAACAGCATTGATCCACAGGGCAATAAACCCGTCCCCACAAAAGCACATTACTTCTGGGAAGGCAGTGATATTGCCGAGCTGTCTCTGCAAAACATTCTGATGTTCCAGGAGGTCAATCCCGAGTATGAAATCAACCTGTGGACGTCCAGGCCTGCTCAAATACTGAACACCCTGACAGCCCTGAAAGAAAGTGCCGACCCGTCCAAGCGGGTAATCGCTAACCTGCATGGAGAATCGTTGAACCTGCGTGATCCGCATGAGTTATTCAAAGAACTTGCGCAGTTCTACCCGCAAGCCGAAAAGCTGGAATCAATATTTGCGCGGGAAAATACAGGCCCCTTCAAGAACTTGGCGGCAGGCAGCGACATCCTTGAACTGGCAGCTGTGTATACCGAAGGAGGCTTGTATATGGATGTCGACGTTGCCATAGGCGGCTCTATTGGAACACTGACGGCCGAACATGGTTTTCTCATATACATCGAAGATGATTTTGTTTCCAATGCGGTGATTGCCGCCACACCCCAGTCGGACTTCGTCAAACGACTGATGGACGAGATGGTCGACCGCTATACGGCAAACCCGGCGATGATGTTCGATAACGAGAATGCAGGCTGGAGCAAGAAGAGAAGCACAGAAGGCTCCGGGCTCATAAGTCGACTGAAACTGACGATGCATATGACCGGCCCGTCAATGATCAACAAATTTCTTCCCGCCTATCCACAGAGTGTAGAAAGCTATGCGCTGCCTCACGGTGCTTTCCACCACCGCACAGAAAGCGATGCGGCATTTTCACGGGACACCCCGCGCACCCTTCTCCACATTTTCACCCAGGGCTATACCCGAGGGCTGAATGGAGAAGGCGGCTGGGATAGGGTAAGGCCAGGAAGAAGGGCATCGCTGGCCTGAATGATGGTCAGAGATAACATCAACGTCATGACCGACTCGATGCAATGGCAATCAACCCCGCCGATCCAGCAGATTGACCACCAACCGGTCAATCCACCCCCAAAGCCTCTGCTTGACCCTGCGCCACAAAGGCCGGGCCTTCCAGTCGGCCAGGGTGATGTTGGCGCTCAAGGCAAAGTCCTTTTCAAAGCTGGCTACCACATCACGAGTCAAGGACGGGTCGATGGCTTCAAGGTTGGCCTCAAGGTTGAAGCGCAGGTTCCAGTGATCGAAATTGCAGGAGCCAATGCTGACCCAGTCATCGATCAGCACCATTTTCAGGTGCAGGAAGCGCGGTCGGTACTCGAAGATTTTCACTCCGGCCCTGAGCAGACGCGGATAGTAGCGATGCCCGGCGTAACGCACCGAAGGGTGATCGGTGCGCGGGCCGGTGAGAAGCAGGCGCACATCGACGCCCCGCAAAGCCGCCTTGCGCAGTGAGCGACGGACTTTCCAGGTGGGCAGGAAATACGGCGTCGCCAGCCAGATACGCTTCTGCCCGCTATTCAGGGCACGCACCAGAGACTGCACGATATCGCGATGCTGACGCGCATCGGCGTAGGCAACACGACCAAAACCCTGCCCGGAATCAGGGACTCTTGGCAGGTGCCTGAGGCCGAAATCTTCAATGGGACGCCAGGCCGTGCGATGGGTGTTGGCGTGGAACTGACGGTCGAACAGTGCCTGCCAGTCGATCACCAGTGGGCCGGTGATTTCCACCATCACTTCATGCCACTGGCTGGCGGTCTGTTCCGGCTCCCAGAACTCATCCGTGACGCCCGTACCGCCTACCACCGCCAACGCTTTATCCACCACCAGCACCTTGCGATGGTCACGATAGAAGTTGCGGATCCCCCGCCGCCAATGGATGGGGTTGTAGAAGCGCAGGATCACACCGGCATCGATCAGTTGCCTGCGCAAACCGGCGTCGAAAGCCTTGGAACCGAAGTCGTCAAACAGGCAGCGCACGATCACACCGCGCCGTGCGGCATTGGCCAGGGCTTGAACGATGGCATCGGCGCAGGCTCCCGCTTCCACCAGATACAACTCCAGATCGACCTGCTGCTCGGCACGGTCGATGGCGGCGATCATGCGCGGGAAGAACGTCGGGCCATCAATCAGCAGTTGAAAGTGATTGTCCGGGCGCCATGGAAAGATCGCTCCCGCCACGTCAGCGTGCCTGGAAGATCAAGACAGCGGTAGCGGGAGTGGCGCGGGCCAGCAGCTTGGGCATGAAAACTCCGAATGCTCATTCGAGGACAACCTTATCCGCCTGTCAGACCGCTGGCAAACCACTCGGTTCGTCTGTCAGGGTTCCTCAGGCAGCAAACGGCATCCTTGGCGCGAGCCCTGCCATGCTGCAACGCTGCTGCGCCCCAGGCCGCTGGCACTGACCGACCTGGCGACAGGGTCGTCCGTCAGGATGGCGGGAATGTATTGCTTCACGTAACTGCGGCAGTACTCGGCAGGGTTGTTCATCACATAACGGCACGAACAATACTCCTTGGCCGTGTAGGCACTGATGATGGTGGGGAACGCCTGCAAGGCGACACGGTACTGCCAGGCCAGCACGGCGACCACGACGAGGACCAGCAAGAGCAGGCTGGAAAAAGGACGACGCAGGATAAACATTCGGCGTGCGCTCATTGCCCGCTCTCCTTGCCGAAGGCTGCTCGCAGCAGTTTGAGCATCCGGTTGTGGTCATAGCTGCCGTCGCGGTCATCGGCGTAGCGCACGATCACCAGCCCTTCACTAGGAATCACGTACAGCGCCTGTCCCCAATGACCGAGGGCCGCGAAGGTATCCGGCGGTGCATCGGGCCACGGGCCTGCGCCGCCGTCATGGGTGCGATTGAGCCACCAATGCCCGCCTGGCACTTCAGCACTGGCCAGCACGTTTTCACCCTTGAAGGGCTTCAAGACGAAATCCACCCATGCCGAGGGCAATAACTGTTTCTGTTGCCAGCGCCCGCCACGCTGCATCAACAGGCCGATACGCGCCAGATCACGTGCAGTCATGTAGGTGTAGGAAGACCCGACGAAGGTGCCGCTGCCATCGGTTTCCCATACGGCACTGCCAATGCCCAGCGGATCGAACAGCGCGGTCCATGGGTAATCCTTGTAAGCCTGTTCGCCCACCATGCCTTTGAGTGCAGCCGACAGAACATTGCTGTCGCCGCTGGAATACCGGTAAGACGTGCCCGCCACGCTGGCAACGCCATGGCTGGCGGTGAAGTGAGCCATGTCATCACGACCGCGGGTATAGAGCATGGCTACGACCGACGAGTTGAGCGGCGCGTATTCATAGTCTTCCTGCCAGTCGAGGCCCGAGGCCCAATGCAGGAGATCCTCGAGGGTGATGTCCGGATGCGCCTTGAACGGGCTGTAGAACTTCGCGACAGGATCATTCAATTGAAAACGCCCTTCGCCGAATGCCACACCCAGCACCGTGGCCAACACGCTCTTGCTGATCGACCAGGTCAGGTGCGGTGTCTGGGCCGTGGTGACTCCGGCATAGCGTTCATAAACGACGCGACCGTCGCGAATCACCAGCAAGGCATCACTGCGAATGCCTGCGCGGGTCGTATCGTCGCGAGGCGGAAAAGCGTAGCCCTCAAGCGCCTTGAGAGCGGTTGTCGGCCTGGCAGGCTCAACGCTCCATTGCTCATTCGGCCAGTCTTCGGCAAGGGCCGGGAAGACATTCAGGCTCAGCAAACACAACAGGCACAAGCGAACAAAACGACGGGCCATGGCCAGAGTCTCTGGAGGATAACCGGGCAACATTAGCAGGGATTCATGACAGAACCGGGAAGCCCATCAGGGGTAATGCCGATTAATCAAGGTCAATAAATCACTTTGTGGGAGGCAGCTTGCTGGCGACTGACTTCACATACAGCCACAGAATATCTGTCGGCTTTCAGGCCTTTTCGCCAGCAAGCTGCCTCCTACAGGTTTTTTTGCACCTTGCCTGAACATCATCCAGCGCCCCGTCACACAACCATCACCAAAGCTTCATGCCCATGACACGACCGGTCCCTAGCCTGCACGTACAGCAAAGCGCTTGGACAATTCAGTCAACCGGCCGCACTTGCATGGCTGGCTCATGGAGACTTGGTATGACCCAGATAGCCCGCATCCGTGACAACACTTCTGACCGTCGTCTTCAGGCCGAGCGCCTGATCGGAGCACACGCCCTGCAGGAAGCTCAGGCGTTGCGTTTCAGCGTGTTCAGCGAAGAGTTCAACGCCCGCCTAAAAGGCGCTGAACAAGGACTGGATATCGATGACTACGATGTTCACTGCTCGCATATCGGTGTTCGCGATCTCAATACCGGTCGCCTGGTGGCAACCACCCGTTTGCTCGATCACAAGGCCGCCAGTTCTTTGGGCCGTTTCTACAGCGAAGAAGAATTCAGCCTGCACGGCCTGCTTCATCTGCAAGGCCCGATTCTGGAGCTGGGCCGTACCTGCGTTGACCCGGCCTATCGCAACGGCGGCACCATCGCCGTGTTGTGGAGCGAACTGGCGGAAGTCCTCAACGAAGGCGGTTACAGCTACCTGATGGGCTGCGCCAGTATTCCGATGCAGGACGGCGGCATTCAGGCTCACGCGATCATGCAGCGTTTGCGCGAACGTTATCTGTGCACCGAAAACCTGCGGGCCGAACCCAAGAACCCGCTGCCGACACTCGACATTCCGAACAACGTGATCTGCGAGATGCCTCCCCTGCTCAAGGCCTACATGCGCCTGGGTGCGAAGATCTGTGGCGAGCCTTGCTGGGATGAGGACTTCCAGGTCGCCGATGTATTCATCCTGCTCAAGCGCGACGAGCTGTGCCCGCGCTATGCCCGTCACTTCAAGGCAGCCGTGTGATGAGCCGCATGCGCAGTCATGCGCGTGTTGCCAGGGTGTTGCTGGTGATTGCTGCCGGCCTGGTGATTGCCGCAGCCTTTGCCGTGCTGGAGCGTCTGAAAGTCGGCCGTTCCATGGAGCGCCGACAACGCTGGACCCGTTGGTTCATGGCTCGCCTGACCAACGCCCTGCCCTTTCGTGTCACTGTCAGCGGCAAGCTGCCGACTCAGCCGATGCTGTGGGTCAGCAACCATGTGTCCTGGACGGATATTCCTCTGTTGGGCATGCTCGCTCCGCTGTCGTTTCTGTCCAAGGCCGAAGTACGGACCTGGCCGGTGGCGGGCTGGCTGGCGCTCAAAGCTGGCACCCTGTTCATTCGTCGCGGCTCGGGCGACAGCCGCCTGATCCAGCGGCAGATGGGCAGCCATCTGCAACACGGCACGCCATTGGTGATTTTCCCGGAAGGCACCACCACCGATGGCCGCGCCCTGCGCACCTTCCACGGTCGCCTGCTGTCCAGCGCCATCGAAACAGGTGTGGCCCTGCAGCCGGTGGCGATTGCCTACACACGTGACGGCAAGCCGGACCCGATTGCGCCTTTCATCGGCGATGACGATCTGCTTTCACACCTGCGCCGCCTGTTCGCCAACGATCAGGGCGATGTACATATTCATCTGCTGGAGCCGATCCCCACTGCCGGCCAGGAACGTGCTGCTCTCGCGTTTCGAGCGCAGCAGGCTGTTCAGGTGGCGCTGTTTGGTGAAGTCGATCAGCCGAGCGAAGCGGTGTCGCGTCCTGCCAGGGCCGCTTGAGCGAAATCCTGCAGCAGCGGATAGAACTCGTCGAAATCCGCACTCAAGGGTTGGTACAGCGCCTGCAATTCCTGCATGGCGCCGACCAATCCTTCAGGCCGTGACAGACGCCTGGAAATCCCGAGCAGCACTTGCTCCAGCACCTCGAATTCCCGATACGAACCCAGCCAGTCCTGAGCAGCCATGCGTGGCGCGATCAGGGCCAGCCGCTCGGGCAACTGGCGCTCGGCGGCCAATGCGCTGTAGACCTTGCGGGTAAAGGTTTCCAGCGGGATATCGGCATAGCGATGCCAGTCCCGGGCCAGGCAATGATCGAAAAAGACATCCAGCATGATCCCCGCATAACGCCGCCGCTGCGCCGGAAAGCGCGCTATCGCATCCTTGATCAGTGGATGGTTGTCGGTGAAAGAATCGATGCTGCGATGCAGGCGGATCGAAGCTTCAAGCTCCGCAGGAAAACGCCCCGGCAAAGGCCCTTTGACGAAATCGCCATACAGGCTGCCGAGCAATTGGGCAGGCCGCTGGCCGCCAAGATGAAGGTGTGCGAGGTAATTCATGGAGCAAAGCCTACGCCGCTTTTGGGGTGTCGGTCCACATATCGTTATAACCCGATATACCAATTCATCCTGTGCTTAGTGCAATTTCATATTTGTATATCGCGAAATACGGATATAAGGTTCGTTCCATCGCGATATACCGTTAATTGAGAACGACATGACCATCGACCTCGACGAAATAATAAAAGCCCTGGCGCACCCCTTGCGCCGCGAGATCCTGACCTGGCTCAAGGATCCACGCGCCTGCTTTCCGAATCAGGAACACTCCATCGAGCACGGCGTATGCGCCGGTCAGATCGATCAACGTGCGGGCCTGTCGCAATCCACGGTTTCAGCCCACCTTGCCACCCTGCAACGCGCAGGCCTGATCAGCAGCAAAAAGGTCGGGCAATGGCATTTCTTCAGACGCAATGAAGAAGTCATCGAAGCCTTCGTTAAAGCCCTGGTGCAAGAACTGAACAACCAGCCTTGACGCCCCATTCCCAGAGGAGACGCCGCGTGCCCTTTCCCTTACTTATTCTGGCCCTGAGCGCCTTTGCCATCGGCACCACCGAATTCGTCATCATGGGCCTGCTGCCCAATGTCGCCGCCGATCTGGGTGTTTCGATCCCCGGTGCCGGCTGGCTGGTGACCGGTTATGCCCTCGGGGTCGCCATCGGTGCTCCCTTCATGGCTCTGGCCACTGCCAAATTGCCGCGCAAGGCCGCACTGGTCACGCTGATGGGGATTTTCATCATCGGTAACCTGCTCTGTGCCCTGGCCAGCGACTACAACGTGCTGATGTTCGCTCGTGTGGTCACTGCACTGTGCCATGGCGCATTCTTCGGGATTGGTTCAGTGGTTGCTGCGGGACTGGTTCCGGCCAACCGCCGCGCTTCTGCAGTGGCCCTGATGTTTACCGGCCTGACCCTGGCCAACGTGCTGGGCGTGCCACTGGGTACTGCGCTGGGTCAGTACGCCGGCTGGCGTTCGACCTTCTGGGCGGTGACCGTGATCGGCATCATTGCCTTCATCGGCCTGGTGCGCTTCCTGCCGGGTAACCGCGAGGAAGAAAAACTCGATATGCGTGCCGAACTGGCCGCACTCAAGGGCGCCGGTATCTGGCTGTCGTTGAGCATGACCGCGATGTTCTCCGCGTCGGTATTCACACTATTCACTTACGTCGCGCCGTTGCTGGGCGAGGTTACTGGCGTGTCGCCAAACGGCGTGACCTGGACCTTGCTGTTGATCGGCCTGGGCCTGACAGCGGGCAACGTCCTGGGCGGCAAGATGGCTGACCGCAGCATCCCGACCACGCTGATTGGCGTGTTCATCGCCATGGCTGTGATTTCCACCATCCTGAGCTGGAGCAGCGCGGTGCTGATCCCGGCTGAAATCACCCTCTTCCTCTGGGCGGTAGCTGCCTTTGCCGCAGTGCCTGCCTTGCAGATCAATGTCGTGACCTTCGGCAAGGCCGCACCGAATCTGGTGTCGACCCTGAATATCGGCGCCTTCAACGTCGGCAATGCGCTGGGCGCGTGGGTCGGCGGCAGTGTCATCGCTCATGGCCTTGGCCTGACCAGCGTGCCACTGGCCGCAGCCGCGCTGGCCGTGATTGCACTGCTGGTCACCCTGATTACTTTCCGCCAGACCGCCAATCCCGATCTGGCTCCTGCTACCAACTGATCATTTAAGAGGGTTCGACGCATGACAACTATCTTTGACCCGATCACCGTGGGCGATCTGCAACTGCCTAACCGCATCATCATGGCGCCACTGACGCGCTGCCGCGCCGACGAAGGCCGTGTACCGAATGCGATGATGGCCGAGTACTACGTACAGCGCGCCTCGGCAGGCCTGATCATCAGCGAAGCCACTTCGGTCACGCCGATGGGCGTTGGCTACCCGGATACACCGGGTATCTGGTCCAACGATCAGGTTCGCGGCTGGAGCAATATCACCAAGGCGGTACATGGCGCCGGTGGCCGCATTGTCATGCAACTGTGGCACGTAGGGCGTATTTCCCACCCTTCGTACCTGAACGACGAAACACCTGTAGCACCGAGCGCAATCAAGCCAGCCGGCCATGTGAGCCTGCTGCGTCCAAAGTCCGACTTCGTGACACCCCGCGCGCTGGAGCTGGCGGAAATCGGTGATGTGATCGAGGCCTATCGGACCGGCGCAGAAAACGCCAAGGCAGCCGGTTTCGATGGCGTGGAGCTGCATGCTGCCAACGGTTACCTGATCGATCAGTTCCTGCAGACCAGCACCAACCAGCGCAACGACCAATACGGCGGCACTCTGGAAAACCGTGCCCGTCTGTTGCTGGAAGTCACCGACGCAATCATCGAAATCTGGGGCCCGGGCCGTGTCGGTGTGCACCTGGCACCACGCGCCGACCTGCATGACATGGGCGACGACAACCTGGCCGAAACCTTTGGCTATGTAGCGACTGAACTGGGCAAGCGCGGCATCGCATTCCTGTGCTCCCGGGAGAAAGACGCGGACGACAGCCTCGGGCCGCAACTGAAGAAAGCCTTTGGCGGCGTTTACATCGCCAACGAGAGATTCACCAAGGCCAGCGGCAATGCTTGGCTTGCAGCGGGCAAGGCCGATGCCATCGCTTTCGGCGTGCCTTATATCGCCAACCCGGATCTGGTGGAACGCCTGGAAAAGGATGCACCGCTGAACCCGGCCAATCCTGAAACCTTCTACAGCAAGAGCCCGGTCGGTTATATCGACTATCCGCGTCTTTAACAGCAACAAGCGCCATAACCCCTGACCCGAAAGTGTCAGGGGTTATGCATTAATGCAGATTAATCACTTACCAACTTCAGCGGTACCCTGCACATTCCCCTCTGCATCAGTGATCGTGCCATCGGCCAACATCCATCGACCATCCGGGTACTTCACCGAACCATCCTTTAACAACCACGTACCATCTGCATATAGATAACTGCCATCCGGATATTGGATAGTTCCATCGGCATGCACGATAGTACCGTCCACCTTGTGCACGGTGCCGTCAGGCTGAGTGACGGTCTGCTCCTGCTCATTGGCAATATCACCATTGGGATAAGTAACGGTCCCGTTGGAATTGAATACGCTATTGAGCGGATGAACCAGTTGCAGAACCCCTGTTGCCGTATTGGTGACGCTCAATACTGTTTCCAGACGCGATGGCCGTGAAGGCGCTGGAGGCAGGGCTGGAACACCCATGGTCGGTGCCGAGCCACTCGCCACAGGTTTGGGCGGTACGGGAGGACCTGCAGGCCTTTCAGGTTTCGGTTTGACAGGCAGCACAGGCTTGACCGGTGGCTTCGGTGGTTGCACCGGTTTGACCGGAGGTTTGGGTGGCTGCACCGGCTTGACGGGTGGCTTGGCCGGAGGTTGTTGCGCCTTTGACGGAAACTTGGGAGGCTTGGCAGGCGGTTTGACACTTTTGGGTTGCTTTACTCCAACCGAAGATTTTAGCTCCAGACTTGCCAGTCTGGCAGGATTCGTCTTTACATCAAGAACTTCACTGTAACTTTCGGCACTGTCCTCGACAGCAGGAACGGCTTCATCTTCTACGTTTTTCATACTTTATGATTCCTTTCATGATTGAAAATCCTTTTAAAACCACACCTCCACAGTAATAGTTGTAAACAGATATTTGCTATATTTATTTATTGCGTTAGATATTTTTTCACTTGAATTCAGCACATTAAAAAACGTGCACAGCACGATGCCATTCGCCTGTTCAAGCGAATGTCTCTGTATCAAGGTAACGGAGTTGACCAGACCCGCGACGAAGTTGTCGCGGGCCTGTGGATGTTATCGGCTGGCGTTGATCTGCTGCGACAGCGTCTGGATCTGGCTGGTCAGCGTGTTGATATTGCGGGTCACCTGAGCACGAAAGGCATCGAACTCGGCGGTGTTGCCGCTGGCAGAAGGTGCCGGGCGGTTTTCCTGTTCGCTCTTGAGCACAACAAGGTCCTGTTCAAGACGCTCGATGGCCGCAGAAGGGTTGCCCTGTTTTTTCAGGGTCGCCACATCGGCACTCAGGCTCTTGAGCTGAGCATCCAGCCTGGCCTGATCGCTCTGGGCGGCTTTCAGGTCCGGCAATGCAGTCTTGATGGCAGTCAGTTCAATGGCAACGTTCTTGAGCTGTTCCTGCAACTGCGCATTGTCATGCTGTTGCTGCGCAGCCTGTGTGGATATCTGCTCCAGACGCTTGTCCAGGCTGGTTTGCTGCCCTTCGACACCTGCGCGTTGCTTGTCCTGATCTTCCAGTTGCGCCTCAAGAAGCTTGATGCGCTGCTTGAGGGCTTCGCCATCGCTGCTCAGGGATTCGGTCGCGACCACCTTGCCGGAAATATCCTGCAGGCGACCAGCTGCTTCCTCGCTGATGCGGGCAAAGCTTTCCTGGGTGGCGACCAGTTGCTGTTCCATCAGGGAAACCTGCTGGAAGCTCCACCAGCCCAGACCACAGAACGCAATGAACAAGGCGCCCACCAAAGCCCAGAGCGGACCGGTGCTCGGCCCTTTGACCTTGACCACCGGCGTGGTGCGCGAGTGCACGGTCGTGCGTTCACGAGCGCCCTTGGTCGGGACGAAATCATCGTCATCGTCGTCCTTGGCGCTGAGGTTCGGAACGTCATCGACGTCGTCGTATGGATCGTTACGCATGGGTAACCCTTTAAAAGAAACGGTTGAAACCAAAGTTGCGCAGTATAACCGGGCTCTGTTGCCGTTTCAGCGCGAACCACCCTGCTGGGCCGACCACCAGCCACAGAACTCATCCAGAGCAGTCCAGAGGCTGACTCTGGGCTGGTAGTCCAGATAATGCCTGGCCCGGCTGATATCAAGCGTGAAATCCTTGTTCATGACCTGCATGCCCAACCTCGACAGCGTGGGTTCAGGTCGACCCGGCCACAACAGGCATGCAGCTTCGTTGATGGCCGCGGCGGTATACGCCAACCGGTATGAGCGATAGCGCGTGACCTGCGGCAACTGCATCTGACGCATCACATAGTTGATGGCATCCCACAGCGGGACCGGCGCACCATTGCTGATGTTGTAAGCCTTGCCCAATGCTGCACCGCTCGCCAACAGACTGCTCAGCATTGCCTCGTTGAGGTTCTGCATGCTGGTGAAGTCCACCACGTTCAACCCGTTGCCCACGATTGCCAGACGCTTCTTGCGCTGCATGTGCAGCAGGCGCGGGAAAATGCTGGTGTCGCCCGCACCCGTGACAAAACGGGGCCGCAAGGCGATGACTTCAAGCCCGAACTCTTCGGCGCCAAATACCTTTTGCTCGGCCAGGTACTTGGTGCTGGCGTAGTGATTGTGCAAGCGCCGGGGCACTTGCTCTTCCTTGATGTCGCGGTGCGAACGTCCGTCGAAATAGATCGACGGCGACGAAAGATGGACAAGCCTTCGCACTCTTTGTTTCAGGCAGGCCTCGACAATGTTTTCGGTGAGCTGCACGTTGCCCTGGACGAAATCCTGGCGAGTGCCCCACAAACCGACCGCACCGGCGCAATGCACAACGGCCTCCACGTCATGACACAAGGCCTTGACCAGCTCCGGGTCCGACAGATCACCCTGGATGAACTCGGCCCCGCGCCGTACCAGATGCTCGACACCTGTGGCCCGACGGCCATTGATACGCACGCTCATGCCCTGCTCAAGAGCAAAACGCGCAAAGCGTCCGCCGATGAAGCCGCTTGCGCCGGTGACCAGAATCTTCATTTACCGCTCCCACATTTCATATGTCTGCACTGACGCTCACTTGTCGTTCAGGGGCACCAGCCACTTGCTCGCCTGCCGCACCAGATTCTCAGTGAGGCGGGTCAACAATTGACCGCCATTGCGCCAGTGGTGCCAATACAAGGGCACATCGATGTAGCGTTCAGGCACGAGTTCGCGCAGCGAGCCTTGCTGCAATTGCGTCTGCACCTGCAACTCGGGCACCAGCCCCCAGCCGACGCCAGCCTCTATCATCCGCACAAACCCTTCGGACGAAGGGCACAGATGATGCTCGAAACCGCCCTCGCACCCAAGCAGGGCAAGGTAGCGATGCTGTAGAAAGTCATCGGGGCCAAACACCAGGGCCGCTGAACGCATCAGCTTTTCAGGGCTGACGCCTTCGGCGAAATACCGTTCGATGAACGCCGGGCTGGCCAGCGCACGATAGCGCATGGCACCCAGCAACTGGCTACGGGCGCCGGCTACCGGTCGCTCGCTGCCACACAGGCAGGCGGCCACTTCACCGGCACGCATGCGCTTGAGACCCACGTCCTGATCCTCGACCACCAGATCCAGCAACAGCCGCTGCTCGGCACAGAAGGCCCCTACCGTCGGCGCCCACCAGGTTGCCAGGCTGTCGGCATTGATCGCGATGCGCAGCCGTTCAGGCAGGCCATTTTCGTCCAGCGCAGGCACCAGGCCTTGCAGGTCACGCTCCAGCAGACGCACCTGTTGAACGTGGTTGAGCAGGCGCCTGCCGATATCGGTAGGCGTGGGTGGCGTGGCCCGCACCAGCACCGGCTGGCCAATGCGCGCTTCAAGCAACTTGATGCGTTGCGAGACGGCCGACTGGGACAACCCCAATACCTGAGCGGCACGCTCAAAACCGGCCTGTTCAATGACAGCCGCCAGGGCTGACAGTAACTTGTAATCGAACATCAGTTTTCCTAATGAGGAATCAGGAATATTGGTTTTTCTTATACACCCCAAGGCCAGACAATCGCTACCTCTTCTCGGCATTGCGGAATTCATTTCATGTGGCAAAGTTATTTCAACGGCCTGTTGGTCGCGGGCGGCCTGATCATGGCCATCGGTGCACAGAATGCTTTTGTCCTGGCACAAGGGCTGAGACGCGAACACCACGTGCCGGTGGCGATGCTGTGTATTCTCTGCGATGCGATTCTCGTCGCTGTAGGGGTTTTCGGCCTGGCCAATGTCCTGGTGCAGAACCCGACCCTGCTGGCAGTCGCACGCTGGGGCGGCGTGATCTTCCTGACCTGGTACGGCATACAGGCACTGCGTCGCGCCTGCTCGCGCCAAAGCCTTGAGCAAGACGCAACCGCTGGCCAGAGGTCACGCCGCGCGGTATTGCTCAGTGCTCTGGCTGTCACGCTGCTCAATCCCCATGTCTATCTCGACACGGTGCTGCTGATCGGCTCGCTGGGCGCGCAGCAAAGCGCACCGGGCGCCTATGTCGCCGGTGCCGCCAGCGCTTCGTTTCTGTGGTTCTCGACCCTTGCAATCGGCGCGGCCTGGCTCGCCCCATGGCTGGCACGCCCGGCTACGTGGCGAATGCTCGACCTGATGGTGGCCGTGATGATGTTCAGTGTGGCGGCACAATTGCTCAGGGCTGACTGAAAGGCTTTTGCTTTTACGTGATAAATGGACGCAACGGCTCTGGAACCTTTATCCCACACACTTGTTGCGTGGTTATGCCGAAAGGCCGGTGCTATGATCCGGGGTCTGCGCCGCAAAAGAGTAAAAACTCCCGGTGCATGCTGTATACGGCCGCCCGTGATCGGCCTTGCGATTCCCGCAATCGACTTGATAAGGAGATGAACCATGGCTTTTGAATTGCCACCTCTGCCCTATGCAAAAGACGCTCTGGTGCCACACCTTACTGCTGAGACACTGGAATACCACCACGACAAGCACCACAACACCTATGTCGTGAACCTGAACAACCTGGTGCCAGGCACCGAGTTCGAAGGCAAGACTCTGGAAGAAATCATCAAGACTTCTTCGGGCGGTATCTTCAACAACGCCGCTCAGGTCTGGAACCACACTTTCTACTGGGAATGCCTGTCGCCAAACGGCGGCGGCGAACCAACCGGCGCTCTGGCCGATGCCATCACCGCTGCATTCGGTTCCTTCGAGAAATTCAAGGAAGAGTTCAGCAAAACCGCCATCGGCACTTTCGGTTCCGGCTGGGGCTGGCTGGTGAAGAAAGCTGACGGCTCCCTGGCTCTGGCCAGCACCATCGGTGCAGGCAACCCGCTGACCAGCGGCGACACCCCGCTGCTGACCTGCGACGTCTGGGAACACGCTTACTACATCGACTACCGCAACCTGCGTCCGAAGTACGTCGAAGCGTTCTGGAACCTGGTGAACTGGGACTTCGTGGCCAAGCAATACGCTGCCTGATTCCTGCTGTTTACAAAAAAACCCGGCCATGCCGGGTTTTTTATTGTGTGCCATTCAGTCCTTTGATTTAAAAAGAAATCCTGCGCTCTCCAGCGCCGACCCTGTCCGCCCTCCCGAATCCCGCCGGTAAATATCCTTCGCTTGCTATCGTTTCCATCAACGAAGACCCCGTCACTCAAGGCATGCGCACCACTAATACGCCATTACGAGTGCAGACGTTCGCAACCAACAAGGGACTTACTCCATGTCATCGGTCAGCCGTCGTTCTTTCGTTACCCTCTCTGCCCTGGCCTGCACAAGCCTGGCGCTCCCGCGAATCAGTTCAGCCGCTCCCGCAACCAAGCATCCTGCCGGCAATGACAGGATTCATCTCGACTTCAATGAAAGCCATTTAGGCCCTTCTCCCCTTGCACTTGAAAAGATGCAGGCTGGTGCAGCCTCGACAGGACGCTATCACTACGGCGCGCAATTGAAACTGATCGAGCTGTTTGCCAGGCAGAATCAGATACCCAGTGATTACGTGCATGCCTACAGCGGCTCGCGTGAACCCTTGCAGTACGCCATTGCGGCCTTTACCGATGAGCACCGCAGCCTGGCTCTCGCGACACCTTCCTATGATGCGCCCATCGAAGCGGCTAACAGTCAGCAGGTCGCCTTTCATGAAGTACCCCTGCTACCTGACGGGGCACATGATCTTGAGGCCATGCTGAAAGCCGACAAGACACCCGGCCTGATTTACATCTGCAACCCCAACAACCCCACCGGGACCGTGACACCACACCAGCAGATAGAAAAAGCCATACTCGCCAAACCCGAAGGTTCGGTGGTGCTGATCGATGAGGCGTACATTCACTTCTCGGATGCCGCCAGCCTTGTTCCGCTGGCAGCCAGGCGCAAGGATGTTCTGGTCCTGCGCACCTTCTCCAAGCTCTATGGCATGGCAGGAGCCAGGCTGGGTCTGGCGGTAGGCCATCCCGAACTGCTGGAGAAAATAGAAGTTTGGGGCGGCAACAATTTCGTCCCGCTGCCTGCCGCAATGGGCGGTATGGCCAGTCTTGAAGACCCTGACCTGGTAAGACAGCGCAAGCAACTCAATACCCGTGTACGCGAAGAAACCCGTGCCTTTCTCGCAAGTCATGGATTCACCTGCACGCCTTCCCAGGCCAATTGCTTCATGATCGATACCGGCCATGAGGCTGAGAAAGTCATTGAGGGATTGGCCAAACGCAATATTCTGATTGGCAGGAAATGGGACGTCTGGCCGACTTGGGTGCGAGTCAGCATCGGGACTGAAGCCGAAATGCAGGCATTCCGCCAGGCCTTCCTCGAAGTCGTACAACAATTGACCTGAGTTTCTGGATAGGCGCTCTGGATCGGCTTTCTTCCCCCGCTTCGTGCCAGCGGGGGCATCCAACTGCCAACCTGATACTGCCGGTTTACATGTTGCCAGAAGGCAATAGCATACTAATATTACTTCTTGTATTTACAGAGTCATACTCAAGTTCCATGCATACTTGCCCGACATAGTAGAGTTGCCTGGATCCAACGCTACGCACAGGCAGGACAAAGGAAGCAGAAATCAGCCTGATGAGCGCACACTCGTCACAGGGCTGACATAGCTGGTTTTTCGATGGGTGCAGGGTTGCACGCTCCCGGCACGAATTAAGGAATGACCATTTGAAGCTGGAACTCAAACACAGCTTGTCGGTTAAGTTGTTGCGCGTAGTACTGCTTTCAGCGCTGCTCGTGGGCGTTGTCTTGAGTTGCGCACAAATTGTCTACGATGCCTACAAGACCCACCAGAACGTGGCCAGTGATGCAGGACGTATCCTGGACATGTTCCGTGACCCGTCGACTCAGGCGGTGTACAGCCTGGACCGGGAAATGGGCATGCAGGTCATCGAAGGTCTGTTCCAGGATGACTCCGTGCGCATGGCGTCCATCGGCCATCCGAACGAAACGCTGCTCGCGGAAAAAGAGCGTCCCCTGAAATCCACGCCTACCCGCTGGCTGACAGACATCGTTCTCGGCCAGGAACGCAGTTTCACGACCCAACTGGTCGGTCGTAGCCCCTACAGCGAATACTACGGCGACCTGCGCATCACGCTGGATACCGCCAACTATGGCGAGAGCTTCATCATCAATGCGGTGATCATTTTCGTTTCCGGGGTATTGCGTGCCCTGGCCATGGGTCTGGTGTTGTATCTGGTCTATCACTGGCTGCTGACCAAGCCGCTGTCCAGAATCATCGAGCACCTGACCAGCATCAACCCGGACCGCCCAAGCGAGCACCTGCTGCCGCTGCTCAAGGGTCATGAAAAGAACGAGCTGGGTATCTGGGTCAACACCGCCAACCAGTTGCTGGCCTCCATCGAGCGCAATACCCACCTGCGCCACGAGGCGGAAAACAGCCTGCAGCGCATGGCCCAGTACGACTTCCTGACCGGTCTGCCCAATCGCCTGCAATTACAGACGCAACTGGACAAGATTCTGGTAGATGCCGGACGCCTGCAACGTCGTGTCGCGGTGCTGTGTGTCGGCCTTGATGATTTCAAAGGCATCAACGAGCAGTTCAGTTATCAGACCGGCGACCAGTTGCTTCTGGCCCTGGCAGACCGGCTGCGTGCTCATAGCGGGCGACTGGGTGCTCTGGCGCGCCTGGGTGGCGACCAGTTCGCTCTGGTTCAGGCCGATATCGAACAGCCTTATGAAGCCGCGGAACTGGCGCAGAATGTTCTGGATGACCTTGAGGCACCGTTCGCCCTGGATCTTCACGAAATCCGCCTGCGCGCAACCATCGGCATCACCCTGTTCCCTGAAGACGGCGACAGCACCGAGAAGCTGCTGCAAAAAGCCGAACAGACCATGACCCTGGCCAAGACACGTTCGCGCAACCGCTATCAGTTCTATATCGCCAGTGTCGACAGCGAAATGCGCCGTCGTCGCGAACTGGAAAAAGACCTGCGCGAAGCCCTGCCCAGGGGCCAGCTGTATCTGGTCTATCAGCCACAGATCAGCTATCGCGACCATCGGGTGATGGGCGTCGAGGCGTTGATCCGCTGGCAGCATCCCGAGCACGGTCTGGTGCCGCCCGATGTCTTCATTCCGCTGGCCGAGCAGAACGGCACCATCATCGCCATCGGTGAATGGGTGCTCGATCAGGCCTGTCGCCAGTTGCGGGAATGGCACGACCAGGGGTTCACCGAACTGCGCATGGCGGTCAACCTGTCCACCGTGCAACTTCACCACTCGGAACTGCCCCGTGTGGTCAACAACCTGTTGCAGATCTACCGCCTGCCGCCTCGCAGCCTGGAGCTGGAAGTCACCGAAACCGGCCTGATGGAAGACATCGACACCGCCGCCCAGCACTTGCTCAGCCTGCGCCGCTCAGGCGCGCTGATCGCCATCGATGACTTCGGCACCGGCTATTCGTCCCTGAGTTATCTCAAGAGCCTGCCGCTGGACAAGATCAAGATCGACAAGAGCTTCGTGCAGGACCTGCTCGACGACGATGACGACGCGACCATTGTGCGCGCCATTATCCAGTTGGGTAAAAGCCTCGGCATGCAGGTCATTGCCGAAGGTGTGGAGACCAGCGAACAGGAGGCCTACATCATTTCCGAAGGCTGTCATGAAGGTCAGGGCTACCTGTACAGCAAACCCCTGCCCGGTCGTGACATCCTGCCTTACCTGAAACAGGCGCAGCGTAGCCAGGCTGAAGTGTTGTAAAAATTGCGCCGTGCGTATTTCGCGACTAAGCGGAGCGCCGCGGGGTTCGTTCCCATTACACAAAACGTGGCGTTGACCTGAGTGGGAGCGAATTTATTCGCGAGAGGCCCGTACATCCGAAGAATACGTATCGCCTTCAATGACGTCTCGCGAATGAATTCGCTCCTACGGGTTCTTGGGGGCCCCATCAGGTGTCTTGAAACCGACAGTTACATGTCGTCGAATGCTCGTTCACGACTTTAAGGGCGTTATGCCTTTACACCGAATGCAAATCTTTCGCATTATGTCGCAGTTTTTCTGGGCGCCCGGCGCCATAAATCCCCTAGACGCAGGAATTCGTCATGATTCGTATGCCTCTGGCAACAGCTAGTCTGCTGGCCATAGCTATTTCCCTCGCCGGTTGTGGCGAAGGCAAGGACAAGGCAGCAGCCCCCGCTCCTGCTGCGGCTCCTGTGACTCCGGCAGCAGCGCCTGCCGCACCTGCTTCAGCAGCTGCAACCCAGACCGATGACGCCGCCGCCAAGGCCGTGGTCGCCAATTACACCAACATTGTCTTCGCCGTGTTCAGTGATGCCGAAAACGGCGCCAAGAAGCTGCAGACCGCTGTCGATGCTTTCCTTGCCGCACCGAACGACCAGACCCTCAAGGCTGCTCGTGATGCCTGGGTTGCCGCCCGCGTGCCTTACATGCAGAGCGAAGTCTTCCGCTTCGGCAACACCATCATCGACGACTGGGAAGGTCAGGTTAACGCCTGGCCCCTGGACGAAGGCCTGATCGACTACGTGGCCAAGGATTACCAGCACGCGCTGGGCAACCCGGGCGCGACCGCCAACATCATCGCCAACACTGAAATCCAGGTCGGCGAAGACAAGGTCGACGTCAAGGACATCACCCCCGAGAAACTCGCCAGCCTCAATGAGCTGGGCGGTTCCGAGGCCAACGTCGCCACCGGCTACCACGCCATCGAATTCCTGCTGTGGGGCCAGGACCTGAACGGCACCGGCCCAGGCGCCGGCGCACGTCCTGCCAGCGACTACCTGGAAGGTGCCGGTGCAACCGGCGGCCACAACGACCGTCGCCGCGCCTACCTCAAGGCCGTGACCGAACTGCTGGTCACCGACCTGGAAGAAATGTCGGCCAACTGGAAACCCGGTGTAGCCGACAACTATCGCGCTTCCCTGGAAGCAGAAACCGGCGAAAGCGGCCTGCGCAAAATGCTGTTCGGCATGGGCAGCCTGTCTTTGGGCGAACTGGCCGGCGAGCGCATGAAAGTGGCACTGGAAGCCAACTCCAGCGAAGACGAGCACGACTGCTTCAGCGACAACACGCACAACTCGCACTTCTACAACGGCAAAGGCATCCGCAACGTCTACCTGGGTGAATACACCCGTACCGACGGCAGCAAGATCAGCGGTCCAAGCATCTCGTCCCTGGTCGCCAAGGTTGACCCGGCCACCGACGCCACCCTGCGCGCCGACCTGGACGACACCCAGGCCAAGCTGCAAGTGATCGTCGACCACGCCAACAAGGGCGAGCACTTCGACCAGTTGATCGCAGCGGGCAACACCGCCGGCAATCAAGTGGTGCGTGACGCCATTGGAGCACTGGTCAAACAGACCGGCGCCATCGAGCAGGCCGCTGGCAAACTGGGCATCACCGACCTGAACCCGGACAACGCCGATCACGAGTTCTGATCAGCGATGTAACCGAGGCTCCAGGCCTGCACTACCGAATGCCAGTCAGGTTTTCTGACTGGCATTTTTCTGTGCACACCAAAGACATCCTCGCAGAACCGCACAACCCGTAAATTAGTAACAACACGTTGCCTCAGCCCGAGTAAACGGTAACTTTTCCTATTCCAGACCCATGAGGCTGATAAGCTTGCTCGCCCTGCTTTTCAGCTCGTTACAGAATTCGTTATGAGTATGCCGCTGCGCCTGTCCCTCGTTTTTTTATCGACTCTGGTCCTGACCGCGTGCGATGACGCGCCGCGCTTCACTCAGGCAGAACCGGGGGAGGCTCTTTCCGGTGGATCGGCCACGGTCAGGAAAAGCGACCAGAATGCCTTTTCCATGCCATCGGCCAACCTCTCGCCAGTGCGCAGGCTGGACTTCAGTGTCGGCAACAGTTTCTTCCGCAACCCGTGGGTCATTGCCCCGTCGACCACCACCGCCCGTGACGGGCTGGGCCCGCTGTTCAATACCAATGCCTGCCAGAGCTGCCATATCAAGGACGGTCGCGGTCATCCGCCCGAGCCCGGTGACAGCAACGCCGTGTCGATGCTGGTAAGGCTCTCGATTCCGGACAGCGCGGCGTACGCCGAGGTCATCAAGCGCAACGGCGTGGTGCCCGAACCGACGTATGGCGGGCAGCTTCAGGACATGTCGATCCCCGGTGTTGCACCGGAAGGCAAGGTACGGGTCGAGTACGATCCGCTGACCATACGCTTTCGTGACGGCACCACTGTCGAGTTGCGCCAGCCGACCTTGCGCATCACCCAACTGGGTTACGGCCCCATGCACCCTTACACCCATGCGTCGGCGCGTATCGCACCGCCCATGATCGGCCTCGGGCTGCTTGAGGCGATTCCCGAGGCGGCGATCCTGGCCAATGCCGATCCCGACGACAAGAATGGCAGTGGCGTTTCCGGACGCCCCAACTGGGTCTGGGACGATGCGCAGCAAAAGGTCGTCATGGGACGCTTCGGCTGGAAAGCCGGGCAACCCACGCTCAACCAACAGAATGCCCATGCGTTTTCGGGCGATATGGGCCTGACCACCCGCCTTAAACCCGTTGATGACTGCACCCAGGCGCAAACGGATTGCCGCGATGCACCGAACGGCAACGGCCCCGACGGCGAACCCGAGGTCAGCGACAACATTTTGCGGCTGGTTGAATTCTATACCCGCAATCTGGCTGTCCCGGCCCGTCGCAACGTGGATGATCCGCAAGTGCTGGCGGGCAAGAACCTGTTCTTCAAGGCCGGTTGCCAGCAATGCCATACTCCGCAATTCACCACTCGCGCCGATGCCGCAGAACCCGAACTGGCCAATCAGGTGATTCGCCCCTACAGCGACCTGTTGCTGCACGATATGGGCGAAGGCCTGGCCGACAACAGGACCGAGTTCCAGGCCAGTGGCCGCGAGTGGCGGACACCGCCACTCTGGGGTCTGGGCCTGACAGAGACAGTCAACGGCCACACACAATTTCTACATGATGGTCGCGCTCGCAACGTGATGGAGGCGATACTGTGGCACGGTGGCGAAGCCCAGGCCGCACAGCGACAGGTCCTGGCCTTTGATGCCGACCAGCGTGCGGCGCTGTTGGCGTTCCTGAATTCGTTATAAGCATTCCCTTTTCAAGAAGGAGCCGGACAGATGTTCCGACCCAAGTTGTTGTTCACCAGCCTCGCGGCCCTGGCTCTGGGCGCCTGCGCGCCATCGGATCCTCAAGCCGTGACGTCTGCCGCCATTGCCAAACAGGTGATCCTGCCGACCTACAGCCGCTGGGTCGAAGCCGATCGCCAACTGGCCAGCAGCGCAGTTGCCTTCTGCCAGGGCAAGACCGATCTGGAAAGCGCACGCGCCGACTTCCTCAAAGCCCAGAAAACCTGGGCCGAGTTGCAGCCTTTGCTGATCGGGCCACTGGCTGAGGGCAATCGCGCCTGGCAGGTACAGTTCTGGCCGGACAAGAAGAATCTGGTCGGACGTCAGGTCGAGCAACTGGTTAGCGCTCAGCCGCAGATCACTGCCGAAGAACTGTCCAAGGCCAGCGTCGTGGTTCAGGGGCTGTCGGCCTATGAATACATCCTGTTCGATGCCGAGATCGACATGGCCAACGCCGAACAGAAAGCCCGTTACTGCCCGTTGCTGATGGCAATCGGTGAGCGCCAGAAGATCCTGGCCGAAGAAATCCTCAGCCGCTGGAACAGCAACGACGGCATGCTCGCGCAACTGAGCAAGTTCCCCAACACCCGTTACGCCGACTCCCACGAAGCCATTGCCGAAGTGCTGCGCGTACAGGTCACGGCTCTGGACAGCCTGAAGAAAAAACTGGGCACGCCACTGGGTCGCCAGACCAAGGGCCAGCCGCAACCCTTCCAGGCAGACTCCTGGCGCAGCAAGTCCTCGCTGAGCAGCCTTGAAGCCAGCCTGATCAGCGCGCAAACCGTCTGGGCCGGTGTGGATAACAAAGGCCTGCGCAGTTTGTTGCCCGCCGAGCAGAAACCGCTGGCCGACAAGATCGACGCAGCCTACGCTGCCAGCCGCAAACTGCTGTCGGAACTCAAGCCGCCACTGGCCGACCTGCTGGCCAGCGACGCAGGCCGTCAGCAGCTCAACGGTTTTTACGACAGCCTGAACGTGGTTCACCGCCTGCATGAAGGCGAACTGGCCAAGGCTCTGGGTATTCAGTTGGGCTTCAACGCCAACGACGGCGATTGATCGAGAGGTTGTAGATGATGTTGCGACGCCAGGCCCTGGCCCTTGGCAGCCTGTTGCTCAGCGCTTGTACGCTGGGCGGCTGGACGCTGTTTCGGCAAAAAGGCACAAGCCCCCTGCTGCTTTCCGCTCGCGACGACAGCGACGCAAGGCACTACGCCGTGGGTTACCGGCTCGACGGCACGCAGGTGTTCGCGACCCGGGTTGCGCAGCGCTGCCATGACATCATCAATCACCCGTCCTTACCGCTGGCGGTATTCATCGCCCGCAGGCCTGGCACCGAAAGCTACCTGATCGACCTGCGCGACGGTCGCCTGCTGCAAACCATCACCTCGCAACCGAACCGGCACTTCTACGGCCATGCCGTGATTCATGCCGATGGCGAATGGCTGTACGCCACGGAAAACGACACCACCGATCCGGGACGTGGCCTGCTGGGTGTTTATCGCTTTGTCGATGAGCGGCTGGTGCATTCGGCGGAAATCCCCACTCACGGCATCGGCCCGCATCAGGTGTCCTGGATGCCGGACGGCGAAACCCTGGCAGTCGCCAATGGCGGCATTCGCACCGAGGCCGAAAGCCGGGTCGAGATGAACCTGCATGCCATGGAGCCCAGTCTGGTGCTGATGCGGCGCGACGGTACACTGCTGAGCAAGGAAACCCTTTCCCAGCAGATGAACAGCGTGCGCCACATGGGCATTGCCAGCGACGGCACCATCGTCGCCGGGCAGCAATTCATGGGGGATGCCCATGAGTCTGCCGAGCTATTGGCAATCAAGCGTCCAGGCCAGCCCTTCCAGGCCTTTCCGGTGGCGGAAGAACAACTGCGGGCGATGGGTCACTACACCGCCAGCGTCGCGGTGCACAGCGACCTGCGACTGGTTGCCCTGACCGCCCCGCGTGGCAACCGGTTCTTTATCTGGGATCTGGACAGCGGTGCCTTGAAACTCGACGCACCACTGCCTGACTGCGCAGGTGTAGGTGCGGTTGCCGATGGCTTTGTGGTGACCTCGGGTCAGGGCCGCTGCCGCCTCTACGATTGCCGCAAGCCCGAACTGGTGGCCAAGCCTCTGGATCTTCCGGCCGGACTCTGGGATAACCATTTGCATCTGGTGTAACTGCTTTCCGCGATAAATAGAGAAATGTCCTACACGCTGCCGGTTTGCAATATCCAGCACTGGAGCTAGCCTGCTTCTCAGGTTAAATATCTCCAAAGGAAGTGCAGTATGGTGCGTCGGCGCATGCTGATCATGCTGGGCTTTGTTTTGCTTGTAGTGCTTTTGCTCGCGGGCTACAAAGCATTTTCAATCTATCAACAGATTCAGCAATTCAGCGCCCCCAAACCACCGGTCAGCGTGGCCGTGGCCACTGCCAGCGAACAACCGTGGCAAAACCTTCTTCCCGCCATTGGCACCCTCAAGGCCCTGCAGGGCGTCGACCTGAGTCTGGAAATCGCCGGCACGGTGAAGGCCGTGCAGTTCGAGTCAGGGCAAAAGGTGCGCCTAGGTCAGCCCTTGCTGCAACTGGACAGCGATGTCGAAAAAGGCCTGCTGGGCACCGCCGAGGCGGATCTGGGGCTGGCTCAGGTGGAATACGGTCGTGGCAGCAGGCTGGTGGGTGATCAGGCCATCTCCCGAGGGGATTTCGACAGGCTCGCCGCACAACAGAAAAAAGCCGCTGCCTCCGTTGCCCAACTCAAAGCGTCACTGGCCAAGAAACAGATCCTCGCACCGTTCAGCGGCACCATCGGCATTCGTCAGGTGGATGTGGGCGACTATCTGGCCAGCGGAACAGTGATCGCAACCCTGCAGGATCTGAGCAGCCTCTATGTGGACTTCTACGTCCCGGAGCAGGCCGTGCCGAAGATCGCCATCGACCAGACGGTCCGGCTCAGTGTCGCGGCCTACCCGGATCAGCAATTCGAAGCCAGGGTCAGCGCCATCAACCCCAGGGTCGATGACACCACCCGCAACGTGCTGATTCGCGCCACCCTGCCCAACCCGGAGGGCCGGCTGCTGCCGGGGATGTTCGCCAATCTGCAGGTCGTGCTGCCGAGTGCTCCAAACCAGATCGTGGTGCCGGAAAGTGCGATCACCTACACCCTTTATGGCAATTCGGTATTTGTCGTGGTGCCCAAGAAAAACGAAAAGGGCGAACCGGAACCCGACGCGGCTGGCCAGCCACAACTGGCCGTCGAACGGCGCTTTGTCGTAACCGGCGAGCACCGCGCGGGGATGGTGGTCATTGCCAAAGGGCTCAAGGCTGGCGATCAGGTTGTCAGTGGCGGTCAACTCAAGCTCGACAACGGAACCCATGTGGCCATCAGCGCCGACAAGACCTTGTCCGCCGATCCGAACAGCCAGCCCCAGGCTGACTGATCAAGGAATTACTCATGGCATTTACCGATCCGTTCATTCGCCGCCCGGTACTGGCGACCGTGGTCAGCCTGCTGATCGTGCTGCTGGGCTTCCAGGCGTTCAGCAAACTGACCATCCGCCAGTATCCGCAGATGGAAAACGCCATGATCACCGTGACCACGGCGTATCCCGGCGCCAATGCCGAAACCATTCAGGGCTATATCACCCAGCCACTGCAACAGAGTCTGGCCAGTGCCGAAGGCATCGATTACATGACCTCGGTCAGCCGCCAGAACTTCTCGGTGATCACGATCTATGCCCGTATCGGCGCCGACAGCGATCGCCTGTTCACCGAGCTGCTGGCCAAGGCCAACGAGGTCAAGAACAAGCTGCCCCAGGATGCCGAAGACCCGGTATTGAGCAAGGAAGCCGCCAACGCTTCGGCGCTGATGTACATCAGCTTCTACAGCTCGGAACTGAGCAATCCGCAGATCACCGACTACCTGTCACGGGTCATCCAGCCCAAGCTGGCCACCTTGCCCGGCATGGCCGAAGCGGAAATCCTCGGCAATCAGGTCTTCGCCATGCGCCTGTGGCTGGACCCGGTAAAACTGGCCGGTTTCGGCCTGACCGCAGCCGATGTCACCGATGCAGTGCGCCGCTATAACTTCCTGTCGGCAGCCGGTGAGGTCAAGGGCGAATACGTGGTCACCAGTATCAACGCCACCACCGATCTCAAGTCCGCCGAAGCCTTTGCCGCGATCCCGCTCAAGACCGATGGCGACAGTCGGGTGCTGCTGAGAGATGTGGCGCGGGTGGAGATGGGCGCAGAGAGCTACAACGCCGTCAGTTCGTTCGATGGCATACCTTCGGTCTATATCGGCATCAAAGGCACACCCAGCTCCAACCCGCTGGATGTAATCAAGGAAGTGCGGCGCATCATGCCGGAGCTGGAAAGCCAGTTGCCGCCCAGCCTGAAGGTGTCCATTGCCTATGACGCGACGCTGTTCATTCAGGCTTCGATTCACGAAGTCGTGAAAACCCTGATCGAAGCGGTCCTGATAGTCGTGGTGATCGTGTTCCTGTTCCTCGGTGCCTTGCGTTCGGTACTGATTCCGGTCATCACCATTCCGCTGTCGATGATCGGCGTGCTGTTCTTCATGCAACTGATGGGCTACTCGATCAACCTGCTGACCTTGCTGGCAATGGTGCTGGCCATCGGGCTGGTGGTGGATGATGCGATTGTGGTGGTGGAGAACATTCATCGGCATATCGAAGAAGGCAAGACGCCGTTCGACGCAGCCATCGAAGGCGCCCGGGAAATTGCCATGCCGGTGGTGTCGATGACCATCACTCTGGCGGCGGTGTATGCGCCTATCGGCTTTCTGGAAGGGCTGACCGGTGCGCTGTTCAAGGAGTTTGCCCTGACCCTGGCTGGCGCGGTCGTGATTTCGGGCATTGTGGCCCTGACCCTGTCGCCCATGATGTGCGCCTTGCTGCTGCGCCACGATGAAAATGCCAGCGGTCTGGCCCACAGGCTCGACCAGCTTTTCGAGCGTCTGAAAGTGCGCTACCGGCGTCTGTTGCACGGCACCCTCGACACTCGCCCGGTGGTGCTGGTATTCGCCTTGCTTGTGCTGTGCCTGATTCCGATGCTGCTCAAGTTCACCCAGTCGAATCTGGCACCGGACGAAGATCAGGGCATCATTTTCATGATGGCGACCTCGCCTCAGCCCACCAACCTGGATTACATCAACGCCTACACCGATGAGTTCGTGGAGATATTCCGGGAGTTTCCCGAGTATTACTCGTCGTTCCAGATCAACGGTTTCAATGGTGTGCAGACTGGCGTGGGTGGTTTCCTGCTCAAGCCATGGGACGAACGCAGCCGTACCCAGATGGAAATCCTGCCGGAAGTACAGGCCCGGCTGGCGCAGATTCCCGGCCTGCAGATTTTCGGGTTCAATCTTCCCTCGTTACCCGGCACCGGTGAAGGCCTGCCGTTCCAGTTCGTCATCAATACGCCAAACGATTATGCCGCCCTGCTGGAAGTCGCCGAGCGGGTGAAGAAACGCGCCGTGGAATCCGGAAAGTTCGCGTTCATGGATATCGATCTGGCGTTCGACAAGCCTGAGGTTGTCGTCGATATCGACCGGGCCAAGGCTGCCCAGATGGGCGTGTCCATGCAGGATCTGGGCGGCACGCTGGCGACCCTGCTGGCGGAGGCGGAAATCAACCGTTTCACGATCGAAGGCCGCAGTTACAAGGTCATTGCCCAGGTCGAGCGGGCTTATCGGGATAATCCGGGCTGGCTGAACAACTATTACGTGAAGAACAGCGAAGGCAAGCTGCTGGCGCTCTCCACGCTGATCACGGTCAGCGACAGGGCAAGACCTCGTCAGCTCAACCAGTTCCAGCAACTCAACTCGGCAATCATCCAGGGCTTTCCCATTGTCAGCATGGGCGAGGCCATCGAGACGGTTCGCCAGATCGCCAGCGAAGAAGCACCGGCAGGCTTCGCGTATGACTATGCGGGCGCTTCACGCCAGTACGTCCAGGAAGGCAGCGCCCTGTGGGTAACCTTTGCCCTGGCGCTGGCGATCATCTTCCTGGTGCTGGCAGCCCAGTTCGAGAGCTTTCGAGACCCGCTGGTGATTCTGGTCACGGTGCCGCTGTCGATCTGCGGGGCGCTGATCCCGCTGTTTCTCGGGCTGTCGAGCATGAATATCTACACTCAGGTCGGGCTGGTGACGCTGATCGGCCTGATCAGCAAGCACGGCATCCTGATCGTCGAATTCGCCAATCAGCTACGCCACGATAAAGGACTGTCGGCACGGGAAGCGGTGGAGGAAGCGGCAGCGATTCGTCTGCGCCCGGTGCTGATGACCACGGCAGCCATGGTATTCGGCATGGTGCCCTTGATTCTCGCGACAGGCGCAGGAGCGGTAAGCCGCTTCGATATAGGAATCGTGATTGCCACAGGCATGTCGGTGGGAACCCTGTTTACCCTGTTCGTGCTGCCCTGCGTGTATACGGTGCTGGCTGCCAAGGACAAACCGGTTGGTGCTGCGCGCTCAGTGCCTGCAAATTAAAGGCTGAAAAGCGGAAAGCCCCTTAAAGGGGCTCTGGGGAGTTGAAGTCTATTTCAACCTTTTGGACCGGCCCCCTGGGCCAGGCTGTACATCAATAGCAATAAATCATGATCCGGCTTTACGGCTGCCACGCTTTTCAATGCACGCGGCAACGGGCAGTGCCCTTCACCGTTCTGAACACTGAGAATCTTGGTCGATGGCTGCTCCCAGGCTGCCACGGCAACAGTTGCCGTTGCCAGCGCACCTACGACAAACAAACCTCTAGCCATTTCAAGTTTCATCACTCCAGACCCTTGATAGTGCTGCCAAACACCGAATGGTAAAAATAGACGAGCTTTTGCCAGTCTGCTGTCTCGAATGACGAATGGCGTCGAAACTGTTTCATATCATGCTGGGCAGCACCCTGGGCGGTGAAGCGACGGCGGGCCTTTTCCAGGTCCAGCAGCGCAACTTCCACTTCGGCCTGCGGGCCCTCGCCGCTCACGCGCACGAATACATGCTTGCTGTAGAGGCAACTGTGTTGCCAGCGCGCCCTGTGCATCCGCGCCAGGGTCGTGCCTATTTCCTTGAGCAGTCGCTCATGCAGCAACTCGCCGCAACGCTCGCGACCACCATTGGCATACCACTGGTCGAGGTCCTCGAAACCGTCCAGCGCAGCCGTGACCAGCAAGGCACGCCACTCGTTGTTCTGATCACGCTCGGCGCCGCAGAACACTATTTCAGGGACGCCAACGTTGACCTGCCGCAGGCCTTCGATTGCATCACGCTCACGCAGGACTGTCGGACGACCCAACGGATACATCAAACTGCGATAGGTATGGCCTGTCTGGCGTTTGCTGTAAAGCATCGGGCCTTCGCCGCCATAAATCCGCTGAACACCGCTTTCACCACCACGACGAACATTGGGTTCTTCCACCCATTCACCGCGCATGTTCCAGAAGTGGCCGAAGCGGCTCTCTTTTTTGGAGACTCGCATCGTTTTCCCTAAAGTCTGAACATTCATCCCGTACTACCTTTTACGCAGTAAATAGACTCGCCACATGGCGTAAAACGGTAAGAAATCCAGGCGTTCCTGAATCCGGAAACCCGCCGTCTCGAATTCGGCTTCGACAGTTTCAACCGGTAACACAAAACGATTCTGGTAACTTTCAGCCCCACTTTTGCGCTGTCGATGCAGCTCAAGGCGCTTGCGTTTCCAGGCTTTGAAATTGCCATCAACCCACAAGGAAACAATCACACTGTCACGAGTGACACGCTGAAACTCCCGCAATAGAGACATTCTATGCTCGGCCTGCCCAACATGGTGCAGCAGCCGCATGCAGAAGATGCTGTCCACGGCGTTTTCGGGCAGATCGATTGCAAAGGCAGATGTCTGCAAAGGTTGTACCCTTTTCACGACATGCCCAGGCTGAGACTCCAGAGCGGTGTTGAGCATGTCGGCAGAATTGTCGGCCCCGATGATCGAGCGGTTGGTCTTTTCGGCCAGCAAAGGCCAGAAACGACCAGCGCCACAAGGCAGATCAAGTACAAGCCCGGGGTCTCCCGCCAGATGCAGGGCCTTTCTGGCCAGTTGCTCATCCCGATAGTGAGACAGCCTGCGTGACAGTCCGTGCTGATGTTTTTCCAGATACTCCCGTGCATGATCCTTGTTGTACTTGCGCGAGAACTTGAGCTCGATGCGCTTGTTCATGGGGAGGCATCTCATGATTCTTGTCGAGGCCAGCCTAATGGGTAGCCTGTCATCATCAAGTCATGCAGATGTGAAAAAAATGTTCTCTGGGAGCAGAGAACATTTCAAGATATTACAACCAGCATTTATCCATCAGGACTTGGTCACCAGGCTCACCTTGAACCGGCAGCCATGGGGCTCCATGGGCGTAAGCCCCACACTCCAGCCCTGATTCGCACAGATCCGCTGCACCAGAGACAGCCCCAGTCCAAGACCTTCGCCGCGCTGTTCATTGCCTCGCACAAAAGGCTCGAACATGGCTTCGCGTTTTTCTTCGGGAATACCGACACCACTGTCTTCCACGATGAAACCGTCTTCCAGCAAGGTCAGGGCGATAAAGCCATGGTCGGTGTAATGCAGCGCATTGCGCAGCAGGTTACCCATCACCGCATGCAGAAAGGTGGCGTTGTAACGCACTTCGGTGGTCTGGTCGGTTTCTGGCGGGTTGTAGATCAGTTGCAGGCCTTTGCCTTCGATCGGTCCACGCCACAAGGCGACCAGTTGCTCGGCAACGGCACCAAGAGTGGCGCGTGGCGTCATGGCCGGGTCCTCGCGCTGGGTGCGAGCCAGCATCAGGAAGGTCTGCACCAAGTCGCGCATTTCTTCACAGGCCCTGGCAATACGCTCCACCTGTCTTCTGGCCCGCTGGTCGAGGGCCGGGTTTTCCAGCAGCAATTCACAGGAGCTGGCGAGCACCATCAAAGGCGTGCGCAGTTCATGGCTCACATCGCTGGTAAACATCCGCTCCCGTATCAGCGCCTGCCTGAGGCGGCCGAGGGTGGCATCGAAAGCCACGGCCAGCTCACCGACTTCGTCGGCGGCATAGTCGGGAGCCAGTGGCGGGGCCAGTCCCAATAGCTGGTCACGATGGCGAACCTGACGGGCCAGACGCACCACAGGGGCCATGACGCGACGGGCCAGCACCCAGCCCAGAAATACGGCCAGCGCCAGCGCCAGGACGAACCCCACCAGCACGACAGCAAACAGGATACGCTCGCGCTCTTCGAAATCGCTCTGGTCCTGCAGCAAGGCGTAATGCCTGCCGTCTACCACCTCGATCATGGCGTGGTAGGACAAGGGACCACGAAACACCTCATGAAAACCCGGCTCCAGATGGCGCAGGTCCTTGGGCAGGTCGAAATCCCCGGGACCGTTGCTGAAGTAGAACAGTTGGTCCGGCTTGGGGCGATGGCTCCAGTCGCTGACGCTGTCCATCAGCATCAGGCGATTGAGATCCCCTCCAAGCCCCGCGGAAATCAGTTTTTCCTCAACCAGGTGAACCGTGGAAATGATCCCCACGGCGAAGGATCCGGCGACCAGCGCACTCATCAGGGCAAATGCGATGATGATCCGCTGGGCAAGGCTCTGTTTAAACTCCATCCTTGCCCTCGGCCAGACGATAGCCGACACCATGTACGGTTTGCAGCAGCGGTTTGGGGAAAGGTTTGTCGATCACCTGGCGCAACTGATGCACATGGCTGCGCAAGCTGTCGCTGTCCGGGCAGTCGTCGCCCCACAGGGCTTCTTCAAGTACCTCGCGACGCAGCACATGAGGACTCTTCTGCATCAGGACCGCCAGAAGCTTCAGGCCTACCGGGTTGAGCTTGAGCATGCGGCCATCACGTGTGACTTCCAGCGTATCGAGGTCATAGACCAGATCCGCGACCTGCAAAGTGCGCCGCCCTCCTCCCTGGGCACGACGCAGCACCGCCTCGATACGCGCCGCCAGCTCGGAAAGCGCGAAAGGTTTGAGCAGGTAGTCGTCGGCACCGGAGCGGAAGCCCTGCAAGCGGTCATCCAGTTGATCCCGCGCAGTGAGCATGATCACAGGGGTGTCACGCCGCGCATCTTCGCGCAGGCGTTTGCACAAGGTATAGCCATCGATGCCGGGCAGCATGATGTCGAGCACGATCAGGTCATAGTGTTCGGTCGCGGCCAGATGCAATCCAGAGAGGCCATCCTGCGCGCAGTCGACGGTATAGCCTTTCATACCCAGATAATCGGCAAGGTTCGCCAGGATGTCGCGGTTATCTTCGACCAGAAGAATTCGCATGGTAGGCACTCTCATATGCAATTTGGGCTGGCGCAGCTTAAGGCGAAGTCAGTCTCAGGGCCAGTACCACATGGCTTTACGTTTTTTTCACTTTATGTGGCAGAAACTGCCGCGTCCCCCGTTACAGCCGTCGGGGCCTTTGCAATTGAACTGGATTCGCCATGTCGACACCCGCAACCCTGCCACACTCTCGCCCGCTCAATCTCTGGATCTATCTGGGTATTCCCTTTGCAACTGCCCTGATTCTCATGCTGCTGGAACTGACCTCCCTGGACATGAGCCTCGCTCGTCTGGTTTATGACCCGCAGGCGGGCGACTTCATCGGCAGGCACAGCTATTTTCTCGAAGACATTCTGCACGACCGCGCCAAGCAGGTCGTCATTGGCCTGGCGGTCGCCTCGATGCTTCTTTTCGCGGCCTCGTTCAAGGTCGGACGCTTGATGCCATGGCGCCGCGAGCTGGGTTGTCTGGTGCTTTCCATGGCGCTTTCGACCGGCTTCGTGACACCGGTAAAAGTCATCACTTCAGTGCAATGCCCCTGGAGCCTCACTGAATTTGGCGGCAAGGAAACCTACAGCGAACTGCTTGCTTCACGCCCTGAAACGGACAAGCCAGGCCGCTGCTGGCCGGGCGGTCATGCCGCTACCGGATTCACCCTGTTCGCGCTGTTTTTCATGTTTCGTGATCGCAAGCCTCGCATGGCGAAAGCCGGACTGGTCCTGGCTTTGAGCCTGGGATCGATCTTTTCCATCGGCCGCATGCTGCAAGGCGCGCACTTCTTCTCCCACAACGTCTGGACGGCGGTGTTCTGCTGGCTGATCTGCCTGGGCGCGTATTACTTCATTCTGTACAGACCGGATAAAAGCACCCAGGCAGAACAAAGCCTGCTCGCGAAGCCTTAAGCCATGTACTGGTTGTAGTAATCCAGCGTGGCCACATTCTTGTGCTTGGACTCGAACA
This sequence comes from Pseudomonas lijiangensis, assembly GCF_018968705.1. NCBI lineage: Bacteria > Pseudomonadati > Pseudomonadota > Gammaproteobacteria > Pseudomonadales > Pseudomonadaceae > Pseudomonas > Pseudomonas lijiangensis. Next base: position 4,740,682 of record NZ_CP076668.1, read on the forward strand.
TGACGTCGAAGCGGTCAAGAAAAAGGGTCACGTATTCGTTGGTCCAGCGGTTCCACATCATGCCGCTGTGGCCATAGAGGTCACGTTTGGAGAGGACTTGCATCAGCGAGTCCATTTCCAGTTTCTGCTCGGCGCTGAATCCCAGCTCCTGCAGACGCTCCTGAGGTTGAGAGTAATGCATGGTCGGGCGCACGCCACGCCAGCTTTCGATGATGCGCTCGACGCGAGGCGACTGGGCAGATATGTAGTCATCCTCATGGATCCAGCAGTGATGCACATCCAGAACCACGGGCGCCAGATCGGCTAACCCGATGCAGTCGTCCACGCCGTAAGTCTTTTCGTCGTTCTCGAACGTGATGCAGTTCTGCGCTTCTTTCGACAGGCGCGACCAGATCGAGCGAATCCCCTCGGCACCCAGTCGACCGGCAATGTGGATGTTGCATTTGAAATCCTGGAACTGCCGCCCGTAACCCATCATGCGGATCATGTCGGCGTGATACTCGAATTCGGCCAGGCTGTTCTCGACCACCTCAGGCTTGTCGGACCCCAGCACACAATATTGGCCCGGGTGCATGGACAAGCGGATTCCGGCAGCACGCGCCGCAGCGCCAATGGCAGCAAAGCCTTTGATGAGAGTCGACTGAATGTCCGGCTGGCGGTAGAACGCGCAGACTTTCGGGTGACTGTAGAACGGCAACAGGTCACTGCTCAGGCGCAACATTTTCAGGGCGTCAGGCAAGGTCGCCACATAAGCCAGCAAGCGCAACTGGGCTTCGAGGTTGTGGTCGATGATTTCTATCAGCTTGGCGTGAGCCACTTCGGTGGAAACGCTCTCCATCCAGCGCAACGTGGTCGTGCGCGGGTTCAAGGCCGATTCAATGGTTTTCAGCTCACCAGCCGACAGGTTGCGTTGAGGGTGGCGATACTGGCATGCAAAACCGATCCGAGCAGTGGACATGGCAATCCTGAAATCCGAATGAATGGTGCTCAGACTATCAGGCAGGTAAAAGCGTTCGCTATCCATGCTGGCTTTTTAGCGGTATCGAGTCGCATGACAGAAACCCGAAAACAAAGAACCCTGCACAAGGCAGGGTTCTTCGTGGTGTCGCTCAGGGTAAGGCTGGCTTACATCATGCCGCCCATGCCACCCATACCGCCCATGTCTGGCATGCCGCCGCCAGCCGATGGCTTGTCTTCAGGCACGTCAGCGATCATCGCTTCGGTGGTGATCATCAAGCTGGCGATGGAGGATGCTGCCTGCAGAGCAGAACGAGTCACTTTGGCCGGGTCCAGGATACCCAGGTCGATCATGTCGCCGTATTCGCCGGTAGCAGCGTTGTAACCGAAGTTACCCGAACCCTGCTTGACCTTGTCGACAACAACGCTTGGCTCGTCACCGGAGTTGGCAACGATCTGACGCAGTGGAGCTTCTACAGCGCGACGCAGCAGAGCGATACCGACGTTCTGATCGGCGTTGTCGCCTTTCAGCTCGGAGATGGCCTGCAGGGAGCGAACCAGAGCAACGCCACCGCCAGGTACCACGCCTTCTTCAACGGCTGCACGGGTAGCGTGCAGGGCGTCTTCAACGCGGGCTTTCTTCTCTTTCATTTCGACTTCGGAACCGGCGCCGACCTTGATCACTGCAACGCCGCCAGACAGCTTGGCCAGACGCTCTTGCAGTTTTTCCTTGTCGTAGTCGGAGCTGGTGTCACCGATCTGCTGGCGAATCTGAGCGATGCGCGAGTCGATTTCGGTCTTGACGCCGGAGCCGTCGATGATGGTGGTGTTTTCTTTGTTCAGCACAACGCGCTTGGCATTACCCAGGTGCTCCAGGGTAGTGCTTTCCAGGCTCAGGCCGATCTCTTCGGAGATAACGGTACCGCCGGTCAGGACAGCGATGTCCTGCAGCATTGCCTTGCGACGGTCACCGAAACCTGGAGCCTTGACGGCTGCAACTTTCACGATACCGCGCATGTTGTTCACAACCAGAGTCGCCAGGGCTTCGCCTTCAACGTCTTCGGCAACGATCAGCAGAGGACGGCCAGCTTTTGCGACTGCTTCCAGAACCGGCAGCATTTCGCGAATGTTGGAGATCTTCTTGTCGACCAGCAGGATCAGCGGGCTGTCCAGCTCGGCAACCATGGTGTCCGGCTTGTTGATGAAGTACGGGGACAGGTAACCACGGTCGAATTGCATGCCTTCTACGACAGACAGTTCGTTTTCCAGACCCGAACCTTCTTCAACGGTGATAACGCCGTCTTTGGTCACTTTTTCCATGGCTTCGGCAATGATGTCGCCGATGGAGTTATCGGAGTTGGCGGAGATGGTACCCACCTGAGCGATAGCCTTGGTGTCGGTGCAAGGCTTGGACAGCTTCTTCAGCTCGGCAACGATGGCGATGGTCGCCTTGTCGATACCGCGCTTGAGGTCCATCGGATTCATGCCGGCAGCGACGGCTTTCAGGCCTTCGTTGACGATAGCCTGAGCCAGAACGGTAGCGGTGGTAGTACCGTCACCAGCGTCGTCGTTGGCACGGGAAGCAACGTCTTTGACGAGTTGCGCGCCCATGTTCTCGAAACGGTCCTTGAGTTCGATTTCCTTGGCAACCGAAACACCGTCTTTGGTGATCAGAGGAGCACCGAAGCTCTTCTCGATGATGACGTTACGGCCTTTTGGACCCAGGGTCGCTTTTACTGCATCAGCCAGGACGTTCACACCAGCGAGCATTTTTTTGCGACCGGCGTCGCCGAATTTAACTTCTTTAGCAGCCATGATCTTTATTCCTTCAATACTTTGTCGTGACGGAAATCAGCGGGGTTCTCAGCCTTCGATGACAGCGAGGATTTCGTTCTCGCTCATCACCAGCAGGTCTTCGCCGTCTACTTTCACAGTGTTGCTACCGGAGTAAGGGCCAAAAACTACTTTGTCACCCACTTTCACGGCCAGCGCACGTACTTCACCGTTGTCCAGCACGCGGCCGGTACCTACAGCGACGATCTCGCCACGGTTAGGCTTTTCAGCAGCCGAACCTGGCAGCACGATACCGCCGGCAGTTTTCGTTTCTTCTTCGCTGCGACGGATTACGACGCGGTCATGCAGAGGACGAAGCTTCATTGTCGATCTCCTGATTATGGTTTTAGAGCGCTCGGTGAACACACCGGCGTGGTTTAAAAAATCCGGTCTTGCCGGTCACGGTTCGACGAGCGAACCGCAGAATACGGTCTGGCAAAGGCCAGAAACCTTGCGGTGACCCATACATAAGGGCGAGCAAGGTGATTACAAGTCTCGCCCAGGATTTTTTTTCGTATAACAGACACTTGAAAACGAACACGGCACCCGAAGGTGCCGTGCAGACAGCTTGCGACGGTTACTTGTCGCGATGCTCGAATTCGCCTTCGATGATATCGGGCTCACGAGCCGTCTGATGAATCGCGCCGGGACGGCTGTTTGCCGGACCCTGGCTGGCCTGATGCATGTCCTCGGCGAATGCTCGCTGACGCATGGCCTGATTCTCGGCACGCTGGCGCAATTTGTCGGCCAGCATGCGGCGAGTGAACGGCAACAGGCAGATCACACCCAGAATGTCACTGATGAAGCCTGGCAGCAGAAGCAGACCGCCACCTACGGCGATCATCAGGCCTTCAAGCATCTGCTGGGCAGGAAGCTCGCCACGGGCCAGGCTTTCACGGGCACGCAACGCTGTGGCAAACCCTGCCACGCGCATCACGAACAACCCGAGCACCGAAGTACCGAGCACCAGCAGGAAGGTCCACAGGAAGCCGATGGACATGCCGACCCGCACCAGAATAAACAGCTCCAGCACCGGGAAAAGCAGAAAGAGCAGCAAAAAAACACGCATCAAATCAGTTCCTCTAAGGAAGAAGGCCTTCCAAGTAGACCGTATGTGATGTCAGAAGATCGTTAATTCAAGCGTTTTGCTCTTCAGACGACGGCCATTTCTGCACGCGAGCCAAATGAACCAAGGCTTCGCGCACTTGTGTCGGCGTATTGCAAGGCTCTGGGAATGCCAGCCAGTGGATGCCGTGACCGATGCGCAGGTGCATGCCTTCGGCATCGAGACCGACCATGTGTGCAGGCTCATTCTGCGGCAGACCGGACAATGTCACGTAATGGGCAATGGCATTGGCGTGGTCGTCATTCATGTGCTCGATCATGCGGGCTTCAACGTCCCCGAAGAACGGATTGGCCAAAGCCACGTGATCGAACCAGTAGGCGGCAGCAAAGCCGCCGATGTAGCGATAGCGCACCGGAGCCAGCACCCAGAAATCGAAATCATGGGCGGTGTGATAACTCTGCGACTTGGGGAAATAGCGGTAATAACGACGGGCAGCCGCTTCGATGGCCTGGGGGTCGGTCAGCTTGCGTGCCTCGGCCAGCAGCGTTAGACGCCCCGCCGCCTGCGCATAATCGGCTTCGCGCTCGCTCACCAGCAGGGAACACTTCGGGTCCTGGATCAGGTTTTGGGTGTGCTGAGAAATGCGGCTGATCAAGATCAGCGGCCAGCCCTGCTCGTCCAGACAGTAAGTCACTGTCGAACCGAACGGAAAGCCAGGCATGGAGCTGGAATGAGTGGACAACACAGAGCGGTACTCGTTGAGCAGCAACTCCCGGGCATTTTTAGAGGCTTTCGCGCTCATCCTGTGACTCCTTATAACGTTTTCGTCAGAATAAAGACGAACGCTCTGAAACAGCTTATAAAGTGTTGTGAATGGCATCCATGATGATTGATGCCACGGCATTGGCTTAGAGATTGGGCACGCACATGGAATTGAAAAACAAGTTAATTATTATTACGGGTGGCGGTCAGGGGCTGGGCCGTGCAATGGCCGAGTATCTGGCAGTCAAGGGCGTCAATCTGGCGCTGGTGGACCTGAACCAGGAAAAGCTCGACCAGACCGTCGCAGCCTGCAAGGCTCTGGGGGTGGAAGCTCGCGCCTATCTGGCCAACGTCGCCAATGAAGAACAGGTGACGGATACGGTTGCCAGGATAGCCGAAGACTTCAGCCCGATTCATGGCCTGATCAATAATGCCGGAATCCTGCGCGACGGCTTGTTGCTCAAGGTCAAGGACGGTGAAATTACCAAGCTGAGCCTGGCGCAATGGCAAGCCGTCATTGACGTCAACCTAACCGGCGTCTTCCTCTGCACTCGGGAAGTGGCGGCAAAAATGGTCGAGCAGAAGAGCCAGGGCGCGATCATCAATATTTCTTCGATCTCCCGCGCCGGCAACATCGGCCAGACCAACTATTCGGCCGCCAAGGCCGGGGTGGCTGCGGCAACCGTGACCTGGGCCAAGGAACTGGCACGCTATGGAATCCGGGTCGCAGGCATTGCACCGGGCTTCATCGAAACCGAAATGACCGGCAGCATGAAACCCGAAGCACTGGAAAAAATGACGTCGGCCATCCCGCTCAAGCGCATGGGCACGCCAGCCGAAATCGCGCATTCGGCGGCTTATATTCTGGAGAACGATTACTACAGCGGCAGGATTCTGGAGCTTGATGGGGCAATGAGGATATAGGCTGAGCCCCCCCACGGCATCGAGCTGCCGTGGGGGGAACGCGCCGGTTTTTACCAGCTCACACCGAAGCCAGCGGTGTAGCGAGTCTTGTCGACGTCGCCATTATCCGAACCGCTGATGATGTTTCTCTCGGCCTTGAGGTTGAGGGATGCCCAGTCGGTGACCTTGTAACGCAGCCCCGCTTCGACATCCATCGAGTAGTCGGCCACGCCACTGAGAGGCTTGCCCACTTCGCCGTTGGTGAAGAACTCGAACTTCTTGCCCACCAGATAACGGTTGTAATCCCAGGTACCGGCGACCGCATAGAAGTTCTCCTTGTCACCGTTGGAGAACTCGAAGTCGGTGCGGTTAAGCAGCGCTCCCACCTTGAATGCACCCAGTTCGTCATCCCAGAACTGATAACCGGGACCGGTACCGACGGTACGCTGACGGGTGAGGTCTTCGATCTTGTCACGCTTGTAAGTGATACGCGCATCCCAGAACAGCTTCTCGGTCAGGAAGCGGTCCAGGGAGTATTCGGCGCTCCAGTTGTTGGTGCTGACCGCCTCGTCAGTCGTCTCGCGGTTGTAGTCGCCCTTGGCGTTATGCCGCCACTGACCATGGCGTGCCGAGGTCTTGAAGGCCACGTTGTAGTCGTTGGTATCGTTCTCGGCTCGCTGGAAATCCAGGGCGGCATCGACATTACCCTTCCAGACCAGGTCGGTGATGACCGGCTTGGGCTTGATGATTTGCTGGATACTGGCCAGCTCCACGGTTTTCGGCGCTTCACCGTTGACCAGTACGACCTTGCCGTCATCGCCAGCTTTCAGCGACTTGGCGACTTCGCCTGTGTACTGATCCTGCTTGATCAGCAAGGGCTGATCGCTTTCGAGGGTCTTGACCTGTTTCCAGTCCAGAGGCACGGAACCGCCATAAGGCGTTTCGATGAGCAGCTTGCCGCCATCGAAAACTTTGATCGTACCGCTCAACCGGTCACCGTTCTTCAACCAGACAGTATCGGCAAGCAGTGGAGTGGAAATCGAGGTTATTGCGAGGCACAACAGGGTTCTGGACAACATAAGCGACTACTAGGCTCTGTTAAGCGGAGAATCGGGCATTATCCTGCAGGCCAGCAGGACGACGTCAGGTATCAATGACAGTAAGATATTTCCGTAGTTCCCGTACCCAAGCTTTTAAACAGGAATAAAAACGTGATCCCTGCCGCGCCAGAACATGAAGATCCTGCCGGGCTTTCTCCCGCAGAGGCCCGCCGTACAGCGCTCTACCTCACACTTGAGCAGGTACCGGAAGGCAAGGTCGTCAGTTATGGGCAATTGGCCGAACTGGCCGGACTGGGAAAAGCGGCACGTTGGGTCGGGCGCACGTTGAGCCAGCTTCCACAAGGCACTTCACTGCCCTGGCATCGGGTATTAGGGGCTGGCGGCAGGCTCAGCCTGCCACTGGGCAGCGTCTCAGGTGACGAACAGCGTGCCCGCTTGCGTGCAGAAGGCCTTACCATCCGTAACAATCGGGTCGATATGCAGCGCCATGGCTGGCGTCCCACGTAGCACAGCGGTTAGAGTGCGCCCTTTGTTTTCGCAACCTGAGGCAGTTTCCAGCCCATGCCCCGTAAAACCTGGCGCGCCGCGCTCGCCGCCTATGCCAGCCCCTCGACATTAGTATTGCTGTTGCTTGGTTTCGCAGCGGGCATGCCGTACATGCTGGTCTTCTCAACGCTGTCGGTCTGGTTGCGCGAAGCCGGTGTCGCCCGCGAAACCATCGGTTATGCCAGCCTCATCGGTCTGGCCTACGCCTTCAAATGGGTCTGGTCGCCATTACTCGACCAATGGCGCCTGCCCTTGCTCGGGAAACTGGGCCGCAGACGTTCCTGGCTGGTCCTTTCACAGGCGCTGGTGATGCTGGGCCTGATCGGCATGGGCTTTTGCGATCCGCAGCAGCATCTTTCCTGGTTGATCGCCATTGCCGTGGTCGTGGCCTTTGCTTCTGCGACCCAGGATATCGCCATCGATGCCTATCGCCTGGAAATCGCTCAGGACACCCAGCAGGCAGCCCTGGCCGCCAGCTACATGTCCGGTTACCGGGTCGCGGCGCTGCTCTCCACTGCCGGCGCACTGTATTTCGCAGAAGGTTTCGGCTCGACAGGGTTCTCTTACAAGCACTCGGCCTGGACCGGGACCTACGTGCTGTTCGGCCTGCTGATGCTGCCCGCTCTGGTGACCACCTTCATCATGCGTGAACCGCCCGTGCCGCTGCGCACCCAGTTGTCGGCAGCGCGCTACGGTTTTGTGCATCAACTGGCATCGGTATTCGTGCTGATCGTGCTGCTGGTTTCCGTGCCGGCCATGTTCACCCAGCTCTACAACACCGACTTCGCCAGCGTATTGTTCGAGGGCAGCAGCTGGATGGACCTGCTGATGGAAGACCGGGCCTTCCTGCGTTCCATCCTGTATATCCTGCTCACCATCGCCTGCCTGTCCTCCATGGGACGACGCGGCCTAGCGCCCGTGCTGACCCCCGTCAACGACTTCATCATGCGCTATCGCTGGCAAGCCTTTATCCTGCTGGGCCTGATCGCGACCTATCGCATGTCCGACACGGTAATGGGCGTCATGGCCAACGTGTTCTACATCGATCAGGGCTTCACCAAAGACCAGATTGCCAGCGTCAGCAAGATCTTCGGCCTGATCATGACCCTGCTGGGCGCGGGCGTGGGCGGTCTGTTGATCGTGCGCTTCGGCATCATGCCGATCCTGTTCATCGGGGGCCTGAGCTCGGCGGCGACCAATATCCTGTTCCTGCTCCTGGCCGACATGGGGCCGAACCTGAAAATGCTGGTGCTGACCATTTCCCTGGACAACCTGAGTTCCGGGCTGGCCACCTCCGCCTTCGTGGCTTACCTGTCGAGCCTGACCAACCTCAAGTTCTCCGCCACTCAATACGCCCTGCTCAGCTCGATCATGCTGCTGCTGCCACGCTTGATCGGTGGTTACTCAGGGGTCATGGTAGAGAAATTCGGCTACCACAACTTCTTCCTCATTACCGCCCTGCTGGGCGTGCCGACCTTGCTGATGATCATCCTGCAGTGGAGCAAGGAAATTCGTACAGCAGCCCGGCAGGACGAGCCTGAAAAGGCCGTGGCTGACCAACCGCAATGATCCAAAGCCCGGTGCATCAGACACCGGGCTTTTTTTTACCACTCCCAGTCTTTCTCCATGTACTCGGCCGTGGGAGGAAGGACGGAATGCAGGAATTGCAGGTACTGCTCGAATAACTCTTTATTGGGGAAACGCGCTTCAAATCCCAGCGTGATGTCCGTGCGATGGGTGATGATCATGGAGCGTTTCCGATCCACCGTGACAAAGTTGTACTCGTTCCAGGGCAGGCTTTCCTCGTTGTGAATCGGGTTCTGCCAATTCAGCAAAGTACGCGCTGCCCCGATTGACATGGCGGCAGGTCCGATCAGGAAGAGCAGCGAGCCGGTGACGAGCGCGACGCCGAGAAAGAGCAGGATGGTGAAAATGGCGATGCCTTTGAAGAGCGGGCCAGCGAAGTCCGGGTAGTGAAGGAAGTATTCGACAGAGCCTGACTGGCTTTTAATGTGGTAGTTAAATACCGTTTTCTGTCTGACTGCAAACACAATCAAATAAGTTGCGAATAGTGCGCACGCACAGCCTGCACCAATAAGCAGGCTCAGAGCCTCAGGCAGACTATCCCACATTAGCCACAGACAATAAAGAAAAGGAAGAAGGCCTGATACGACTACTGCAATATGAGCTTTTATAAACTCCTTTGGGGGGCAAGCGATTGTTTTGGCGCTCCACACCATGACAGATGTATCGGTGCAAGATGATGCGCTCTGCTCTGCGCTGCAAGCGACCATATGATTCATGGCGTTTATCACTCCAAAAAAGAACAGACACGGTTTGATTCTTCGCTGACAAAAACAAGAATGTTATTTTCTTGCAATACTGTTTCTTAAGCAGCTCGCATTTCACCACTCCCAATCTTTCTCCATATACTCGGCCGTTGGCGGCAGGACGGAATGCAGGAATTGCAGGTACTGCTCGAACAGCTCCTTGTTGGGGAAACGCGCTTCAAATCCCAGCGTGATATCCGTGCGATGGGTGATGATCATGGAGCGTTTCCGATCCACCGTGACAAAGTTGTACTCGTTCCAGGGCAGGCTTTCCTCGTTGTAAATCTTGTTTTCCCAGGTCAATAGAGTTCGTGCAGCACCGAGTGAAATGGCGGCTGGGCCGACCAGGAAGAGCAGCGAACCGGTGACAAGCGCGACGCCGAGAAAGAACAGGATGGTGAAAATGGCGATGCCTTTGAAGAGCGGGCCTGCGAAGTCCGGGTAGTGAAGGTAGTGTTCGACAGAGCCTGACTGGGTTTTTATGTGGTAGTTGAAGATGGTCTTTTGCCTTATTACAAGCATGATCATGTAGGTTAAAGATGTAACGGATACGCAAACGAAGCTTATAAAATATCCTGCACTTTCATTTATTGCATCCCACATTAACCATGCAAAATAAGCAAGAAGCGCAAGAGCCCCAATTATATAAGAGACTTGGAATCTCATGAATTCCTTTGGCGGGCAGTTGATTGTTTTGATGCTCCACATCATGACAGATGTATCGGTGCAGGAAGTTGGGTTCTGCTCTGTGCGGCAGGTTGTCATATGAGTCATACGATTTCTTATTCCGGAAGCGCAAGGGTCAGCGCGTGGGCACGGCTGTATTTATTGACTTCAAGTTGCGTGAGGGTTGAGCCATCGACCACGATGCTGCCCTCCTGGCTTAGCTCTATCTGGTAAAGATAGCTTTGAGCCTTTTCACCCGAAACACCGACGGCCTTCGGGTACCAGATTTGCAGCTCGATATAGGAGGCCTCTTCCGCGAGCGGCACCCAGGTTTGCCAGACAACATCCTCGCCCGCAGGAAAACTCGGAAAATACAGATCCGAAGGTTTATAGGGCTTTTGCTCATTGCCGATCCTGCCGAACGCCTTGAGCGGGGTAAACCTGCCAAGCTCTTCAAATTTATCGGCAATGGGCCTATTGCTTTGCACCGTGGGCAGTAAACCGAAAGGTCGAGTACTGCTGATCACGTTAAGCTGAACCCATTGCCCGCGTAAGGCCTCAGGAAGTCGTATTTGTATCCAGGCCCCGTTTTGTACAGGGACATCTACATACCCGAATTCGACTATATATTTCTGCCGGTACTCAACCGTGCTTTTAACCAAAACTTGCGGGCTCAACTGGATTTCCAGTAAAGCGCGTTTTTCTTCAGCTTCTCCTTCTTGAGTTTCCGCATGGCGATGTTCCGACGAGTGTGACCAGCAGCACTTTCGCAACCACCAGCCGACACTGTCTTGCTTGAAGTAGTTCAAGGCAAGGCTGGCAATTAAATAAAGTGCCCCGATGACTAAAAGAGCTACCGCGAACCACGAACTCATTACAATAGCAACGAGCGTCTTGGATAAACCTAACCCGGCAATCAATTGAAAAGAACCGCCAACTCCCATCAAAACGACAGCAAACCCTTTTACAGATAGCGCGATTTTTTCCTCTGACGTCTTGGCACTCTTGTGATCATCCCAGATGTCCCAAAGCTCCAACACCGCCGCCACCACCGCAAACGCGCCCATCGCCACCACCGTGACCCTGAACCCGCGAATCGCATCCCCCCAGACCTTATTCCCCTGGGCTTTCCAATAGGCAGAAGAACGATCCAGTATCCCTACGCTCTTACCGTCGATAAGCACCGGCTTCGCCTCCCGAATCACCGCCCAAGGCGCTTCAACAAACACCGCCATCAACAGGTTGAAGCTGTAACCCAGGCTGTAACCGACCTTGGCGATGTCCTTGGCGCTGAAGTCGCCATCGCGGGTCAGGTCCTGGTAGAGCACGGCGGTGTTGATGAAGTTGATGAGGATGACGCCCCAGGTGATCGCGGCACCCAAGCCTCCCAGGCGTTCGCTCCAGGCCTTGGCGCGGGTGTGCCAGTCCTTGGCGACGTCCAGGCCGGATTTTAAGAAGGCGCGGATTTCCTCTTGCAGCAACTGGGCGTACTGGTTGTTCTGGAAGTCCAGCAGCACCGGGATGTTCAGTTCATGCCGGCGCAGGGCGTCCAGCTGTGATTGCAGCTGGCGCGCCAGGTGTCGGCGCTCCCGGGGATCGAGGGGATAGAGCCAGTTGTGGCGGGTGTCGTCGATCTGTTTGACCAGAAGACGCTGCTCGCGCTTCCACTGTTTGAGCCGGGAGGCGATCTGGTCGTCGAGGCGGATCCGCTCCGGCGCATTGATCAGTATCTGGCCGATCATGAAGTTACGGATCAAGGCTCCGAGATTCTGACCCTTGCCCAGGGCCAGACGGCTGTCCACCGGCACCCAGGCCAGCAGCATGTTTTCGGCAATCGTCTTGCCTGCTCCGCCCGCCAGTTCGCGCAGGGCCTTGAAGGTGTCCTGTACCGGTTGCTTGAGCTTTTTCATCCAGGGCGCGTCGGCGAAACCCTGATGATTGAGCACGGCATTGAGTTCACCGGCGCGGGTGGCCAGGTTGGTGAGGTCGCCAAGGCCGTTGAGCAGCGCGTTGGCTTCCTGGTGCAGGGCTTCCTTGAGGGCAGGAGAAAATCCGTAGCGCATCGTCCCGAACAGGCTGCTGCCGCTGGCTTCCTGCTCGGCCAGCCAGGCACTGGCCTGCTGATCCTGTGCGTACACGACCAGCAGGTGGGTCATGACGGTTTGCAGGTACAGCAGGGTATTGGGGTTGGTGGTATCGATAAACAGCCGGCGCGGGTCATTGCCCAGATGTTCGGCCCAGGCCTGAAAGTCGGACTGTGTATCGCGCACCTGTTGCAGCAGGGTTTCGCTGAGAGGCAGGTGTTCTTGCAGATAGGCGCGTGCGCCTTCGAGGTCGACTTCGCGACGCCACTTTTCACGATCCTTCCAGGCCTGACGATCTTCCTGGGACGGGTAGCGGCCATAGCGGGCACGCAACGTATTGCGCATGTCCACACTCTTGAACATGTCGCCGGTGCCCAAATAGCCACCCAGCGAGTTGCCATGCAGGGTCTGCATGTCCTCCAGGTCCATCTGATCGAAACAGGTTTCCAGCTCGCTCAGGTACTGCTGCGTCTTGAGGCGGTCATCGCGCACCGATTCGGGTAAGTGTTGCGGGTCACTATTGGCACCGCAGAGCAGCGTCACGGTCTGGGCCATCTGCAGTTTGTGCTCGTGCTCCTGTTGCCAGGTCTGAAAAGCCGCCTGATCCCCCGCCAGTTGCAGGCCCAGGTCGTTGAGCACGCCCAGCGGGTCGTCCAGGGCGATCAGCAGCGAGCTGTATTTGTCCGGAACGCTGCCCAGCCAGTACACGTCAGCCCCGGGCGGGGTCACGATCGATTTTGCGACTGGGTCCTGAGGTTCAGGCGCAGCGGTGGGGATGGACGAATCGGCAAAACGGTTGTCTTCGACCACGTATTCCTTGTCGATATCGGCCACGGCGGCGGCCAGATCCAGCAGGGGCAAAGCGCCGGGTTCGTTCAGGGTGGTGCAGAAACGCGCCAGGTCCACCGGCTTCATCCACAAGGCACGGCTGTCGGCATGGGAGCGCATGTGCTCGCAGAGGCGCCAGGTCCATTGCACCGGGGAAAAAGCCAGGTGCAGGCGGTGTTTGCGGGGATACAGCAGATAGGGTTTGCCGTCGCCCTCCCCGTGGCGAACATCCTGCCCTTGATGGGCTGGAGTCCAGACGATACGCGTCAGGCAGGCATCGACGCCCGAGAATATGTACTCATGAAAGGTGCCAGCCGTTTCGTCGAACACATAGACATAGCCCTCATAGAGCTGGCGCAAGGTGTAATTGCGGGTCTTGAGCCTGGGCAAGGCGTTCCAACGGCCCTGCGCAGGCAAGGGCTTGAGCTGTTCGGGGGCGACATCGTAACGGGAGCGATCCAGGGCGTAGCGCACCGGAACAATCGCCACGTCCGGCCCCTTGAAGGGGCACAGGCTGGTGGCGGTGGAAAGGGTCTTTTCGAAGCGGGTTGCACGCCGTTGTTGAAGGGTGCCGTATTTTTCAGTCATCTGCCGCGCCCGTGGTGGTGACGAGCAACATCGCTCGTGCCTGGGTGCGGCTTGCATCAAGAGTCATGCCTTCTTTAATTTAAATATATAAATCAATAAGTTAAGAATTTACCTATTTAAAAGTGGTTATTTTTTGTACAAGAACCATGAAAAAAGTGCGCAGGCCTCTGCGCACCTGCGCAAAAATTTGCGCAGACGGCGGAAGCGCCTGGCTCATAAGGCCTGGCAGAGGTTTTGACGGGGATGTGTCAAAGAGGGGTGCGCAAGCATTTGCGCATCAAGGCTTGATGCCAGCATCCATCAGAAAGCCCGCTGCCGGGAGCAGCGGGCTTTCTGATCGAGCGGTCTCTTACTCCTGAACCACACGCACCATGCGTTGTGGCGAAGGGATATCGATACCCGCAGCTTTCAGGCGATCACGTGCCTCGATATTGAAGAGCGAACTCACATCGCCCATATCGCCGGTCTTGGTCCATACCCGCAACGACAGGGTAATGGCGTTTTCGCCCAGCGCCGCAACCACAGCCTGGGGCGCCGGATCAGCCAGGACACGCGGGTCCTTGGCCATTTCCAGCAGAACCTCAAGGGCTTTACGCAGGTCGGCATCGGGACTCACACCGATATCGAACACGATCTTGCGGGTCGGCTGACGGTTGGTGTTGGTGATGATGCCGTTGGACAGATTGCCGTTGGGCATGATCACCGTGCGGTTATCGCCAGTGCGCAGCACGGTATGGAAAATCTGGATACTGTCGACAGTACCCGCCACACCCTGAGCCTCGATCCAGTCACCGATACGGAACGGGCGGAACAGCAGAATCAGCACGCCACCCGCGAAATTCGCCAGACTGCCCTGCAAGGCCAGACCAATGGCCAGACCCGCAGCACCAATGGCTGCGACGAACGATGTGGTTTCCACACCTATCATCGACGCAACGCTCACCACCAGCAGAATCTTGAGGATGATGTTCGCCAGGCTGCTGACAAAACCCTGCAATGCCAGGTCGGCATTACGCAGTGCCAGCAATGCACCCAGCTTGCCGGTCAATCGGTTGATCAACCACCAGCCAATACACAGTGTTACCAGCGCAAGCAGCACACGGCTGCCGTATTGCATGATCATCGGAATCCAGCTTTGTGAAACCTTCCACAGCTGATCGACTTCTGCGCTCAAATCCATCTTGTTTCTCCTGCCTGTCACTCACCAATCTTGAAAGGACTGCCGGAAACAATCATTTCAGCGTCTACTACAGGGGTGTTCGGACCTGCCCGGGAATCAAGGGTTCCCGGGCGCACGAAACACTAGTCACGGAAGTTGTTGAATTGCAGCGGCATCCCCGAGTCGTATGTACGCAGTAAAGCAATGGCTTCTTGCAGGTCATCGCGCTTTTTACCCGTGACGCGCACTTGTTCACCCTGAATGGCGGCCTGCACTTTCAGTTTAGCGTCCTTGATATGGGCGACAATTTTCTTGGCCAGCTCCTTGTCGATACCTTCCCTGAGTACCGCTTCCTGCTTCATCACCTTGCCCGAAGCATAAGCTTCCTTGACCTCAAGGCATTTCACGTCGATCTTGCGCTTGACCAGGGCAAGCTTGAGGATTTCGATCATCGCTTCAAGCTGGAACTCTGCCTCGGCGGTGAGCGTGACGGTCAGCTCCTTGAACTCGAAAGTGCCTTTGCCTTTGAGGTCATAGCGACGGTCCAGCTCTTTGATGGCGTTATCGACGGCATTAGTGACTTCGTGTTTATCCAATTCGGACACTACGTCGAACGATGGCATGTAATTTCTCCAGATAAACGGCGCGCCCGATCAAAGCGGACACGCGTGACTTGACGGTATGAAAGAACGCTCATTATAACGAGACTTTCCAGGCGTTCACTGCGAGCCTTTCATGCCGACTTTCGATTTCATCGCTGCAAGGTCGTTCAACCTTGCGGACATGCACCTCTGATGGCCGCCCTCTGGCACATACTCGGCGCAGGCAGCCTGGGCAGTCTGTGGGCCGCACGGCTGGCCCGTGCGGGCGTGCCGGTGCGTCTGGTCCTGCGCAATAAAGCGCGGCTGGAAGCCTATCAGGCCAATGGCGGCTGTCTGACGCTGGTGGAAAACGGCGTTGCCCAGCCGGTCTTCATTCAGGCCCAGACCCTCGACAGCAACGAGCCCATCGAACGTCTGCTGGTAGCCTGCAAGGCTTATGATGCCGAACAGGCCGTGGCCCAGGTGGCTGCGCGCCTGCATCCAGACGCAGACGTCATCCTGTTGCAGAACGGCCTGGGCAGCCAGGATGCGGTGGCGGCACGCATTCCACATACCCGCTGCATGTTTGCATCGAGCACCGAAGGCGCCTTTCGCGAATCGGACTGGCGCGTGGTATTCGCGGGCCACGGCTACACATGGCTGGGCGATGCCCGTGAACCAACGCCGCCTGCCCTTCTGCAAGACTTGCATGACAGCGGCATTGCCCACGAATGGACACCCGATATCCTGACGCGCCTGTGGCGCAAGCTGGCCTTGAATTGCGCCATCAACCCCCTGACTGTTCTGCATGATTGCCGCAACGGCGGCCTGCTGGAGCATCACTGCGAAGTGGCGACGCTGTGCGTCGAACTCACGGACCTGCTGGAGCGTTGCGGCCAGCCTGCTGCGGCACGGGACCTGCACACTGAAGTGCAGCGGGTGATCCAGGCCACAGCGGCCAATTACTCGTCGATGTATCAGGACGTGGCCAATGGCCGACGCACGGAAATCAGCTACCTGCTCGGTTACGCCTGCGCAGCAGCCATTCGTCATCAATGTGCCGTGCCTCACTTGCAGCAGTTGCAGGTGCGCCTGACCGGCCATCTCGCAAGCAAGGGTTTGCGTACCGACTAGCTCACGCTACCCTGCTGCTTCATCCTTCGCGTGTGATCCGCCCCATGCCATTGCGCCAGCGCCTAGAAAACCTGCCCGTGGGCCAGAAACTGCTGGCAGCCCTGCTGGTCCTGCTGACCACAGTGCTGCTGGTCGCCAACCTGACCTTTATCAGCGCCGCTTACTACATCTCTCAGGAAGCCATGGCCCCGCAGGCCCTGCAGACCATCGGACGCCTGATCAGCAGCCCCAATCTCAACGAACAGGCATTGAACTCGCCGCTCAATGCCAACGCCTTGCTCAAGGAACTCAAGAGCTACGGGCCGTTGCGTGCCGCAGCGCTCTACGACAACGACGGCAATCGTCTGGCGCAGATGCAACAGGGCGAAGGGCTTCACCTTCCCGCCCATTACGGCGATATCGAAGGCTGGCGTCTGACCGAGTTTCGCAACACACAAATCATTACCGTGCCCAAGGGCGATCAGGCTCCGGGGCATTTGTTGCTGGTTGCCAGCAGCGAACTGCCGACGGCGTTCTACACCGGCACGCTGACCGCAAGCCTGGGCATTCTGGTGTTCAGTGTGCTGCTGTGGCTGGTCGTGGCCAGACAGATCCGGCGTCTGATTACCGAACCCATCTATCAGCTCGAAGAACTGTCGCGCCAGGTCACCCGCGAAGAAAACTATGCCCTGCGCGCAGGCCCCGGCAACGAAGACGAAATCGGCAAACTGGCCGAAGCCTTCAACACCATGTTGTCGCGCATCGAAGCCCGCGAGCAACAACTCAAGCGCGCCCGCGACGACTCGCAGGAAGCCTACGCCCAGGCTCAGGGCATGGCCGAGGAAACCCGCCACACCAATCGCAAGCTTGAGCTGGAGGTCAAGGTTCGCAGCAAGATCGAGAAAAAACTCACCGGCTTTCAGAATTACCTCAACAGCATCATCGACTCCATGCCCTCGGCGATGATTGCCTTGGATGAACAGCTATATGTCACCCAGTGGAATCAGGAGGCCACCGCCCTGTCCGGCACGACCCTGGACGAAGCCCTCAACCAGCCGATCTTCATTGCCTTCGAGCCAATGAGAGCCTTCCTGCCCCAGATCAAGCAGACCGTCGAGCAGCACAGCGTCACCAAGATCGAGCGCGTGACCTGGATCAAGGGCGACGAGGCGCGCAGCTATGCCCTGACCTTCTACCCGCTGACAGGCGATGCGGGCCGTGGCGTGGTGATCCGGATTGATGACATCACCCAGCGCATTTCTCTGGAAGAAATGATGGTGCAGTCGGAAAAGATGCTCTCCGTTGGCGGGCTGGCAGCCGGTATGGCTCACGAAATCAATAACCCGCTGGGCGCGATCCTGCATAACGTGCAGAACATTCGCCGCCGTCTCTCGCCGGAGTTGCCCAAGAACATCGAGCAGGCAGAGTCGGACGGCATCGATCTGAATACCGTCAATCATTACCTGACTGGCCGCGGCGTTCCGCAACTGCTGGACGGCATTCAACAGGCCGGCGCGCGGGCCGCAAAGATCGTCAGCCATATGCTCAATTTCAGCCGTTTGAGCAACCGACAGCTGACCCCTTGCGACCTCCCCGCCCTGATTGATCAGGCGCTGGAAATCGCTGGCAACGACTTTGACCTGGCAATCGGTTTCGACTTCAAGGGCCAGCACATCATCCGCCAGTTCGACCCGGAACTGGGACCTGTGCCTTGTATCCCCAACGAGCTGGAACAGGTGCTGCTCAACCTGCTGAAGAACGCCGCCCAGGCCATTCACCAGCGTTCGGAAAGCGAAGCCGAGCCGGGACGCATCACCTTGCGCACCCGTCTCAACCCGCCATGGGCCGAAATTCAGGTCGAAGACAACGGTATCGGTATGGCCGAGAACGTGCGCAAGCGTACTTTCGAGCCTTTTTTCACCACCAAGGAAATCGGCCAGGGCACTGGACTCGGGCTGTCGGTGTCGTACTTCATCATCACCAACAACCACAAAGGTCAGATGGAAGTGCAATCGGCCATCGGCATGGGAACCTGCTTCACCCTGCGCCTGCCTCTGGTGGGCAATCAGGCGAATGTGCAGCAACAGGTCATTTCAAAGTTGTAACCAGGAGCCATACAGATGGGCTTTCGTTTGTCGAAGATTTACACACGCACCGGCGATGCCGGGGAAACCGGGCTGGGCGACGGTCGTCGAGTGTCCAAGGATCATCCGCGTGTCGAGGCCATCGGTGAAGTCGATACCCTCAACAGTCAGCTGGGGTTGCTGCTGGCCGGGCTGAACGAGCAAGTGCAACGCACTCCTGCACTCAGTGAAGTGATCGAGGTCCTGAGCCCTTGCCAGCATCGTCTGTTCGATCTGGGCGGTGAACTGGCCATGCCGGCCTATCAGGCACTGAACGCTGCTGAAGTCGAGCGTCTGGAAGCCGCAATCGATGTGTGGAACGACGAAGTCGGCCCCCTGGAAAACTTCATCCTGCCAGGGGGCTCGATGCTGATCGCCCAGGCCCACGTCTGCCGCAGCCTGGCTCGCAGTGCAGAACGGCGCTGTCAGCACCTCAATGCTCAGGAACCCTTGGCGGGTGTCGGGCTGGCGTATATCAATCGGCTGTCGGACTTGCTGTTCGTTGCCGCCCGGATAATCGCCCGACGCCAAGGCATCGCGGAAATCCTCTGGCAACCCGCCCCCAAGCCAGAAAAACCCTGACCCGCTCACTTGTGGGAGGGGCCTTGGCCGCGACGACCAGCTGAAGGGCAACAGATTTTTAGTGCCTTCACTTCAACAAGCTGTCGCGGCCAAGGCCCCTCCCACAGATTGTGACCACCCCAAATTTGTCGGGGAGTCGGTCAGGCGCCAGGCCAGAAGGCGCGGATTCCGGCAACACCTTGTGCGCCGCTTTCCCAGGCGCGCTGACGGTCATCCGGGCCGACACCGCCCAGCAGGAATACCGGCTTCGTGAAGCCAGCGATCAGGCGGGAAGCTTCTTCCCAGCCCAGTGGCTGCGCGTCTGGATGCGTCTGGGTCGGCTGGACCGGTGACAGGGTGACGAAGTCCACGCCCATCTGCTCGGCCAGTGCCAGCTCTTCAGCGTTATGGCAGGAAGCTGCCAGCCAGCGGTCTTCGGGGAATGGGCGGCCACGGCTGGCGTACTTGCGCAGTTGTTCCGCCGTCAGGTGCCATCCGGCGGACGGGAAATCACCCAGCCATTCCAGAGGTCCCTTGAGCATCAGTTGCGCCTTGCCTGCGCACAAGCCCACCGCATCCACGGCCAGATCCCGATATTGCGGATCATAACCACCCGGTGCCCGTAGCTGGACCAGCTTGATGCCGCCTGCGATGGCTTTCTGCATGCCGCGCAGCAGCTCGGAGGTTTCGAGACCATCAGGCGTAATCAGGTACTCGCCGGGCAAACGTGCCGCCGCAACAATCGGTTTGTTGGCTGCCGGGAATTCGTAACCGGCCAGTTCGCGCTGACTGGCCCAGACCAATGGCTGCCCTTCGGCACCATGGGGCTCGCCGGTAAAGGCCGAAACTTCCCAGACGTCGAGCAAGACCTGTTTGTCCGGGTAATCGTGCTGGATCTTGATCAGCGGACGCGCCGCGGTGACGCCAATCCCCAGTTCTTCCTGCAGTTCACGGCTCAATGCGGCCTGGACAGCCTCCCCGGCTTCAACCTTGCCGCCGGGAAACTCCCACAAACCGCCCTGATGCTGGTTATCTGCACGCTTGGCGATAAGAATCCTGCCGTCAGCGCCACGAATGACAGCGGCGGCCACATGAACACGTTTCACTCATCGGTCTCCTGCAAGGCAGCCTGTTGCCAGCTCTGGAAAGCAGGCCACTGGTAAAGGGTTTCAATATAGGCCAGCGCTTCGGCAGGCAAGGCTACGCGGTAGCCGCGCAGACGAATGGCCACCGGCGCAAAGAAGGCATCGGCAATGCTCGGCTGACCGAACAGGAACGGGCCGCTCTCGGCCGACGCTGCACGGCACTCGCTCCACAGGGCAACGATTCGATCGATGTCCTGTTGCGTATCGACCGGAATGACTTCCAGTGCCTGATCGCGCTGCAGGTCCATGGGCATGTTGGAGCGCAGGCTCATGAAGGCACTGTGCATTTGTGCGCAGGCCGAACGGGCCTGGGCACGGGCGGCGGTATCACGTGGCCAGAGGTTGGCTTCGGGGAAACGCTCGTGCAGGTATTCGCAGATGGCCAGGGAATCGATGATGGTCCCGTGCTCGCATTGCAACGCAGGAACCTTACCGGTCGGCGAGTACTTGAGAATCTGTTCGCGGGTGTCCGGCTTGTTCAGGCGAATCACCTGATCGGTGTAAGGCGCGCCAGTCATTGCCAGCACCAGCCAAGGGCGCAGCGACCAGGAGGAATAGCGTTTGTCGCCGATGATGAGGTGCAGAGACATGTCCTTGGCTCCAGAGTCAGACAATGTAATGCCGATCAGTTAAGGCACAAACAAAACGTGTGGGAGGCAGCTTGCTGGCGAAAAGGCCTGAAAACCGGCAGATATTCTGCGGCTGTACGCGACAGTCGCCAGCAAGCTGCCTCCCACAACGTGATTGATGACCTGAACTGATGGGGGATCAGGTGCGGTATTCGGCGTTGATCTTCACGTACTCGTGGGACAGGTCGGTGGTCCAGATCGTTTCGCTGCAATCACCACGGCCCAGCTCGATACGGATGGTGATTTCTTCCTGAGCCATGACTGCCGAACCCTGTTCCTCAGTGTAGGTCGTGGCGCGGCAGCCTTTGCTGGCGATGCACACGTTGCCCAGGAATACGTCGATCTTGCTCACGTCCAGATCCGGTACGCCTGCACGGCCCACGGCCGCCAGGATACGACCCCAGTTAGGGTCGGAAGCGAACAGCGCGGTCTTGATCAGGGGCGAGTGAGCCACGGCATAACCGACATCCAGGCATTCCTGGTGGTTACCGCCGCCATTGACTTCAACGGTCACGAACTTGGTCGCGCCTTCGCCGTCACGCACGATGGCCTGGGCCACTTCCATGCAGACGTCAAAAACCGCCTTCTTCAAGGCTTCGAACAGCGGGCCCTTGGCTTCGGTCACGGCAGGTACATCGGCCTGACCGGTGGCGATCAGCATGCAGCAGTCGTTGGTCGAGGTGTCGCCATCGATGGTGATGCGGTTGAACGACTTGTTCGCGCCGTCGCGGATCAGGTCCTGCAATACGCTCTGGGAAACCTTGGCGTCGGTCGCGATGTAGCCGAGCATGGTCGCCATGTTCGGACGGATCATGCCCGCGCCCTTGCTGATGCCGGTCACGGTGACGGTAACGCCCTCGTACTGGAACTGACGGCTCGCGCCTTTTGGCAAGGTGTCGGTGGTCATGATGCCGGTCGCGGCAGCAGCCCAGTTATCCACAGACAGATCATCAAGAGCGGCCTGCAAGGCGCCTTCGATCTTTTCCACAGGCAACGGCTCACCGATGACGCCGGTGGAATAAGGCAGCACAGCGCTGGCATCGACGCCTGCCAATTCTGCAAGACGGGCGCAGGTGCGGGTCGCAGCCGCCAGGCCTGGTTCACCGGTACCGGCGTTGGCGTTGCCGGTGTTGGTCAGCAGGTAACGCACCGGGCCTTGTACGCGCTGTTTGGCCAGGATGACCGGCGCTGCGCAGAACGCGTTCAGGGTGAACACGCCGGCAACACTGGAACCTTCGGCACATCGCATGACTACAACGTCCTTGCGACCCGGGCGTTTGATGCCGGCAGAAGCAATACCCAGTTCAAAACCGGGAACCGGGTGCAATGTAGGCAAAGGACCAAGACCAACAGCCATGAGTGCGCTCCTTGAGCAGTATCTGCGCCGTCCGCATCGGTACGGCAATCTAATGAAAAAACGCCGCGACGGGTAAGCCGGTCGCGGCGCGGGTATTACAGTGTCAGAGCCTTAACCGATCTGGCCGTGACAGTGCTTGAACTTCTTGCCTGAACCACACCAGCACAGCTCGTTGCGGCCCAGTTTCATGTCGTTGCGAACCGGCGCGGGAGCAGCGGCAACAGCTACGTCACCACCCTCTTCAACCAGTGCTGGCTGATCGAGGCCTGGCGCTTCGGCATGTTCGAACTGCATGCGCTTGGCGAGCTCTTCGGATTCGCGACGCAGACGCGCCTCTTCTTCCTCCGGGTCTTCGCGACGGACCTGAACATGGGACAGCACGCGAATGGTGTCGCGCTTGATGGAATCCAGCAGCTCCTGGAACAGGGTGAAGGACTCGCGCTTGTATTCCTGTTTCGGGTTCTTCTGTGCGTAACCGCGCAGGTGAATACCGTGACGCAGGTGGTCCATGGTCGACAGGTGGTCTTTCCACAGGTCGTCCAGCACGCGCAGCAGAATCTGTTTCTCGAAAGTGCGCAGGGCTTCGGCGCTGGCCTGATCTTCTTTCTCGGTGTAGGCCACCATCAGCTCTGCCAGAATCTTCTCGCGCAGGGTTTCTTCGTGCAGGTTATCGTCTTCGTCGAGCCACTGCTGGATCGGCAGTTTCACGGCGAAATCGCTGTTGAGCGACGCTTCCAGACCGGCCACATCCCACTGCTCTGGCAGCGATTGTGGCGGAATGTGCTGGCTGATCAGACCACTGAGCACTTCTTCACGGAAGTCGCTGATGGTGTCACCGATGTTGGTGGCCGCCAGCAGGCTGTTACGCATGTGGTAGATCACTTTACGCTGCTCGTTGGCAACGTCGTCGAACTCGAGCAATTGCTTGCGGATATCGAAGTTGCGACCTTCAACCTTGCGCTGGGCCTTTTCGATAGCGTTGGTCACCATGCGGTGCTCGATCGCTTCGCCGGACTGCATGCCCAGGGCTTTCATGAAGTTCTTCACCCGGTCAGAGGCAAAGATGCGCATCAGGCTGTCTTCAAGCGACAGATAGAAACGGCTGGAACCGGTATCGCCCTGACGACCGGCGCGACCGCGCAGCTGATTGTCGATACGACGCGATTCATGGCGCTCGGAAGCGATGACGTGCAAGCCACCCGCCTCGATCACCTGCTGATGGCGTTTCTGCCAGTCGGCCTTGATCTGGGCGATCTGCTCGGGAGTCGGGTTTTCGAGGTTGGCAACTTCGACTTCCCAGTTGCCGCCCAGCAGGATGTCGGTACCACGACCGGCCATGTTGGTGGCGATGGTCAGCGCACCCGGACGACCGGCCTGGGCGATGATTTCCGCTTCCTTCTCGTGGAACTTGGCGTTCAGGACCTTGTGATCGATACCTTCCTTCTTGAGCAGGTTGGACATGTGCTCGGAGGTTTCGATGGTCGCCGTACCCACCAGTACCGGACGGTTCTCTGCCAGACAGGCCTTGATATCGGCGACGATGGCCGCGTACTTCTCTTCCGCCGTCAGGTAGACGAGGTCGTTGAAGTCCTTGCGCGCCAGCGGTTTGTTCGGCGGAATCACCATGACCGACAGGTTGTAGATCTGGTGGAACTCGAACGCTTCGGTGTCCGCAGTACCGGTCATGCCGGACAGCTTGCTGTACAGACGGAAGTAGTTCTGGAACGTGGTCGAAGCCAGGGTCTGGCTTTCGGCCTGAATGTTCAGGTTTTCCTTGGCTTCGATGGCCTGGTGCAGGCCTTCGGAGAGGCGACGACCCGGCATGGTACGACCGGTGTGTTCGTCGACCAGCAGGATCTGACCGTCCTGGACGATGTATTCGACGTTGCGGTTGAACAGCGTGTGAGCGCGCAGACCGGCATAAACGTGGGTCAGCAGGCCCAGGTTGTGTGCCGAGTACAGGCTCTCGCCTTCAGCCAGCAGACCGACTTCGGTGAGCAGTTCTTCGATGAACTGGTGACCGGCTTCGTTCAGCTCGACCTGACGGCTCTTCTCGTCGATGGTGTAGTGACCGGCCTTGGTGACCTGACCTTCCACTTCTTCGATATGGCGCTCAAGACGCGGAATCAGACGGTTGATTTCGGTGTACAGACGGGAGCTGTCTTCGGCCTGACCGGAAATGATCAGCGGCGTACGGGCTTCGTCGATGAGAATCGAGTCGACTTCGTCGATCACACAGAAGTTGAGTTCGCGCTGGAACTTGTCTTCCATGCTGAACGCCATGTTGTCGCGCAGGTAGTCGAAACCGAATTCGTTGTTGGTACCGTAAGTGATGTCGGCAGCGTAGGCGGCGCGCTTCTCTTCCGGTGGCTGGAACGGCGTGACGATCCCTACGGTCAGGCCGAGGAATTCGTACAGCGGACGCATCCAGTTGGCGTCACGACGAGCCAGATAGTCGTTCACGGTAACCACGTGAACGCCCTTGCCGGACAATGCGTTCAGGTAAACCGCGAGCGTACCTACCAGGGTTTTACCTTCACCGGTACGCATTTCAGCGATCTGACCTTCGTGCAGGGTCATGCCACCGATCAACTGGACGTCGAAGTGGCGCATACCCATGACACGCTTGCCCGCTTCACGCGCAACCGCGAAAGCTTCTGGAAGGAGCTTATCGAGGGTCTCGCCTTTGGCTATGCGGGCCTTGAACTCTTCGGTCTTGGCACGCAGTTGCTCGTCCGAAAGGGCCACCATTTGCTCTTCGAAGGCATTGACGATCTGTACCGTCTTGAGCATGCGTTTGACTTCACGCTCGTTCTTGCTTCCAAAAAGTTTTTTTAACAAAGGCGCAAACATATCGACAGGATCTTCCACACATAGGAATGGAGGGCGGCCCCGTGAGTCGCCCGTGCAGCCTTATGGCCGCATGCGAACGAGCATTCTACCCGGAAACGGTGGTGAGGAAAGTGGCGTTATTCCACGATGCTGGCACAGCGCTGTTACGGGGCAGTCTTACAATGGGGCCATTATTCAGCACTTCAACCCTTGAAGGGCCGAAGTTACTCGTTGATTTGTATATAAAAGCACGGAAAGCCCGCCGAACGAAGCTGCAAGAGCGCTTTCTGTTAACATGAAGACTTTGTCATCCCCCGGCAACGCACCCATGGCCTTTCGTCCCCTCACTGCCAGAGCCCCCGCCGTACTGCTGCGCGACGCCAAGCCGCTCAAGGCCATTTTTCGCCATGCCGAGCGCTTGAGCCACCTTCAGCGCCTGCTCGAAAGCCAGTTGCAGCCCGCCGCCCGGGAACACTGCCATGTGGCTTCGTGGCGCGAAGGCACCCTGCTGCTGATCGTGACTGACGGTCACTGGGCGACGCGCCTGCGCTATCAGCAGAAGCGTCTGCAGCGGCAATTGGTCGCTTTCGACGAGTTCGCCAGCCTGATGAGGATTGTCTTCAAGGTACAGCCTCCCACCGTGGCCAGGGGTGCCGTCGGTCACACCATCGACCTGTCGCCTGCCGCGGCCGAAAGTATCCAGGCCACTGCAGAAGGCATCAGCGACCCGAAACTGCGCGCCGCGCTGGAGCGTCTGGCCAGCCACGCCAAGGACAAGAAGTAAGTATCAGCGCCTGCCCAAAACCGTTTCAAATTGCGACGAGCCCGCCTTGAGCACCCCGCTCTGAACCAGCAGCGGTGCCACCATTGCCGTCGGTTCGACCTGACCGCTCACTTTCATCCGACGGGTGACAGGCTCCAGGCCGATCTCGAAACGATGCTCACCCTCGCGCCGGACCTCGGCCAACAGTTTCAATCCATCGAGGCACTCAAGCCTGAGATGAGCGTTGCCCAGTATCACCATCCACGGCGACAGCACGGCCAGGTCATTGCCCTGAAGACTCCCTTCACCAGACGTACATTTCGCGCCACGGCCCTGCATCAGCAAACGTCCTTGCCAGCGACCATCCACGACGTAGGCCGTGGCCGGGGTAACAAGAGTGCCCGCGGGCGCAAGCTCGGCAGTCCACGCCCAAGGCCAGCCTTGCAGTTTGAGTTCCCAGACTTGCTGCTGAAACCCGGCGCTCACCAAGCCTTGCCCTATCCAGGGCCGAAGGCTCCAGCTCACAGGCCCGATGCTCCCCAGTCGCTCGGCTCGTCCGTGCCACAGGGTCCCGGCAACGCCCTGCGGCTGCCAGCCAGACGTCCAGGGGACGAAGCGAGCCAGAAAGGCGGCGGGCATATTCAGCAAAAGCGTCAGGACAAACACCAGCGCGCCGAGCATCCATAGCTTGCGGCTCATGGAAGCCTCCCCGCACGCCCGACATCCAGGCTGAACACCAGACTCTGATGACCTTGTTCGAGGCTCCAGCGCAGCGGTCGTCCGCCTTGTTCCTGGATGCTGCGCATGAGTTGCGCCAGAGGTTCAGCGCGGCTCAACTCACCTTGCAACTGCCAGATATCGCCTCGCTGCTCGACCCGCGTCAGTACCAGCCCTCGGGCACCGGCCAGCGCCTGCCAGTAGTCGGCGGTAAACGCCGGGCCGGGGCTCAGCGCCTGGGCCTGCTGCGCCAGAAGCGGCCACTGACGCAGGTCCTTGCCCCAGGCCAGCAAGGGACGACCGATCAGCACCAGCAATAACGTCAGCACAACGACCCAACCCGCCAACAGCGCATAACGCCGGGCAGGCGGCAAGGCGGCGAAAGCGTTTGAAGCCCGCAGAATCAATGCATTCATGGCTGCCCATCCAGATTGAAATTGAGGGTTAGCAGGGAGGTCTTTTCATTCGTTTCAACGCTGACCTTCGCCCCCGCCGCCTTGGCCATGACCTGCCAATGAGTCGTGTCGGGAGGTGAAGCATTGCCACTCAACACCAGTCGCAGGGTTCGCCCATCGAAATAAGTCCCGGACACGCCCCAGTCTTTCTGGCTGTCGAGCCACAGCGTCATGGCCTGTTCCAGCTCGACAACCTGCTGCTGACGGCTTCGCCAGTCAGTCTGTTCGGACTGCAGACGAGACAACACTCGCGCTGCCTGCCGGGCATTGTCGACCGGACCGGTCAAGGCTTCGACCTGAGCTTTCCATACAGGCACCTGCTGCCAGAATTGCCCCAGCATCAGCGCGCCCCAACAGAGCGCCAGCACACCACAGACACCCGCCAGACGAGACAGACTTTTGCCAAATGGCGATGCCCGACGCCGAGTTTTTGGACGACGAGCACCTGAGCGTACCAACAGATTGGGCAAACGACTCAACGTAGCCCAACGGGAAGGCCATGGCCCGGTCATTTCCTCGCTCGGCTGTCGCCAGTTCTCGGGCGGCTCACCCAGCACATCCGGCCACACCAGCCAGTGCTGCAAATCGTTGTCAGCGCCGCGGATCAGGCAACGGCCTTCAGGACGCGACCAGCTCAGTGCCTGACCAGCGGCCTGCGTCGGCAGCAATTGCAACTCGGCCCACAGATAATCGGGGGATACGCCCAGCTCTTCGCACTCGCTCAACCAGCGCTGAACCTGTGCGCGCTCGACTACCAGCAATTCCAGATGCCCGGCGAGCCGCGACAGGCAACTGACCTGCACCGCTTCGGCAGGCTGTTGCAGCAGGTCCTCCAGCAACATCGGCCATTCATGAGGCTTGAGCCCCGGTGGCGCGGGCACCTGAAAATGGCTGCACTGCGCGGCGGGCATGATCAGTGCGACGGTGTCCTGCAGACAGTGCGCAGGCGGCGGCCAGTCGCCCTGCTCGTCTCCCGGCAGGCGGCGCCATTGCCATGCACCCGTGGCGGCAGGACGCAGCAGCAACCAATGACGCTGCACACGGCGTTTGAGACTCCAGCGTTCAACGATCATGGGCGGCTATCGGGCAAGCTGAAGGTACAGACATAAGGCGCTCCATGACGCTCGAATTCGAGTCGCACGCCCCGGTCGGGCTGAAGTGCGACGTTGGAAGGGAACGCCAGCCAGCGGGTCCCCTGATAAAAACTGAAACCGACCTTGTCGACCTCATCCAGCTGTTCGCGACGCTCCCAGCGAGGTGCGCCGACGGCATACAGGTCAGGCGAAGTCCACAGGCTCAAACGCCGTTCCCGTGGATTGAATTCCAGCCGCTGCCGCTGTGTTCTCGACTGACCTTCGACCTCGGGCCAGGCGGTCAGGGCGACCCAGCCCAACTGATTCGCGGCCGGGTCCCAGTCGAGCCAGTTCATCGACAACGGCAGACGTTGTTCATACAAACGCCGCAACACCAACCCATCGAAACGCCGCTCCAGGGCCAGACAGAACTCCAGCACCAGCGGCTCGTTACCCGGTTCAGCCAAACGCTCGCGAACCTTGATCCAGCCATTCACCAGAGCGGCCAGCACCACACCGACGACAGCCGTCAGCGCCATGGCCACCAGCAACTCGATGAGGGTCAGCCCACGCTGGTTAACGCTCACGGGCGCACCAGAAAAACGGTGTAGTTTCCCAGTGGCTCGCGCTCGTCGCGGGCGGCGAACAGCGCCAACTCACCCCGGCGCAGGTTCTGAACACCGGTCATGCCCAAGTCCATCCGCCAGTAGCAAACCCTGTCGCCCTGCTGCAATTCGCCGCTGACCTTGCTGATCTGCGGCCAGTAGCGCTCGACGCCGAAACGCGCCTCCAGCTCACGGGCACACAGGGCGCCCAGTCGATGCTGCTGAACGGCCTGATGCACGGTAATGCGCTGGCGCAGCATCTGGCTGACCATCATGGTCATGACCGCCGCGATACCCAGCGCCACCATGACTTCCAGCAGCGTGAAACCGCACTGGCGCTTCATGGCAGCCTGACCTGCGTCAGGCTGTTATCCGTGCGCCACTCCCAGCGCTGTCGCCCCTCTGGCCATTGCCAGTTCAGGTTCACTGCGGCGGCCACACCCAATGGTGTGAACACAACACGAGGCTCGTCAGACACCGGCCAGTCCACCAGTAACCCTTGGGGCCAGGGCTTCAGGCGCCTTGAATCGACGACCCAGCGGGTCTGACCCTGGTTGCGCTCCAGACGGACAAACTCCGGCTGCCGGCCATTCCAGCGCATTCCCGATACCTGCCCGCTGTGCCGGGCCTGGGCCGCTTGAGTACGGGCTTCGGCAGCCAGTTTTTCCAGAGCCTGCTGCATCGGTGCATGACCTGAATCCAGCCAGGCCACGCTCAGGGCACTGAACAGCCCGATGATCAGCAACACCACCAGAATTTCCAGCAGTGAAAAGCCCCGTGAAACCTTCACGTCTAGAGGTTCCAGTTCCCGATATCGCCATCGGTGCCTTCCCCGCCCTGGGCTCCATCAGCCCCCAGCGAGTAGATATCGATGCGTCCATGCTCGCCCGGCGCACGGTAGTGATACGGGTTGCCCCACGGGTCCGCCGGCAGGCGACGGATGTAGCCGTCGGCCCGCCATGAGCGAGCCAGTGGCTCCACCGAGGGCGCGCTGGTCAGGGCCGCAAGACCTTGCTCGGTGCTGGGGTAGCGCAGGTTGTCGAGGCGATACATGTCCAGCGCCTGCTCAAGGGTGGACAGGTCGGCCAGGACTTTCTGGCGCATGGCCTTGTCCTGGTTACCCAGAACGCTGGGGGCAACCACGGCGATCAACAGGCCGATGATGAAAATCACCACCATGATTTCCATCAGCGTGAAGCCACGCTGGCGACGTGAGGCAGGCTTGGACATACGACGGTTCTCCATGAGTCAGAAAGTGAGTCCTTGGTTGAGCTGCATGATCGGCAACAGCACGGCCAGGACGATGAACAGCACCACGGCGCCCATCACCAGAATCATCAGGGGCTCGAACAAGGCCATGAGCATGTCCACATGACGGGTGAAACTGCGTTCCTGGTTGTCAGCCACCCGTTCGAGCATGTCCGGCAAGGTCCCGCTGGCCTCGCCGCTGGCGACCATGTTGAGCAGCAGCGGCGGAAAATGACCGGCAGCGTTGAGGGCACGATGCAGGCTGACGCCGCCCTCGACCTGTTCACGAACGGTTTCCAGCGCCCGATGCACTTCACGGTTGCTCACGGTGGCAGTCGCCACGTGCAGGGCTTCGAGCAACGGCACGCCGCTGCCCACCAGAATCGCCAGACTGCGGGCCAGCCGGGCGCTTTCCAGCACGGTCAGCAACGGACCGACCTTGGGCAGGCGCAGCAGGCTGCGGTCCAGGCGCAATCGCCAATGGGCCTTGCGCAGCAGGAAACCCGCACCAACGGAGGCCAACAGCCCCAGTGCCAGCAACCACGGGCCGACATGCACCAGCCCTTCGCTGATGCCGATCAGCAATTGGGTAATCAGCGGCAGGCTCTGCCCGGTATGGCTGAATTGCTCGGTGAGTTTGGGGACCACGAAAGTCATCAGGCCAATGACCACGGCCAGAGAAACCAGCATCAGCACCGCCGGATAGATCATCGCGGTACGGGCCTTGTGTCGCTGGCGCTGGACTTGTTCAAGGTGCTCGGCCAGACGCTCCAGCACCGGCGCCAGCTTGCCGGAACGCTCGCCCGCCTCTACCAGTGCGCAATACAGCCCATTGAACAGACCGCCCTGGCGTCGCAGGCTCTGGGCCAGACTGTGCCCTTCCCCGAGCGCGCCGCGCACGGCCACCAACAGGTTGCGAATCGCAGGTTCGGCCAGTTGTCGTTCGAGTGTCGCCAGGGCATCCACCAGCGCAATCCCGGCACTGAGCAGCGTCGCCAACTGGCGCGTCAGTTCGCACAACTGGGTGTGATTGAGGCGCTGGCCCCGTGGACTGCGAGAGGTCGGGTCCTGAATCTGCAAGTCCCGGGCGAACAGGCCTTGCTCACGCAAGAGCTGTCGGGCGTGCCGCTCGCTTTCTGCCTGAAGGCTGGCTTTGCGCGTGCGACCTGCCGGGTCGAGCGCCTGATAGCGATAAGTCGGCATCGGTCAGCCCCGCACCGCGCGCAGTACCTGCGCCAGGCTGGTTTCGCCGCGTCGCAGGCATTCGGTGGCCATGGCCGCCAGACTTTGTCGCTTGTCAGCCAGGTAGTCCTGCATCGCGACCTCGCTGGCGCCGTCGTACAGCAAGGCAATCAGGCCAGCATCCAGTTCGATGAATTCGTACAACCCCATGCGGCCGTCATAGCCACTGCCCTGGCAGGAGTCGCAGCCTTGAGGGTGAAAGCTTTCGGTGAGCCCGGCCAGTTCCGGCCACAGCATCCGCTCGGCGTCTTGCAAGGGTTGCGCAACGGCGCAATGACACAAGCGGCGCACCAGTCGCTGGGCCAGCACGCCCTTGAGGGTCGAGGCGATGAGGAAGGGTTCGATGCCCATGTCCCGCAAGCGAGTCACCGCGCCCACCGCGCTGTTGGTGTGCAGGGTGGAAAGCACCAGATGCCCGGTAAGGCTGGCCTGCACGGCGATCTGGGCTGTCTCGCGGTCACGGATTTCACCCAGCATGATCACGTCCGGGTCCTGACGCAGAATGGCCCGCAGACCATTGGCAAACGTCATTCCGGCCTTGGGGTTGATCGCGGTCTGACCGATACCGGTAATCGCGTACTCGACCGGGTCTTCCACCGTAAGAATGTTACAGGAGCCATCGTTGAGGCTGTTCAGGCTGGCGTAGAGCGTGGTGGTCTTGCCCGAGCCGGTCGGGCCGGTGCTGAGCACGATGCCGTTGGGACGTTGCAGACAGGCTCGCAGCCCCTGCTCCACTTCAAACGGCATGCCGAGGTTGCCCAGATCCAGCAGGCTCGCCTGTTTATCCAGCACCCGCATCACCACGCGCTCGCCATGAATGCCCGGCAAGGTCGAGACGCGAATGTCCACTTCACGCCCGGCAGAGCGCAGGGTAATCCGGCCATCCTGAGGCTGACGCTTTTCGGCGATATCCAGCCGGGCCATGACCTTGATCCGCGACACCAGCATCGTCGACAACGCACGAGGCGGACGCAGCACTTCACGCATGTGCCCATCGATGCGCAGACGAATCACCAGACTCGCCTCGAAGGTTTCCACATGAATGTCCGAAGCCCGCAAACGCAACGCTTCGCCGAACAGGCCGTTGATCAGACGAATGACCGGCGCGTCGTTATCGTTCTCCAGCAGGTCTTCGATCTTCGGCAGTTCGCTCATCAGGCTGTCGAGGTCGACCTGCTCGCCAATCCCGTCGATCAGCGCAGCGGTGGCCGACTCGCCGGCCTGATACAGCTCCCCGAGCCGGGTTTCATAATCCTGGGTCGAAAGGTGTTCCACTGTGCGCGGCGCACCATGCACCCGCATCACTTCCTGCAAGGTGTCGGTGTCGCTTCCGGCCCTCAGCCATAGCTGCCAGCCCGCATCACCCGGCACCCTGGCGACGCCGGTCTGGCGTGCCACGCGATACGGCAGCAGTGCGCTTACCATGCGCCCTGATCCAGACGTTCGCGACTGGCCGGAAACAATTGCAGCAGCGGGTCACCCTCGGTTGCACCCGGCAGTGCCAACGAGGTGCTGGCCTTGAGGTTGCGGTATTTCTCGCTGCTGAGCTGAGCCAGCGTCTCGCCGTCGCGCACGATGCGCGGGCGGATGAAGACCATCAGGTTCTGTTTGACCCTTTGGGTCGAGTCGGAGCGAAACAGTCGCCCCAGCACCGGAATATCACCCAGCAATGGCACACGCTGATCGCTGGTGGTGGACTCATCACCGATCAGCCCGCCCAGCACCACCAGACCGTTATCTTCGACCATGACCTTGGTCTTGATCTCGCGCTTGTTGGTGATGACATCGCTGGCCGTGGTGCTGTCGGCAATCGAGGAAACCTCTTGCACGATGTCCAGGCGCACGGTGTTGTCGATGTTGATCTGCGGCTTGATGCGCAGCTTCACACCCACTTCCTTGCGTTCGATGGTCTGGTAGGGATTGGTGTTGTCCTGGGTCACCGAGCCGGTCACGAAGGGCACTTCCTGCCCCACCAGAATCGACGCTTCGGCGTTATCCAGCGTGAGCAAGGTCGGCGTCGACAAAAGGTTGAAACCGCTCTGGCTTTTCAGGGCATTGAGCAAGGCCAGAAAATTCAGCCCGCCACCGCTCAGGTTGCCGACCCCGGCGGTCACACCCTGAACCCCGGCCAGCAATTGCCCCAGGCCTGCCGTGTCCCCGGCCTGTGCCAGCGCGCCAACGCTGGTGACGCTCGGCGCATTATTGCCGCTGAAATTGATCGCGCCGCCACCGAAATTGTTGCCCTGAAACAGCCATTGCACGCCCAGCTCCTGAGCGCGGGTGTCCGACACTTCGGCAATGATGGCTTCGACCACCACCTGGGCACGACGGATATCCAGTTGCTCGACAATGCTGCGATAGGCCGTCAATTCGCTGTCCGGCCCGACCATCACCACGGCATTGGTGCCTTCCTCGTATTCCATGCGAATGCCCGACGTGCTGACCGGCACGGACTTCTCGCTGCCCTGAGCGGAGGATGTCGGCGCAGCGATGTCCTGACTGAGGCCGCGCAGGACCTTGACCACTTCGGCCGCATTGGCATGGCGCAGGTAGATCACCACGGTGTTGGAGTTGTGCTGCGGGTCGTAAGGCTTATCCAGTTGCTTGAGCAAGGCCCGCACACGGGCACGGCTGTCGGTGCTGCCGCGCACCAGCAAGGCATTGCTGCGCGGATCGGCCACCACTTGCGCACTGTCGGCGCCCTGCTCGCGAGCCAGCAGGCGCGTGACCAGTTGCGCGGTGTCGTTGGCGTTGGCATTTTTCAGGGGCAGCACTTCCAGGGGTTCCTGACTGACCTGATCGAGCTGAACCAGAAGGCTGTCGATACGATCCAGGTTGCTGCGCCAGTCGGTAATCACCAAGAGGTTGGCCGAAGGGTACGGCGTGATCACCCCCACTCGCGGGTCGATCAGCGGCTTGAGGATATTGAGCATCTGTTCGCTGGCAGCGTTGCGCACGTTGAACACGCGGGTCGCCATGCCATCGTTGGCCTGCGACGCATTGCGGCCCGCCTCCACCGGCACGGGCTCAAGGCGAGCGGCCTGATCCGGGACAATCTTCACGCTGCCGTTTGGCAGGTCCACCGCCGCGAAACCCTGGGCGCGCAGTTGAGCCAGGAAAATATCGTAGATCTCTTCACTGCCCAGCATCTCGCTGCTGCGCACCGTGACCTTGCCTTTGACTCGCGGGTCGATGATGAACGTGGTGTGGGTGATGCGCGAGACGCTGTCGATGAACTCGCTGAGTTCGGTATCGACAAAGTTGACCTCATACAGCGGCTCTTCTTCGGCACTCACACCGGTCAGGGTCAGAGCACACAGCAGAAGGGCAAGACGCAGCGGTTGCTTGAGACGAATGAAGGTCATTGCTTATCCCTGTTGCTTGAAGCCGAAGAAGGGCCGTTGCGCAGGCCATGGCAAACGTTCGAGCTTGCCGTTGTTGTCGAACACCATGCCCAGCTCATCGATGTCATGCAGAGAAACGCCGGGGGCCAGTTTCTGGCCGCGAGCCAGAGTGCGTTGGCGCTGCTCGAAACGCAGCACCACCACCGTGGCGCTCAGGGGAATGGCCTTGAGGCTACCCAGGTATTCGATACCCAGCGTGGTCAGGGGCAATTCATTGCTGAGGACGGGACCGGCCCGCCAGTGGCTGCTCAACAGACCGGCCACTGGCGCCGGGGCCGCGCTACCGGTGACGGGTCGCGCCAGCCCATGCCAGGCCTGCAACACACACTGCGCCGCCAGCCAGCCGATCAGTATCACCAGCAGCACATGGCTCGCCCAGGCAAGACGGATCATGCAGCCGACTCTCGTGGATGCCAGCCGGGATGACCTTGTACGTAACGCATTCCGGGCAATTGCAAAGGTGCGATGCGCCAGTCGGCAGGACGCTCGCGCAGCCAGGCTTCAAGGTGCTGCCAGAGCGGCTGACCGGCCTGAGCATCGAAACCCAGGCCAAAGGTGCGACACTGCCCGGCGGGTTCACCCACGCCATTGATCCGCTTGCCACCCGCGCTGTAAGTGACCTCCCATGACTGGCCCATCCAGCGCGGCAAGTCCTGGCTGTTGTCCAGCAGCAACATATCGCCAAACATTTGCTCGGCGACGTTTTCCAGCACTCTGGGGACCTGCTTCGCGGGCACATTCACCACCGGAGCCGGATAGCTGCCGGTCAGACTGATAAGGTGTTCGCGGGTAATCATCTGCCCTTGCGCCAGCGGACTGTCGTAACGCAGGCCCGGCAGCAGCACGGAACTGTCGGGACGCTCGGCCAATGCCTCATGCAGCAACCGGTCCCAACTGCCGCCGCGCACATCCCGACGCCAGAGGTTTTCCGGCGCACGGGCCAGCGGCTCGTCCAGCCAGCCTGCATGGGCGGCGCGCTGCTGTTGGGTGAGCTGCCGAATGCGCTGGGCCTGGACCTGATCAGCCGCCGTCAGGGTGCTTTCCAGCGCCGGGTGAAAGCGCGCCGTGAACTGCCACTGCCCCTCGACCTGCTGGCAACGAATACGAAAGGCTCCGCTGGCACGGGTCCCGCCCAATATCACAGGCACACGCTTGCCAGAGGCCTGCATGATTTCCACGGGCTGCGGCCAGAGATCCTGCCCACGGGCGCACAGCACCATGTCGATCTGCGGCAGACGTTCGGCCAGCCAGATCCCGGGACCGGTGCCGACATCGGCCAGGGCAATGACCAGATCGGCATCGGCCCGGGCACGCTCAAGTGCCGGTTGCAGGCTGTCGTGCCATTGTTTGAGTGACAGTTTCTGATCCCGGGCGTAGGGGTCGGTAATGCCGACGACCGCCATGCGAATTCCGCCGCGACGAAAGAACGTCACGGCTTCAGTGCCCAGGCGCTGGCTGGCATCCGCTGCCAGGTCTGCGCCCAGAACCGGATGCCCGAACTGACGATACAGACCGGCACAGTGTTGCGGCCAGAGCAGACGCTCATCGCTGCTGACCCGCACTTCAGTGCCCAGCAATGCACTGCCTTGAACACCGGACTTGCCCTGAGTCAGATAAGCCAGGCCACTGCCATTCCAGCATTGGCCGTTCTCCAGCGTGAGGCTGTTGCCCTCACCCGCTTCACTGCGAAAACGCTGTAGCAACGCGCCCAGCACCGGATAACCACCGGTTTCGACATGCTGACTCAGGCTGGCGTCGAGCAGGCTGTTGAGTGAGGTTTGATCGGGTGCGTGAACGCGGGCATTGCTCCCCGTGATCCAGGGTGCCTGGCCGATACGGGTCGCCGGCCCCAGGTGCGTGGCGGGAACCACCGGCTTGCCAGGCTGGCGAGCATCCAGGGTGTCGGCCACATACAGCAGATCGACATAGCTGCCGCTGGCCACAGAACCTCTGTACTGAAGGCTTGAGCAGGCCGATAGCAACGGCGCCATGGCACCTGCCGTCATCCATCCCAACACATCGCGCCGCGCCATTGAAGCCATCGTTCTTGTGTCCTGAGGCGAATCCTTCACAGGGGCGGCATATTGGCGATGGAAAATGACAGTTTGATGGCAGATTTTTAACCTGGACCTTCACGACCCTCTCTGTAACAAAATGAAATAACTACGACGATTTTCAGACACTTTCTTAATAAAACTGCCAATGAATCATCACACTCGGCTTCTACAGTCCCGGTTCCTTTTCCAAACCTATTTCATAAAAAGGACCTGATGAATGAGTCGTAATACCGGCGATAACCAGAACCGCAACCTGAGTACCAACGAACCGCTGTCATCCGTGCTGGACACTTATCTGAGCCGTCGCAGCGTGGTACGTGGCGGGCTGGGTGCTGCCATTGCCATGATTGCGGGCGTCGGGCTTACCGGCTGCTTCGACAGTGGCAGCGATTCGAATGACGACCCGGCACCGACACCCGATACGCCAGCGAGCCTGAAACTGGGCTTCACCTCGATCCCTGGCTCGCGCACCGACGCCGTTACCGTGGCCGCCGGTTATACCGCTCATGTTCTCGCCCCATGGGGCACGCCGCTCAGCAATCTGGCCAACCCCTGGAAAAGCGACGGCAGCAACACCTCTACCGATCAGGCCAACTCCATGGGCATGCACCATGACGGCATGCACTATTTCCCCATCAACGGCAGTTCCACTGATGGTCTGCTGGCGATCAACTTTGAATACATCGACCAGACCGCCCTTCACCCGTCAGGTCCGACCCTGGTTGGCGGCGTTCGCCCGGTCGAAGAAGTGCGCAAGGAAATCAACGCCCATGGCGCTGGCGTCGTGCGTATCAGCAAGGTCGGCAACCGCTGGCAGGTGGTGGAAAACGATCCACTGAACCGCCGCTTCACCACGGCCTCGGTCATGAACCTGTCCGGCCCGCTCAAAGGCACTGATCACGTCAAGACCGTGTTCTCTACCGACGGCAGCCAGACTCGCGGCACCAACAACAACTGCGGCAACGGTTACACGCCATGGGGCACTTACCTGACCTGTGAAGAGAACTGGCCGGGGATTTTCGTCAACAAAGGCACTCGTCCTGCAGACCAAGTGCGTATCGGCATCGCCACCTCGAACGGCAACTATCGTTGGGAAACCGCTGCGGGCGATGCTTCCGAGGTCAACGGCGAGTTCACCCGTTTCAACATCACCCCGTCAGGCGCCACCGCCACGGACGACTACCGCAACGAAGCCAGCACTTATGGCTATATCGTTGAAATCGACCCGTACAACGCCAGCACCCTGCCGGTAAAACGCACCGCCCTTGGCCGCTTCCGTCACGAAGGCTGCTGGCCGGGCCTGACCACTCCCGGCAAACCGGTGGTGTTCTACATGGGCGACGACTCGCAGAATGAATACCTCTACAAGTTCGTCTCCACCGCCCTGTGGGATGCAGCCGACGCCAACCCGAGCGATCGCCTGGCCACCGGCGCCAAGTACATGGACAGCGGCAAACTCTATGTCGCCCGCTTCAACGCCGACGGCAGCGGCAACTGGCTGTTGCTCGACGTGGCCACAGCGACAACCGACAGCAGCACCCTGGGTGCCAAGTTCACCGACCTGCCAGGCATCATCCTCAACACCCGCGGTGCTGCGGATGCGGTCGGCGCAACGCCGATGGACCGCCCGGAATGGACAGCCGTCAACCCGCTCAATGGCGACGTCTATCTGACCCTGACCAACAACACCAGCCGCACCACGGCGAACGCCGCCAACCCGCGGGTCAACAACAAGCACGGGCACATCATCCGCTGGCATGATGCCGACGATCTGGTGTCGTTCACCTGGGACATCTTCGTCTTTGGCGCCAACGCTTCCGGCACGGCAGACATCAACCGCTCCGGCCTGACCGAACTGAACCAGTTCGCCAGCCCGGACGGCATGAGCTTCGATAGCCGTGGCGTGCTGTGGGTCCAGACCGACAACGGCGAATCCACCATCACCAGCTACACCAACGACCAGATGCTGGCGGTCATTCCGACCAACATGGTCGATGCGCAAGGCAAACAGATTCCGGTCAATGCCCAGAACCAGGGCGACCTGCGTCGTTTCTTCGTCGGCCCCAATGGCAGCGAAGTCACCGGCCTGGCCTTTACGCCGGACAACAAGACCATGTTCGTCAACATCCAGCACCCCGATAACTGGCCATCGACCGATGTGGCGACCGACGTGACCGTCGGAACCGTAAGGCCACGCGCGTCAACCGTGGTCATCCAGCGTGCTGATGGAGGTGATCTGGCGGTGTAGTTGGGGGCGCTAGCTGCAAGCGGCAAGTTGGAAGCTGCAAGTGAGCGTGATGGCTTGCGGCTTTTAGCTTGCCGCTTAACGCTTGCAGCTTGCAGCTTGCAGCTCACATCTGCCCCACCTTGCGCTCCCTTACCACCATCTCCTGCGCCGGTACCCGGCTGTGCCATTTCACGATGCCCAGGGCTTCGGCGCGGTATTGGCTGTGGAATGTCTGGCCATCCAGCTCCACTTCGATCTGCAACAGGAAGTGATCACCATTGAGCTGCAAGCCCTCGCTCAGTCGGGCGAAGGCTTCATCGTCCATGGCGCCCATGGCCTGACGCAAGGCGCTGGCATCCAGATAACCTCCAGCCGGTCTGCCGCTGATCAGGCGGGTCAGTTGCGAGCGCTCCACTTTCCCCTCGTACAAAGCTTCCAGCAAAGGCAATTCACTGAGGTTGAGGGCATTGGCATTCAGCCGCCAACCGGTGGTTTCCGGCAAGGCGCACAGCTGTGGATAACGTTGCTCGCGCTGGCTGTCGGCGGGTAGCAGCAGGTTCAATTCGCTGATATCGACCATCGACTGATTGGCCGCCAGACGCGGTGGTGAAGCACGCAGGTATTCGTTGTTCTCGGCACCTTGCAGACTGCTCTGGTGATCGGAGTCGACCCAGTCGGTCAGGCTCTGAGCCAGACGCTCAGCCTGCATGTCCGCACCCAACAGGTAAACCAGCTGCTTTTGCGCACGCTCGGCTTCATCTCCGATCAGGCTGTTGACGTTGAAGCAACGGTGCAAATCGACAATCCGGATACTCGCCTTGCCACCCTTGAAGTCATAGCTCAAAGGCTGCCCGCGCAAGGCCTGCCAGAACAGCGGGCTGGCGCGCCACACCGGGTCCTTGAGCGCCTGTCCGGTAAAGGCCAGGGCCGCCTTTTCAATGGACCGCGCCTGCACACGCTGCTGAAGCAGCCGCACACTGTCCACCTCCTGCCGTCCCTGCTCGACCATCCAGGCCAGCCCTGCGGCCAACATGGCCAGTGCCACCAGCACCATCAGCAGCGCCGCACCTTGTTGTCGGTTTCTCGTCATCGTCCAGCCTTGGGGTTTCAACGCAAGACGCCAGTCAACACCGAGAATGTTTCAGGCAGGTGGCAGATGACTGAAAAGATCCTGATTGCGGTTTCCTACAAGCGTATGTGAATGCTTACCGAGAGCATGCTGAATTCCCCAATTACTGACCAGCCGAGCAACCGCTAACCTTGCCAGCGTCGTTGCAAATCAACGAACGGGTTTGGCGACCCGATCAAGTAAACACTCCCCATCACGCCGCAGTCGCTTTATTCTGTCTGCCACCGCGTTATGGCGGCTGTGTGCGGGAGGCCTTCGGGTCTGCCGGTTTTCTACTTGCCGGTTCGCCAACCCTCACATAGCTGCCACCCCATTGTTTGGCGACAATCCATGGCGGCTTCAATCCGTGATCAAAGTAGAGTGCCACCCATGCGGAATATCGTCCCAACATCCCCCTGCACAGACCATTTCGAAGCCACCCTTTTCGTACGCCACCACCGTATGCTGCGTGCCATCCATAGCGAAGCCCAGGCATGGTTCTGTCTTGCAGACCTTGCACGCTTGATGGGCCAGACGCTGGGTGAACGCTCAGCACTCAAGCTCGATGCCGATCAAAGACGGGTTGTCTGGTTGCAGGCTAACGGCAAGTGGCAAAAACAATTGATGGTCAGCGAGTCAGGTGCGTTTGCGTTGTTGGTTCATCACTACGTTCCCGAAAACCGGGCACTGCGACAGTGGCTTACCCATGAAGTACTGACGGTACTGCACGCACCGCAAAATATGACACTGGATAACCCGAGGCTCAGCCATTTGCAGTGGCCAGACACGTCATTGAGCGTGATGCAATGGCGCGATGAGTCATGGATTCGCTTGCGGGATATGCCGAATGTAGCGCCGCAGACTACACGACCAGTCGAGCATGGTTTCTGGCGGAGAATGAAAGCACGTATCGACAGCAAACGGCTGGCAGACTAGGTTGCAGCACTGCTGACATGCCACTCATATTGCTCGTTGGGACCAGGATCAAGAATCTTCCTCGATCATGAAGATCAGGGCATGATGCAGAACGTCAACATCAGCATTCCGGATGGCACTGGTGGCAATCTGGGCAGCAGCAGTCATCACTGATCGCTGCTGAAGGAAAAAGCGGCTCACACTGAGCCGCTTTTTTTGCATGCGAAAAGCCATAAAAAAAGGCCGCCCGAAGGCAGCCTTTAAAGAACAAAAGGAAAGAGAGTAAAGCTTGCTTACACGGCCGCGACAGGACGCATGTAAGAAATAGGTGCCGTACTGGCATCCTCGAAGGTCACGACTTCCCAGGCGTCCGGCTGCTCGATCAACGTGCGCAGCAGACGATTGTTCAGTGCATGCCCTGACTTGAAGCCGCGGAACTCACCAATCAGGCTATTGCCCAGCAGGTAGAGGTCGCCGATGGCATCCAGGATTTTATGTTTGACGAATTCGTCCTCGTAACGCAGGCCGTCTTCGTTCAATACGCCTTCCTTGTCGACCACGATGGCGTTTTCCACGCTGCCGCCGAGTGCGAGGTTGTGCTTGCGCAGGTACTCGATGTCACTCATGAACCCGAAGGTCCGTGCACGGCTGACTTCCTTCACGAAGGAAGTACTGGAAAAGTCCACGCTTGCACTCTGGGTGCGGTCACGGAAGACAGGGTGATCGAAATCGATCTCGAAACTGACCTTGAACCCTTCGAAAGGCACGAAAGTAGCGCGTTTACCGCCCTCTTCCACTGTCACCTCACGCAGGATACGGATGAACTGCTTCGGCTCGTCCTGTTCCTCCAGGCCGGCCGATTGAATCAGGAATACGAAAGGGCCTGCGCTGCCGTCCATGATTGGAACTTCGGAGGCAGAGAGCTCGACGTAGGCGTTATCGATGCCAAGGCCAGCCATGGCCGAAAGCAAATGTTCTACCGTGTCGACCTTGACGTCACCGCTGACCAGAGTGGTCGACAGTGTGGTGTCTCCGACATTTTCCGCTCGTGCAGGGATATGCACGACAGGATCCAGGTCGGCTCGGCAAAACACGATGCCGGTATTCACAGGCGCAGGCTTGAGGGTCAGGTAAACCTTTTCCCCGGAATGCAAGCCAACACCTGTGGCACGGATAATATTTTTCAGGGTGCGTTGTTTAATCATGGCATGGCCGCTTCAGCGCAAGTTGCGAACTGGTATCAACAAAGGCTGGCGATGATAGCAGACCATGCCTTTGCTGAACACCAATCACCCTAATACCCCTGATACATTTCATCAATCGGCCTGACGACGCAGGAAAGCCGGGATGTCCAGGTAGTCAAGATCATCGTTAGGGTTCATCTTGGCCGCTGCAGTGGCGCTTGCATGAGCCTGGTTACGCATGACGGTCGGACGGTCCAGATCACGGTAGTTAACCGATGGAGCTTCCTGACGAGCTGCTGCAGGTTGAGCTGCGGCCTGCTGGACAGCTTGCAGGGTGTTGTCGATAACCTTCACAGGCTTCTCGATTTTCGCGCCCAGGCCAGTTGCAACCACGGTCACGTGCAACTCGTCACGCATGTCCGGATCGATAACGGTACCGACCTTGACCATCGCGTGCTCGGAAGCGAACGCTTCAATGATGCTACCCACGTCGGAGTACTCACCCAGGGACAGGTCAGGACCGGCGGTGATGTTGACCAGGATGCCACGTGCGCCCTGCAGGTTGACGTCTTCGAGCAACGGGTTGCGAATGGCCGCTTCGGTCGCTTCACGCGCACGATTCGGACCGCTGGCGCAGCCGGTACCCATCATCGCCATGCCCATTTCGCTCATCACGGTACGGACGTCGGCGAAGTCGACGTTGATCATGCCTGGACGCTTGATGATGTCGGAGATACCGCGAACGGCACCGGCCAGAACATCGTCAGCCTTGGCGAAAGCCGACAGCAGGCTGGCGTCTTTACCCAGGATGGTCAGCAGCTTCTCGTTGGGAATGGTGATCAACGAGTCGACGCTTTCAGACAACATACGGATGCCTTCATCGGCGATCTGCATGCGCTTTCGGCCTTCGAACGGGAACGGACGAGTCACGACCGCAACCGTGAGGATGCCCAGCTCCTTGGCCACTTCGGCAATGATCGGAGCTGCACCGGTACCGGTACCGCCGCCCATGCCCGTGGTGATGAATACCATGTTGGTGCCTTGCAGGACTTCTGCAATGCGCTCACGGTCTTCCAGTGCCGCCTGACGACCGACTTCAGGGTTGGCGCCAGCGCCAAGACCTTTGGTCACGCCAGTACCCAATTGCAGGATGGTGCGTGCGCCAATGTTTTTCAGTGCCTGAGCATCAGTGTTGGCGCAGATGAATTCCACGCCTTCGATGTTGCTCTTGACCATGTGATTGACAGCGTTGCCACCACCACCACCCACACCGATAACCTTGATTACCGGGCTCTGCGGGACGTTGTCTACGAGTTCGAACATTTTCCCTCTCCTTCAGTTCTCTAGTTTTGTTTCTGCCTACTACCTGCCGCTACCACTTTTGAAGCCTTGAAACTCAGAAATTGCCCTGGAACCAGCGCTTGACGCGCTCAAGCACTGGGGCCTTGGGTTCGTCGCCGTAGCTACTGCTGTTGCCCAGACCGGACAGCGAGATGCCGTCCGACTGTTTTTGCAGCCCGTACTGCAACAGGCCTACGCCCGTCGAGTAGATCGGGTTGCGCACGACATCAGCGAGCCCTTTGACGCTATGCGGCACGCCGAGGCGTACCGGCATGTGGAAGATTTCCTCGGCCAGTTCGACCGCACCTTCCATTTTCGACGTACCACCGGTCAGCACGATG
Source organism: Pseudomonas lijiangensis (assembly GCF_018968705.1). Classification (NCBI taxonomy): domain Bacteria; kingdom Pseudomonadati; phylum Pseudomonadota; class Gammaproteobacteria; order Pseudomonadales; family Pseudomonadaceae; genus Pseudomonas; species Pseudomonas lijiangensis. The sequence goes on from NZ_CP076668.1 coordinate 4,784,486, forward strand.
CCGGCCGGGATAAGATCTTCGTAACCGCTGCGGCGCAGTTCGGCCTGGATCAGGGTGAACAGCTCGTCGTAACGAGGTTCGACCACTTCGGCCAGGGCCTGACGCGACAGCTCGCGAGGTGGACGGTCGCCCACGCTCGGTACCTTGATGGTTTCACCGGCACCGGCCAGTTTGGCCAGGGCGCAGGCGTAGCGAATCTTGATTTCTTCGGCGTACTGGGTCGGTGTACGCAGCGCCATGGCGATGTCGTTGGTGACCTGATCACCGGCAATCGGGATCACGGCGGTGTGACGAATGGCGCCTTCGGTGAAGATCGCGATATCCGTGGTGCCACCACCGATGTCCACCAGGCACACGCCCAGCTCTTTCTCGTCATCGGTCAGTACCGAATAGGCCGAAGCCAGTTGCTCGAGAATGATGTCGTCGACTTCCAGGCCGCAGCGGCGTACGCACTTCTCGATGTTCTGGGCAGCGTTCACTGCGCAGGTCACCACGTGCACCTTGGCTTCCAGACGCACGCCGGACATGCCCAGCGGCTCGCGCACACCTTCCTGGTTATCGATCACGTAATCCTGAGGCAAGGTGTGCAGGACGCGCTGATCGGCAGGAATGGCAACCGCCTGCGCGGCATCGAGCACACGCTCCAGATCCGCGGAGCTGACTTCGCGATCACGAATCGCCACGATGCCGTGGGAGTTCAGGCTGCGAATATGGTTGCCCGCCACGCCGACGAACGCCGAGTGGATACGGCAGCCCGCCATCAGTTGCGCTTCTTCGACGGCGCGCTGGATCGATTGCACGGTCGATTCGATATTCACCACCACGCCCTTTTTCAGGCCACGGGATGGATGGGTACCGATACCCACGATTTCCAGCGAGCCATCGGCCGCGACTTCGCCTACCAGTGCCACCACCTTGGAGGTACCGATATCCAGCCCGACGATCATTTTGCCGCTTTGCACATTTGCCATGGTCCAGCCTCTTATCAATTCTTCGCGACAGCGGGCTTGTCCGCTGTGGGCGCTACCTGTTCACGCCAACCAACCGCAAGGCCGTTGGAGTAACGCAGGTCGATGCGCGCAATATTCGTGATTTGTTCTTTAAGCGTTTTTTCGTAAATCGCGATGAAGCGGCGCATTTTTTCCACAAGATGATCGCGTCCCAGCAACAACTCGATACCCGGACCGGCATTGCCGGCACCGGTGGTCAGGAACCAACTGCCACGCTCACGTAACTCCAGGCGTGCGATGGAAAACCCCATGGGGCGCAACATCTGACTCAACACCTGGTACTGCTGCATCACCTGTTGTTGAGCCCGCTGTGGGCCGAACAACTGGGGAAGGTGTTCATAGTTGGACAGTTCACGCGGTGTGAAAGCCTGTCCCTGGTTGTTCAACAGCGCTTCGTCTCCCCAGCGGGCAACGGGCAGTTGCTCTTCCAGTCGAACCACGACCTGATCCGGCCATACGCGCCGTACTTCGGCATGGGCGATCCAGGGCATCTGCTCCAGTTCGGTACGCATACCGGCCAGATCGATGGTGAAGAAGCTCGCCGCCACATAAGGCGCGATTCGCTGCTGCACCGCCTGCTGACTGATGTAGCTCAGGTCGCCCTGCACGTTGATGCGGGTGATCGGACGGTCTACATAGGGCAGCAGACGCTGCGCACCTTCGTACGTACCGAAACCCAGCACCACCAGCAGCACCGGCCAGAACAGCCCTTTCAGGAAACCGAATCCCGGCTTGGGCAGTCGCGCCGACAATGGCTCCTTGGCCACCATCCGACTGGCGCCACGCGGCACTGGCTTGCGGCCAGGAGCAGGTGGCTGATGACGTGCCGACGCGCCGTACATGCTTAACCTCTCACCTGAACGCTGTCGGCCAGAATCGCCAACACCAGTTGCTGGAAGTCCAGCCCTGCAGCACGAGCCGCCATGGGGACCAGACTGTGATCGGTCATGCCTGGCACGGTGTTGACTTCCAGCAGCCAGAACTTGCCTTGCTCATCCTGCATGACATCCGTGCGCGCCCAGCCTGCAATGCCGATGGCTTCGCAAGCACGTGCTGTCAGTTGTTTGAGTTCCTGTTCCCTGGCATCACTGAGCCCGCACGGAATCCGGTACTGGGTATCGGAAGCCAGGTACTTGGCGTCGTAATCGTAGAAACTGTGAGGAGTGCCCAGGCCGATGGGCGGCAATATTTCGCCACGCAGGCAGGCGATCGTGAACTCAGGACCCTGAATCCATTGTTCGACCAAAACTTGTGAATCGTAGGTACTGGCGGCTTTCCATGCGGCGATCAATTCGTCGACGCCGGTCACCTTCGCCATACCGATACTTGAACCTTCATGGGCCGGTTTGACGATCAAAGGGAAGCCCAGTTCCGTCGCAGCAGAAATACAGTCGGCCTCACTGCCCAGAACCGCATGCAGCGGAGTCGCCAGCCCGAGACTTTGCCAGACCTGCTTGGTGCGCAACTTGTCCATGGCCAGTGCAGAAGCCAGTACACCGCTGCCGGTGTAAGGGATTTGCAGGCATTCCAGCAGGCCCTGCATCGTGCCGTCTTCGCCGCCACGACCATGCAGGACGATAAAGGCGCGGTCGATCCTTTCGCTGACCAGCCGTTGCAGGAAGTCATCGCCCACATCGATGCCGAACGCATCCACGCCAGCGCTGAGCAAGGCATCCAGCACCGCTCGCCCCGACTTCAACGAAACCTCCCGCTCAGCACTCTTGCCACCGAAGAGCACGGCAACGCGGCCGAAACTTTTCGGTTCAAGGGTCGAGCGCAGGGAAGATTGCGAAGTCACTGTCATTTGAGCTTCCCTTCGGTTGAAGCAATGACGGCACCGGCGAACAACGGGCTCTTGAGCAATTGCGGAGCCAGGCCACCGATATCTCCGGCACCCTGGCACAGCAGGATGTCACCGGCGCGCAGCAGCGGCTTGACCAGCGGCGCCAGCTCGACACCGCGCTCGATGTAGATCGGGTCCAGTTGCCCGCGCTGACGGATGCTGTGGCACAGGTTGCGGCTGTCGGCACCGGGAATCGGCTCTTCGCCTGCCGGGTAGACTTCCATCAGCAACAGCACGTTGGCATCGGCCAGCACCTGCACGAAATCGTCATACAGGTCACGGGTACGACTGAAACGGTGTGGCTGATAGACCATGACCAGACGACGATCCGGCCAGCCGCCACGCACGGCATTGATGACCGCAGCCACTTCACGCGGGTGGTGACCGTAGTCGTCCACCAGCATCACGTTGCCGCCTTCGACGGGCAGTTCGCCATAAACCTGGAAGCGGCGACCAACGCCCTGGAAGCCCGACAGGCCCTGGACGATGGCTTCGTCGCTGACGCCTTCGTCAGTGGCGATGGCGATGGTTGCCAGCGAGTTGAGCACGTTATGGTTGCCCGGCATGTTCACCGACACATCCAGCGGCTCGCGGTCGCGACGCAACACGGTGAAGAACGTCAGCATGCCGTCCTGGCGCACGTTGATCGCACGCACATCGGCGGTTTCGCTGAAGCCGTAGGTCAGGGTCGGACGCTTGACCAGTGGCAGGATTTCACGCACCACCGGATCATCGACGCACATCACCGCCAGACCGTAGAACGGCAGGTTGTGCAGGAACTCGACGAAGGTCTTCTTCAGCTTGTTGAAGTCGCCTTCGTAAGTGGCCATGTGATCGGCGTCGATGTTGGTAACGACTGCGACCAGCGGCTGCAGGTGCAGGAAGCTGGCGTCGCTTTCATCGGCCTCGGCAATCAGGTAACGGCTGGTGCCCAACTGTGCGTTGGTACCGGCAGCGTTGAGACGGCCACCGATCACGAACGTCGGGTCCAGGCCACCGGCCGCAAACACCGAAGCGATCAGGCTGGTAGTCGTGGTCTTGCCGTGGGTACCGGCGACGGCGATGCCATGGCGATAGCGCATCAGTTCGGCCAGCATCTCGGCACGTGGCACCACGGGAATACGACGCTCAAGGGCTGTCGCGACTTCCGGGTTGGAGGTGTTTACGGCGCTGGAAACCACCAGTACGTCGGCACCGACGGCGTTCTCGGCAAGGTGACCGATGAAAATGTGTGCGCCGAAGGATTTCAGACGTTCGGTCACGGCCGAGTTCTTCAGGTCAGAGCCCGAGACTTCATAGCCGAGGTTCAGCAGTACTTCGGCGATACCGCACATACCCACACCGCCGATACCGACGAAGTGGATGCGGCGAATACGGCGCATTTCAGGCTGAGGCATGGCACGTTGACTCTCAACCATTGACCACCTCCACACAGACGTCGACAACGGTGTTGGTTGCGTCTGGCCGGGCCAGCCTGCGGGCGGTACGGGCCATGTTGTTCAATTGTTCGGGTTGCATCAAAACCTCTTTCAGGCGCGCAGCCATCTCGGCGGCGCCAGTTGTCGCTTGCGGCATGACAAAGGCTGCGCCTTCGCGAGCCAGATAGTCAGCGTTACGAGACTGGTGGTCGTCGATCGCGTAAGGCAGCGGTATCAGGAACGAAGGCAAGCCTGCGGCTGCCAGTTCACTGATGGTCAACGCACCTGCGCGACAGACGACCAGATCGGCCCAGGCATAGGCCTGTGCCATGTTCTGGATAAACGGCGCGACCTGCGCCTCGACGCCAGCGCTGCGATAGCGCTCGGCGGTGACTTCATCGTGTTTCTTGCCGGCCTGATGGAAGACCTCGGGCCGTATGTCTTCAGGCACCAGAGCCAGGGCTTCGGGCAGCAACTTGTTCAGGGGCTCCGCGCCCAGGCTGCCGCCCAGGACCAGCAGACGCGCCTTGCGACCGGCCAGTGCCTGACGTGGTGTTTCAAGAAAAAGCTCGACCCGCACCGGGTTGCCGGTGGTACGACGCTTGGCCGTTGCGCTGAAGGTGTCCGGGAACGCCTCGCAGATACGGCTGGCGAAAGACGACAGGCTGCGGTTGGCCGTACCGGCCACGGCGTTCTGCTCATGAATGACCAAGGGCACGCCCGCCAGCTTCGCAGCCAGCCCGCCGGGACCTGTGACATAGCCACCGAAACCCACGACACAGACCGGCTTCAGCTCGCGCACGACCTTGCGGGCCTGACGCAATGCCTTGAGCAGCATGAAAGGCGCCTTGAGCAGCGACAGCTTGCCCTTCCCACGCAAACCGGTGGCATCGATCAGATGCAGGGTCAGCCCGGCCTGTGGAACCAGCTCGTTTTCGATACCACGCGGCGTACCCAGCCAGTGGACCTTGTAGCCACGCGACTGGAATTCGCGGGCACAGGCCAGCGCCGGGAATACATGCCCGCCGGTGCCACCGGCCATGATCAGCACGTTAGCGTCCATGGGGCGGCTCCTCGGCGAAGTCGCTCTCTTTGAATTCGGTTTCTTCGCTGCCCATGTTGTTGCGCGATTCCCACTCGATGCGCAGCAACAGCCCGAGGCTCGCACAGCAGATCACAAGCGAACTGCCGCCGTAGCTGAGGAATGGCAAGGTCAGGCCCTTGGTCGGCAGCAGGCCGACGTTTACCCCGATGTTGATCAGGAACTGGCCGATCCACAGGAAAGAAAGACCATAAGCAACGTAGGCGCCGAAGAACTGTTTGGCCCTTTCTGCCCACATACCTATGTACATGCCACGAATACTGACGAACAGGAACAAGGCGACCGTGAGCAAAGACCCGATGACACCCAGCTCTTCAGCAAGCACCGAGAACACGAAGTCGGTATGAGCTTCCGGCAGATAGAACTGTTTCTGGACACTGTTGCCCAGACCGACGCCGAACCATTCGCCGCGACCGAATGCGATCAGCGCCTGGGTCAACTGATAGCCGGAACCGAACTGGTCCGCCCACGGGTCGGTGAAGTTGGTCAGACGCGCCATCCGGTAAGGCTGTGCCTGAACCAGCACCACCACGGAAACCACTGCCAGCACCACCATCAGGGAGAAACGGAACAGGCCGACGCCGCCGAGGAAGAGCATGGCAGCCGCCGAGCCCATCATCACGACCGTGGCTCCGAAGTCAGGCTCCATCAGCAGCAGGCCCGCCATGGGCAGCAGCACGATGAACGGCTTGAAGAAGCCCATCCAGCTTTCACGGACTTCCTGCTGACGACGAATCAGATAACCCGCCAGGAAGATCACCACAAAGACCTTGGCGATTTCGGAAGGCTGCACGTTGAACGCGCCGAAGCCGATCCAGCGCATCGATCCGTTGACCTCGCGACCGATGCCCGGCACGAGCACCAGCAACAGCAGACCGAAGGCGCCGATCAGCATCAGCCAGCCCATGCGCTGCCAGGTAGCGACCGGCACCATCATGGTCGCGCCGCAGGCGCCCAGGCCGATCAACAGATAGATAAGGTGACGGGTCATCATGTACAGCGTGTTGCCCGACTGCACAGCGGCCACTTCCGACGATGCGGAGGTAATCATCACCAGACCAAGACCCAGCAATGCCAGGCAACCAGCCAGCATCGGGAAATCGAGGTCTATGCCACGGCCGCTGATCAGCGGCGACGGATAAGGCTTGATCACGCCAAAGATCATGACAAGCCCTCCACTGCCTGGGCGAACAGACGTCCGCGCTCTTCGTAATTCTTGAACATGTCGAGACTCGCGCAGGCAGGCGACAGCAATACCGCATCGCCCTCTTGTGCCAGCTCGGCACTGCGCTGCACGGACTCTTCCAGCGTGGAGACACGCACCAGCGGTGCTGCATCGCCCAGAGCCTGAGCAATCAGTTCGGCATCGCGACCCAGCAGGATCACGGCACGGCAATGCGCCGCCACGGCAGCACGCAGGCCACTGAAATCAGCGCCCTTGCCATCGCCACCGGCGATCAGCACCAGCTTGCCAGCGATGTCCGCACCCAGGCCTTCGATGGCCGCCAGTGCGGCGCCCACGTTGGTGGCCTTGGAGTCGTTGTAATAGTGAACACCTGCCAGCTCGCGCACCCACTGGCAGCGATGCTCAAGACCGGTGAAGGCCCGCAGGCTGCTCAGCATGGCGTCGAACGGCAGGCCCACGGCATGCCCCAGTGCCAGCGCGGCCAGGGCATTGGCCTGATTGTGTGCGCCACGGACTTTCAGTTCGCGAACCGGCATCAGGTTGTCGAACTGGAAGGCCAGGTACTTTTCACCGTTCTCTTCACGCAGGCCGAAACCGTTGAAATCCGGCTTGGTCAGGCCGAAGGTCCAGCAAGGCAGACCTTCACCGATCAATGGCCGGGACAGTGCGTCCTGACGATTGACGACCACTTGCCGTGCGCCACGGAAAATCCGGTGCTTGGCCAGGTGATAGGCCGGCAGGCCGCTGTAGCGGTCCATGTGGTCTTCGCTGACGTTCAACACGGTCGCGACTTCGGCGTTGAGTTCGTGGGTGGTTTCGAGCTGAAAGCTGGACAGCTCCATCACGTACAGCTCGACATCGTCACTGAGCAGATCCAGCGCCGGCATGCCGAGGTTGCCGCCGACTGCAACGCGCTTGCCTGCGGCCTGGGCCATCTCGCCCACCAGGGTGGTCACGGTGCTTTTCGCATTGGAGCCGGTGATTGCAATGATCGGCGCCTTCGCGTAACGCGCGAACAGATCAATATCACCGGACATCTTGACGCCACGGGCATGAGCCTCTTGCAAGGCTGGAGTCGCAAGGGCCAGACCGGGGCTGACATACAGCTCGTCGGCACGGCAGAGAAACTCTACGTCCAGCTCGCCACAACGCACTTCCACCTGCGGGTAGTCGCGACGCAAGGTCGCAAGCTCCGGAGGATTCTCCCGAGTATCGGCCACGGCAAAGGCGACGCCCCGGTTCGCCAGGAAGCGAACCAGGGACATGCCACTCTTGCCTAGACCGACAACGATACGGAAGCGGTCGGAAACGATCAAAGACACTCGTTCTACCTCAGTTTCAGCGTTGCAAGGCCAACCAGCACCAGAATCACGGTGATGATCCAGAAACGGACGATCACACGCGGCTCAGGCCAGCCCTTGAGTTCAAAGTGGTGGTGGATGGGCGCCATGCGGAACACGCGGCGACCGGTCAGTTTGAATGACGCAACCTGAATGACCACTGAAAGGGTTTCCATCACGAACACGCCGCCCATGATGAACAGGACGAACTCCTGACGGACGATCACCGCCATGGTGCCCAGTGCGGCGCCCAGCGCCAGCGCACCGACGTCGCCCATGAACACCTGGGCCGGATAAGTGTTGAACCAGAGGAATCCGAGCCCCGCGCCAATCAGCGCGCCGGAGAACACAATCAGCTCACCCGCGCCCGGTACATAGGGAATCAGCAGGTATTCGGCGAACTTCACGTTACCCGACAGGTAGCAGAAAATACCCAGCGCACCACCGACCATCACGGTCGGCATGATTGCCAGACCGTCCAGGCCGTCAGTCAGGTTCACTGCGTTGCTGGAGCCGACGATGACGAAGTAGGTCAATACGATGAAACCGACCATGCCCAACTGGATGCGTACATCCTTGAGCATCGGCACGATCAGGGTTGTCTCGGTTGCCGACGGCGCAGTCGTATAAAGGAAGATCGCAGCGCACAGGCCGAACACCGACTGCCAGAAATACTTCCAGCGGCTTGGCAAGCCGCGGGAGTTCTTCTCGATCACCTTGCGATAGTCATCGACCCAGCCGATGCCACCGAACAGCAGCGTGACGAGCAGGACCACCCACACATAACGGTTGCTCAAGTCAGCCCACAGCAAGGTACTGATAGCGATGGACGACAGGATCAAGGCACCGCCCATGGTCGGGGTGCCGGACTTGGAAAGATGCGATTGCGGGCCGTCGTTACGCACGGCCTGGCCGATCTGGCGCATTTGCAGGGTACGAATCATCCACGGCCCCAGCCAAAGCGAAAGGGTCAAGGCTGTGAGCACGCCGAGAATCCCGCGCAGAGTCAGGTATTGGAAGACCGCAAAGCCTTTATGGAACTGTTGTAAAAACTCGGCCAACAGCAGCAGCATCAATGTTTCTCCAGGCTAGAACCGCATAAGGCAGCCACGATGTTTTCCATCGCGGCACTACGCGAACCCTTGATCAGTAAAGTGGTATTGGGGTCTTGCTCGGCGCCCAGCGCCGCAATCAGGTCGGCCTGACTGGCAAAATGTCGCCCATGCTCGCCAAAGGCGTTCACGGCATGAGCCATCAACGGACCCACGGCATAAAGTGCCGAGACCTTGCCGGCGGCATAGGCCCCCACATCGCGGTGACCTTGCTCTGCCCAATCGCCCAGTTCGCCGATATCGCCCAGTACCAGGACAGTTCGGCCAGGGAAATCGCCCAGCAGGTCGACAGCGGCATTTATGGAAGAAGGATTGGCGTTGTAGGAATCATCGATCACCCGCACGCCATTGCTGGCGATTTGCACAACGGTGCGCCCCTTGACCGGCTGAACGTTGTTCAGGCCAGTGACAATGCCGTCCAGGGTCACGCCCAGCGCAAAGGCGCCAGCCGCTGCCGCCAAGGCATTGGCCACGTTATGTTTGCCCAACAGGTTCAATTGCACCTGCGCAGTCCCGAGCGGGCTGTGCAGCAAAAAGTTCGGGCAGCCACGCGCATCGCGCCCCAGATCGCTGGCGTACAGGTCGGCCTGGCTGTTGCTCAGGGCAAAGCTGACGATCTTTCGTTCGCCGACACGCAAACGCCAGGTAGGGAAAGCCTTGTCATCCAGGTTCAGGACCGCAATGCCGCTGGCATCGAGCCCTTCGAGGATTTCGCCTTTGGCTTCCACGATACGGTCCGGCCCACCGAACTCACCGACATGGGCAGTCCCGGCATTGGTAATCAAAGCGACATGAGGTTTTGTCAGGCTGACGGTGAAGGCAATTTCGCCGACACGCGAGGCACCCAGCTCGATGACTGCCGAAGAGTATTCCGGGGCCAGTTCAAGCAGAGTCAGAGGCACGCCCAGTTCGTTATTCAGGTTGCCACGGGTCGCCAGGACCGGGCCGCGAGTGCGCATGATGCTGGCCAGCATTTCCTTGACCGTGGTCTTGCCACTGGAACCGGTAATGGCAGCAACAGGCCTGTCGACAAAGGCATTGCGATTGATCGCACCCAGTTGCGCCAGTGCCTTGCGGGTATCGAGCACGACCAGTTGCGGCAAGGTCGAGCCTTCCACTTCCCGCTCGACCAGAGCACCTACGGCGCCTTTGGCGGCAACCTGATCCAGATACTCGTGACCATCGAAACGCGGACCGGTCAGAGCCACGAACAACTGGCCCGGCTGAATGGCGCGGCTGTCGGTGCTGACACCGGTAAAACTGCAGTCGCCAACACGACGCGCGTCGAGTGGCGCGACCAGTTCGCTGAAGGTCAATGCTTTAAGCATGCGCAAGCTCCCATGCGGCCAGAGCCTTGGCGGCCTCTTCCAGGTCAGAGAACGCGTGGCGTTGGCCGTCGATTTCCTGATAATCCTCATGGCCCTTGCCGGCCAGAACCACGACATCTGTCGCATCGGCACTGGCAATCAGCTCGGCAATCGCCTGGCCACGGCCTTCAACGAAATGCACCGCAGCGGCGTTCACGAAACCCGGGCGGATATCGTCGAAGATGCGGCCTGGCGCTTCTGTGCGCGGATTGTCATCGGTCACCCAGACGCCATCGGCAAGACGCTCGACCACTTCGGCCATCAGCGGGCGCTTGCCGCTGTCACGATCGCCACCGCAACCGAACAGGCACAACAGACGACCCTTGGCATGCGGACGCAGTGCATTGAGAACCTGCTCAAGCGCATCGGGGGTGTGAGCGTAATCGACCACGACCAAAGGCTTGTCGCCACCGCCAAGACGCTGCATGCGTCCGACCGGGCCTTCGAGCTTTGGCAGGACCTTGAGAATTTCGTCCAGCGCATATTCCAGCCCCAGCAAGGCGCCGATAGCCGCCAGCACATTGCTCAGGTTGAAACGGCCCAGCAGACGGCTGCGCAGAAAGTGTTCGCCGTGCGCAGTGACGAGTGTGGCGCGTACGCCATCGTCATCGAACTTCGCATCGCGGCAATAAAGAGAGGCGCTCTTGTCCTGGAGGCTGTAGGTGATGAGTCGGGACTCATGTTCGACCTCGGCCAGTTCACGACCGAACCCGTCATCCAGATTGATCACCCGGCAACGCAGATCCGGCCATGCAAACAGCTTGGCCTTGGCAGCACCGTAGGCCTCCATCGTGCCGTGATAATCCAGATGATCACGGGACAGATTGGTCAGCACGGCAACGTCGAAATCCAGGGCCGTGGCACGTCCCTGATCGAGGCCGTGGGACGACACTTCCATCGCAACGGCGCGAGCACCGGCCTTTTTCAGATCAGCGATGGTGGCCTGCACGGAAATCGGGTCAGGGGTCGTGTGGCGACCGCTTTGCAGCGCGCCATAGAAGCCGGTCCCCAGCGTGCCAACGATGCCGCAGTGCTGGCCGAGCAGATCAAGGGCCTGGGCAACCAGTTGCGTGACGCTGGTCTTGCCATTGGTGCCAGTCACGCCCACCAGATTCAGTCCGCGGCTCGGCTCGCCATAGAAGCGACCGGCAATGGCCGACAACTGCGCAGCCAGGCCCTTGACCGGAATCAACGGCACATCGGTGATCGGCAATACGGTCGAACCTTCGACCTCATAAGCCACTGCCGCCGCACCGCGCTGCAAGGCATCGGCAATGTGGGCGCGGCCATCGAGCTTGATGCCGGGCACCGCCAGGAACAGATCGCCCGGCCGGACATTACGGCTGTCGAGGGTCAACTCACGAATCAGTGGATCGCGGTCGGTTTGAGCGAAAATCTTGCTCAGATTGAAAGCCATCAGCCACGCCCTCCTTTCACTACAGGGGCAACATTGACCTGCTCTTGGGGTGCGGCGAGGTTGTCGGGGGTCACGTTCATCAGACGCAACGTACCGGACATGACCTTGCTGAATACCGGGGCAGAAACCAGACCACCGAAATAGCCACCCTTGCTCGGTTCATCGATCACAACGACGATCGCGTAGCGTGGGTTGCTCATCGGGCCAAAACCGGCGAACAGGGAACGGTAGGAGTTTTCCGCGTAACCCTTGGTGCCGATGGAAGTCTTGCGCGCCGTACCGCTCTTGCCGCCGACGTGATAGGACGGCACACGGGCGCGATAGACGCCACGCGGGTCTTCGATCACTTGCTGCAACATGCCCTGCAGGGTCTTGGCAGTGTTTTCGGGGATGGCCTGCACGGCCGTCGGCGGCGTATCGCTTTTCAGAATGGTCAGCGGCACGATCCGGCCGTTGTTGGCCAGTGCGCCGTAGGCATGCACCAGTTGCAACGCGGTGACCGACAGACCGTAGCCGTAGGACAGGGTCGCGGTTTCAGCCTTGCGCCACTCGCGGTAGTTCGGCAGGTTGCCAACGCGCTCGCCCGGGAAGCCGAGGCCGGTGTACTGGCCGAAACCGACGCGCTGCATGGTGCGGAAGATGGCTTCACCGCCCACGTCGAAGGCGATCTTGCTCATGCCCACGTTACTGGAGTTGATGAGGATGCCGGTCAGGTCGAGGATCGGGCCTTCGGTCTTGGTCACGTCACGAATGGTGTACTTGCCGATCTGCAAGGTGCCCGGATAAACCTCGACCTTGTCGGTCGGCTTCCAGCGCCCGCTGTCCAGTGCGGTAGTCATGGAAATCGGCTTCATGGTCGAGCCCGGCTCGAACACGTCGATGATTGCCCGGTTGCGCATTGCAGCAGGCACCATGGTGCGGCGGTTGTTCGGGTTGTAGGTCGGCTGGTTGACCATGGCAAGGACTTCGCCGGTCTTGACGTCCATGATTACCAGGCTACCGGCCTTGGCTTCGTTCTCTACTATGGCGTTACGCAGTTCGCGGGTGGCCAGATATTGCAGACGCAGATCAATAGACAAAGCCAAGGTCTTGCCGGCCTTGGCGTTCTTGGTTACCTGGACGTCCTTGATAAGTCGTCCCCTGCGATCCTTGATGACCTGTCGCTTGCCAGGCACCCCGGCGAGCCAGTCGTCATAGGCCAGTTCGACCCCCTCGCGACCATGATCGTCGAGGTCGGTGAAGCCGACCATGTGTGCAGTCACGTCACCGGCCGGGTAGAAACGCCGGAATTCCTCGATGCCATAGACACCGGGAACCTTGAGGTCCAGCACAGACTGCCCTTGCTCAGGCGTCAGGCCGCGAACCAGATAGATGAATTCCTTGGTGGCCTGAGAATCCAGGCGCTCGGTCATGGCCTTGAGGTCCTGACCCAGAGCAGTCGCCAGAACCGGCCACTTGGATTTGTCCTGCTGCATTTCACGCGGGTTGGCCCAGAGCGTGGTCACAGGCGTACTGACAGCCAGAGGCTCGCCGTTACGATCGGTGATCAGACCACGGTGAGCCGGGATTGGAATATGACGGACGCTGCGAGCATCACCCTGTTCCTTGAGGAAGGTGTGATCGATGACCTGCAGATCGACAATGCGCCAGCAGATGGCGAGCACCAGGATGACGAGCAGACCCACCACCACACGGAACCGCCACGGATACAGGGCACCCTCAAGTTTCATCATGGCGCCACCATCCGTACTTCGGCAGCGTTGGGGATGCGCATCTTCAACTGATCGGTGGCCAGGTTCTCGATACGGCTATGGGCCGTCCAGGTGCTCTGTTCGAGAATCAGGCGTCCCCACTCGGCCTGCGCCTTGTCGCGCACGCTCATTTCCGAGTACAGGGAGTTAAGCAACTGCCGGTTCCAGTGGGCGCTGTAGGACACGCCGATTGCCGAAACGAGGACGGCAAGAAACAGCAGCAGCATGATGAAGCTGCCGCCGGGCAATGGCTTGAGGAACAGACGGCTCACCTGAGCTTCTCCGCCACACGCATGACAGCGCTGCGCGAGCGTGGATTGGCTCTGGTTTCTTCGTCCGAAGCGAACTGCGCCTTGCCGATGAGCTTGATCTTCGGCTCGAAGGCCTTGAACTGGATCGGCAGGTTGCGAGGCATGTTGTCAGCTTCGCCCTTGACGAGCTTGCGCATGAACAGCTTGACGATGCGGTCTTCAAGAGAATGGAAGCTGATGACCACCAGACGACCGCCGACTTCAAGGGCGTCCAGCGCCGCTTCAAGACCGGCTTCCAGATCGCCCAGCTCGTTGTTTACGTGAATACGCAGGCCCTGAAAGGCACGCGTGGCCGGATTCTTGCCCTTTTCCCAGGCCGGATTGGCGACCTTGAGGACTTCTGCCAGATCGGCAGTGCGCTCGAAAGGCTGGATTTCGCGACGCTGAACCACGGCATTGGCCATGCGCTTGGCGAAACGCTCTTCACCGTATTCCTTGAAAACCCGGGCGATTTCTTCTGCAGGTGCCGTGGCGATGAACTCGGCAGCACTGACGCCACGAGTCGGGTCCATGCGCATGTCCAGCGGGCCGTCGTTCATGAAACTGAAGCCGCGCTCAGGGTCATCCAGTTGCGGCGAGGAGACGCCAAGGTCCAGCAGAATGCCGCTGACCTTGCCTGCCAACCCGCGTTCCTGAGCCTCGGAGCCCAGTTCGGCAAAGCTTCTCTGCACAATGACAAAGCGGCCGTCTTCGGCCGCCAGCGCTTGCCCTGTGGCAATCGCTTGAGGATCCTTGTCGAACCCCAGCAGACGGCCATCGGGCCCAAGGTGCTGAAGTATCAGGCGACTATGTCCGCCACGACCGAATGTGCCGTCCAGATAGCAGCCATCGGCGCGCACAGCGAGAGCCTCGACGGCTTCTTCGAGCAGTACGGTGATGTGGGTAAAACTGCTGTTCATAGTCACAGGATCAGGTCACGTAATTCATCAGGCATCGCGCCAGGTTTTTGAATGGCTGCCAGGTCTGCATCAGCAAGAGCATTCCAGGCATCCTCGTCCCACAGTTGAAACTTATTAAGCTGTCCAACCAACATCACACGCTTATCCAACTTTGCGTATTCACGAAGACGCGGTGGCACCAGGAAACGCCCACTGCCGTCCAGCTCCAGGTCCACGGCATTACCAATCAAAAGCCTCTGCAACCGGCGGTTTTCTTCGCGAAAGGTAGCCAGCTCACGAAGTTTCGCCTCAATCAGTTCCCACTCGGACAGCGGATAAAGACACAAGCAGGGGTCAACGGCATCAATGGTCACGATAAGTTGCCCGGAGCTACGCGAATCCAACTCGTCACGGTACCGGCTCGGCATGGCGAGACGACCCTTGGCATCGAGATTGATTGCGTTGGCACCACGAAACACAGGCGCACTCTCCGATTTTTAACTTTTCGCGCTAAAAAAACCCACTTCGTGCCACTTTCTGCCACTTGCGCACACTATAGGAATGCGCCCACCACACCGTCAAGGCACGGTCTTAAGGAAACCCCTTACATTTCGGAGATTTAGGAGCGGTATTGGAGGGGGAGAGGTAAATTTTCGCGGGTTTTGACAGGCAAATACGAAGCCGCCCAAATGGTTGCGGCTCAAAGTTAAAGTAATTTATTAAGTGTAAGAATTTTTTGGCATTACGGAGAAGAAAAACCGCTGCTTTAACAGCAGTCGAGAGAAGAAGGTGGAGAGTCGATCTGTAAGCCGGGTTCTGTCGAGGACAGTCATTCCTCTACGACGGCCATCACTGGACGTCTTTAGCAACCTACCCGGTTCCAGCGCGGGCCACGCCTAGGAACCCTATTTGGTCTTGCTCCGAGTGGGGTTTACCTTGCCACGAACTGTTGCCAGTCGTGCGGTGCGCTCTTACCGCACCTTTTCACCCTTACCGGCACCGAAGTGCTTAGGCGGTTATTTTCTGTGGCACTTTCCGTAGGCTCGCGCCTCCCAGGCATTACCTGGCACTCCGCCCTATGGAGCCCGGACTTTCCTCCCCCCCTTGACTGCAAAGCAGCAAGAGGCAGCGACTGTCCAATCGACTCTCCGCCGCCAAGGGTATCGGGACGAGGCGTCAAGAACAAGCATTAAAAGCCGGAATGACGCGCATTTGTCGCACGAGACGGAACTTATTGATCCTTCTGTTTGTCCAGTGCGACCTGGTAAAGCAGATTCTTGCGTACCCCAGTGATTTCCGCTGCCAGTGCGGCGGCGCGCTTGAGCGGCATCTCTTCGAGCAACAGATCCAGAACCCGGCGCGCCTCGGCACCGACCACATCTTCATCCTCCGGCGGCGTCCAGCCCGCTACCAGCACCACGCACTCACCCCGCTGCTGATTGCTGTCACCCTCGACAAAGGCACGCAACTGCGCCAGCGGCAGCCCCTTGAGGGTTTCAAACGTCTTGGTCAGCTCCCGCGCCAGCAATGCTGGACGGTCAGGGCCGAATACCTGCTCCATGTCCTGAAGACATTCGAGAATCCGGTGCGGGGCCTCATAGAAGATCAAGGTGCGAGGCTCTTCGCGAAGCACCTCAAGCCGGCTCTTGCGACCCACGGCCTTGGCTGGCAGAAAACCTTCAAAGATAAAGCGGTCCGAAGGCAGGCCGGCTGCCGACAAGGCCGCAATCAGGGCGCAGGCACCCGGCACCGGAACGACCTGAACACCTGCCGCACGCGCCTGGCGGACAAGGTGATAGCCAGGATCGGAAATCAGCGGCGTCCCCGCATCGGAGATCAGCGCAACATCGTCACCGGCCAGCAGACGGGTGATGAAACGGCTACCCTCGTCACGTTCGTTATGTTCATGGCAGGCAGCCAGAGGCGTGGATATTCCAAAATGCTGCATCAGCCGTGAGGAGTGGCGAGTATCCTCTGCGGCTATCAATGCCACTTCACGCAGCACTTTCAAGGCCCGCACGCTCATGTCGTCCAGATTGCCGATAGGGGTCGCCACTACATAAAGCGAACCCAGGGTGGAATTTGAAACAACCGGAGCAGTCAAAGCGCAGACCTCATTTTTGATGGTTGAAAAAACCGCATTGTACAGGCTACGACCCTGATCCATGGTGCAACACATTCAGGGATGGGCATAAAAAAGGAAGGAAAACCATGATTCTGCCCCGTCGCAAGATGCTGAAACACTCTCGAATCAGGTGTATTGGCCGATAGAGCACTACGACACGACCAATATCACTGCTTTCGACACCTTCGAAGTCGCACCCCGGCCAGTGCTTGGGTACAATTCCCCGCTAACTTGCTTGAGTATCAGGAACACATCAATGATCGCCTGCCTGCGGCTGTTCTCTGCCCTCTGCCTCGCTGCCCTTCTTGCAGCCTGCGCCAGCTCGCCCTCATCCAGTCTTGGTGAGTTGCCTCGCACCCCCGACGCCAGCATCGAGCAATTGCTTGAACAGGCTGCGGCTGCCAAGACGCCGGATCAGGCCGCCCCGTTGCGCCTGAGTGCCGCAGATCTGGCGAATCGCCAGAACAACCCTGGCCGCGCCGCCCAGATTCTGGCCCAGGTCCCTCTGGATCAACTGAAACCCGGCCTGCAGGTATTCGCCAGCACCCTGGCTGCAGAACTGGCCATGGGTCGCAACCAGCCAAAGGCTGCACTGACCGCACTGGAGCACCCGAGCCTGCAACGTCTGGGCGAACTGTCGGTTGAACAGCAAATCCGCACTCACGCCGTCCGGGCCCGCGCACTCGAAGCCGATGGCCAGACCCTGGCCGCCGCTCGCGAGCGTGTGTTTGCAGGCCCGCTGCTGCAAGGCAACGACGCCAGCGCCAACAACGATGCCATCTGGGCACTGGTTGCCTCACTGCCTGCCGATCAGCTGCAAAGCACGAGCAACGACGACATGGGCGGCTGGCTGAGCCTGGCCCGCTCGGTCAAGGGCGCCGGCACGCTTGAGCAGCAACAGGCCGCCATCGACAGCTGGAAAGCACAGAACCCGCAACATCCGGCCGCCCAGAAACTGCCGACCACCCTCGCCCAGCTCCGCGCCCTGACCAGCGAACCGCTGACCAAGATCGCCCTGCTGCTGCCACAGGACGGTCAACTGGCCTCTGTTGCCAAGGCGCTGCGTGAAGGCTTCATGGCTGCGCACTATCAGGCCCAGCAGGCTGGCCAGAACCCACCAGCCATCCAGGTCTTCGACAGCTCGCGCGTCACGTCGATGGATGACTTCTATCGTCAGGCCAAGGCTGCCGGGGCTCAACTGGTAGTCGGTCCGCTGGAAAAGAATCTGGTCAAACAGCTGAACAGCCGCCAGCAACTGCCAATCACTACACTGGCCCTGAACTACAGCGACTCCAATACCGAAGGCCCGGCACAACTGTTCCAGTTCGGCCTTGCCGCCGAAGACGAAGCTCGGGAAGTGGCACGCCGCGCCTGGGCAGACGGCAAACGCAGCGCCGTGGCCATGGTGCCTAAAGGCGAATGGGGTGATCGCGTACTGGATGCCTTCCGCAAAAGCTGGCAAGCCAAGGGCGGCACTCTGATCGCAGCCGAACACGTCGACCAGCCTGTCGCTCTTGCCCAGCAAGTCGCAGACCTGTTCCAGTTGCGCAACAGCGAAGGCCGCGCCCAGCGCCTGCAAAGCACAGTAGGCACTCAGGTTGCCGCCCAGCCTACACGCCGTCAGGACATCGATTTCATGTTCCTGGCTGCAACCCCGCAGCAGGCTCAGCAGATCAAGCCGACCATGGTGTTCCAGTACGCTGGCGACGTTCCGGTCTATGCCACCTCTCACCTGTTCACCAACAGCAACGATCAGGCTCAGTACCTGGACCTGAACGGCGTACGCTTCTGCGAAACCCCATGGCTGCTCAATGCCAACGACCCTCTGCGCCAGCAAGTGACCGCTCAATGGCCACAAGCATCGGGCAGCCTGGGCCGCCTCTACGCCATGGGCATCGACGCCTATCGCCTGGCTCCGCGTCTTGGCCAGCTCAAGACACTGCCTGAAAGCCGCATCGACGGCCTGTCGGGCAGCCTGAGCCTGAGCCCGAGCCGTCGCGTAGAACGTCAACTGCCGTGGGCAGAGTTCGTCGACGGCAAGGTCCAGCGCCTGCCGGACACCGCTCCTTGAGGCCAGGCAACACCCGGCAACAGGCAGGGCGCGAGGCAGAAGCCTGCGCCCTGCTGTATCTACAGCAACAAGGCCTGCGCCCGATTACCCAAAACTGGTCATGCAAACGCGGCGAGCTTGATCTAGTCATGCTCGACGGCGATACAGTAGTATTCGTCGAAGTTCGCTACCGACGCCACTCAGGCTGGGGTGGAGCCATGGAAAGCGTCGATTTTCGCAAACAGGAAAAACTGATTACCGCTGCACAACTGTTCCTGCAACAAGAGTCACAGTGGGCCGATTATCCCTGCCGTTTCGACGTGATCGCTATCGATGGAGAACCAGGCAAGACCGCTCCCCTGACGTGGCTCAAGAGCGCATTCGACAGTTGATGCAGCAAGCGGACAATCGGAAACCTGACGCGCAGCAACACCCTTTACCACCCATTTTGCTATTTGATTTGCGGGCTGCACATTCAGTGTGTGGTGAGCCGCCGGGGATACCCGCAGCGCACCCGACCAGCCGCCGTACGCTCTCATTAAGGTCACATTGATGGACATGCAATCCCGAATTCGCCGGCTGTTCCAGGCCAGCATCGACACCAAGCAACAGGCGATGGACGTCCTTGCACCCTTTATCGAGCAAGCCAGCCAGGTAATGGTCAACGCCCTGCTCAACGAAGGCAAAATGCTTGCCTGCGGTAACGGCGGTTCTGCTGGCGATGCCCAGCACTTTTCCTCCGAACTGCTCAACCGTTTCGAGCGCGAAAGGCCGAGCCTGCCTGCGATAGCGCTGACCACCGACAGCTCGACGATCACCTCGATCGCCAACGATTACAGCTACAACGAAATCTTTTCCAAACAGATTCGCGCCCTGGGTCAACCGGGCGATGTGCTGCTGGCCATTTCCACCAGCGGCAACTCGGCAAACATTATTCAAGCCATCCAGGCCGCACATGATCGCGAAATGATTGTCGTAGCATTGACGGGACGCGACGGTGGCGGCATGGCATCGCTATTATTGCCGGAGGACGTGGAAATCCGCGTCCCCGCCAATGTCACGGCACGCATACAAGAAGTCCATCTGCTGGCGATCCACTGCCTTTGCGATCTGATCGACAGCCAACTGTTCGGGAGTGAAGAATGACCCCTAATCGCCTCAGCCTACTGGTCCTGACCCTGTGCCTCGGCATCAGCGGATGCAGCTCGGTCCTGACAGCAGCACGTGACAAACCGATCGAGGACGACCGGGGAACCAGGACTTTCGGCAGCAAGATCGATGACTCCCTCATCGAAACCAAGGCCGCAGTGAACATCTCCAAGGCCAGCCCTGATCTGGCCGAAGGCTCGCACATTGTCGTCACCAGCTTCAACGGCATTGTCCTGCTGGCTGGCCAGACGCCTCGCGCAGACCTCAAGGCCCTGGCCGAACAGGCTGCCAGCTCCGTACAGCGGGTCAAGAAGGTCAACAACGAACTTCAGGTCATGGAACCCTCCTCCTTGCTGGCACGCAACAACGATGCCTGGCTGACGACCAAGATCAAGACCCAGATGCTGGCAGACAACTCGATCCCCGGCTCGCGCATCAAGGTCGTGACCGAAAACGGGATCGTTTTCATGCTCGGCCTGCTCACTCAGGATGAAGCCAATCGCGCCACCAATCTGGTGCAGGGCGTATCCGGCGTGCAGAAGATCGTCAGGCTGTTCGAGTACATCGACTGATAACCTGGCGGCATTAAAAAAGGCGATCCGGATGGATCGCCTTTTTTTATTTCACAACTTTCAGACTCGGCCTGCCGCTAGGACGCGGAGGCTCGCTGTCCGGTGGTGGTGGCGCATCATCTTCCAGCTCGATCTCGTCTTCTTCCTCCATCGGAGGCTCCAGATCGAAGACCATGCCCTGGCCGTTTTCCCGGGCATAAATACCCAGAATGGCGCCAATGGGAACATACAAGGTATGCGGCACACCGCCGAAGCGGCCTTCAAAACTGACTGCTTCGTTGTCCATGTGCAAATGACGCACAGCACTGGGTGAAACGTTCAGGACAATCTGTCCATCATTGGCAAAACCCTGAGGGATCTGCACCGACGGGTACTCCGCATTGACCAGGATATGCGGTGTGCAATCGTTATCGACGATCCACTCATAGAGAGCACGAATCAGATAAGGGCGACTGGAGTTCATCAACGGCTCCTTAAGCCTTAGCGCATCTCACGTTCGGCTACAGACAGGCTCGCCTGAAATGCCTCGCGCGCAAATTGGCGCTCCATGTAATCAAGCAACGGCTTGGCAGGCCGTGGCAATTCGATACCCAAGACTGGCAAACGCCAGAGTATGGGCAGTAGACAGCAATCGACAAGGCTTTGCTCGTCACTGAGGAAAAAAGGTTTTTCCGCAAACAACGGCGAAACACCGGTCAGACTTTCGCGCAATTCCTTGCGCGCTTGTACGCGGGCAGACTCTTTGCTGCGTGAATCCAGAATAAGATCCACCAGTCCACACCAGTCGCGCTGAATCCGATGAATCAGCAGGCGACTATTTGCACGCGCCACAGGGTAAACCGGCAGCAAGGGCGGGTGCGGGTAACGCTCATCAAGATATTCCATCACCACCGTAGACTCGTACAACGCCAGGTCACGATCAACCAGGGTTGGCACGCTGCCATACGGATTCACTTCGATGAGCTGGGGCGGATGACGACCCGCAACCACATCGATGATCTCGGCGCTGACACCCTTCTCAGCGAGCACGATACGCACGCGATGGGAATAGTGGTCGGCGGGGTCGGAGTAACAGGCCAACCGATTGGTCACGCCCATGGCGATCCTCCTCGCTTGTTAAATTTATAAGGCAGACAAACGAACGCGCCCCAGTGGGGCTCCCCGATTATGACCGCGCAAAGACAGGTCGTCGTCGCGGGCGACAAGATAGCTCATTTACGCGAAGTAAATTCTGCAATCTTGCGCCGCTACTATACCCGCCTCGCAATCACTATCCGAATGGAGACTCCACTGGAGCGCTTGTGTCAGTGCGAAGCTACAACTGCTCGATCAATGAACATCTTTCCAGTATTCGCGCTTGAGCAGATACGCGAAGACAAAGAAGAAGGCCAGATAAAGCAGCACATAAGTGCCTATACGCTGATGCTGCAGTTTAACCGGATTGGCTGAATAGGCCAGAAAGGTCACCAGATTCTTGATCTTCTCATCGAACTGCTCTGCCGTCAGGCTGCCGGTTTTCGGCACGATGGTCAGCTGATCGCAAGCCTCGTGAGTCAGCGGCGCACCGGTAAGGGGGTCATATTGCTTCTTGCCCTCTTCGACCACCTGGATCTGCTTGCAACCCACCACCTGCCGCCCCTGAAGGCTGGCCAGCACGTTAGGCATGCCGACGTTGGGGAACACTCGGTTATTCACACCCAATGGTCGAGCCGGGTCCTCGTAGAACGAGCGCAGATAGCCATAAAGCCAGTCCGTGCCACGCACACGCGCCACCAGCGTCAGGTCAGGCGGCGCAGCGCCGAACCAGGTCTTGGCATCGTTCGACTGCATGCCGGTGTTCATGTGGTCGCCGATCTTGGCGCCAGTGAACACCAGCTTTTCCAGCATCAGCTCATGGGGAATCCCCAGGTCATCGGCGACACGCTCGTAGCGCTGGTATTTGGCGCTGTGACAGCCCATGCAGTAGTTGACGAACGTCCGTGCGCCGTCCTGCATCGCCGCCTTGTCGGAGACATCGATATCGACCTTTTCCAGTTCCGGACCGCCATGTTCAGCGGCGAATGAAAAGACAGGCAGAATCGCGAGAATCAATACAGCCAATAGCTTTTTCATCAGCCAGTCACCCTTTCTGGAACCGGTTTGGTCTTCTCTAGCCGGGTATAGAACGGCATCAGAATGAAGTAGGCGAAGTAAAGAAAGGTGCAGATCTGCGAAATCAACGTGCGCTCGGGGGTCGGCGCCAGAACGCCCAGCACGCCGAGGATCACGAAAGAGACACAGAACAACAGCAGCCAGATCTTGCTCATCCACCCCTTGTATCGCATCGACTTGACCGGACTGCGATCCAGCCACGGCAGCACGAACAGCACCGCAATGGCCGCCCCCATGGCGATAACCCCCATGAGCTTGTCCGGAATCGCCCGCAAGATCGCGTAGAACGGCGTGAAGTACCAGACAGGCGCGATGTGCTCCGGCGTCTTGAAAGCATTGGCCGCTTCGAAGTTGGGCTTTTCGAGGAAGTAGCCGCCCATTTCAGGGAAGAAGAACACGATGGAGCAAAAGACGAAGAGGAAGACCACTACGCCGACAATGTCTTTCACGGTGTAATAAGGATGGAAAGGAATACCATCCAGAGGGTTGCCGTTCTCATCCTTGAGCTTTTTGATGTCCACGCCATCGGGGTTGTTGGAACCGACTTCATGCAGCGCCAGAATGTGTAACACCACGAGGCCCAACACCACGATCGGCAGAGCGACCACGTGTAAAGCAAAGAAACGGTTCAGGGTGATGCCGGAAATCAGGTAATCGCCCCGAATCCATTGGGTCAGGTCGTCACCGATGACCGGAATGGCGCCGAACAGCGAAATGATCACCTGGGCACCCCAGTACGACATTTGCCCCCAGGGCAGCAGGTAGCCCATGAAAGCTTCGGCCATCAGTGCCAGGTAAATCAGCATGCCGAACACCCAGACCAGTTCACGGGGCTTTTGATACGAGCCGTAGAGCAAGCCACGGAACATATGCAGGTAGACCACAATGAAGAAGGCGGAGGCGCCCGTGGAGTGCAGCAGACGCAGAATCGCGCCGTACTCGACGTCACGCATGATGTATTCGACGGAAGCGAACGCCTCTTCAGCCGAAGGCGTATAGCTCATGGTCAGCCAGACTCCCGTGAGGATCTGATTGACCAGAACCAGCAGCGCCAGGGAGCCGAAGAAGTAGAAGAAGTTGAAATTCTTTGGAGCGTAATACTTGCTGAGATGGTCTTCCCACATCTTTGTCGCCGGGAAGCGAGCATCGACCCAATCCATGAACTTGCTCATCACGCACCCTCCTTATCGACGCCAATGACAATGACACTGTCCGACTCATAGGAATGCGGAGGCACTGGCAGATTCAGTGGCGCGGGTTGAGACTTGTAGACCCGACCGGCCAGGTCGTAATGAGAGCCGTGACAAGGACAGAAATAGCCTCCCACCCAGTCCTTGCCAAGATCGACAGGCGCAACTTCAGGACGGAAGGTCGGCGAACACCCCAGGTGCGTACAAAGGCCGACCAGAAGCAGGATTTCCGGCTTGATGGAACGAACCACAGGGTCAACATACGACGGCTGAACAGAAGCCTTGGACTCGGGATCGGATAACTGGCCGGTGATCTTGCCGAGGTTATCCAGAATCTCTTTGGTGCGACGAACAATGAATACCGGTTGACCGCGCCACTCAGCAATCATCTGCTGCCCTGCTTCAATCTTGCTGATATTCACCTTGACCGGTGCCCCTGCGGCTTTCGCCTTGGCACTGGGGAACCATGACCCCACGAACGGGACCGCAGCCCCCACCGCTCCTGCTGCACCAACCACGGATGTGGCTGCCACGAGGAAGCGACGCCGGCCTGCATTCACGCCGTCATTGCTCATTCCGTCCTCTCCCATCAGCTATGTGGCCTGTTTGATCAGGCGTCTACTTAAACTCAATCTAGCTGCTTATAGATTTGGCCGGATGGTAAATAAAAACCCTTCATTTAACAAGGTAATAAGACCGTACAAAAAGTAGGAAAGCTTGTAAATCAAGGCTTACAGCCATGTGGCACGTTGTCACACATATTTGACAGGCATAAAAAAACGCCCAGCTCCGAAGAGGCTGGGCGTTCTTTTTGAACGAAGTGCGAATTAACGCTTCGAGTACTGCGGACGCTTACGCGCTTTACGCAGACCGACTTTCTTACGTTCAACTTCACGAGCGTCACGAGTAACGTAACCGGCTTTACGCAGGGCGCTACGCAGAGTTTCGTCGTATTGCATCAGAGCGCGAGTGATACCGTGGCGGATTGCGCCAGCTTGACCACTTACACCGCCACCGATAACGGTGACGTAGATGTCGAACTTCTCAACAGTTTCGGTCAGTTCCAGTGGCTGACGAACTACCATGCGGGCAGTTTCGCGGCCGAAGAACACGTCCAGAGAACGGTTGTTGATCGAGATGTTACCAGTGCCCGGACGCAGGAAAACGCGTGCGGTTGCGGTCTTGCGACGGCCAGTGCCGTAATTTTGAGTCGCCGACATAATGAACTATTCCGTTAAAACTTCAGTTCTTGGGGCTGCTGAGCAGTATGAGGGTGTACAGCGCCCGCATAGACTTTCAGCTTACGATACATGTCGCGACCCAGCGGGTTCTTAGGCAGCATGCCTTTGACCGCGGTCTCGATCACGCGCTCAGGAGCTTTATCGATCAGCTTTTCGAAGTTGATCGATTTGATCCCGCCCGGAAAACCGGAGTGAGAGTAGTAAATCTTGTCGGAAGCTTTAGCACCGGTAACGCGGATTTGCTCAGCGTTGATAACGACGATGTAATCACCGGTATCGACGTGCGGAGTGTATTCCGGTTTGTGCTTGCCACGCAGACGGCTCGCGATTTCGGTGGCCAGACGACCCAGGGTCTGACCAGCAGCGTCGACGACGAACCAGTCGCGCTTAACTGTTTCCGGTTTAGCAGTAAAAGTTTTCATTCTTTATAGCCTCAGGGGCCGCCTGAAAATGAGACGGCGGATCTTACTGAATAGTGCGTACTTTGACAAGTCAAAGGCAGCCGGAAACAGACGCTATCGGGGGCTCGGGTCAGCGCGTCCGTTATACGGCAAGATTCTTCGGCAGACGGCGCATCACTTCCACTGCAAAGAGCTGGCGGATTATACAGGCTGAAAAAATAACCTCAACCTGATTTTCAACTCACGACCTGATTATTGCTCTGACAGGCAGGCCATGAGGCTGGCGGGCCTGGAAGTCACGGTTATGGAGGCTAGACACACCCGCGAAAAAATAAGACGATTCAGCCGTTGTTTGACCACTATTCCATATAAGAACAAAAGATCATGCCGATTCAACACACCGCCCCGCTGCGGCGCGTAAGCATTCTTGCCACTGACAAAGTGTTCGCTTCCACCCTGATGCAGGCCAAGGACTTCTTCCATCTGGCCAGCCTGCGGTACAGCAAGCAACTGGGACACGGCCTCAAGCCCGCCTTTGAAATTCGCCTGGTGAGCCCGGACGGCATGCCCGTCGGCAGCTTCAGCGACGTCACCCTGCCTGTAGACGGCCCGCTGTGCGAAAGCGACATCATCGTCATCCCGGCATTCTGGGACGATTTCGACAGCCAGTTGCAGCAATACCCACAGATTCTGCCCTGGCTGCGCGAACAGCACGCCAGCGGCGCCGTGCTGTGCGGCGAGGCCACCGGGGTTTTCTGGCTGGCCGAAGCCGGCCTGCTGGACGGCAAGGAAGCCACGACCTACTGGCGCTTCTTCAATACGTTCAGTGAGAGATTTCCCAAGGTCCTGCTCAATCAGGAAAAGCACCTGACAGACGCCGACAACCTGTATTGCGCAGGCGGCACCACCTCGGCGTGCGATCTCTACATTTACCTGATCGAACGCTTCTGCGGCTCCAACGTCGCCCAGGCAGTAGCCCGCGACATCCTCTATGAGGTGCGGCGCAGTTATTCACCGGGAAGGATAGGTTTTGGCGGCCAGAAGCTGCATCAGGACGTGATCATCCTGCAGATCCAGCACTGGCTTGAAGAGCACTTTGCGGACAAATTCCGCTTCGAAGACGTCGCCCGCAACCACGGCATGAGCATCCGCAACTTCATGCGCCGCTTCCAGGCCGCTACCGGCGACAAGCCGCTGCATTATCTGCAACGCCTGCGCATCGAGACAGCCAAAGGCCTGCTCTCGGGCACCCGCAAGAGCATCAAGACCATCAGCTACGAAATTGGCTACGACGATGCGAGCTTCTTCGCCCGCCTGTTCCGCCAACACACCGAACTGTCGCCGAATCAGTATAGGCAGCAGTTTCAGCAGGCGGCGTAGCGCCTGAAGCTACAAGCGGCAAGCTTTAAGCGGCAAGTAAAAGCAGAACGCAATCCGCCTTTACTTGCAGCTTACCGCTTGAAGCTTGCAGCTCTCCCCTAAGGCTTATGCGCCCGAGCCAGAAACTCGTGGGATTGCATTTCCAGCAAGCGGCTCAGGGTACGTGCGAATTCGAACGTCAGACGACCACCTGTGTACAGGTCCTTCAACTCAACCTCGGCCGAGATGATCAGCTTGACGTTGCGGTCGTAGAATTCGTCGACCATGTTGATGAAACGACGGGCGATGTCGTCGGTGGTGACGCTCATCTGCTCGACACCGCTCAGCAGAACGGCGTGGAAGATCTTGCCCAGTTCGATGTAGTCGTTCTGGCTGCGAGGCCCGTCGCACAGTTCGCGGAAGTCGAACCACGCTACGTCATCACAGGTGCGCAAGGCGCGAATCTCGCGATTCTCGATGATCAGCACATCGTTTTCGATGGTCTGCGCGCAGTCGGGCGTCAGCGCCTTGAAGCTTTTGCGCAGGCTTTCCTCGGCAACGTCATTGAGCGGGAAGTGGAACAGTTCGGCCTGCTCCAGATGGCGCAGGCGATAATCGACGCCGCTGTCGACGTTGACGATGTCGGTGTTCTGCTTGATCAGGGCAATGGCTGGCAGGAAGCGGGCGCGCTGCAGGCCGTCCTTGTACAGGCCATCAGGCACGATGTTGGACGTCGCGACCAGGGTCACGCCATTCTTGAACAGCTCTTCCATCAAGGTGCCAAGGATCATGGCATCGGTAATGTCGGAGACGAAGAATTCGTCGAAGCAAATCACCCGCGCCTCGTCGGAAAAACGCTTGGCTATAAGAGTAAGCGGGTTTTTCTCGCCCTTGAGGGTTCTCATCTCTTCGTGCACGCGCTTCATGAAGCGGTGGAAGTGAGTCCGCACCTTCTGCTCGAACGGCAGAGCGTCGAAGAACGTATCGACCAGATAGGTCTTGCCCCGGCCCACGCCGCCCCAGAAGTACAAACCCTTGACCAGGGTCGGCTCTTTCTTGCCGAACAGCTTGCCGAACATGCCCGGCTTGCTGTTGTTAGCAGAAACCAGATCCTCGTACAGACGCTGCAAGTGACGCACAGCGTTTTCCTGCGCGGCATCGTGGAAGAAGTCAGGGCGTTTCAGATCTGCTTGATATCGTTCTAGAGGCGTCATATTCGCTAACAAGGCAACAAAAAAGCGGGCCGACACTGTAGCGACGGCCCGGGGGAATGGCAATCAATCCTGCAAGGCTTTGAGTTCAGCCAGCAAGCGCTCTATACCGGCCTGTACCGCTTCGGCACTTTCAAACTGCGGGCTTTCAGCCTTGGCATTGCCAAAAGCCACCTCAAAGTGAAGATCACCGGCAATGATGATTGGCTCGGCTGGCCCAAGCAGACTTTTACTGGCAGCGCCTGCCGTCTTGCCATCAGCGAACTTGTCCGACAGCAGCAACTGCTCGCCATCAGCCGCCAGCAGGCGGAAACGGAAGCTGCCGTCGTCCTCACGGAAACTCACAACCCGTGCGCCCTTGGCGGCTTTTTTCTTGCCGGTTTCGACATTCTGCGCAACCGTGCGGAAAGAGCGCAGGCCCACCGCTTCACGCAGCTCTTCGAGGAACGGCGTCGCGGCACGACGGGCCTTCTGGGCACCGGCGAGCAGGATGTCTTCCAGGTCGGCAGGCCGCTCGATCAGGCTCAGGTACTTCTCGCGGGCTTCGCTCAGCTCGCCATCCAGCAGCTTGAACAGACGATTCTTGGCCTCTCCCCAACCCAGGCCCTGCAGCAGCTCGGCACGGAACTCGGCCGACTGCTCGGCAGTGGAGAATGCCTGATAGAGCGTGAACAGGTGAGAGTTGTCCGGATCCTTCGCTTCGCCCGGGGCACGGGAGTCGGTGACGATGCGGGAAATGGCGTCCTTCATGTCCTTGGCGCTGCTGAACAACGGAATGGTGTTGTCGTAGCTCTTCGACATCTTGCGCCCATCCAGCCCCGGCAGCGTCGCAACGCTTTCCTCGATCAGGGCCTCAGGCATGACGAAGAATTCCTTGCCCTTGCCAAACAGGTGGTTGAAGCGCTGGCCGATATCACGGGCCATTTCGACGTGCTGAATCTGGTCACGACCGACCGGCACTTTATGGGCGTTGAACATCAGAATGTCGGCAGCCATCAGCACCGGATAGCTGAACAGGCCCATGGAGATGCCGGCATCCGGGTCTTCACCGGCCTCGACGTTCTTGTCCACGGAAGCCTTGTAGGCATGAGCACGGTTGAGCAGGCCCTTGCCAGCCACACAGGTCAGCAACCAGGTCAGTTCCGGGATCTCGGGGATATCGGACTGGCGGTAGAAGGTCACACGATCGACATCCAGACCGGCAGCCAGCCAGGTCGCTGCGATTTCCAGACGCGAGCGCTGAATGCGCTGCGGGTCGTCGCACTTGATCAAGGCGTGGTAATCCGCCAGGAAGTAGAAAGAATCGGCATCCTTCTGGCGACTGGCGACGATGGCCGGGCGAATCGCGCCCGCATAATTGCCCAGATGGGGAGTGCCGGTGGTGGTGATACCGGTCAGGATACGAGTAGTCATGGCAGGTCGCTTATTCTATGGCTGCAATCAATTCGAGAGACGCGGCAGGACCAGATCTTTCAGGTCGGTCAGCTTGCCGTGAAAAAAGTGTCCGCATTCTGCCACTTTCAGCAGCTCATGGGGGCGTTGCAGAAGCGCAGACCATGCATAGACCATTTCAGGATCAACGACTTCGTCGGTTTCCGGCTGAATGACCGTCAGCGGGCAGTTCTGCGGCAGCACGCTCTGATCTTTCAGACGCGATGCGGCAGCAGCCACCAGAAACAGATGCTTCAGTTGCTCTCCCTGGGCTTCAAGACGCCCGCCGAGTGTCGCCGCCACGTAACCGCCAAAGGAAAACCCCAGCAGCGTGATGGGCAGATCCGGCTGCTGTTCGCGCAGCCACTGCGCGACGGCAACCGCATCTTCCACCTCTTCCGGCCCGGCAACCGAGGTGCCAGCACTGGCACCGACGCCACGATAATTGAAACGTAACGTAACCAGACCGGCATCGCGTGCAGTACGCTGCAGCGTCGAAACCACTTTATTGAGCATCGTCCCGCCCTGGATCGGGTTAGGATGACAAATCAGCGCCAGGCCCACGGCACCGGGCAGATCCTGATAAAGCGCCTCAAGCTGACCTTCGGGGCCATCAATGAATACGGGGGTTTCACGCATGGACAAAATAAACTCCGTGACCTCGAAATGGATCGACTCGTCTAGCTGATTGTCTGTGGCTGACATATAAGCGACGCGTCGCGGGTATACAGCGCAGGTTAGAGCCGTTAACGTAAAGCAAAGCCGTTTATAGAGGAAGGACTCGTGGAACACTCGCTCTTAGTTTGGTTGTTGCCGACTCTTGCCCTGGTTGCCGGTGTCGTCATTGGTTTCCTGGTCGCACGTCTGCTGCCCAATACCGTTCCGAATAACACCCAGCGCCAGCTGGACAGCATTCAGGAGCGCTTCGATACCTATCAGAACGAGGTGGTCACTCACTTCAACAGCACGGCTACCCTGGTACAGAAACTTTCGCAAAGCTATCAGGAAGTCCAGGAGCATCTCGCCGAGGGCGCCAACCGTCTGGCCCTTGACGAACTGACCCGCCAACGCCTGCTGGCGGCCTTGCACCCCGAGGCCAATCAAGCGCCTCGCGACCGCCTTACACCGCCACGTGACAGCGAAGCCCCAAAGGACTACGCGCCCAAGGCACCCAACACGCCGGGCATGCTGGATGAGCATTACGGTCTGAAAAAGCCGTAAGCGACCGAAAAACAAAAAGCCCGCCATTCAGATCGAATGGCGGGCTTTTTTGTTGGGGCTCCTTTTCGCGAATGAATTCGCTCCTACAGAGTGGGAGCGAATTCATTCGCGAAGAACTCAGATCGCGCCGCGGGTGCGCAACAAGTCCAGTACCCGCTTGACGCCCTCTTCCACGCTCAACGACTGGGTATCGATCACCAGATCGGCATCCAGCGGTACGTCGTACGGGAAGGACTCACCTGGAATGTTGTCGCCTTCGGCGGCATACAGGCCTTGCGGATCACGTTCACGGCAGATGGTTGGCGAAGCCTGGACATAAACAGTCAGCAGACGCTCCTTGCCCACCAGCGCCTTGGCGCGCTCGCGGCCTTCGGCATCCGGCGCAACGAAGGCTGCCAGGGTCAGCAGGCCGGCTTCGTTGAACTGACGGGCGACGTGAGCAGCACGGCTCCAGTTCTCGGTACGACCGGCACGGTCCTGTGGCAGGCCTTTGTTCAGGTCGTGACGCAGGTTCTGGCCATCGAGGACATAGACCGCACGCCCCATGTCGAACAGCTTGCGCTCGACCGCGTAAGCCAGCGTGCTTTTGCCTGCGCCCGACAGACCGCTGAACAGCACGGTAGCCGGTTGCTGGCCGAAACGCTGAGCACGCTCCTGAGTCGATACGTGAGCCAGTTCGCCATGATGATTCGCGCCACCAGCACTGACCGGCTTGGCGATGATCATGCCCGCCGCAACAGTGCCGTTGGTCAGGCGATCAATAACGATGAATGCACCGGTGGTGCGGTTGCTTTCGTAACCGTCCAGCGCGATAGGCGCATCAAGGCTGATCTTGACCCGACCAATCTCGTTCAACTGCAAGGAACTGGCAGGATCTTCGACCAGCGTGTTCACATCGACGCGGTGCGTGATGCTGGCAATCGAGCCCGGCACATAGCTGGTAGCGCGCTTGATGTCGTATTTCTTGCCCGGCAGCATCGGCTCTTCAGCCATCCACACCAGCATGGCATCGAACGCATCGCTGACTTGCGGGACGTTGTCGGCATGCACCAGCAGGTCGCCACGGGAGATATCGATCTCGTCTTCCATGGTCAGGGTGATAGCCTGGCCCGGACCGGCCTGTTCCAGCTCACCTTCGAAGGTGACGATGGATTTGACGCGGCTGCTCTTGCCCGAAGGCAACACGACGATCTCGTCGCCCTTGTGCACGATGCCACTGGCCAGGGTACCGGCGAAACCACGGAAGTTCAGGTTCGGGCGGTTGACGTACTGCACCGGGAAACGCAGGTCCGAGTAATTGCGGTCGTTGGAAATCTCTACGGTTTCGAGAATTTCCATCAGCGACTGGCCGGTGTACCAGGGCGAACGCTCGCTCTTGTTCACCACGTTATCGCCCTTGAGCGCCGACATCGGCACGAACGCCATGGTGGTCGGCTTGAAGGCCAGACCTTCGGCGAACTTCAGGTAATCGGCCTTGATCGACTCGAAGACGCTCTCATCGAAGCCCTTGAGGTCCATCTTGTTGATGGCCACGACAATGTGCTTGATGCCCAGCAGCGAGGCGATGTAGCTGTGACGACGGGTCTGGGTCTGCACGCCATAACGGGCGTCGACCAGAATGATCGCCAGATCGCAGGTCGATGCACCGGTCGCCATGTTGCGGGTGTACTGCTCGTGGCCCGGCGTATCGGCAATGATGAACTTGCGCTTGGCGGTCGAGAAATAGCGATAAGCGACATCGATAGTGATGCCCTGCTCCCGCTCGGCCTGCAGGCCATCCACCAGCAGCGCCAGATCCACGTCATCGCCGGTTGTGCCGGACTTCTTGGAGTCACGGGTAATGGCTTCCAGGTGATCCTCATAGATCATCTTGGAGTCATGCAGCAGACGCCCGATCAGCGTGCTCTTGCCGTCATCGACGTTGCCACAGGTAAGAAAGCGCAGCATTTCCTTGCGTTCGTGCTGGCCCAGATAGGCGAGGATGTCCTCGCTGATCAATTCGGATTGATGGCTCATAGGGTTTAAGCTCCAAGTTGTAAGCTTCAAGCGGCAAGCTTGTCGGCGTACAACTAGTCAGAAATTTTGTTGATCAACCCGCTCAGCATTCTTGAAAGCTCACGAGTCTCAGTAATCCAGTCACTCGACAAAGAACTGGGCAAGTACCCTATCTCTTCCCCAATGATGATTTGCGTACGCAACTCACCACAGGAGGCTTTGGCAATCCATAGAAACCGCGCCTTTTCCTTGGCAGTTCCACGTTCCATGCCTTCAGCGATATTCGACGGTACAGAGAGCGCCGAACGTGTGATCTGGTCCTTGAAACCAAAATCCCTGCACGTATGAAACCCTCTGTACACCGCAACTGCCAGATCCTTGCTTCTTTGCCAAACAACCAGCTTCTCAAAATCCATTGGGAGCGCTCACATACGCCCACAAAGGGCGGCAACCTGCAAAACCCTGAAGCTACGCAATGTGCTTCCAACTTGCAGCTTGCCGCTTGTAACTTGAAGCTTAGAAATACCCCTGACGTTTCTTTTCTTCCATCGAGCCTGCGCCGTCGTGGTCGATGACCCGGCCCTGGCGTTCGGAAGTTCGTGTCAGGAGCATTTCCTGGATGATGTCGGTCAGGCTCGTGGCTTCGGATTCGACGGCACCGGTCAGCGGGTAGCAGCCAAGGGTACGGAAGCGCACTTTCTTTTTGACGATGCGGGCTTTTTCCTCGTCGGTAAGGTGCTCGAGGATGCGATCGTCGTCGATCATGATCAGGGTGCCGTTCTTCTCGATGACGTCGCGTTCGGCGGCGAAATACAGCGGCACGATCGGGATGCCTTCGAGGTAGATGTACTGCCAGATGTCCAGCTCGGTCCAGTTCGACAGCGGGAACACACGGATCGACTCGCCTTTGTTGACGTTGCCGTTATAGACGTTCCACAGCTCGGGACGCTGGTTCTTCGGGTCCCAGCGGTGCTTGCTGTCGCGAAACGAGTAGACACGTTCCTTGGCACGGGATTTTTCCTCGTCGCGCCGCGCGCCGCCGAAAGCTGCGTCGAAACCATGCTTGTCCAGTGCCTGCTTCAGGCCCTCGGTCTTCATGATATCGGTGTGCTTGGCGCTGCCGTGGGTGAACGGGTTGATGCCCTGCGCAACGCCATCCGGGTTGACGTGGGTGATCAGGTCCAGGCCCATTTCCTCGACCATCTTGTCGCGGAAGCGATACATTTCCTGGAATTTCCAGCGGGTATCGACGTGCATGACCGGGAACGGCAGCTTGCCTGGGAAGAAGGCCTTGCGCGCCAGATGCAGCATCACGGCAGAGTCCTTGCCGATCGAGTACAACATGACCGGGTTGTCGAACTCGGCGGCGACCTCGCGGATGATGTGGATGCTTTCCGCCTCCAGCTGTTTCAGATGCGTCAGTTTGTCAACCATGGTTACTCACGGAGTGCAATCGTTGTGGGCCGGGAAAAATCCCCCCGGGCGGCCAGCGGGCCGTATTCGAGCCGCGCACTTTATCATGAGGCATACCGCATAATCAGCGCGCCGGATAGATCGAAACGATCTATCCATATAGCTCGGCGTTTGGACCTTTCAGATCGGATTCGGGCAATCGATGAAAATATGCTCCAGGGCAAAACGTCTCGCCAGATAGTCACCCAGCGCCTGAACGCCGTAGCGCTCGGTCGCATGGTGCCCGGCTGCGATAAAGCTGATGTCGTTCTCGCGGGCACTGTGAAAGGTCTGCTCCGAGGCTTCGCCACTGAGAAACAGATCCACGCCTTCAAGCACGGCCTGATCGATGTAACCCTGGCCACCACCGCTGCACCAGCCGACACGCCGGATCATCTGGCTGCCTTCGATCAACAGGGGTTCACGCCCCAGAGCGTCCTGCACGCGACGGGCAAAATCACGAGGCGTCATCGGCTCGGAAAGAGAACCCACCAGACCGACCACCTTGGGATTCTCGGGGTCCAGCGGCCCTTCGACCGTAATATCCAGCTGACGAGCCAGTTGCACGTTATTGCCCACATCCGGGTGCACATCCAGAGGCAAGTGATAGGCCAACAGGCTGATGTCGTGCTTGAGCAATGTCTTCAGGCGACGCTGCTTCATCCCGACGACACAAGGATTCTCGCCCTTCCAGAAATAGCCATGATGAACCAGGATCAGGTCGGCCTGGGCTTCGACAGCGGCGTCCAGCAAAGCCTGGCTGGCCGTCACGCCACTGACGATGCGCATGATCTGCGGCCGGCCTTCGACCTGCAAACCATTGGGGCAGTAATCCTGAATGCGGGCACTGTTGAGATAGCGGTCGGCCTCTTCGACCAGGGTACTGAGGGCAACGGCCATAAAAGACTCCTAAATATGCAGTTCAGAGCTGCCTTGTGCTCGTATAATGCCCGCCATTATGGCGCACTCGTGGAAAATTCTTTGCGCCTGTCACTATCAGGACTTGCTCAATGTTAAAGGCACTGCGCTTTTTCGGCTGGCCATTGCTGGCTGGCGTGCTCATCGCCATGCTGATTATCCAGCGTTACCCGGAATGGGTCGGGCTGCCCAGCCGTGATGTAAACCTGCAACAGGCTCCCAAGACCACCGTGGTGATGCAGGGGCCGTCGTCGTATGCCGATGCAGTGAGTGCCGCTGCGCCAGCAGTGGTCAATCTCTACACCACCAAGATGGTGAACAAGGGCAACAACCCCACCATGTTCGAGGATCCTCAGTTCAGAAGGTTCTTCGGCGATAACGCTCCCAAGCAGAAACGCATGGAATCGAGCCTCGGTTCCGGCGTGATCATGAGCCCCGAAGGCTACCTGCTGACCAACAACCACGTCACCACCGGTGCCGACCAGATCGTGGTCGCCCTCAAGGACGGCCGCGAAACCATCGCACGGGTGATCGGCAACGATCCTGAAACCGATCTGGCGGTACTGAAGATCGACCTGAAAAACCTGCCATCGATCACCATTGCACGCTCCGACGGTATCCGTATCGGCGATGTGGCGCTGGCCATCGGCAACCCGTTCGGTGTCGGCCAGACCGTCACCATGGGCATCATCAGTGCGACCGGCCGCAACCAGTTGGGCCTCAACACCTACGAAGACTTCATCCAGACCGACGCTGCCATCAACCCCGGCAACTCGGGCGGCGCGCTGGTGGATGCTTCCGGCAACCTGACCGGCATCAATACCGCGATCTTCTCCAAGTCGGGCGGTTCCCAGGGCATCGGCTTTGCGATCCCGACCAAACTGGCGATGGATGTGATGAAGTCGATCATCGAACACGGCCAGGTCATTCGTGGCTGGCTGGGTATCGAAGTTCAACCCCTGACCCAGGAACTGGCGGATTCGTTCGGCCTGAAGGATCGTCCGGGAATTGTGGTTGCCGGAATCTTCCGCGATGGCCCGGCACAGAAAGCCGGCCTGCAACTGGGGGATGTGATCCTGAGCATCAATGGCGAACCGGCAGGTGATGGCCGACGTTCAATGAATCAGGTGGCGCGCACCAAGCCCAAGGACAAGGTTGCGATTGATGTCATGCGCAATGGCAAGGAGTTGCGCCTGAGCGCCGAGGTCGGCCTGCGACCGCCACCGGCCCCTGCGCCGGCGGTGAAAGAACAGTAAGACGTTCTTCGCGAATGAATTCGCCCGTGGGAGCGAATTCATTCGCGAAAGGATCAGATCCCGCTCAACCCATCCAGCAACGCATGATTCTGCTCAGCCGTACCGATGCTGATCCGCAGGAACTGGGCAATCCGCTCCTGCTTGAAGTGACGCACGATAACGCCCTGCTCGCGCAGCTTCGCCGCCAGACCTGCAGCATCATGTTTCGGGTGACGGGCAAAGATGAAGTTGGCCGCCGAAGGCAACACTTCAAAGCCAAGCCCTTCCAGCTTCTCGACCAATGCCTCGCGGCTGGCGATTACCGCATTACGAGTGGTATCGAAGTACTCACGGTCTTCAAAGGCAGCAGTCGCACCGACAATCGCCAGACGATCCAGCGGGTAAGAGTTGAAGCTGTTCTTGACCCGCTCCAGCGCCTCGATCAGATCCGGATGCCCTACCGCAAACCCGACCCGCAATCCGGCCAGAGAACGGGATTTGGAGAGAGTCTGGGTCACCAGCAGGTTCGGATAACGATCCACCAGGGCTATCGCCGTCTCGCCGCCGAAGTCGACATACGCCTCATCGACCACCACGACCGAATCCGGACTGGCCTTGACGATCTGCTCTACCGCTTCCAGCGGCAGCAGACAGCCGGTGGGTGCGTTCGGGTTCGGGAAGATGATCCCCGCATTCGGCTTGGCATAATCAGCTACGCGAATCTGGAACTGCTCGTCCAGTGCGACAGCTTCATAGTCAATGCCGTACAGGCCGCAGTACACCGGATAGAAGCTGTAGCTGATATCCGGGAACAGCAGTGGCTTGTCGTGCTGGAACAGCGCATGAAAGATGTGCGCCAGCACTTCGTCGGAGCCATTGCCCAGGAACACCTGACTGGCCTGCACACCGTAATACCCGGCCACGGCCTGCTTGAGCAGGTCGCTGTTGGGGTCCGGATACAGACGCAGATCATCGGTCAATGCCGCACGCATTGCCTCAAGCGCCTTGGGCGAAGGCCCGTAAGGGTTTTCGTTGGTGTTGAGCTTGACCAGTTTGGTCAGCTTCGGCTGCTCACCCGGTACATAAGGCACCAGACTGCTGACGAAAGGACTCCAGAATTTACTCATTGCTTGCCTTCCTCTGTGCTGCCCGCACTCCAGTTGGTATCCGTGATCCGGTACTCGGCACTGCGAGCATGGCCGGTCAACGATTCGCCACGAGCCAGGACCGAAGCGGTCTTGCCCAGTTCGGAGGCACCTTGCGGCGAGCAGTAGATGATCGATGAGCGCTTCTGGAAGTCATAGACGCCCAGCGGCGAAGAAAAACGCGCAGTGCCGGAAGTCGGCAATACATGGTTCGGACCGGCACAGTAATCGCCCAGCGCCTCGGAGGTGTGACGCCCCATGAAAATCGCACCGGCGTGGCGAATCTGCGGCAACCAGGCTTCAGGATCGGCGACCGACAGCTCAAGGTGCTCCGGCGCGATGCGGTTGGCGACATCGATGGCCTGCTGCATATCAGCCACCTTGATCAGGGCGCCACGGCCATTGATCGAGGTTTCGACGATGGCAGCACGCTCCATGGTCGGCAGCAATCGGGTGATGCTGGCAGCCACCTTGTCGAGGAACTCGGCATCGGGGCTGACCAGAATCGCCTGGGCATCTTCGTCGTGCTCGGCCTGGGAGAACAGGTCCATGGCAATCCAGTCCGGATCGGTCTGGCCGTCGCACACTACAAGGATTTCCGAGGGGCCGGCAATCATGTCGATCCCGACCTGACCGAATACATGGCGCTTGGCAGTGGCGACATAAATGTTGCCAGGGCCAACCACTTTATCGACCTGTGGCACGCTTTCAGTGCCATATGCCAGCGCGGCTACGGCCTGTGCGCCACCAATGGTGAAGACGCGATCGACACCCGCGATGCAGGCAGCAGCCAGCACCAGTTCGTTGATCTCGCCACGCGGCGTCGGCACGACCATGACCACTTCAGTCACGCCGGCCACTTTCGCCGGAATGGCATTCATCAGGACCGACGAAGGATAAGAAGCCTTGCCACCCGGAACGTACAGACCTGCACGGTCCAGCGGCGTGACTTTCTGGCCAAGCACCGTGCCGTCGGCTTCGGTGTAGCTCCAGGAGTCCTGCTTCTGTTTTTCGTGGTAGCTGCGCACGCGAGCGGCAGCCGTTTCCAGCGCCTGACGCTGGGCAGGTGAAATGCGTGTCAGCGCCAGCTCCAGGCGCTCGCGAGGCAGGATCAGGTCAGCCATCGACGCCACTTGCAGGCCATCGAAACGCTGGGTGAACTCGACCAGGGCCGCGTCACCACGCTCACGCACCGCCTTGATGATGTCGAGCACACGCTGGTTGACCGAATCGTCAGACACACTTTCCCAGCTCAGCAGATGATCCAGATGTCGTGCGAAATCCGGATCAGCAGCATCGAGTCGGCGTATTGCAGTGGGAGTGGTCATAGCGATATCTCAATAAGTGGCGGATGCTCAGGTGCCATAAGCTACCAAGCTATCCGCGCAGGCACCTGAGAAATTTGGCTATGACACGGATAGCTGGACGCGACTCGAAGGCCGCGTAATCGATCAGCCGCGGTGTCGCGACTCTACTGCCTTGCGCAGAGTGTCGATGAGCGCCTGGATGCGCGCATGCTGCATTTTCATGGAAGCCTTGTTCACCACCAGACGCGAACTGATGGTAGCGATCAGTTCCTGAGGCTCGAGACCGTTGGCACGCAATGTATTGCCGGTGTCGACCACGTCGATGATCTTGTCGGCCAGACCGATCAGCGGTGCCAGCTCCATCGAGCCATACAGCTTGATGATATCGACCTGACGGCCCTGCTCGGCGTAATAGCGCTTGGCAACATTCACGAACTTGGTCGCCACACGCAGACGGCCTTTGGGCTCGGCAGCACCAATGGCTCCAGCGGTCATGAGCTTGCACTGGGCAATCTGCAGATCCAGCGGCTCATAAAGCCCCTGGCCGCTGTACTCCATCAACACATCCTTGCCCGCGACACCCAGATCGGCAGCGCCATGCTCGACATAGGTCGGCACATCGGTAGCGCGCACGATCAGCAGACGCACGTCGTCCTGAGTCGTGGGGATGATCAGCTTGCGGCTCTTGTCCGGATTCTCGGTTGGCACAATGCCCGCTTCGGCAAGAAGCGGCAGTGTATCGTCGAGGATACGGCCCTTGGACAGTGCGATGGTCAACATGGAAAACGTAAGTCCTTATCAGGAAACTTTTGCTCCGGGCAGACGGCCCGAAACAACACTTGAGCCCGACATGACGGGCTCAAGGTGAAACGAATCAGAAAATCACACTGCGGGCTCCACTGCCCGGAAGGCAGTGGAGCCCCATGCTGCTAGCCCGGAACGCGACGGATCTTGGCACCCAGCATTTGCAGTTTCTCTTCGATGCACTCGTAGCCACGGTCGATGTGGTAGATGCGATCGATCAGGGTATCGCCCTGGGCAACCAGCGCCGAGATCACCAGACTGGCCGATGCACGCAGGTCGGTCGCCATCACAGGCGCGCCCTTGAGCACTTCGGTACCGGTCACGATTGCCGTATTACCTTCCACCTGGATTTGTGCGCCCATGCGATGCATTTCATAGACATGCATGAAGCGGTTTTCAAAGATGGTTTCGATCACTGCGCCAGTGCCTTCCGCGATTGCGTTGAGCGAGATGAACTGCGCCTGCATGTCGGTCGGGAACGCCGGGTAAGGCGCGGTACGCACGTTGACCGCCTTGGGGCGCTTGCCGTGCATGTCCAGCTCGATCCAGTCTTCGCCGCTGGTGATTTCTGCACCGGCTTCCTGGAGCTTGAGCAATACCGCTTCGAGGATGGTCGGATCGGTGTCCTTGACCTTGACGCGGCCACCGGTGGCAGCAGCGGCAACCAGGTAGGTGCCGGTCTCGATGCGGTCAGGCATGACCTTGTAGGTCGCAGGACCCAGACGCTTCACACCGTCGATGGTGATGGTGTCGGTACCGGCGCCCTGGATTTTCGCACCCATGGCGATCAGGAAGTTCGCCAGATCGACGACTTCAGGCTCGC
The DNA here is from genome assembly GCF_018968705.1 of Pseudomonas lijiangensis. Lineage (NCBI taxonomy): Bacteria > Pseudomonadati > Pseudomonadota > Gammaproteobacteria > Pseudomonadales > Pseudomonadaceae > Pseudomonas > Pseudomonas lijiangensis. The sequence goes on from NZ_CP076668.1 coordinate 4,825,001, forward strand.
GGGCGGCATTCTGCAGAACGCTGCGACCGTTTGCCAGGCTGGCAGCCATCATGATGTTCTCGGTACCGGTCACGCTCACGGTATCGAAGAAGAAGTTGGCACCACGCAGGCCGCCTTCAGGGGCCTTGGCCTTGATGTAGCCACCTTCGACATCGATGATCGCGCCCATGGCTTCAAGGCCACGGATGTGCAGGTCGACCGGACGCGAACCGATGGCGCAACCGCCAGGCAGTGCGACTTCGGCCTCACCGAAACGGGCAACCATCGGGCCCAGAACCAGAATCGACGCACGCATGGTTTTAACCAGTTCGTACGGCGCGACCAGGGTCTTGATGGTGCGCGGGTCGATTTCGACGCTGAGTTTCTCGTCGATCACAGGCTCGATGCCCATACGACCGAACAGCTCGATCATGGTGGTGATGTCGTGCAGGTGCGGCAGGTTCTGAACGACTACCGGGCCATCGGCCAGCAGCGTAGCCGAGAGAATCGGCAGGGCAGAGTTCTTTGCCCCGGAAATGCGGATTTCGCCATCAAGACGAACACCACCGGTAATAATCAATTTATCCATTAGAATCTCGACACCAATTGGCTCAGGTGCGCTCGGCCCAGGCAGCGCGGCTGAAAAATTTCATAGTGACCGCGTGGATGCTGCCATCGGCAATCCAAGGGTTCAAATGGGCATAGATGTTTTGCTGACGCTTGACGGGGCTCAGGCTGGCCATCTCGTCACTGATGATGTTCAGCTGGAAATTGCAGCCTTGGCCTTCAACTTCCACCTGGATTTCGGGCAGCTTTCCTTCAAGGAAGGTCTTAACTTCTACAGCCTGCATGCTTAACCTCGATCGGCGCCCTACGCGCGCGGGTCGGCCATCATACAAAAAAGCCCATGCTATGCGAACCCCAACGAAGGGGTGCCAGACAAAGGGCTTTCCCGATAACCGCTATTAATGACTATCCAAAAGCTCGCTCAAGCCGGATACACGGGCAATTTCCCGCATGTCCTCGGGCAATGACTGCACGCTGACCGACTTGCCCGCATCACTGGCATCACGCATGAACGCCAGCAGCAGGGCCAGCCCGACGCTGCTGGACTTCACCACACCGGAGCAGTCCAGAATCAGGCTCGGTGCATCGCTGGACTTGATGAGGGCCGCGCCCTGCTTGCGCAGTTGCGGCCCGCTACGGTAATCCAGCACGCCCGTCAGCTGCAATTGCCCGGGCGAGCCAAAGCGTACGGCAGACTCACTCATTGCGCAGACTTCTGCGCAGCTTCGGTCGTCACTTCCTTGGCCTTGGCGACTTCACCCGCCCAGCCATCGATGGTCTTGTCCAGGTCGTTGCCATTACGCTGCATGGCATCGGCGAACTGGTCACGGAACAGCTTGCCGATGTTGATGCCATTGATGATCACGTTACGCACTTTCCACTCGCCGTTGATTTTCTCAAGGGTGTAGGAAACCGGATAAACCGCGCCGTTGTTGCCTTTTACCTGCATATCGACGCTGGTGCGATCAGCACCCTCATCCTTGGCAGGAGAAACGATGATGCCCTGGTTGTTGTACTCCAGCAGCGCATTGCCATAGAACTGCATCAGGCTGCGCTTGAAGTTTTCCTGGAAACGCTGCATCTGCTCAGGCGTGGCCTTGCGCGAGTACTTGACGGTCATGATGCTTCTGGAAATGCCGTCAGCATCCACTACCGGGCCAACGATACGGTTCAAGGCATCGTAGAACGCGCTCGGATTGGATTTGTACTGCTCTTTGTTGCTGGCCAGATCGCTCAGCAACTCCTTGGTGGTGCGATCTACCAGGTCATGAGCGGACGGAGTTGCCGCCGCATTTGCCATCATCGGCAGCACGGCCAGCAACACCAGCAGACCACGGCGCAGGATAGAGATCATTTAAAGCTCCTCATTTGGCTTCTTTACTCACGGTATTGAGCAGGAATTTCCCGATCAGGTCTTCCAGCACAAGCGATGACTGCGTGTCATGGATCGTGCTGCCGTCCTTGAGCAGGGACTGGTCACCGCCCACGCTGATACCAATGTATTTTTCACCGAGCAGACCGGAGGTCAGGATCGAAGCGGTGGAGTCAGAAGGCAGGTTATCCACCTTTTTCTGGATCTCCAGCGTCACACGACCGGTAAAGGTGTCACGATCCAGATCGATTGCCGTTACCCGGCCGATCGGCACACCCGCCATGCTCACCTTGGCTCTGACAGTCAAACCGGCGATATTGTCGAAGTATGCGTAAAGTTTATAGCTGTCATTGGTCGCACTGGCGCTCAAGCCGCTGACACGCAGGGCGAGCAATAGCAAAGCCAGTATCCCGGCCAGCAGGAACAGGCCGACTCCGGTTTCGATTGCACGGTTTTGCATCAGAAATCTCCAAACATCAAGGCGGTCAGAATAAAGTCGAGGCCCAGCACTGCCAGTGAGGCATATACAACGGTTTTGGTCGTGGCACGGCTGATCCCCTCGGAAGTGGGCTCACAGTCATAACCCTGGAAAACGGCGATCCAGGTCACCACGAAGGCAAAGACGACACTTTTGATAACACCATTGAGCACATCACTGGTGAAGGAAACGCTGCTCTGCATGTTCGACCAGAAGGAGCCTTCATAGACACCCAGCCAGTCGATTGCGACCCACGAGCCACCCCAGATTCCGACCACACTGAAAATGATCGCCAGCAGCGGCAGGGAAATGAACCCGGCCCACAGGCGTGGTGCAATGATGTACTTGAGAGGGTCGACACCGATCATTTCAAGGCTGGACAACTGCTCGGTGGACTTCATGTTGCCGATTTCCGCCGTCAGTGCGGAACCGGCACGCCCGGCAAACAGCAGCGCTGTCACCACAGGCCCCAGCTCACGCAGCAGGGTCAATGCGACCATCTGGCCCACGGCCTGCTCCGAACCGTATCTGGCCAGGATGCTGAAGCCCTGAAGAGCCAGCACCATGCCGATGAAAATGCCCGACACGACGATGATGACCAGAGACATCACGCCCACCGAGTACAACTGTTTGATCAGCAGCGAAAAACCGCCGCCGATCCCGCCGCGCCCCAGCAAGGCATGGCCCAGAAAGATGCCGGATCGCCCCAGCACTGCAACGGTATCAATGGCCGAACGCCCGAACAGGCGAATACGGTCCAGCAATGACTTATTGCGCATCAGCGCTTCCCCAAAAGATCTTCACGAAAATCCGGTGCCGGATAGTGAAATGGAACGGGGCCGTCCGGCTCGCCGGTCATGAACTGACGAATGCGCGGATTATCCGAGGACATCAGTTCCTGCGGCGTACCCTGCCCCAACACCTGTCCGTCTCCGACGACGTAAAGGTAGTCCGCGATACTTGCTGTCTCGGAAAGATCATGAGACACCACGATACTGGTGATCCCCAGCGCATCGTTGAGCAAGCGGATCAGACGCACCAGAACCCCCATGGCTATCGGGTCCTGCCCGACAAAGGGTTCGTCGTACATGAGAATCTGCGGATCGAGGGCGATCGCACGGGCAAGCGCCACGCGACGCTTCATGCCACCGGACAACTCGTCGGGCATCAGCTCGAGCGCGCCGCGCAAGCCCACTGCCTGCAATTTGAGCAGGACGATGTCGCGGATCATCTCTTCCGGTAACTGGGTGTGAACGCGCAAGGGAAAGGCGACGTTCTCGAAAACATCGAGATCGGTGAACAAGGCGCCGCTCTGGAACAGGACACCCATGTTCTTGCGCGCATCGAACAGGTCGCTGCGTGACAGCTCGGGCAGGTTCTGGCCATTGACCCAGACCTCGCCCGAACTTGGCCGCAATTGCGCTCCCATGAGCCGAAGCAAGGTCGTCTTGCCACAGCCGGACGGCCCCATGATCCCGGTGACCTTCCCCTTGGGAATACGAATATCGACATCAGTGAATATGCTGCGCGTGCCGCGTTTGAAGGACACTCCTTTCAAATCGACCGCGTAGGCGTCATCGGCGCTCATCTAAACTCCTTGCGATACAGCTTCTCCCTTCTCCTGCCTGCTCTCGCGAGACACAGACAGCACGGGCCAGCCGAACAAGCCGCGCACTATATCACCGCAGCAGCACGCCACCCAAGAAGAGAACCTGTTTGTTAGATACCCCACAGCACCTTGCAGACACCCTGTGCAGGCTGAAATAAACCTGAGAAAAGCCCTTGCAATAACCCCGAAAGGCTGAACAAGCCACCCCAGATACAACTCCATGACGATCAGACGTGAGGGAATCGTACATTACCGCTATAATCGCCGCCTTTCAGCAAGCCGACTAATTCAAGATATGACCCGATCCAGCGACCTGACTCAATCCGCGCAACGAACCATCCGCCTCGAAATGGAAGCCATACAAGGCTTGCTCGGCCATCTCGATGGCGATTTCGTGCGCGCGTGCGAAATGATTCTGGCCAGCAAGGGACGCGTCGTAGTGGTCGGCATGGGCAAGTCCGGCCACATCGGCAGAAAGATCGCCGCAACCCTGGCCAGCACCGGCACGACCTCTTATTTCGTGCATCCCGCCGAAGCCAGCCATGGCGACATGGGCATGATTACCCGTGACGACATCATTCTGGCCCTGTCCAACTCCGGCACGACCAATGAAATCGTTACCCTGCTGCCCCTCATCAAGCGCCTGGGTATCAAGATGATCAGCCTGACGGGCAACCCGACGTCGGTCATGGCCAAGGCGGCCGACGTCAACCTCAACGTCCAGGTGGAACACGAAGCCTGCCCGCTGAACCTGGCGCCCACGTCCTCGACTACCGCAGCCCTGGTCATGGGTGACGCCCTGGCCGTTGCATTGCTCGAAGCTCGCGGCTTCACCGCAGAAGATTTCGCGTTCTCGCACCCCGGCGGCGCACTGGGCCGACGCCTGCTGCTCAAAGTCGAGAACGTCATGCACACTGGCAACGCCCTGCCCAAGGTTCAGCGCGGCACCCCGCTACGCGATGCGCTGCTGGAAATGACCCGCAAGGGCCTGGGCATGACCGCAATCGTCGACGCCGACGGCAAGCTGGCCGGGATCTTCACCGACGGCGACCTGCGCCGCACCCTGGATCGCCCGATCGACATTCGCGAAACCACCATAGATGAAGTCATGACCCTTCATGGCAAGACGGCCCGCGCAGACATGCTCGCCGCCGAAGCCCTGAAAATCATGGAAGATCACAAGATCGGCGCGCTGATCGTCGTCGACGCCGATGACCGCCCGACCGGCGCCTTCAACCTGCAGGACCTGCTGCGAGCGGGTGTCATGTAATGGCTACTCTTCTGCTCTTTATGAATCAGGAACAAATCACCTGCCAGGGCAACGATCTGCCAGACTTGTCGCCTGCGCGCCGGGTAACATTGAAGCAGCCCGCCATGCGCCCTTATGGAAGCCTTTTCTATGTTCAGTAAGAAAATACGCACGATCCTGACCTTCGGGGTGCTGGCACTGCTGCTTGCCGCAGTCGGCTACTGGAACATCAGCCCGGAAAGCTTCATGGATCAGCCTGTCGCCGCCACCGACGACACCGCCATCGACTATTACGCCATCAATGCCCATAGCGTGCAGTACCTGCCCGACGGCAAGATGCAATACGACATGACTGCCGACAAGGTCGAACACGTCAAGGCAACGGATATCACCCTGCTGACCAAACCCGACCTGCACATGTACCGCGGCACCCTGTTCCCGTGGCACGTACAGAGCGAACGCGGCGAAGTTTCGCCGGGCGGCACCGAAGTTGAACTGATCGACTCCGTACGTGTTGCACGTACCGATGAAAAGCAGCGTACGACTATCATTACCAGCAGTCGTATGACCGTATTCCCACAGAAGCAATATGCGCAGACCGAGCAAGTGGTTAGAATCGACGCCGCTGGCGGTGTAACGACAGCCAAGGGAATGAAAGCGTATTTGAACGACGGCAGGATGGACCTGCTGTCCAACGTAAGAGGACAGTATGAGTCTCGTTAAAACTCTTCCTTTTTTGCTCGGCCTGGGCGCAGCACTGGGAAGCGCGAGCGCCTGGTCCCTGCCAACCGATCGCGATCAGCCGATCCACATCCAGTCTGACGATGCGCAGCTCGATGACAAGAAAGGCGTTGCCACCTACAAGGGCAACGTGATCATCACTCAGGGTTCGATGAAGATCACCGGTAATACCGTGACCATCACTCGTAACGCACAGGGCGAAGTCGACGTATTCACCTCCGTCGGCAACCTGGCCTATTACGAGCAGAAACCCTCGGTAGACAAGCCGATCGTGCAGGCCTATGGCGTCACCATCCAGTATTACGCGGCACAGGACCGCATCGTACTGATCGACAAGGCCAAGGTCATCAACGACGGCAACACCTCCGAAGGCGAGAAGATCGTCTATGACACTGTGAAGCAGGTCGTCACCGCAGGTCGCGCCAATGGCGGCGCTAAAGTGACTGCACCGCGCCCACGGATCGACATGGTCATCCAGCCTAAAAAGAAAACCGAACAGCAGAAGGCCCAGTAAATGGCGACGCTTAAAGCCCAGCATCTGGCTAAAAGCTACAAGAGTCGTCAGGTCGTACGCGACGTAAGCCTGTCCATCGACAGCGGTCAGATCGTAGGCTTGCTCGGCCCCAACGGCGCCGGCAAGACGACCTGCTTCTACATGATCGTCGGTCTGGTACAGGCCGATCAGGGCCGCGTCCTGATCGATGACCTCGATGTCAGCCACCAGCCGATGCACGGCCGCGCCCGCGCAGGCATTGGCTATCTGCCTCAGGAAGCCTCGATCTTCCGCAAGCTGTCCGTGTCCGACAACATCATGGCCATCCTCGAGACCCGCAAGGAACTCGACTCAGCCGCACGTCGCAAGGAGCTGGAAAGCCTGCTTCAGGAATTCCACATCACCCACATCCGCGACAACCTGGGCATGAGCCTTTCGGGTGGTGAGCGCCGCCGCGTGGAAATTGCCCGGGCACTGGCCACCGCACCCAAGTTCATCCTGCTCGACGAACCTTTCGCAGGTGTAGACCCCATCTCGGTGGGCGATATCAAACAGATCATTCATCACCTCAAAGCCAAGGGCATCGGCGTGCTGATCACCGATCACAACGTGCGCGAAACCCTGGATATCTGCGAAACCGCCTACATCGTGAACGACGGGCAATTGATTGCCGAAGGCGACTCGGAAACCATTCTGGCCAACCAGCTGGTGAAAGAGGTCTACCTCGGCCACGAGTTCCGCCTGTAGTCGATCCTGTGTGAGCTCTCTTGATGCGAGCTTTGCCTAAGCATCCTGTTGACAATGCATTTTTTGTCATGATGCTCTAGGCAAACACTTCAGATTCAGGCATATAACTTGCTTAAGTTGGCGCTTCGGCGCCCTGTAGTGGATGGCGCATGTGCGCCGGCGAATAAGGTGTTTAGCCCCTGCCATGAAACCATCGCTAGTCTTGAGAATGGGCCAGCAGCTGACGATGACACCGCAGCTGCAACAGGCTATCCGCTTGCTCCAGTTATCGACCCTGGACCTCCAGCAAGAGATTCAGGAAGCACTGGAATCCAACCCTATGCTGGAACGCCAGGAGGAAGGCGAAGACTTCGACAACTCCGACCCTCTGGCCGACAACATCGAGCAAAAGCCCAATACCGAGATCCAGGAACCCAGCTATCAGGAATCCGCACCCACTGTGGACAACCTGGAAGAGGGCGAATGGAACGAGCGCATTCCAAACGAATTGCCCGTCGATACCGCCTGGGAAGATGTCTACCAGACCAGCGCCAGCAGCCTGCCCAGCAACGATGACGACGAATGGGACTTCACCACCCGCACGTCCGCTGGCGAAAGCCTGCAGAGCCATCTGCTGTGGCAATTGAACGTGGCGCCGATGTCCGACAAGGACCGGCTGATTGCCGTCACCCTGATCGACTGCATCAATAACCAGGGCTATCTCGACGAAACCCTCGAAGAAATCGTCGAAGCCTTCGATCCCGAACTGGATATCGAACTCGACGAGATCGAAGCCGTTCTGCACCGTATCCAGCAATTCGAACCTGCCGGTATCGGCGCCCGCAACCTGAGCGAATGCCTGCTGCTGCAATTGCGCCAGCTACCGGCCAAGACCCGCTGGCTGAGCGAAGCCCAGCGCCTGGTCACCGACTACATCGACCTGCTGGGCAGTCGCGACTACACCCAGCTCATGCGTCGCATGAAGCTCAAGGAAGACGAACTGCGCCAGGTCATCGAACTGGTCCAGAGCCTCAACCCGCGCCCCGGCTCGCAGATCGAATCCACCGAAGCCGAATATGTCGTGCCCGATGTGATCGTGCGCAAGGACAACGAGCGCTGGCTGGTGGAGCTGAATCAGGAATCCGTGCCGCGCCTGCGGGTCAACCCGCAATATGCCGGTTTTGTGCGCCGGGCCGACACCAGCGCCGACAACACCTTCATGCGCAATCAGTTGCAGGAAGCCCGCTGGTTCATCAAGAGCCTGCAGAGCCGCAACGAAACCCTGATGAAGGTTGCCACCCAGATCGTCGAACATCAGCGCGGTTTTCTCGAGTATGGCGACGAAGCCATGAAGCCGCTCGTCCTGCATGACATCGCCGAAGCCGTAGGCATGCACGAGTCGACAATTTCCCGCGTGACCACCCAGAAGTTCATGCATACCCCAAGGGGTATTTACGAGCTGAAATACTTCTTTTCCAGCCACGTCAGCACCTCCGAAGGCGGGGAATGCTCTTCGACGGCAATTCGCGCAATCATCAAGAAACTGGTTGCAGCGGAAAATCAGAAAAAGCCGTTGAGTGATAGCAAGATCGCTGGTTTACTGGAGGCACAAGGCATTCAAGTAGCCCGTCGCACAGTTGCCAAGTACCGCGAGTCGCTCGGAATCGCACCTTCGAGTGAACGCAAGCGACTGATGTGATGCAGGCAGAGCCACAGCGTTCCAGCGGCAGGAATGAACTCCTGCTTCTATATGCACTGGCAAAGGAGAAAGCTGTATGCAAGTCAATATCAGTGGACACCAACTGGAAGTGACCAAGCCCCTTCGCGAATACGTTGAGCTCAAGCTCAAGAAGCTCGAAGGGCATTTTGACAAGATTACTAACGTGCAGGTCACCCTGGCGGTCGAGAAGCTCAAACAGAAGATCGAAGCCACACTGCACATCCATGGTGGAGAGGTCGTAGCCAACGCCGAACATGACGACATGTACGCGGCCATCGACCTTCTCACTGATAAGCTCGACAGACAATTGCTCAAGCATAAGGAGAAGCAGCAGAACATCCTTAAAGGTGCGACAGCTCGCTGACACTCATTCCAATGATCCGACTTGAAAACATCCTGACCCCCGGCCGTTCATGCGTGAACGTGTCGGGCGGCAGTAAAAAACGCGTACTCGAACAAATTGCCAACCTGATCGGTCGAGAAGTACCGAGCATGGACCAGCAAAGTGTGTTTGAAAGCCTTGTTGCCCGCGAAAAACTGGGATCTACCGGTTTTGGCAACGGCATTGCCATCCCCCATTGCCGCCTTGCAGGGTGTGAAACACCTGTGAGCGCAGTCATGCGCCTGGAATCGCCTATCGATTTCGACGCCATCGATGGTGCCCCGGTCGACCTGCTGTTTGTCCTGCTCGTCCCGGAAGCGGCCACCGATGAACACCTGGAGCTGCTGCGCCAGATAGCCAGCATGCTTGACCGCACTGAAGTGCGTGACCGCCTACGCAGTGCCGAAAGCGGTGAAACGCTTTATCAAGTGGTACTGGACGTACAGAACGGACATTGAACATGCGCCTGATCGTCGTGAGTGGTCGTTCGGGTTCTGGCAAGAGCACAGCTCTGAATGTGCTGGAAGACAACGGTTTCTATTGCGTGGACAACGTTCCTGCCGGCCTCCTTCCGGAACTGGCAGAGCGTGCGCTGATGAACAGCGAGCTGGCAGAACCTCTGCTGGCGGTGTCCATCGATGCACGTAACCTCCCGAGCCACCTGACGCGCTTCCCGCAGATCCTCGCCGAACTTCGTGCACTGAATATCCAGTGCGACGTGCTCTATCTGGATGCCGACGAAGCGACGCTGCTCAAACGCTTCTCCGAAACTCGCCGTCGTCACCCGCTCAGCACGGCGAATCGTTCATTGGCAGAAGCCATACACGACGAAACGACTCTGCTGGGGCCAATCATCGATCTGGCCGATCTCAAGATCAACACCACGCACCTGAACCTCTATCAGCTACGCGACACCCTCAAGCTTCGCCTGCTGAACAGGCCTGAAGCCGGTACCGCCTTCCTGATCGAGTCGTTCGGTTTCAAGCGTGGCATGCCTGTGGACGCCGACGTCGTATTCGATGTGCGCTGCCTGCCCAATCCGTACTGGAAGCCTGAACTGCGCGACCATTCGGGCCTCGATGCCCCCGTTATCGAATACCTGGCAGCCCAGCCTGATGTCGAAGAGATGTTCCAGGACATTTTCTCCTACCTCAACAAATGGCTGCCTCGCTTTGCTGCCAGCAACCGCTCGTACGTCACCATCGCCATTGGCTGCACAGGCGGGCATCATCGCTCCGTCTACCTGACAGAACGTCTGGGTCAGGTCCTGCAACAATCACTCAAGAACGTTCAGGTCCGCCACCGCGACCTCAGCTGAAGGATTTTCACTGCGATGCCCGCTCGTCAAATCACCATCATCAACAAACTGGGCCTGCATGCCCGCGCAGCCGCCAAGTTCGTTGGCGTCGCAGGCAAGTTTCCTTGCCAGATCAGGGTTGGCCGCTCACCGGAAAGCATGGTCGACGGCAAAAGTATCATGGCCGTGATGATGCTGGCTGCCGGCAAAGGCACGGACATTCACCTGCTGACCGAAGGCGAAGGCGAGCAGGATGCCCTGGACGGGCTGGTCGAACTGATCAACAACAAGTTCGATGAAGGCGAGTAAGGATTTGAAAAGAAAGGGCGCCGATGGCGCCCTGCTCAATCAGGCACACAACTCTCTCAACGCCGCAGTTGCCAAAAAGCCTGATCGCGAAGCGTAGCGGTGATCCTTCTGAACTCGTTCATCGATCCTGTTCAGAAGATGTTCCGGCAGAGAGGCGTTAAACCTCACCGACTTCCCCAGATAAGGGGTCAAGTCGAAGTCGACCAAAGCCCATATGCCATCTGCGTAGTCCGGATTACCGAGGTGCGCGTCTACTTCCTGCGCCTGAGGTAAAACCTCATCATCAGCTACGAGCCCCTCCAGATGCAGCGCCAGTGCTTCGTGTACATTTTCAAGCGCTTGCGAGAAAGTGGCACCGGCCGAGAAGCATCCAGGCACATCGGGGACAGTCACACTAAAATCAGAGTCGGCGTCTTTATGTATTACGACTGGAAATTTCATTAACGTAATTCTCCCTTGAGAATTAAAGCGCTCGCTACACAGAGCCCTTGAGAGCAGTAACTGTAGGTTTGAGAGGCCCTTGAGGCCGCTCAGTCGCCCAGTACCACTTTACCGACACCCTGACGGGCATTCGGTGGTCACTCCGAACTCATTTGAGGCCGGCGCTTTTCAATATGTTATGTAGCGTTCCTTTAGCTATTTCAGACTTGGGGTGTGGAACAGTCACCCGCCCTTTTTTGGTTGGATGTTTGAACTGATGATGGCTTCCTTTCACCGCCACTTCAAACCATCCATCCGCCTCAATCATTTCAATCAAATCACGACTTCGCATCTGCTCCCTCACCATGCCTTATGTTGTGTACGATACACACGCATAGCGACTCCGTCAAAGCCGAATACACACGATACACAATAATTTTACGAGAGCCCTCAAACCAACGCCGTATCCATCACCATCATCAGACAAAACCCGGCAACCAGCCCCAGGCTGGCAACTTTGTTGTGCCCGTTCAGGCGCGATTCCGGGATGATCTCGTGGGTCACGACCAGCAGCATCGCACCTGCTGCCAAAGCCAGGCCGAATGGCAGCAGTTGTTCGGCAATACCTACCAGCCAGGCGCCGAGCAAGGCAAAAAGCGGTTCGACAAGGCCGGAAGCCGCGCCAATCAGAAACGCCTTGCCCCGAGACATTCCAGCACCGGCCAGCACCATGGCGATCACCAGCCCTTCAGGCACGTCCTGCAAGGCAATGCCGATGGCCAGGCTATCGGCCTCCGACAGGCCACCACCGGCCGAAACACCAATCGCCATGCCTTCCGGGATGTTGTGAGCCACGATGGCAATCACGAACAGCCAGATTCGCGGGGCAATCGCCGGATGTCCGGGCGTGCCACCCAGCGGCGAACCTCTGGAGACACTGTAATCCACCATGAACAGGCACAAGGCACCCAGCACGATGCCTGCGCTGATCAGGCCACCCGCGCCCCAGGCAGAAAAACCAAGACCTTCGGCAGCTTCAAGCCCCGGCACAATCAGGGAAAACGCCGTCGCTGCCAGCATGACACCAGCACCGAAGCCGAGCAGTCCATCAGACACCATGATCGGCATGTTGCGGATCACCAGTACCGGAACCGCCCCCAATGCCGTGCCCAGAGCACAGATCGCGCCGCCTTCCAGCGCCCGCATCAGGCGTGGCTCAAGATTGAGCCAAGCCAGCCCTTGTGCGCCCAGCAATGCCATGCCGGCCAACAGCAGAACTGTCCCGATCGCCAGACGAAACAACCGCACGCTGCTGACTGTAAGTATTTCCGAACGCATAAACTGCCTTAGGTCTTTATTGGAGAATCAGGCCACAGCGGCCTGGTAGCGCCGGGATACCTCATCCCAGTTGACCACGTTGTAGAACGCGTTGATGTATTCGGGACGACGGTTCTGGTAAAGCAGGTAGTAAGCGTGTTCCCAGACGTCCAGACCGAGGATCGGCGTGTTGCCGCTCATCAACGGGCTGTCCTGGTTACCGCTGCTTTCCACCACGAGTTTTTTCTCGGGCGTCACGCTCAGCCAGGCCCAGCCGCTGCCGAAACGGGTCAGGGCAGCCTTGGTGAAAGCCTCCTTGAAGCTGTCGAAACCACCCAGTTGCTCGTCGATGGCCTTGGCAACCTCACCTTCAGGCAGACCACCGCCGCCAGGAACCATGACGGTCCAGAACAGGGAGTGGTTGGCATGGCCGCCACCTTGATTGATCACCGCCGGGCGCAGTTTTTCAGGCAATTGCTGGACGCTGGCCACCAGTTTCTCGATGGGCCACTCAGCGAACTCGGTGCCCTCGACAGCGGCGTTGAGGTTGTTGATGTAGGTCTGATGGTGTTTGGTGTAGTGGATTTCCATGGTCTGCGCATCGATGTGCGGTTCCAGGGCATCGTAGGCGTAAGGCAGTGCAGGCAAGGTATAAGGCATTTCAATGTGCTCCGTAGAAAAGGCCAGGAGTGGCGGCGGAATCTCGCTGCAACGATGAGCGCGTATGCTCGTTGTTGCTGTTCAGCAACCGATGCGTTCTTGGGTATTCGCCGTGCTCGCCGATGAAGCCCAACAGTTCGGCATAGGTCTTGTTGCTGTGGCGCAACGCGGCTTCGCGCAGGGCCTTGGGCAGACGCGGATCCTGCATGGTCTGCAACAGGTGCTGATGGATCGCACACAGGTACTCGGCGCTCTCCTCCGGCTGCCCCAGGCTCAGGTGAAGATCAGCCAGGTTGTGGTGGGAAATGACGCAGGCCGCCACCGCTTCATCGGCATCCGGCCAGCGCTCAAACAGCACTTGAGCCAGAGCCAGCGCCTGAAGGTAGAGTTCGCGGGCCTCGACCCACTCCCCCTGATTGAAACAGCGATTGGCCAGTTCGATGGTGCGTTTCCAATGCTGCATGACATACCTCCAGGCGGGCTTGAATCAGATGCCGCCAGCAGTGAGTTTTTCGGGATTGAGCAGCACTTCCAGCTGACTGCGCTGCAAATCGGTGTGTTCAAGGGCGACATCGATGATCGGACGTCCTTGCTGGTAAGCCTTCTTGGCGATTTCGGCAGCCTTCTGGTAGCCGATGATCGGATTGAGCGCCGTCACCAGGATCGGATTACGCGACAGCGCTTCCTTGAGCTTGGCTTCGTTGACCTTGAAGCTGGCTATCGCCTTGTCCGCCAGCAGACGACTGGAGTTGGCCAGTAATTCGATACTACTGAGCAGATTCTGGGCGATGATCGGCAGCATCACGTTCAGCTCGAAGTTGCCGGACTGCCCTGCCACGGTAATCGCCGCATCGTTGCCGATGACCTGCGCAGCAACCATGGCCGTCGCCTCGGGAATCACAGGGTTGACCTTGCCCGGCATGATCGAGGAGCCCGGCTGCAAGGCTTGCAGCTCGATCTCGCCCAACCCGGCCAGCGGGCCGGAGTTCATCCAGCGCAGGTCATTGGCGATTTTCATCAGGGAAACGGCTGTTGCCTTGAGCTGCCCGGAAACCGCCACGGCGGTGTCCTGGGAACCGATCAGGGCGAAAAGATCCTTTCCGGGCTCGAACTGCACGCCACTCAACGCGCTCAGGTGCGTGCTGAAACGCTTTGCGAATTCAGGATGCGCGTTGATGCCGGTGCCCACGGCAGTACCGCCTTGAGCGAGGGCCTGCAGGCTTGGCTGCAGACCTTGCAGGTGCTCGATGTTGGCGCGAATCTGCTGCGCCCAGCCATTGAGGACCTGGCTCAGACGAACCGGCATGGCATCCATCAAGTGGGTCCGGCCGGTCTTGACGAAGGCGTGAACCTGCACGGCCTTGTGCTCGGTGACCTGAACCAGATGATTCAGGGCCGGCAGCAGTTGCTCATGCAAGGCCAGAGCAGCACTGACGTGGATAGTGGTCGGAATGATGTCGTTGCTGCTCTGACCACAGTTGACATGATCGTTCGCGTTAACCGTTTCGCCCAGCACGCGGGTCGCCAGAGTGGCAATCACCTCGTTGGCGTTCATGTTGGTGCTGGTGCCGGACCCCGTCTGGTAGATATCCACCGGGAAGTGAGTCATGAAATCACCGGCCAGCAGCTCTTTCACGGCGCTGACGATGGCTTTGCTCTGCCCTTCGCTGATCTGCTCCAGCTCAAGGTTCGCCTGGGCTGCGGCCGCCTTGGCCAGTAACAGGGCACGAATGAACTGCCTCGGCATGCGCTGCTGGCTGATCGGGAAGTTATCCACCGCACGCTGAGTCTGTGCGCCATACAAGGCCTCGGCCGGGACTTGCAGTTCACCCATGCTGTCGCGTTCGATACGGGTATTACTCATCGGAATGTCCTTGCACCAGTTCAGTGAGAGAAATCGAAGGCTGCAAAACGCAGGACGCCAGTTGATGCGCGCAGGCTGCCCAGCGTTGCTGTCGTGCGGGTGTGGAAGCCAGCGCCTTGACGTCGCGCAACGGCCGCCAGGCCTGATCCAGACACAGGCAGCGCCAGTGCCACGGCAAGACCGTGTCGCGTGCGGTGTCCATCAGCAGGCGGAAAGTGGTTTCGGCGATAAGCATCTGTGGCGTAGCCGTGAAACGCGCCAGATAGCGCCCTTCGGCCAGGTAATGATCGATGAGGCGCGGTTCATCAGGCTCAAGGGCACAGCGAATCCGCAGACTCAGACCGCGCCAGTTTTCCAGGTAAGGCAGCTCGTGTAACACAGACCCCATGACCGCATCTCATTTCGGAAATGATATTCATTATTGAATGAGATTAAGAATCAAAACAAGTCTGGAGTTGGCGTGAGCTTAAAGAGGGGGACGGAAGGAAGTGTTTGGGAGAGGATTTTCGCGAATGAATTCGCTCCTACGGATGTGGGAGCGAATTCATTCGCGAAGAGGGGTTTAGCTACCCGCGACAGTCATGCGCTCGATCAGCACCGAGCCTGTGCGAATGTTGCTGCGCAGTTCAAGATCGCTGCCAATCGCGACAATCTGCTTGAACATTTCACGCATATTGCCGGCAATGGTCACTTCCTGAACCGGGAACTGGATCTCGCCATTCTCGACCCAGAAACCCGCCGCGCCACGGGAATAATCACCGGTCACGATGTTCAGGCCACTGCCCATCAATTCGGTGACCAACAGGCCGCGCCCCATGCGACGGATCAGTGCAGCCTGATCTTCGCTTCCATGAGTGACGAACAGGTTGTGCACGCCACCGGCGTTCGCCGTGCTGGGCAGACCCAGTTTGCGGCCTGAATAGGTGCTCAGGATGTAGGAGACCAGCGTGCCGTTTTCCACGAATGGCTTGGCGTAAGTCGCCAGGCCATCGCCATCGAAAGCGGAACTACCCATGGCGCGCATCAGGTGCGGACGCTCATCGATGGTCAGCCACTCGGGGAACAGCCGCTCACCCAGAGTGCCTTCCAGGAAGGAAGACTTGCGGTACAGGTTGCCGCCGGCAATGGCCGACAACAGGCTGCCGAACAGTCCGCCCGCCATCTCGGCCGAGAACAGCACCGGAACCTCGCAGGTCGGAACCGGACGCGCGCCCAGACGACTGGCGGCACGTTGCGCGGCCTTGCGACCAATGCTCTGGGGATCTGCCAGCAGAGTGCCGATACGGTTGACGTCGTACCAGTAATCACGCTGCATCTGGCCTTCACCTTCGGCGATCATCACGCAACTGAGGCTGTGACGTGTCGAAGCGTAACCACCGACGAAACCATTGCTGTTGCCATAGACCCGGCAACCCTGATGGGTATTGAGCGTGGTGCCATCGGCATTCTTGATACGGCTGTCGGCGTCGAACGCGGCGGCTTCGCAGATCAGGGCCTGTTCAATAGCCTGCTCGGGAGTGATGTCCCAGGCATGGAACAGATCGAAATCCTTGTTCTCCCTGGCCATCAGCGCGGCATCAGCCAGACCGGAGCTTTCGTCCTCGGAGGTATGTTTGGCGATGGCCAATGCCGCAGCAACGGTTTCGCGAATCGCGTCTGCGCCACTGGCCGAGGTGCTGGCCGAGCCTTTGCGCTGTCCCAGGTACAAGGTGATACCAAACCCCTGGTCGCGGTTGAACTCTACGGTTTCCACTTCGCGCTGACGAACGGATGTCGACAGCCCCTGCTCCAGCGACACGGCAACTTCACAGGCACTGGCGCCCTGGCGCCGGGCTTCGGCAATGATCTGCTCGACCTGTTCCTGCAGTTCGGGCAAGGCCTGAGGGCCGACGCTTTGGGTTGCACTCATGATTTTCTCCATCAAATTCTGCTTTCGGCACACGCCGAATACCGACCGGACCGGACAAGCGGCCCTCGACTGGTTATCATGGCGGCGTTTATTTGCGGACGGCCCCCATGGTTGATTCTTACGACGACTCCCTCGACGGGGAGAAAAGCAAAAGCCAAGTAAAACGCGAGCTGCATGCTCTGGTTGATCTTGGCGAGCGACTGACGACATTCAAACCCGATGTACTGGCCAAGCTGCCTCTGACCGACGCCTTGCGCAAGGCTCTGGCGGATGCGCCAAAGCACACCGCGCACATTGCCCGCAAGCGCCACATCCAGTTCATCGGCAAGCTGATGCGCGATCAGGACCAGGAAGCCATTCTGGAATTGCTGGACCAACTCGATGCCTCCACTCGCCAGTACAACGAACGCTTCCACGCTCTGGAGCGCTGGCGTGATCGCTTGATCTCGGGCAACGACGACGACCTGGAAAAGTTCGTCATCGACTACCCGGATGCTGACCGCCAGCAACTGCGCTCATTGATCCGTCAGGCTCAACACGAAGTTGCACGCAACAAACCGCCGGCCACCAGCCGCAAAATCTTCAAATACATCCGTGATCTGGACGAGATTCAACGCGGTCTGCGTTGATCAAGACCCTGGGGCTGATCGCAAGCGGTCAGCCCCGTCACACCCTCACCCGCCAGTGCCACCGACCGTGATTGCATCGATCTTCAGAGTCGGCTGACCAACACCCACCGGTACTGACTGGCCATCCTTGCCACACACGCCCACACCGCTGTCGAGGGACATGTCGTTGCCGACCATCGACACTCGGCTCATGGCTTCCGGCCCGTTGCCGATCAGGGTCGCGCCCTTGACCGGAGCGGTGATCTTGCCGTCCTCGATCAGGTAGGCTTCGCTGGTGGAAAACACGAACTTGCCGCTGGTGATGTCGACCTGACCACCGCCCAGGTTGGCGCAATAAATACCTTTCTTCACCGAAGCGATGATTTCCTGTGGATCACTCTCGCCGCCCAGCATGTAGGTGTTGGTCATGCGCGGCATCGGCAGGTGGGCATAGGATTCGCGACGACCGTTGCCCGTGCGGGCGACGCCCATCAGACGAGCATTGAGCTTGTCCTGCATGTAGCCCTTGAGAATGCCGTTCTCGATCAGGGTCGTGCATTCGGTCGGCGTGCCTTCGTCGTCCACGCTCAGCGAACCGCGGCGCTCGGCCAGGGTTCCATCATCGACGATGGTGCAAAGGCTGGAGGCGACCTTTTCGCCAATCCGTCCGCTGTAGGCTGAACTGCCCTTGCGGTTGAAGTCGCCTTCCAGGCCATGCCCGACCGCCTCGTGCAGCAGTACGCCGGACCAACCGGAACCCAGCACTACAGGCAAGGTGCCCGCCGGAGCCGGAATCGCTTCAAGGTTGACCAGTGCCTGACGCAGCGCCTCGCGGGCATAGCCCATGGCGCGGTCTTCAGCGAGGAAATAACGGTAGTCGGTGCGTCCGCCGCCGCCATGACCGCCGCGCTCGCGACGACCGTTCTGCTCGACAATGACGCTGACATTGAAACGCACCAGCGGCCGCACATCGGAGGCGAGCGTGCCATCGGCGGCAGCCACCAGAACCTGCTCCCAGACGCCGGACATGCTCACCGACACCTTCTGGATACGCGGATCCAGAGCGCGGGTGGCAACATCGACTCTCTTGAGCAGTTCGACCTTTTCGGCACGGGTCAGCACTTCCAGCGGGTTATCCGGCGCATACAACCGGGCCACATCCTGAGAAGTGAATGCCTGGACCCGGCCATTCTGGCCTGCACGGGAAATCGAGCGAGCGGCGCGGGCCGCCGTGTTCAAGGCCTCCAGAGTGATCGCGTTGCTGTAGGCGAAACCGGTTTTCTCACCCGACTGCGCACGCACGCCGACACCCTGGTCAAGGTTGAAACTGCCTTCCTTGACGATGCCGTCCTCAAGAGACCAGGACTCAGAAATCATCCCCTGAAAGTAGAGGTCAGCCGCATCGATTCCCGGGCCGGCCAGCTCGCCCAGAACCGATTGCAGGCTGTCCAGAGTCAAGCCACCGGGCGCCAGAAGATGTTCGCTGACAGAGGACAAGCCACTCATATTCACTCCGAAGCAGGCCGCACGGCGTCCTGCGAAAAAAAGCGCCGGTGACTGGACACCGGCATCCGCGCCCGTATGGACGCCTGTTCTTCATTGTCCCGTTCAGCCAGCAGCACGGCTTCACCCTGTTCCTGCAGACTCAGCACACGACCCCATGGATCGACAATTGCCGCGTGCCCGTAAGTTTCCCGAGGCCCCGGATGAGTCCCACCCTGGGCGGCCGCCAGCAGATAACACTGGGTTTCGATGGCACGCGCCCTGATCAGGACGTCCCAATGCGCCGCGCCGGTCACTGCCGTGAAGGCCGACGGCGCGGTAATCAATTCAGCCCCGGCTTCGCGCAGGGCGGTGTAAAGCTCCGGGAAGCGCAGGTCGTAACAGACACTCAGGCCCAAACGGCCCACAGGGGTGTCGGCAACCACCACGTTATTCCCATGAGCATAGTCATCGGACTCACGATAGCGACCGCGATTGTCCGCGACGTCGACATCGAACAAGTGCAGCTTGTCATAGCGGGCCACCTGCTCGCCCTGCTCGTCCACCAGCAACGAACAGGCCGTGACCTTGCCCTCGGGCTGGTCATCGGGCGGCAGTGGCAATGTACCAGCGACAATCCATAACTTGAGGTCACGGGCAGCCAGTTTCAACCATGGCAGGATCGGGCCTTGTCCACGGGCCTCGGCGCGGCCGATATCGGCAACGTCACGACGCCCCATGGCGGCAAAGTTCTCGGGCAACACCGCAAGGCGCGCCCCGTTTTCGGCAGCTTGCTCCAACAGCCTGCGGGCCTGGGCAAGATTGCCCTGCACGTCGCTCTGGCTGACCATCTGAATCACGGCAAAAGACATGACACTTCCCTTAAATGGCCTGCCGCCACTGTACTCCATGACGCGCTATTGAGGTTTTTCAAAAGGCTTGTCGAACGTGATCTTCGGTTCTTTCCATGGCCCTTCGACCTTGTACTGCACGCTGGCAAAACGCGCAACGCGATCGCCCAGCAACTTGTCCACCAGAAACAGCGCACCACCAATGGCCGGAGCACCGACAATCAGCGCGGCAATCGGCAGGTTGTTGGTCACCGGCAAGGTCACCAGCAGCTTGGCATCGACCCGGTCACGCACCATGTCCAGCGTGCCGTTGAGTTCAAGGTTGCTCGACGGCCCCGTCAGGGTAATGGGCTTGCGCGTGACGTACACACCGTCACTGGCCACCAGCAAGCCTTTGACCCGATCGTAACTCAGGCCCTTGCCCAGCAGGTCGGAGAAGTCCAGGCGCAGACGACGGCCAATGGAGTTGAAGTTCAGCAAACCGAAGACGCGCAAGGCCTGAGCGCCGCCTTCCACTTCAACGAACTGGCCCTGACGCAATGTGGCGTCCAGGCTACCGGAGAAACGCTTGAGCCCGACCCAGGCAGGCGAGCCCGGCCAGCGGCCATCGGCGTCCATCTCGAAACTTTCGCTGGTGACCGTGGGCGCAAAACCCCAGGCCTTGAGGACGTCAGCCAGATTGTTGCCGCTGATCTGACCCTTGAACCAACTGCTGCTCGTGCCGGGCGCGCCTTCCCAACTGCCTTCGCCCTTGAGCAGCATGCCCTTGAGCTCAAGGTTCATGTCGGACAGGCGAATGCCAGTCGCCGAAGGCCTGATCTTCAAGGCCCAGCTCCCCAGCAATTGATCACCCTGGAACAACTGGGCAACCCTGATATCCGTCGCGGGAATCTTGCTTGGATCAACATCGGCCAGTGGATCAGGCGGATTTTCGACCACGGCGGCGTTTGGATCAGGAGCCGGCAGGCGCACATAAAGCAGATCGATGCCAATGGGCACGGATTTGCTGTCGGGCAACGTGGCCGAGCCCTTGACCAGAGCGCTGTCCAGAGAAAGCGCCCAGGCAGCGGGATTACGCTGCAACTGTACACGGGCCTGATCCAGAGTCGTGCCCATTGCCGTCAGCTTGCCGACCTGCAGGTCCACGCCACTGAGCAACTGTTTGGCGCTGCCGCCAGGATCGTTACCCGAATAGCGCTGTGCAATGGCTTGCCAGGGCGCCACATCCAGTTCCGACAGGTTGCCGCGTATGCGCAAGCCCTTGGCATCGGGAATCACAGCCTTACCCTGCCCCAGAAACAGCTCACCACGCCCTTCGGCAAGCTTGCCAGCCGGGGTGGCAAAAGCCAGATTCGCCAACCCGCCATAAGCTGCATCGAAGCGCCGCTCGGCTCCCTGCAGCGTCATGTGAAACTCACTGTCACGCTCTTCTTCGGCGGCCTTGCCGAACGGTGCCGGCAGATCGACCGTCACGCCCTTGAGCCCGGAATTGATGAGCAACGAGCTGTCGCCCTCGTTGAGGGTCAGTTGCAGTTGATAAGGCAAGTCGCCCGAGACCGGCAACGGCTGGGTGATGCCCAGCCATTCGGTGAGTTTTTTCAGTGCCACCTGCCCGCTGCCAGCGACACGCGTCACGTTGGCGCCAGGTTTGCCTTCGGCAAAGACTTCGGCCGTCACCGGGCGATCAAACACCTGGGCACGAATCCCCTTGCCGCTTACACCCTTGGCACTGTCGAAGCGGAAATCGCCTTTGAGCTGGGTAAGCTCCAGCACCGGATCGGCAATCTTCAGGCGTGCGCCTTCAGTACTGAAATCCACCGCGACCTTGGGCTCAACTCCCTTGGCCAGCGGGATATCCAGCTTCAGCTTGCCCTTGAGCGGCCCTTCGCCCTGCCAGCCCGCAAAGGTCTTGCCGGTGCCGATGGGCGCTTCCTGGAGAATCTTCATACCGTCGGCCACAGTGCCGGCAAACTCGCCATCCACCAGCAGATGACTCGGCTGCCCGGCCGGGACATGGGGAATGTTCACCATGACTTTGCTGACCTGGGTATTGAGCAATTGCCCTTTACTGGCCTTGACCCTCACGCCGCTGTTTTCCACATAGACCTGACCATCGACGCCCTTGAGCGATGGCCAGCCCGGCTGGAAGTCCAGAGTGGCGTCATGCACATCGAAAAACAGGCTGATGACCCGGGCCGTATCCGGCGAGCCATGGTTCAGCGAACCCTGATACTGGAAATAACCCTGATTGACCGCACCGCCCACTACCGCCGTGCGCAACCACTTGTCCAGCTCCGGGCTCAGCACGGCGGGCAGGTACTTGCCGGTATAGCGGCCGTCGCCATCGACCATGCCGACCCGCAGGTCCATGTAGTCTTCCTGATCGTGGTTGAAATGCAGACGGATCAGGAAGTCGGCTGCAATCTTGCCCTCTTGCCCCAACACCTTGATATACGGTGCGATGAGGGTGAAACCCTGATCGTCCAGCTTCCAGGTCAGGCGTGCGTTGGCTTTCAGGTAATGCCAGGGGTTCTTGAAGATCGGGTCCAGGTGCAGCATGAAGTCATCGGTGGCCAGACGCAGTTCGCCCTGCCCCAGATCACCGCTGATGGCGCCACTGACGTTTCCGGCTGCCGGAGCGCCGTGATAGGCATTGAAACCCACCTTGTCCAGATTGGCAGCAAAGCTCAGACGCTTGTCGCCCACCGCCTGAGGCCGGTAATCGAGCAGCACATTGCGCAAGCCACCGGTGGCCTTGAGATTGTTGAGCGCCGTGCGAAAACCTTCCGGCAACGGCGCGACGGAATCGAGCAGCGGCGTGACCGGTGTCAGGTCCAGCCTGTCGGCCTGCACATGCCAGAGTTCTTCCTGACCATCGGTGGCAGCTGTCTGGGTCAGCTTCAAACGGCTTTCCCAGCGATCCTTGCCCAGACTCATGGCCAGAGAATCCAGCGTCAGGTCAAAACCTGTATCGCTGCGCTGAAACCAGGCATTGAGGGCCAGATTGTCGATGACGGCGGGCTTGCGCTCGGCATAGCCTGTCTTGATCTGGGGTGCATTGAGGCGTGCGACACCGCTTTGAACAGTCCCCTTGCCCCAGCTCAGCCAGAACTCGCCACCGGTCTTGAGGGTGGAAACCTTCCATTCACGGGTGAGAGCCTTCGGCAGCCACTTGGCCCAGTCGCTCTGGGGCAGGCTCAGGTACAGATCGGCTTCGCCGTCCTTCCACTGGCTGGCCTGGATTCGCGAGCGCAGGTTCAGGCTCAGCGGCTGGCCGTCAGGAAGGGTCATGCGCGCATCGAGGCGCTGATGATAGCTGCCGGTGAGCAGAGTGAAGTTGACATAGGTAAGGGTCAGCGGCGATTCGTCGAAAGGCTGCAACGTCACCTGGCTGTCGAGCAGCGACAGGCGCGACACGATCTGCATCTGGTTGAGCAGCTTCTCGGGATCGAGAGGGGCGTCGTCCTGTACGGGCAGGCCCTGGACTGCCCAGGCTCCGTCCTTGTCCTGCTTGAGAATGACCTGCAGACCGCCGACCTCAAGATGGGCAATACGCACGTCACGGGCTTTCAGGCTGCCCGGGATATCGGGCAACACCGTGACCTGATCGAGACGCAAGGCACTGGAGCCCTCGCCCACCATCACATCATGGGCAACCAGCACCGGAGAAAAACCGCTCCAGCTTCCTTCCAGACTGCCGATGCTCAACGGCATGCCAAGGGCTGCACTGGCACGAGTCTCCACATCGACCCGGTACTCGGCGACCATGGGCATCAACTGACGCCCGAGACTTACATACAAGGCAGCCAGAATCAGCGCCAGCGCGCAAAGACCCAGCCCCCAGCGAGTCAGGGCGGAAAAGAAACGGGACAGACGCTCCATTCAGAGAGCCCTCCGCAATAAAGCCCGGCATTCAGCGTTGCTGAAGTGAACCTGGCTCAATACTGCAGGTGCGGCCCGGTACAGGTTTTGCTCATTTACCACGCATCATTCTCGTTATAAGGGCATACGGCTCGTCGTCGTGGGCATCAGGCTTTCACGACACGAGCAACTTCAGAGCAGCACCACGTCATATTGTTCCTGTGAATACATGGTTTCTACCTGAAAACGAATGGTGCGTCCGATAAAGCTCTCCAGTTCCGCCACATTGCCCGACTCTTCATCGAGCAGTCGGTCCACCACGCGCTGGTTGGCCAGTACCCGATAGCCCACCGCCTGATAGGCCCGGGCCTCGCGCAGGATCTCGCGGAAAATCTCGTAACAGATGGTTTCCGGGGTCTTGAGCTTGCCGCGCCCCTGACAGCAGTGGCAGGGCTCGCACAGCACTTGCTCCAGACTTTCACGGGTGCGCTTGCGGGTCATCTGCACCAGACCAAGCTCGGTGATACCGATGATGTTGGTCTTGGCGTGATCGCGCTCCAGCTGTTTCTCCAGGGTGCGCAGGACCTGACGCTGGTGTTCGCCATCCTCCATATCGATGAAGTCGATGATGATGATGCCGCCCAGATTGCGCAGACGCAGTTGCCGCGCAATGGCCGTCGCGGCCTCCAGGTTGGTCTTGAAGATGGTTTCTTCCAGATTGCGATGGCCGACGAACGCGCCGGTGTTGACGTCGATGGTGCTCATGGCCTCGGCAGGGTCGACCACCAGATAGCCACCCGACTTGAGCGGCACCTTGCGCTCCAGCGCCTTCTGGATTTCGTCTTCCACGCCGTACAGATCAAAGATCGGACGCTCACCGGGATAATGTTCCAGACGGTCGGCGATTTCCGGCATCAGCTCGGCCACGAACTGCGTGGTTTTCTGGAAGGTTTCCCGGGAGTCGATACGGATCTTCTCGATACGCGGGCTGACCAGATCGCGCAGTGTGCGCAGCGCCAGGCCAAGATCCTCGTAGATCACGTTGGGCGGGCTGATGGTCTTGATCTGCTCGCCGATCTGGTCCCACAGCCTGCGCAAATAGCGGATGTCCATGAGGATTTCGTCGGCGCCCGCACCTTCGGCGGCGGTACGCAGGATAAAACCGCCTGCTTCCTTGATACCTTCCAGTGCCACGCAATCGCTGACGACCTTCTTGAGTCGCTCGCGCTCGCCTTCGTCCTCGATCTTCAGGGAAATGCCCACGTGAGCCGTGCGCGGCATGTACACCAGATAGCGCGACGGAATCGACAGTTGCGTGGTCAGGCGTGCGCCCTTGCTGCCAATCGGGTCCTTGGTGACCTGCACGACCAGGCTCTGGCCTTCATGGACCAGAGAGCTGATGGTTTCCACTGCCGGCCCTTCACGCATGGAGATTTCCGACGCATGAATGAAGGCTGCGCGATCCAGACCGATATCGATGAATGCGGCCTGCATGCCGGGCAGCACACGCACCACCTTGCCTTTGTAGATATTGCCGACGATGCCGCGACGCTGGGTCCGCTCGACATGGACCTCCTGCAGGACACCGTTTTCCACCACTGCCACCCGCGACTCCATCGGGGTGATATTGATCAGAATCTCTTCACTCATGGCTTCTCACCTTCCAGGCATTGCCAACAGGGTATGCCGAAACTGCCCAGCAGTTCTGCGGTTTCGCACAGAGGTAGCCCAACGACTCCAGAATAGCTGCCATGCAGCTCTTCGACGAAAATCGCTGCAAGGCCTTGAACAGCATAACTGCCCGCCTTGTCCTGCGGCTCGCCGCTGGCCCAGTAGGTACGGGCTTCATGGGGTTCGATAGAGCGAAAGCGCACGCGGCTGGTCACGATGCGAGCCTCGCTGCGCTGGCGATCGACCAGCGCAATGGCAGTCAGCACCTGATGTTCACGCCCGGACAGCGCAGCCAGCATTGCCAGTGCATCGGCCTGATCCACCGGCTTGCCCAGAATGCGACCGTCAAGCACCACAGCGGTATCGGCACCCAGCACGCAAGCGTCTTCATCGCCCAGCAAGGCCAGACCGGCCGCGGCCTTGCCACGCGCCAGACGCTCGACATAGGCGGTTGGTGCTTCATCATTCAGAGGGGTTTCGTCGATTTGCGCACTCAGCGCAGTGAAAGGCACACCGATCTGAGTGAGCAGTTCACGCCGGCGCGGTGAGCCAGAGGCCAGATAGAGCAAGGGCATAAGGACATCTCCGTGTCTGTGACGATAAGCGCAGCACGACGCAGTCCTGCGCTCACGCTGCGCTTAGTTGATTTTCAAACGCTTGCTCAACCCACGCAGACCATAACTCACCCATGGCCACAACAAGGCGCTGACCAGTGCGGGCAGCACGAGCGCCAGCGTTGGCTGTCGATTGCCGTTCAAGGCGCTGATCCACAGCTGCACGAGCTGCGCCAGACCAAAGACCACCAGCAGCACCAGACATTGCTGCCACATGGGGAACATGCGCAGACGCTGCTGCAAGGACATGACCAGGAAGGCGATCAACGTCAGGATCAGCGCGTTCTGGCCCAGATAGTTGCCGTATAGCACGTCTTCCATCAAGCCCAGCAGCCAGGCCGTGGTCATGCCGACTTTATGCGGCAGGGCCAGCACCCAGAAACTCAGAAGCAACGCCAGCCACAGCGGACGAAAGATTTCCATGAACTGCGGCAGTGGCGAAATGCTCAGCAACAGGCCGATGGCGAAGGTGAGCCAGACAACCCAGCCATTGCGCCCGGAAACATGACTAACCATCGATTCGCTCCCGAGAGTTGGAAGGTACAGACGCCGGAGGCTGTGACATGGCAGGTCTTGCAGCAGGCCGCGCCGGGGCTTGCTGGGTTGCCGGAGCCGGGGTTGCAGCCGGAGCCGAAGTACCCTGGGCAGCCGGTCTGGCGTGAGTGGTGCTGGTCGGGAACGATGGAACCGTTGGCATCGGCACCATCGGGAAAGCCGGTGACAGCGGTGGAATCGTTGGCGCGACAGTCGGCTCAAGGCCTTTATCGATGGACTCCTGAGCCTGGGCCGCATCGGCAGCGCGCTCTTCCGGCGAACGGCCATCGGAGAACACCAGCAGCAGATAGCGGCTGCGGTTCAAGGCAGCAGTGGGAACGGCGCGCACAATGGCAAACGGCTGCCCGGAGTCATGAATGACTTCCTTGACGGTTGCTACCGGATAACCCGCCGGGAAGCGCTGACCAAGACCGGAACTGACCAGCAGATCGCCTTCCTTGATGTCAGCGGTATCCGCCACATGCCGCAATTCCAGACGCTCCGGGTTGCCGGTGCCGCTGGCAATGGCGCGCAGGCCATTGCGGTTGACCTGTACGGGAATGCTGTGAGTGGTGTCCGTCAGCAACAGGACACGCGAGGTGTAGGGCATCAGTTCGACCACCTGCCCCATCAGGCCACGGGCATCGAGCACCGGCTGGCCCAGGACAACGCCATCGCGCTCGCCCTTGTTGATGATGATGCGATGGGTGAAGGGGTTCGGGTCCATGCCGATCAGCTCGGCGACTTCGACCTTCTCGTTGACCAGTGCCGAGGAGTTGAGCAACTCGCGCAGGCGAACGTTCTGCTCGGTCAGTGCCGCCAGCTTTTGCAGGCGACCTTGCAGGAGCAGGGTTTCGGTCTTGAGTTTCTCATTTTCGGCGATCAGCTCGGTACGACTGCCGAACTGGCTGGCAACGCCCTGAAACATGCGCTGCGGCAGATCGACGATCCAGTAGGTCTGCATCAATACCAGCGACATCTGGCTGCGCACGGGCTTGAGGATCGTGAAGCGTGCGTCCACCACCATCAACGCGACCGACAGCACGACCAGTACCAGAAGACGTACGCCCAGCGATGGGCCTTTTGCGAAAAGCGGTTTAATAGGCCGCTCCTCCCGGGCATGCGATCAAAGGATCAAGCTTCAATTGGCTGTTATTCATGGGGTATGAACCGGCCTGGACAGATGGAAGAAATAGGCACCTTGTTTCGGCGTCAGCCTAACGCATACAGGTAGCACAAGCGCTACCTGCATACAAAAGACCCTATGAACAGCGCCCCGGCGAATTACTCGCTGGAGAGCAGATCCATGGTGTGCTTATCCATCATTTCCAGCGCACGGCCACCACCACGCGCCACACAGGTCAGCGGGTCTTCGGCGACGATGACCGGCAGACCGGTTTCCTGGGCCAGCAGCTTGTCCAGGTCACGCAGCAATGCGCCACCACCGGTCAGCACCAGACCGCGCTCGGCGATATCGGAAGCCAGCTCCGGCGGAGATTGCTCCAGAGCACTCTTGACGGCCTGAACGATAGTCGCCAGAGACTCCTGAAGGGCTTCGAGCACTTCATTGGAGTTGAGGGTGAAGGCACGTGGAACGCCTTCGGCCAGGTTACGGCCGCGCACGTCGACTTCACGAACTTCGCCGCCCGGATAGGCTGTGCCGATTTCCTGCTTGATGCGCTCTGCGGTGGATTCACCGATCAGGCTGCCGTAGTTGCGACGCACATAAGTGATGATCGCTTCGTCGAAGCGGTCGCCGCCGACACGTACGGATTCGGCATAGACCACGCCGTTGAGCGAGATCAGAGCGATTTCAGTGGTACCACCACCGATATCGACGACCATCGAACCACGGGCTTCTTCGACCGGCAGACCGGCACCGATGGCAGCGGCCATTGGCTCTTCGATCAGGAATACTTCACGGGCACCGGCGCCCAGAGCCGATTCGCGAATGGCGCGACGCTCGACCTGAGTGGATTTGCACGGCACGCAGATCAGCACACGAGGGCTGGGCTGCAGAAAGCTGTTTTCGTGAACCTTGTTGATGAAATACTGCAGCATCTTTTCGCACACGCTGAAATCGGCGATGACGCCGTCTTTCATTGGACGAATGGCTGCGATGTTGCCTGGAGTACGGCCCAGCATACGTTTGGCTTCTGTACCGACAGCCACGACACTCTTCTGGTTGCCATGAGTACGAATTGCAACTACAGAAGGTTCATTCAGAACGATACCGCGCTCACGCACGTAAATAAGGGTGTTGGCAGTGCCCAGGTCGATGGAAAGATCACTGGAAAACATGCCACGCAGTTTCTTGAACATGGGATATGGGACCCTAGGGAACGCGTGGGTAAAAAAGTGCGGCAAACTCTAACAACGACAGGGATTTTGGGCAAGGAGCCAATATGTTAAATTGGCGGTTTTCTGAACACACCCCGCGACATTAGCGGCTTTAAGACCGCATAAATGCGGTGGTGTTCCGCAATTTGCTGGCAGACCGATTCGCCGGCATTCCACTGGAGATACCCCATGGCGCTTGAACGCTCCGACGTGGAAAAGATCGCCCATCTGGCCCGACTGGGCCTGGATGACGCCGATATCCCGCGTACTACCGAAGCACTTAACAGCATTCTTGGGCTGGTCGATCAGATGCAAGCGGTCGATACCACAGGCATCGAACCTCTGGCTCACCCGCTGGAAGCTTCCCAGCGCCTGCGCGAAGACGCCGTTACAGAGCACAATCGTCGCGACACTTACCAAGCCATCGCACCAGCGGTCCAGGACGGGCTTTATCTGGTTCCGAAAGTCATCGAGTAAGGGAAAGAGCCTGCATGCATCAAATGACTCTGGCCGAGATCGCCCGCGGACTCGCCGATAAAAAGTTTTCTTCCGAAGAACTGACCCGTGTCCTGCTGGCGCGCATCGCGCAGCTCGACCCTCAGCTCAACAGCTTCATTACCCTCACCGAAGACCTGGCGATCACTCAGGCCCAGGCTGCCGACGCACGTCGCGCTGCCGGTGAGAACGGCGCGCTGCTGGGCGCACCTCTGGCGCACAAGGACCTGTTCTGCACCCAGGGCATCCGCACCAGTTGCGCCTCGCGCATGCTCGACAACTTCAAGGCTCCGTATGACGCAACAGTGGTTGCCCGACTGGCGGCCGCGGGCACCGTGACCCTTGGCAAGACCAACATGGACGAATTCGCCATGGGTTCGGCCAACGAGTCCAGCTACTACGGCGCAGTGAAAAACCCCTGGGCTCTGGAGCACGTTCCCGGTGGTTCGTCCGGCGGTTCAGCGGCTGCCGTTGCAGCACGCCTGCTGCCTGCGGCCACCGGCACCGACACCGGTGGCTCGATTCGCCAACCGGCCGCACTGACCAACCTGACCGGCCTGAAACCGACTTACGGTCGCGTTTCCCGCTGGGGCATGATCGCCTACGCGTCCAGCCTCGATCAGGCAGGCCCGATGGCCCGCACCGCCGAAGACTGCGCCCTGCTGCTGCAAGGCATGGCCGGTTTCGATCCACAGGACTCCACCAGCATCGATGAGCCTGTGCCGGATTACGCCGCCAGCCTCAACACCTCGATCAAGGGCCTGCGCATCGGTCTGCCGAAGGAATACTTCAGCGCCGGTCTCGACCCGCGCATCGCACAACTGGTGCACGAAAGCGTCAAGGAGCTGGAAAAGCTCGGCGCAATCGTCAAGGAAATCAGCCTGCCGAACAACCAGCACGCGATTCCTGCGTACTACGTCATCGCGCCAGCTGAAGCCTCGTCCAACCTGTCGCGCTTCGACGGCGTACGCTTCGGCTATCGCTGCGAAGAGCCAAAAGACCTGACCGACCTGTACAAGCGCTCCCGCGCAGAAGGCTTCGGCCCTGAAGTACAGCGCCGCATCATGGTCGGTGCCTACGCCCTGTCGGCTGGCTACTACGACGCCTATTACCTGCAAGCGCAGAAGATTCGTCGCCTGATCAAGAACGACTTCATGAACGCCTTCGCCGAAGTCGACGTGATTCTCGGCCCGACCACGCCAAACCCGGCCTGGAAAATCGGCGCCAAGAACAACGATCCGGTGTCTGCGTATCTGGAAGACTTCTACACCATCACCGCCAACCTCGCGGGTCTGCCAGGCCTGTCCATGCCTGCCGGCTTCGTCGACGGCCTGCCGGTGGGTGTTCAATTGCTTGCACCGTATTTCCAGGAAGGCCGTCTGTTGAATGTGGCCCATCAGTATCAGCAAGTCACTGACTGGCACACACGCACACCTGAAGGCTTCTGAGGAGCAACTTACTATGCAATGGGAAGTCGTCATCGGGCTGGAGATTCACACCCAGCTTTCGACCCAATCGAAGATTTTCTCCGGTAGCGCCACCACGTTCGGCTCCGAGCCCAACACTCAGGCCAGCCTTGTGGATCTGGGCATGCCGGGCGTGTTGCCGGTGCTCAACAAGGAAGCGGTACGCATGGCCGTCAAGTTCGGCCTGGCGGTCAACGCCGAAATCGGTCAGCACAACGTGTTCGCCCGCAAGAATTACTTCTACCCGGACCTGCCCAAGGGCTACCAGATCAGCCAGATGGAATTGCCGATCGTCGGCAAGGGCCACATGGACATCACCCTTGAAGACGGCACGGTCAAGCGCATCGGTATTACCCGCGCCCACCTGGAAGAAGATGCGGGCAAGAGCCTGCACGAAGACTACAGCGGCATGACCGGCATCGACCTGAACCGCGCCGGTACGCCGCTGCTGGAAATCGTTTCGGAACCGGACATGCGCAGCGCCAAGGAAGCCGTGGCTTACGTCAAGGCCATCCACGCGCTGGTTCGTTACCTGGGCATCTGCGACGGCAACATGGCCGAAGGCTCGCTGCGCTGCGACTGCAACGTGTCGATTCGTCCCAAGGGCCAGGCCGAGTTCGGTACCCGCTGCGAGATCAAGAACGTCAACTCGTTCCGCTTCATCGAGAAGGCGATCAACAGCGAGATCCAGCGCCAGATCGACCTGATCGAAGACGGTGGCAAGGTCATCCAGCAGACTCGCCTGTACGACCCGAACACCAACGAAACCCGCGCCATGCGCAGCAAGGAAGAAGCCAACGACTACCGTTACTTCCCCGACCCGGATCTGTTGCCGGTCGTCATCGAAGACTCGTTCCTCGACGAAACCCGCGCCACCCTGCCGGAATTGCCGCCACAGAAACGCGAGCGCTTCCAGAGCCAGTTCGGTCTGTCGGCCTACGATGCAAGCGTGCTGGCTTCCAGCCGCGAGCAGGCCGATTACTTCGAGCAGGTCGTGAGCATCGGCGGCGACGCCAAACTGGCGGCCAACTGGGTCATGGTCGAGCTGGGCAGCCTGCTGAACAAGCAAGGCCTGGAAATCGAAGAATCGCCAGTCAGCGCCGAGCAACTGGGCGGCATGCTCAAGCGCATCCTGGACAACACCATTTCCGGCAAGATCGCCAAGATGGTGTTCGAAGCCATGGCCAATGGTGAAGGCAGCGCCGACGAAGTCATCGAGAAACGTGGCCTGAAACAGGTTACTGACAGCGGTGCCATCGAATCGATGCTCGACGAAATGCTCGCCGCCAATGCCGAACAGGTCGAACAGTACCGCGCCGCAGACGAAGCCAAGCGCGGCAAGATGTTCGGTTTCTTCGTCGGACAGGCAATGAAAGCCTCCAAAGGCAAGGCCAACCCGCAGCAAGTGAACGAACTGCTGAAGGCCAAGCTCGAAGGCTGACCCAAGCCGTAGGGGTAATGCTGATCAGTTAAGGTCAATAAATAACTTTGTGGGAGGCAGCTTGCTGGCGACTTTGGCGTACGACGCAGAATATCTGCCAGTTTCAGGCCTTTTTCGCCAGCAAGCTGCCTCCCACACGTGTTGTTTTTGCCTTAACTGATAGGCATTAATTCACTCCCACATGGTTAAACAGGCATCACAGGATTAGACCCATGCGCCGACTTGCCACTGCCTGTTCCCTGTTCACTCTTCTGGCCGGTTGCGCCAGTCATGACATCGATCCCCACGGCTACGACGAAACCGGTCGCGCTTCGTATTACGGTGCCCGACATCACGGCAAGCGTACCGCCAGTGGCGAACCCTTCAATCAGAATGCCTTGACCGCTGCTCATCGCGAGCTGCCTTTCGGCACGCGGGTCAAAGTCACCAACCTCGACAACGACAAGACCGTCGTCGTGCGCATCAACGATCGCGGCCCTCATGTACGAGGCAGGCTGATCGACGTCTCCCGTGAAGCCGCCGAACAACTGGGCATGCTGCGCAGCGGAACCGCGCCAGTGCGCGTCCAGAGCCTCGACTGAGGACAGCCCGAATTATCCAGCTATCGACCCTTCCCGCCCCCGCGCTCATCCAGTTGGTGAGCGGTCTTCTGCTGTTGCTGATCGGCGCAGAATTATCGGTTCGCGCCGCCGTGCGCCTGGCCTCGATCCTCAGGATTCGACCACTGATCATCGGCCTGACGGTCGTCGCCCTGGGCAGCAGTGCGCCGCAGATGGCCGTCAGCCTGCAAGCCGCGTTTTCCGACAGCACGGACATTGCCGTGGGCAGCGTCATCGGCAGCAATATCTTCAATGTGCTGGTGATTCTGGGCCTGTGCGCCCTGATCATTCCGCTACGGGTCGCCCGTCAGGTGCTGCGCATCGACATTCCGCTGATGATCGGGGCCAGCCTGCTGGTCATTGGGCTGTCCTGGGATGGTGAGTTCAGCAAGCTCGACGGGGTATTGCTGCTGGGCACGATGCTGGGCTGCCTGTTTATCGTCCTGCGCCAGGCCGGTCATGGCGCACGTCACGGGCACACCCACAGCACTGAAAAACCGCGCTCACTGACCTGCATCGCCCTGCTGACCAGCGGCCTGCTGTTGCTGGCGTTCGGCGGTCATCTGCTGGTGGATGCTGCGGTGGTGGTCGCGATGAATCTGGGGCTTTCAGAGCGGATCATCGGCCTGACGCTGATGGCCATCGTCACGTCCCTGCCCGCTCTGATGACATCCCTGATCGCAGCCCTGCGCGGCGAGCGGGATATCGCGGTGGGCAACGTGATCGGCAGCAACCTGTTCAATCTGCTGGGCGTGCTGGGCGCGACCGCGCTGATCTCGCCCGTGCCGTTGTCGATATCCCCCAACGCCCTGGTGTTCGACCTGCCGATCATGCTCGGCGTCGCAGTGCTCTGCCTGCCGCTGTTTTACGCCGGTTATCGCATCACCCGCTTCGAAGGGCTGCTGCTGTTGGCGTTGTACCTGACTTACGGGCTGCATATCGTGTCGTTCAGTACTGGCATGCTACTGGCCGAAAGGCTTGAGCACTTGATGCTCCAGTTCGTCCTGCCGCTGCTGGGTATTGCAGTAGCCTTTGGCATCGTAAAGGCCTGGCGGCGTCAACACTGACGACCGACTAGATCCAGCCGCCCCACTGCAACAGGAAGATCCCGATATTGGTTGTCACGGCCGCCGCCAGCGTGGTGATGACGATGATCGCAGCCGCCAGCTCGTAATTGCCGTTGGCCGTGCGGGCCATGATGTAACTGGCCGCCGCCGTCGGGCTGCCGAAATACAGGAACAGAATCCCAAGCTCCGCACCGCGAAAGCCCACCAGCCACGCTGCAAAGGTGCAGATCAGTGGCAGCCAGACCATTTTCACCATGCTGGCACTGATCGCCAACGCGCCGCTTTTGCGCAAGGACGCCAGCGACAGCGTGCCGCCGATACAGATCAGCGCCAGCGGCAGGGTCATCTGCGCCAGATAGCTGCCGGAGGTTTCCAGCCATTTGGGCAGGCCGATGCCGAAATAGGCGAAAGGCGAAGCGACGATGACACTGATGATCAGCGGATTGGCCAGCACACTCTTGAAGATGCTCCACGGATCGGACTTGATCACCGGGCTGTAAACCGCCAGCACAATGGTCGAAAGCGCGTTGTAGAACACAATCACCAGCGCCGCGAGAATCGCCCCAAGCGAAATACCGTACGCGCCATACATACTGGCAGCCAGCGCCAGGCCCACCACGCCATTGTTGCCACGAAACGCGCCCTGAACGTACACACCCCGATCTTCAGCGGGGCAACGCCAGATCGCCCAGCCCCAGGTGGCCGCGAAACTCAACAACGTCGCAACACTGAAGAAAATCAGCAGCTTGGGTTGCAACGCTTCATTCAGGTTGGCGTGAATGATCCCCAGAAACAGCAGAGCCGGCATGGTGACGTTGAACACCAGCCCCGAAGCCACGACGATAAAGCCATCGTTAATCGCATGGATGCGCTTTAGGATCACACCCAGGAACAGCATGGCAAATACAGGCGCGGTGATGTTCAGGGTTTCAAGAAAAATAGCCAGCATGCCGCAGACCTGATCCTGTCGTTAGGTCCCTCATCATAAGCCAGCAGGGAGTGGAGGTGTTGCAAGGAATTTCAGTTCACACCGCTGTCGCCAGCAAGCTGCCTCCCACAGGGGTACTTCAGTGGCCACAAGAAGCTGGGCACCCATCAAATCCTGTGGGAGGCAGCTTGCTGGCGACGACTGAGGCTCAGGCAACACTAAATCCATGCAGCATCCCAGAGCGAATATTCCCGGATGTTGTTGACCAAGCCTGCGCGTTCAGGATTTGCAACGATGTAGCGCGCAACGGCAAGGATATCTTGCTCTCGTCGTATGGCTCTATCGTGATATCCATCTTGCCAAAGCCGACCTATGCGCTTGCTGGCTTTGTTCAAAGTTATTGTGCTTCTGGATTTAACCCTCTGCATGACTCGCGGCAGTGAGTCTGTGCGCAACTCAAATAGCCAATGCAGGTGATCAGGCATCACAACCCAGGCCAGTGAGTTAACAAGCTCCATTTCATGAGCATGTCTCAATTCATTCACGAGCA
The DNA here is from genome assembly GCF_018968705.1 of Pseudomonas lijiangensis. Classification (NCBI taxonomy): domain Bacteria; kingdom Pseudomonadati; phylum Pseudomonadota; class Gammaproteobacteria; order Pseudomonadales; family Pseudomonadaceae; genus Pseudomonas; species Pseudomonas lijiangensis. The sequence goes on from NZ_CP076668.1 coordinate 4,860,600, forward strand.
GGCGACCGAGAAGCCAATCCGTAAATACCGGCTCCCGACCGAGCGTGGTTGCCGTCACCAGATAGAGTTGCCCTCTTCCGGAGAAGCGGCCTTTGCGCAAATTTCGTGAGTGTGATTTTTCAGGCATTCCTTTGCCCTTTTCTTAACGAGTAGATTCCGAATCTACTACCCAGAGATCTTTTTCAGGGGACTTATGGTTTTACTGTGTGTGTCGAAGTGCTGTCGCCAGCAAGCTGCCTCCCACAGGATTTGATGAGTACCCAGCTTTTTTGGACACCACATACCACTGTGGGAGGCAGCTTGCTGGCGACGGGCAGTACGCTAAGTCACTGGCTGCAACTTACGCTCAAACACCGACACTCCATCCAGATCCCGCAGGGTTACGGTCATTTCTGCAGTCTGGCCATCGATGTTCACTTCCCCGAAGAACTGGAACCCTGCAAAGGGTGAGGTGTTTTGGGCGGGTGGGGCTTTCTGGAAGACCAGTTCCGGGCCAAAGGTCTTGTCCAGTGCGTTGGGGCCGAAGCTGCCAGCGTTGAGCGGCCCCGCCACGAACTCCCAGAACGGGTCGAAATCCTGGAACACCGCAAGGTCCGGTTGATAGTGATGGGCAGCGCAATAGTGCACATCGGCCGTCAGCCAGACGCAATCGCGGATCTTTTGTGCCCGCATGAACGCCAGCAGTTCGGCGACTTCCAGTTCGCGCCCCAGGGCCGGGCCATCATTGCCGTTGGCGATGGCTTCCCAGCGCGCCACACCGGGACTGACTTCGCCGTCCGGGACACCAAGACCAATGGGCATGTCTGCCGCGATGACTTTCCATTGTGCCTTGGAGGCCTTGAGTTCGCCCTTGAGCCAGTCCAGTTGCTCACGGCCCAGAAAGGCCGTGGTCGGCCCCGGCTTGTCCGCCAGGTTGGCGTCATTGCCATCGCGATAGCTGCGCATGTCCAGCACGAACACATCCAGCATCGGGCCATAAGGAATTTTGCGGTAGATGCGCCCGCCGTTATCGGCCTGCTGCAAACGCATGGGGGCGTATTCCAGAAAGGCCTGTCGCCCACGAGCCGACAGCAACTGGATGTCCTTGACCTTGTAGCGATCATCCAGCTGTTTGCTGGGCGACCAGTTGTTGGTGACCTCGTGGTCGTCCCACTGCCAGATCTGCGGCACCTCGGCATTGAAGCGGCGCAAGTTGTCGTCCATCAGGTTGTAGCGGTAGTTGCCGCGATATTCGTCCAGCGTCTCGGCAACCTTGCTCTTAGCTTCGCTGGTGATGTTGCGCCAGATACGCCCGCCTTCGACGGTGATCTGCGCCGGGACCGGGCCGTCGGCGTAAATGGTGTCGCCGCTGTGGATAAAGAAGTCCGGCAAACGCAGACGCATGGCTTCGTAGATGCGCATGCCGCCAATGTCGGGGTTGATGCCGAAGCCCTGGCCGACGGTGTCGCCACTCCACACGAAACGGATGTCGCGACGCTGTTGCGGCATGCTGCGCAGATGGCCGAACCAGGGCTCGCTGGCAACACCCGACTGGGCATCCTCGAAATGAACACGGTAAAAGATCGCCTGATCCACAGGCAGGCCGCTCAGTTCGACACGGGCCGTGAAGTCGGTGCGCTGATCGGCCAGCGCCGACACCAGCCGACGCGGGTTGGGAAACATGCTGCGGGTGTCCCATTCGACCACCATGCGCGATGGCCGGTCGCTGCGGCTCCAGACCATCGCCCGATCACCCAGCAGATCACCGGACTGCACACCGTCGGTCATCTTCGGACGATCCTGCACCGAAGCAATGACTGCCGGTGCCAGACCCGGCAGCAGAAAACCGGCTCCGACAGCCTGAATCACACGACGACGCTTGAGATCGAACTGGCTCATGGTTAACCCCTTTCAAGATGCGAAAGGGGAAACCTAGCAGGCCAATGTTGGAGGGATATGACAGCCAGCGCCCACGTATCAGGCGGTGGCTTTGGCCAGTTCCATCTCTACCGCTTCAGGCCGTTTGAGCACTGCGTAGATTACGCCGGTCGCCACGCTGCCCACGACAATGGCCAGCAGATACAGCAACGCATGGTTGATGGCGTTGGGTATCAACATCACGAACAGGCCGCCATGGGGCGCCATCAGTTTGCAGCCGAAGTACATCGACAGCGCGCCGGTCAGCGCACCGCCGATCACGCTGGCAGGAATCACCCGCAGCGGGTCCTTGGCGGCAAAAGGAATCGCGCCTTCGGAAATGAAACACAGGCCCAGCACGAACGCAGCCTTGCCAGCCTCACGCTCGCTCTGCGCGAACTTGCGGCGTGCCAGGATCGTGGCGATGCCCATGCCGATCGGCGGCACCATACCGGCAGCCATCGCAGCCGCCATGGGCGCATAACTCTGGGACGCCAGCAGACCGACGGAAAACGCATAGGAAGCCTTGTTGATCGGCCCGCCCAGGTCCACGCACATCATCGCGCCCAGCAGCACACCCAGCAGAATCGCGTTGGTGGTGCCCATGCTGTCCAGGAAGGTGGTCAGGCTGGCGAGCATGCCCGCAACAGGCTGGCCCACCACATAGATCATGATCAGGCCGGTGAACAGGCTCGACAGCAACGGAATGATGAGAATCGGCTTGAGTGCTTCGACACTGGCTGGCAGGCGTGCGTAGCGGTTGATCAACCACGCGCTATAGCCCGCCAGGAAACCGGCCACGATACCGCCGATGAAACCCGCGCCCAGCGTACTGGCCAGCAAGCCGCCGATCATGCCCGGCGCCAGGCCTGGACGGTCGGCGATGGAGTATGCGATGTAACCTGCGAGCAGCGGCACCATCAGTTTGAATGCCGACTCACCGCCGATCTTCATCAAGGCCGCTGCCAGAGTTCCCTCTTGCTCATAAGCCTTGATGCCGAACACGAACGACAGCGCAATCAGCAGACCGCCCGCCACCACCATCGGCAGCATGAACGACACGCCGGTCAGCAAGTGCTTGTAGACGCCGGTCCCTTCTTTTCTGGAAGGCGTCTTGGCCACTTCGTCCGCCGACTCCACCTGTCCCTCGGCCAAGGCTTTTTTCAGGATTGCGTCGGATTGCTTGAGGGCAATGCCGGTGCCGCAGCGGTAGATTTTCTTGCCTGCAAAACGATCGGTATTGACCTCGATGTCCGTTGCCAGCAGCACCACGTCCGCATCGGCAATGGCTTGCGGGCTGAGCGGGTTTCGCGCCCCGACCGAACCCTGGGTTTCCACGTGCAGGTCGTAGTTCAGACGCTTGGCAGCCTGCTGAATCGCCTCGGCGGCCATGAAGGTGTGCGCAACGCCGGTCGGGCAAGCAGTAATCGCGACAATGCGCGGCTGGCTGCCGGAGCTGCCGACGGCGACAGCCTCATCGGCCGCAGGCGCAGCATAGACTTGCGCCTCATCGGCGGCGCGTTTCAGGAAACCGTCCACATCCTGCAAGGCATGGGCGGGCGTGTCCTGAAACAGGCGCTTGCCGACAAAACGGCTCAGGTCCAGCGGGCCGGTGTTGACCACCAGCACCAGATCGGCCGCTTCGATATCCAGCGCCGAAAGGTGCTGTTCGGGCTTGTTCGGGTCCACGACTTCGACGCTGGTTTCCCAGCCCTGACGCTGAGCTGCCGCATCGAGCAAGCGGGCGCTGAGGACGCTGCTGACCTTGCCGTTCGGGCAGGCCGTTACAATGGCTAACTTCATCACGATCCTCTCTTATTGTTCTGTCAGGCTGCGTACAGTGACGCCGCTTTCAAGTCGTTTGAGTTGGGCGGCATCGGTAATGCCGAAACCGATCTGGGTCACTGCCATCGCGGCAATCGCGGTCGCCGTGCGCAAGGTTTTCTGTGGTTCATGACCACCGAGCAAGCCGTGAACCATGCCTGCCAACAGAGAATCCCCGGCGCCTACGGTGCTGGCGACGGTGACTTTAGGGGGCTGCGAATGCAGCGCGGTGCCGGAACTGAACCAGTGAACGCCCTCGGAACCCTGGGAAATCACCACATGCTCGATGCCCTGGGCGCGCAGGCGAGTCGCCGCTTCGGCCTGGGCAGCAATGGAGATGATCGGTGCATCGAGGGCATCGGCCAGTTCTTCGGTGTTGGGCTTGATCAGCCAGGGACCTGCCGCAAGACCGGCACGCAAGGCCAGGCCGCTGCTGTCCAGCGCCACCTTGAGGCCGAGGTTCTTCAGCATGAGCAAGAGCTTTTGCAGCCACTCGGGCGTTACGCCACGCGGCAGGCTACCGGCGACCACCACGGCATCGAAACCGGGGGCAATCTGCTCGACCCTGGCGAACAGGGCTTGCTGGGCCGCTTCGCTGACCTGCGGGCCAGGGCCGTTCAAATCCGTGATGCGACCACTGCCTTCGGCCAGTTTGATATTGCTGCGGGTTTCGCCCGGCACGCGCACGAACTCGTCGACAAAACCACGCCGGGTGAACAGGGACTCGAACGGCTGCTGATTGTCGATGCCGAGAAACCCGGCCACGGTCAGCTCATGCCCCAGATCGGCCAGCACTTGAGCCACGTTCAGGCCCTTGCCGGCCGCATGGCTGAGCATGGCATCACTGCGATTGACCTGCCCGAGTTCCAACTGGCCCAACTGTACAGTCAGGTCCAGCGCCGGGTTCATGGTCAGGGTAAGAATCTTCGCCATTACAAAGCCTCCACCAGCGCACGCACTTCGGCTGCGCTGCCTGCGGTCAGCGCCTGTTGCGCCAGTTTTTGAGCGGTGCTCAGTTCCAGTTCACGTACGCAGGCCTTGACCTCGCCAATGCTGCGCGCCGAAACGCTCAACTCATCCACACCCAGCCCGACCAGTACCGGCACCGCCAGCGGGTCCGCCGCCAGCTCGCCGCAGACACCTACCCATTTGCCATTGGCATGGGCGGCACGCACGGTCATGTCGATCAGTTGCAGCACGCTCGGGTGCAAGCCGTCTGCCTGAGCGGAAAGGGTTGGATGACCACGATCGATGGCCATGGTGTATTGGGTCAGGTCGTTGGTGCCGACGCTGAAGAAGTCCACTTCCCTGGCCAGTACCGGTGCCAGCAACGCCGCTGACGGAACCTCGATCATGATCCCCAGTTGCAGATCGCTGACCGGAATTTCTTCACGCAGGCGCTGGGTCATGTCCCGGGCCTGACGCCACTCTTCAACGGTGCCGACCATGGGGAACATGATGCGCAGCGGGCCGCTGTCGGCTGAGCGCAACAAGGCGCGCAACTGGCTTTCCATCACGTCCGGGCGTTGCAGGGTCAGGCGGATGCCGCGCACACCGAGGAACGGGTTTTCTTCCTTGTCGATGGGCCAGTACGGCAACGGTTTGTCACCGCCGACGTCAAGGGTACGAACCACCAGAGGTCTACCGCCCAGATCGGTGAGCACGCGCCGGTATTCGGCTTCCTGAGTCGCCTCGTCCGGTGCCTGGGAATGAGCCATGAACAACAACTCGGTGCGCAGCAGGCCGATGCCTTCGGCGCCCTGCTCCACCGCTGCCGGAGTGCCGGTACTGTCGCCGATGTTGGCGAAGACTTCGACGGCATGGCCATCGCGAGTCACCGCAGGCTCCATGCGCGAGGCGGCTGCAGCCTTGAGACGCTGTTCACGGGCATCGCGGTCCTGTACGGCACGCTGCAGGACCGACTCATCCGGCGCGACAGTCAGACGACCCCGCTGGCAGTCCAGCAGCAGAACGGTGCCTGGCTTGAGTTGCAATACTTCATCACCGGCACCCACCAGCGCCGGAATACCCAGAGCACGGGCCACGATAGCGCTGTGCGCCGTTGCGCCACCCCGAGCGGTGAGGATGCCCGCGACATGCGCCGGATCCAGTCGCGCCACGTCGGACGGGCCGACTTCATCCATCACCAGAATGTAAGGCTCGTCGGGAGCGGCAACGGTTTCGACGCCACAGATTTGCGCCAGCACACGACGCCCGACATCCCGCAGATCCGCAGCACGCTCGGCCAGCAGCACGTCATTCAACTGCTCTTGCTGGGAAGCAGCAGCATCGATCACGCCAGCCCAGGCGGCAGCGGCGCTTTCGCCCTTGTTCAGGCGCAGTTCGGTCTCGCTGCCCAGCTCCGGGTCATCGAGCATTTCTTGGTGAGTGATGAAAATTTCGCGAATGGCCTTGGCCTTGCTGCGCTGGATCAGGTTTTCGATATCCCGACGCACTTCGGCAAGGGCCTGTTGCAGGCGCTCACGCTCGGCAGCCACCGACTCGCCCTGCTCTGGATAATCGAAGGCTTGCAGCACTTGAACATGAGCAGGCCCGATGGCAATGCCTGGCGAGGCCGAGACGGCTTGCAGCACGGCACCCTCGATGGGCGCAGCAGCCTTGGCCACGGCAGCTTTTTGGGGAGCAGGTTGCGGCTCGGTCGCGACCGGCAATGGTTCTACTTCCTCACCAAGACCTTGCTCAACAGCCGCCAGCAAGGCAGGCAAAGCGTCTTGCGCAATACTCGGCTCGGCAATGAATTCCAGCGTCTGCCCGCGGCGGGCGCCGAGGCTGAGCAGCTTGCTCAGGCTCTTGGCCGACACTGCGGTTTCGCCGGTTTCCACCACGCGCACACGAATCTCGCCTTCAAACTCCTTGGCCAATTGCGCCAGCACCTTGGCTGGACGGGCATGCAGGCCGTGGGCGTTGGCCAGGCCAATCTGCCGGGTCGGCCACTCGGCGGGCAATTCACCGCCCAGGGCTTGCAGGATGACGCGACTGCTGGTGGCATGGCCCAGTTCGTGACCACGCCCTTCGATCAACAGCGAGCACAGGCGCTCAAGCAGGGTCTGGTGAGCTTCCCCGAGGCTGGCCAGGCAGAACAGCCCTGTCAGGGGTTGGCCCAGATAGCGCAGGGGTTTGTCCGGTGTCACGAAGGCCAGACCAGGACGCTTGACCGTCTGCTCGCTGTGAAGCCACCACAGGCCATCACCCAGCGGCAGGGCTTCGACCTGCTGGAGAATCGCGGCAAATCCGTTATTGACGCAATCGGCCCGGCGCAACAGACGCGCACCGCGCCAGACCAGTTCTTCAAAATCGTCGGCCGATACGCCGAGGCTGATCATCTGTGCGTCGAGGGCCAGTTCCTGAGGTGCGCCCTGCAAGAGCCGCAGCAGGTCTTCCGGAGTTTTCGCCTCGCGCAGGGCCTGGCCCAGATCCGCTTCGCCCAATGCACGGGTCAGCAGTTGCAGCAGCCGCAAGTGCTCGTCCGACTTGGCAGCGATACCGATGGCCAGGTAAACGATTTGCCCGTCGCCCCAATCCACGCCTTCAGGGAATTGCATCAGACGCACGCCGGTGCTGAACACCAGATCGCGGGTTTCAGGGGTGCCATGGGGGATTGCGATGCCTTGGCCAAGAAAGGTAGAGCCTTGCTGCTCGCGATTCATCAGCCCGTTGAGGTAACCCTCGGCAACCAGACCGTCAGCGACCAGATGGTCGGCGATCAGTTGCAACGCGCCCGGCTTATCCACAGCCGTGCGGCCCATGGATATTTGCTCCAGAGAAAGTTCGAGCATGTCCTGACTCCTGTGCAGCGCCAGAGCGCTACCTGATTCTTGTTTTAATGACGACCATTGAGTGATCGACAGCTTGGGAGATGAAAGTGCTGCCTGTCGGATTGCACTTTCATCCTGATTTGCAGCAAATATCAGCTTGCTGAATCGTTTAATCTACAATTGCACGGCACGTTACTCGATTATGGCCTCTCGTTGAAGCCCAGTCGGTCCGATAGCTGTAGGAGACGTCTCAAAATACACCGAGCACTTGGGCATCCCCTATGGTCTGGTGTAAAGATGCTCCGCGATCAGCGAAACTCCTCGTTGATACGAGACAACCACGAAAAGGAACTTTTCGCGTGAAACTCAGCGATATTGCGCGTCTGGCAGGTGTTTCCGTCACCACAGCCAGTTACGTAATCAATGGCAAGGCCGAACAGCAACGCATCAGCCCCGCGACCGTCGAGCGTGTGAAGGCGGTAGTCGAACAACATGACTTCCGCCCCAACCCTCAAGCCGCGGGCTTGCGTACCCGTCACAGCCGTACCCTGGGCTTCATCCTGCCGGACCTGGAAAACCCCAGTTACGCCCGTATCGCCAAGCTGCTGGAGCAAGGCGCCCGCGCCCGCGGCTATCAGTTGCTGATCGCAAGCTCCGACGACGATCCCGCCAGCGAACTGCAACTGCTGCAGGTCTTTCGTGCCCGACGCTGCGATGCGTTGCTGGTCGCCAGTTGCCTGCCTTCCAGCAACGACAGTTACCGCGAACTGCAGAACAAAGGCCTGCCGATCATCGCCATTGACCGGGAAATGAACGCCGAGTTCTTTTGCTCGGTGGTCAGCGACGACCACGACGCCAGCCTGCAACTGACCCGCAGCCTGTTGCAGACGAATCCCGAACACATCGCCTTGCTGGGCGCCCGACCTGAACTGAGCGTCAGCCAGTCGCGTGCAGAAGGTTTCCGGCACGCGCTCGGTGGTTTCACCGGCACGACCACGATCGAACATGGCGAAGCGTTCAGCCGTGAGTGCGGCCAGCGTCTGATGAGTGACATGCTGCAACGCCTGGGGCATTTGCCCGATGCGCTGATCACAACGTCCTACGTGTTGCTGCAAGGTGTTTTCGATGTGCTGCAAAGCCAGGAACTCAATCCCGCGCAATTACACCTGGGCACTTTCGGTGACACCCAGTTGCTGGACTTCCTGCCGCTGCCGGTCAATGCCATGGCCCAGCAACATCAGCTGATTGCCGAAAAGGCTCTGCAACTGGCACTGGCCGCCATCGAAAACGATCAGTACGAACCCGGCGTACATGCCATCGTGCGGACCTTCAAGCAGCGGATTCACGAGGGCTGACTGGCAATGCTGATTGACACCCACACTCACCTGGACTTCCCGGATTTCGACGACGATCGTCAACAGGTGCTCGACAAGTGCCGCACCCTGGGCGTGGAGCGCATGGTGGTGCTGGGGGTTTATCAGCGTAACTGGCAGCGGCTATGGGACCTGACACTGGAGCATCCGGCGCTGTATGCGGCGTTCGGCCTGCATCCGGTCTACATCGACGAGCATCGCCCCGAGCATCTGAGTGAACTGGGCGACTGGCTGAACCGCCTCAAAGGCCACCCTCAACTCTGTGCCGTGGGCGAGATCGGGTTGGATTACTACGTCGAAAACCCGGACCGCCCGAACCAGCAGCGGGTCTTCGAAGCGCAACTGCAACTGGCGGCTGACTTCGATCTGCCGGCGCTGCTGCATGTACGGCGCAGCCACGCGGATGTGATCGCGACGCTCAAGCGCCACAGGCTCAGGCGCAGCGGGATCATTCATGCGTTTGCCGGCAGTCGGGAGGAAGCTCGGGAATATATAAGGCTGGGGTTCAAACTCGGCCTTGGCGGTGCCGCGACCTGGCCGCAGGCGCTACGCATGCACCGGATCATCGCCGAGCTGCCACTGGAAAGCATTGTGCTGGAAACCGACTCGCCGGACATGGCTCCGGCGATGTACCCCAACCAGCGCAACAGCCCGCAGCATTTGCCGGACATATCCAGGGCGCTGGCCGGGCTGTTGAAAGTCAGCCCAGAGGATTTGGCGCAGGTGAGTACGCGCAATGCCTGTGAGCTGTTCGGGTGGCCTGTTCGCGAATGAATTCACACTAATACAGATCAGCTCACAACTTGTAGGAGGCAGCTTGCTGGCGAAAAAGGCCTGAAAGCCGACAGACATTCTGCGCCTGTACGTGAAGTCGCCAGCAAGCTGCCTCCCACAAAGTGCTGCATGTGGCCCCTGCTTACAAATCAGATCAATAGTGTCCACAGCGCAAACCCCGCATACCAGACGATGGCGGCGCGTATCAGCAATTCCCAGAGCATATCGAGGCTGGTCACACCATCGGCGCCCATGACAGGTGCAGGGACTTCGCTGGCGACACGGCCGATGCGCGTAATCAGTTGCGCGGCGCTGATGTTCCAGTTGAGCAGCTCATGGAGCATCACCCGGCTGACCGCCACGAAGTTGCCCACCAGCGCGAAGCTGGCCGCCAGCAGCCTGACCGGCACCCAGTCGAAGGCATGGCGCAATTGCGTCGCCCGCTCCACCAGCGCCGGCGTCTTGCCGCTTTCGGCCGCCAGGGCCAGCAAGCGATAAGCCAGCGCGGCAACAGGGCCCAGCAGGAAGTACCAGAAGATCACCACGAAGAAGCTCTGATAAGCCTGCCAGAGCATGTAGCCCTGAACGCCTTCCAGCAGTTGCTCGCCGTTGTCGGCCTGCACGCCCATGTCTCTTTCGGCTACATGCACGGCGGCCTGTTCATCGCCACGTCGGCAGGCATCGCGAAACGGACCGAGCGCGGCCAGCAGATCACCACGGCCAAGGCTGTAGATCAGCACCAGAAGATGAACAGGCAAAGCCAGCCAGCCGTAAGCCACCGAACCGACGATGGTCAGTGCCAGGTGCAGTATCAGAAGCGGCAGCAGAACCAACAGAGCCAAAATGACCCAGGGGCGAGAAGCGGTTCGCGGACTTGACTCGAGCCTGGCCAGTTCCTTCAGCCATGGCCCGTCACGCTGTACACGCTGGCGCAGTGCCGAAAATTTTTCGACCCACACTGCCAGCAGCAACACCAGAAAACTCATCGCTTGATCCTCACTTCAGTCCTGCAAGGCGGCTTGAAAACGAGCCCAGTCGAAACATGGCCCCGGATCGGTCTTGCGTCCGGGTGCGATATCGCTGTGCCCACAAATGCGCTCGGGCGTGATCGCCACAAATGCCTGACGCAACTGGCACGTCAGAGCGATCAAGGCGGCATATTGCGCATCGGTAAAGGGCTGGTCATCCGTGCCCTCCAGCTCGATACCGATGGAAAAGTCATTACAGGCTTCGCGCTCCTGGAAACAGGAAACGCCAGCATGCCAGGCCCGGTCAAGACATGAGACGAATTGAGTCACCTCGCCATCACGTTCGATCAGAAAATGCGCCGAAACACGCAGATCGGCAATACCCTCGAAATAGGGATGCTCGGTGATATCCAGCCGGTTCTGGAAAAACTCCTGGACCTTGCCTGTCTTGAACTGAGCAGGCGGCAGGCTGATGTTGTGGATCACCAGCAGCGAGATTTCACCTTCCGGTCGCGCATTGAAATTGGGTGACGGGCAATGCTGTACGCCGTCACACCAACCGCTTGCGGGGTCCAACTGCATGAAAGCTCCTTGAAGACGGGTTTCGATAGGCGCAAGTATGCCCAAAGAGAAGGTAGGAGCGAATTCATTCGCGAAGACATTTTTTCAGGCACTACATCCAGGCAAGAGGGGCGCCAGACAGGCATCCCCTCCTCCACCGGGCTTTATGCGCCCTTGAGCTTTCGCAGGCTGCTGATCACCGACTCCAGCGCACGGTCGAACAACAAGGCGTCGTCGAGGATGCGGATGGTGCCGCGACGCAATTCGATGGCCAGCCCCATGCGGGACTTCTCCAGAACCTTCATGCCGGTACGATTGACGAACACGTAACGCCCGGAAGGCTCGACGATAGCCGTGAGCTTGCAGCGCAGCTTGTTCTCCTCGTCTTCCTGGATCTCGACCCAATTGCCAACGCGCAGCTTGTCGACCATCTGCAGGCCGGCATCGTCGTTGGGCAATTGCAGGACACTTTCATTGCTCAAGGGCTCGTCCGGCGCAGTCAGGACGATCTCCTCCATCACGACCATCATGGCCGGGCCTTCAGCAGGCTCAGCTTCAGTCAATGCAGCTGCATGCTGAAGCTCATCGCCTTGCGCATCCTGCAGCCGGGAGAAGTGCTGGAAAGCCTGAACATGGAGCACTTCAAGCTGACTGAAGAATTCACTGGTGGCGAACGGATCAAAAGCAGCGCTGGCCAGACCCTCACGCAGTGACTTGAGCAGCCCCGGCACCAGTTCGAGCAGCTTCTGCCGTGATTCCGGATCTTCGTGCAGTTCGACACTCCAGACCAGATCGTCCATGGCTTGCAGACCGGCCAGCCACTCGCTCGAACCTTCGCCATGCTTGAGGCAGGTCAGCAGCAGGACTTTGCTCCAGGCCTGTTCCAGCAGACGCACAACCGCTTCGGGCAGGGTTTTGCCCAGCAAGCGCTGGTTCAGTTCATGCTGAACCAACTGACGCGCCAGCTCTGCACGGGTACGACCTTCTTCGGCATCCCGAGTGCGCTGTTCAAGCAGTTCGCTGCGACGACGCTCGTCGCTGGTGAAGGCCAGGAAGTCAGCCAGCAGTTCGGAGAAAATCGCCGGGTCATCGACAAAATCGTTGAGCAGGCGCTGCACGATCTGGTCGACACGCATGTACAGCGAGTCGCGCTGATAATCGTCGCGCCCGCCCCAGCCCAGTGCAGCGGTGGCAATTTCGTTGAGCAGACGACGGGCCGGATGGCTGCCACGGCTGAAGAAACTCTTGTCGATCACGGCAACCTTGAGCATCGGGATCTGCAAGCGCCCGATCAATGCACGCAGCGAGTGCGGCAGGTTGCGGTCATCGAGGATGAACTCGAACAGCATGGCGATCAGGTTGATGACGTCCTCATCACCTGCGCCGACGCCGCGAGACTTGCCGCTCTTGACGCTGACCCGGGTCAGCAGTTGCTCAAGCTGGTTGCGCAGGTCGAAGTCTTCAGGAGCATCCGAGGTCGGCACGTATTGCTGCAAGTGCGACAGCAGGCGCAGCAGGTCCTTGCTGGAGATGGGGCGCACCTCAGAGCTCGGGCCATGACGCGGCGTCAGGTTGCCGCGCACTTGCAGCAAGAGTTCCTGCAACGCCGAAAACACTTCGAGCACGCCCTTGTCGAGCTTGTCCGCCGCCTGCGCCAGTGCCGGGTCGGACAGTTCGCTGGGGCGCGTCCGGGGAGCAGGCCGGTCGGAGGAGCGACGGGCAGGCAAGGCTTTCATTTCAGGCAGGATGCCGGTAGCGATCAACAACTGGTTGGCCTCGCCATACAGGTGATCGATGTTGGTCAGGATGTATTTCTCGAACAGCTTGAGAACGATCAGCTTGACCTTGATCTCTACCCCCAGACTGCGCTTGGCCTGGAGGAAGAAGTTGCACAACATTGCCGGCCCCATGGGGTTGGTGTCGACAGTGATGGGCTGAGGAATCAATTCGTTCAGGCGCGCCGTCAGCTGACTCAGGGCAACGCCGTCGCGGCTCATGACCTTGGCGACCATCGAATCGACGGCCACGGTTTTTTCCAGCTCGTCGTTGGGCACCAGTGACAGCTTGTCGAAAGCGACCGCTGCAGGCAGCACAGGCTCGGTGATCTGGTATTGGCCCAGCGCCAGGAAAGACTCGTAGAACTTGTCGAGAAACGCCCGCTCGATGCTTTTGCGCTTGAGGCGCAAATCGCGCATGGCCTCGAAAAACAGGTTCTGCTCAGTGTTGCTGACAGCGCGGTCGGCCATCTCGAAGAGGGTGTCGTCAGCGTTGTCGAACAACGCCTGCAAAGCATCCTTGAGCTGCTGTGCGGCTTTATCACGCACCTGCAACAACACGACGGGCAGCCGGGCCAGAGGCGTACTTGTACCCTGGGCAGGAATTCCCTTGCTCAACGGCACAACGTTTTCGTCGTTTTGCATCAAACCCCCTGACAGGAAACGGCTTTAATCCCATCACAAACGCGGTTTGCAACCTTCGCCTGTGAAGCGATCCCCTTGGTCTTTGCGCTACGTCAAAGCTATGACGTCAAATACAAGTCGGATTATCTTTCAAAACTTGTATCGAACGCCAGCGAAGTATTGCGCCTTGTAACAAGCGCATTACAGATCAGGGGATGTGCAGCGATAGACAACGCTAATCGACATATATCGCAAAGGAATTTACAAAACCGACCAACAGCACGCTTTGCGAGCGTGAGCAGCCGTACAGGTGGGTTACAAAGGTGCCGTGCCTTATACTCCTGCGACTTTGTTAGTGGAGCCCGATATGCCGAATTTACGACTCGCCGACCTGACAGCCGAAATAGAAGCCAATGTGCGGCGCGCATTGCTCGAAGACGTCGGCAGTGGCGACATCACCGCTCAACTGATCCCCGAAGAGCGGCTGGCCAAGGCCACCATCATTTCTCGCGACGAAGCTGTGATAGCCGGTGTGGCATGGGTCGACACGGTTTTTCGTCAGCTCGACCCTCGGGTTGCCGTGCACTGGCAAGTGGCCGATGGCGACCGGGTCAGCCCCAATCAGGCGCTGTTCCATCTGGAAGGTCCGGCACGCTCGCTGCTGACCGGCGAGCGCAGTGCGCTCAACTTTCTGCAACTGCTGTCTGGCGTTGCCACTCGTGCGCAGCACTATGCCGACATGGTGAGCGACACTCAGGTCAAGCTGCTCGATACCCGCAAGACCCTGCCCGGCCTGCGTCTGGCACAGAAATATGCCGTGACCTGTGGCGGTTGCCACAACCACCGCATCGGTCTTTACGATGCCTTCCTGATCAAGGAAAACCATATTGCTGCCTGTGGCGGCATTGCCCAGGCCGTTGCCGCCGCGCACAAGATCGCCCCCGGCAAGCCGGTGGAAGTCGAAGTGGAAAGCCTGAGCGAACTCAAGCAGGCGCTCGAAGCCGGTGCCGACATCATCATGCTCGACGAATTGAGCCTGGATGACATGCGTGAGGCCGTGCGCCTGACCGCTGGACGCGCCAAACTCGAAGCCAGCGGCGGCATCAATGACGACACCTTGCGGGTGATTGCCGAAACCGGCGTGGACTATATCTCCATTGGCGCGATGACCAAGGATGTGAAAGCGGTGGACCTGTCCATGCGCTTGAGCCTCTGACCTGTCCACAACTCGAAAGAGAGGAGTCGTCATCTTGGAACAATGGTTTGTAGTGAATGCGGGCAAACAGCTCGGCCCCATGGACGCAGCAGCGGCACGGCTCATCGCTCGCGAAGCGCCGGGCGCATGGTGCTGGAAAGAAGGCATGCCGGACTGGCAGCCGATCTATCAGGTGCAGGAAGTGCGGGCCATGAAGAAGGATGGCGTGACGCCCTTTCCGGATCCATCACCCGATATGATCCAGCCCCGGCCATCGGCCCTTCCCGCCCATGCGGCTCCGGCTCCAATACCTGCACCTGCCAGCAGACGGCCTTCGTTCACTCCCGATCCAAACACCTCAAGCGGTTTTGGCTCCGGGCAAGCCACCGATGGCGTGGACTTCAAGCTCTACGGCACCGAAACACAATTTGTCGAGCTTGAACTGGACCGTGGCGAAAGCGCCGTGGCCGAAGCCGGTTCGATGATGTACAAGACCTGCGACATGCAGATGGAAACCATCTTTGGCGACGGCAGCAGCCAGTCTTCAGGATTGCTGGGTTCGCTCCTGGGTGCAGGCAAACGCATGCTCACCGGTGAAAGTCTGTTCACCACCGTGTTCTCGCAACAAGGCTCCGGCAAGGGGCGCGTTGCATTCGCCGCGCCCTACCCCGGCACCATCCTGCCGCTGCACCTGCGCGACTTCAGCGGCAAGCTGATCTGTCAGAAGGACAGCTTTCTGGCGGGCGCAAAGGGCGTGTCCATCGGCATTCAGTTCCAGAAGAAAATTCTCACCGGCCTGTTTGGCGGCGAAGGCTTTGTCCTGCAAAAACTCGAAGGCGACGGCTGGGTGTTCATTCATATGGGCGGTACCGTGCGCCGGATTGAACTGTCGGCGGGCGAATCCCTGGACGTGGATACCGGCTGCCTCGCGGCCATGACCCAGAGCGTCGATTACGACATCCGCATGGTGGGCGGCATCAAGTCCATGCTGTTCGGCGGCGAAGGCGTGTTCTTCGCCAGACTGACAGGTCCCGGCACGGTATGGCTGCAAAGCCTGCCCTTCTCGCGCCTGGCCGGACGCATGCTGGCGGCCAGCCCGGCCGGAGTGGCACGAAGCGAGCGCTGAACAATCCCGGGGCCGGCACAGGCCCCGAATGCACAAGGAAGAGACATGCTAATCACTCAAGGCCAGCGAATCCCGCTTTCCAGCCTGATTCAAGGCTCGGACCTCACCCTGTCCATCGACATCAAGTCCGCCCATGTGATCGATTACGTCTGCTTCGGCGTTGACGCCCAAGGCAAGCTGTCGGATGACCGCTACATGATTTTCTTCAACCAGCCCGCCAGCCCTTGCAACAGCGTCAGGCAAGTCAACGGCGGCGACTTTCAGATTGCCCTTGCCGGGCTGCCCACTTCCATAGACCGGCTGGTGTTCACCGCTTCCATCGATGGCGCCGGAGCCATGAGCGACATCCAGGCCAGCCATTTCAGCATCAAGGATGCCGGTCGCGAAGTCGCTCGCGGCGAGTTCTCTGGCGCAACCTTCGCTGCCGAAAAAGCCATCATGGTCGCCGACCTCTATCGCAAGAATGGTGAGTGGCGCATTGCATCGAACCTGCAGGGTTACAACGCCGGCCTGGATGCTCTGGTGGTGCACTTCGGTGGCGAAGTCGCCGAAGCTCCCGCACCAGCGCCAGCCAGAGTGTCGCTGGAGAAGAAAATCGCCGAAGCAGCCCCTCAACTGGTCAGTCTGGCGAAAAAGGCTCAGGTCAGCCTGGAAAAGGCCAAGCTGACCGACACCAAGGCTCGTGTCGGCCTGGTCCTGGATGCTTCCGGCTCCATGAACGCGCAATACAGCCGCGGCCATGTGCAGGAAGTGGTCAACCGCCTGATTCCGCTGGCGGTGCATTTCGATGATGACGGCGCACTGGACTGCTGGGCGTTCGGTGCCCGGCCTTGCCAGTTGTCATCGGTGTCGCTGAGCAACTTCAAGGACTTCATCCAGACCGACAATGGCGGCTGGAAGAACTGGGAGCTGGGCGCCAGGGTCAATGACGAGCCCAAGGCCATGCGCATGGTCATTGATTACTACAAGCAATCAGGCGACCGGACACCGATCTACATCCTGTTCATCAGCGATGGCGGTGTTCATCAGGACAGGGAAATCACCCGGCTGATGACCGAAGCGGCGAAACTGCCGATCTTCTGGCAATTCGTCGGCTTGGGCGGACGCGGCTATGGAATCCTGGAAAAGCTCGACGACATGACCGGACGGGTTGTGGATAACTGC
Organism: Pseudomonas lijiangensis; assembly: GCF_018968705.1. Taxonomy (NCBI): domain Bacteria; kingdom Pseudomonadati; phylum Pseudomonadota; class Gammaproteobacteria; order Pseudomonadales; family Pseudomonadaceae; genus Pseudomonas; species Pseudomonas lijiangensis. Next base: position 4,877,656 of record NZ_CP076668.1, read on the forward strand.
AATTTCTTTGCTCTGGACCGACTGGACGAGGTCCCGGAAGAGAAGCTGTATGACTTGCTGATGGAAGAGTTTCCGGACTGGCTCAAGGCAGCCAAGGGTGCGGGGATTCTGTAGTTTTTGAGGCATGTCACATAAATTTGTGAGAGGCAGCTTTATGGCGACTTCACAACTGAGTGGGAGCGAATTCATTCGCGAGAGGTCAGTACATCCGAAGAGGATGTATCGCCTTCAATGCCTTTTCGCGAATGAGCGGAGCGCCGCCCGATTCGTTCCCACAGCCCCCTTCCACAAATAAAAAACCCCGCCATCGCTGGCGGGGTTTTCATGACGCTGACCGGGTTTAGCCAATCGATACGCCGTGTGCTTCTGCCAGTGGCTTCAGGCCGCCTGCGAAGCCTTGGCCGATGGCCTTGAACTTGAACTCGTCGCCATGGCGATACAGCTCGCCGAAGATCATCGCGGTTTCGGTCGATGCGTCTTCCGACAGGTCGTAACGAGCGATTTCCTTGCCATCCGCCTTGTTCAGAACGCGGATGTAGGCGTTGGCCACTTGACCGAAGCTTTGCTTGCGCTCGTCAGCGGAGTGGATGGTGACACCGAAAACCAGCTTCTTCACAGCAGCGTTGAGGGTTGGCAGCTTGACCAGAACAGACTCGTCGTCGCCGTCGCCAGCGCCGGAGCGGTTGTCGCCCAGGTGCTCGACCGAACCGTCAGCCGACTTCTTGTTGTTGTAGAAAATGAAGCCGCTGTCGTCCAGCACCTTGCCGTTCTCGCCCACGATGAATACGGAAGCGTCCAGATCGAATTCGGTGCCGTCGGTCACACGTGGGTCCCAGCCCAGGCCTACGGTGATTTCGGTCAGGCCAGGAGCCTCTTTGGACAGGGAAACGTTACCGCCTTTACTCAGACTTACAGCCATTTGCGTAATCCTTTTCTGAAGAAGTAGTAAGGGTATGAATCAGAAATTCATACCGTGAGCGTTGGCTACAGCCTTCAGGCCACCGGCATAACCCTGGCCTACGGCGCGGAATTTCCACTCACCGTTATTGCGATACAGCTCGGCGAAGATCATTGCGGTTTCGGTCGAAGCGTCTTCGGCCAGATCGTAGCGAACGACTTCAGCGCCAGACTTCTCGTTCAGTACGCGGATGAAAGAACCGCCCACCTGACCGAAGTTCTGCTTGCGGCTGTCAGCGTCGTGAATGGTCACGACGAATACGATTTTATCGACATCGGCAGGCACGCGAGTCAGGTCGACCTTCACGACTTCATCATCACCATCGCCAGCGCCGGTACGGTTGTCACCGGCATGCTCCACGGAGCCATCGGCGCTCTTGAGCTGGTTGTAGAAAATGAAGTCGGCTTCGCTGCGGACTTTACCGTTGGCACCGAGCAGGAATGCGCTGGCGTCCAGGTCAAATTCCTGGCCGTCAGTGGCGCGCGGGTCCCAGCCCAGGCCGATCAATACATTGGTCAAGGTCGGGTCGGTTTTGGACAGCGAAAGGTTGCCACCTTTTTGCAGAGTCAAAGCCATGATTCGTTTATCTCCTTTTTCCAGTGTTTACGCTTTTTCTTCAGCCGACTCGTCTTTTCCCGGGAAGAGCAGGCTAGCGACAATACCGATTACCAGCACCACCATCACAACCATGAGGCTGGTGTTGGCGCTGATGCTGTATCCATGATGGAACAAGTGGTCAGTTGCGTTCAGGCCCAGCTTGATTGCGATGAAGAACAGCAGTGCGATAACCGCTTTCTCCAGGTGAACCAGGTAGCGCTTCAGGGCTTCGAGTACGAAGTACAGGGTACGCAGGCCCAGGATCGCGAACAGCATGGCCGAGAATACGATCAGCGGCTCACGGCTCACGGCGATGATGGCCGGCACGGAGTCGAAGGCGAACAGTACGTCGGAGATTTCAGCCACGACCAGACACAGGAACAGTGGGGTCGCAAAGATCGCGCCTTTGGCAGCCAGGGTGATGCCGCTGTTCTCAGGCTTCTTGATTTCTTCTTCCAGGACAGCGCGGCGTACGAAGAAGTTGTTGCCGTGCAGTTTTGGCCACACCGGGAACAGTTTCTTGGCGAAGCGATAGGCCATGTGCTGGGAGTAGTCGATTTCTTCGTCGTCGTCATCGCCAGCCCTGAGCATCATGATGGCAGTCCAGGCAACGATTACCGCGAACACCACTTCGACCCACGGGCCCAGAGCCAGAAGGCCTGTACCGATGGCAACGAAAATGCCGCGGAACACGATTGCGCCGATGATGCCCCAGTACAGAACGCGATGGCGCAGGCCATCAGGGATCTTGAACCAGGCGAACAAGGCCATGAACACGAAGAGGTTATCGACGCTCAGGACTTTTTCCAGTGCATAACCGGTCACGAACAGCGTTGCGACTTCAGAGCCGTGCTGAACATACAGAAAGCCGGCAAATGCCAGAGAGATTGCCACCCAGAAGATCGACCAGGCCGATGCCTGGGTCAATGTGATCGGCTTGTTTCCCCGGTGGGAAAACATGTCGACGGCCAGGGCCGAGATGGCCAGGCCAACGAAAACGGCCATGGTGAGTGGAGGGAAGCCAAGAGCGGTGCTTTCCATTTAACTGCGTTCCTCAAAAGGGTCAAAAATTACAGGTCAAAGTCGGAAGGATTCAGGCCGAGCTCATTACAGATGGAGCGGCAGACAGCACGTTCCTTCTCGTCGAAGCTGCCATCTGCGCCACCGATGGCACAGCAGACGCGCACCAGAAGGCGGGCAGCATCTTCTTTTTTCTTGATCTTGCCGATGGTTTTCAGCGCTTCGGCACGACCGATTTCGACATCGAAGTCGAATTTGGCGCATGCATCCTGAAAAGCCTGGATGACGTCTTTCATGTCAAAAACTTTCAGTTCCTGAGAGTTCTGAATGAAGCCGGCCATTTTCTGTTTTTCACTGGAGCTGATTTCGCCATCGGCTGCAGATACCAGGGCACAACCTGAAACCACTGCATCCATGAACTCACGGTTCTTGAACTTCGAGACTTCGGAAGCAAGCTTGTCGCGAGCTGCTGTTGCGTTTGTTTTCAACCAGTCCAGCATTTCAATCCCCTACGAGGCAGCCAGGCCACCTCAGAAAAATCAATCGTGTTGTTTACTTGGAACCTGCGGCCCAGCGCATGCCCCAGCCATAGGCCTTGTCCATGTTGCTATGACCGTTGTGGAAATCCACACGACGGGTCACCTTGACGGCCCCGTTGTCGTTTTCCAGCAGTGCGATCGCACACATGCCCTGACGACCGCCTTCCTCGTTGAGGCGAACCTCGATAGGTGGCTGGCCCGGGGCGTGGATGGTGACAACACCGTCGGTTTCTTTCCAGTTCGGTGCGCCTTCATAGATGAATGCGTAAACCAGAATGCGACGGATCTTGCTCCAGTGCGCGCCGTTGATATGCAACCACTCGCCGTCGCTGATGGAGCCGGTACGGTCATCGCCCATCAATTTGATGAAAGGCTCGGTGTTGAGCGATCCAAACGAATTGCCCAATGCCTGGACCGCACCTTTGTAACCGTCCTGTAACTCGAACAGGCAGCCTACATCAAGGTCGATCGCATTGCTCTTCTTCATCGAGAAGAAGCCGCTGCTTTTGCTCTCGCTGCGTCGATTCCAGTTCAGGTTGACCCTGATTTCACCGAAACCGGCACTGGTTTTCTCCAGGCTGACGGAAGCACGTGTCTTGTCCAGCGTGATCTTGCTGAGACTGACGGTGGGCTTGGGCGCGGCGACTGGTGCAGGTGCAGGTGCAGGTGCAGGTGCAGGTGCAGGTGCAGGAGGCTGGGCCTCTGGCGCTGCGACTTCAACACCGAAGTTCTTGGCCAGAGGCTCAAGACCACCGGCAAAGCCCTGGGCGACGCAACGGAATTTCCAGGCGCCCTGACGCAGGTAGAACTCGCCCAGAATCAGCGCGGTTTCCTTCATGCCACTGGTAGGAATGGCCGCTTCGATTCCGCCGGTGACGGTCAGGGCAAGGTGCGACACGCTGTCGAAGCTGGCCTTGTTCTCATAGATGGTTGCCGTGAGCGCAACCTTCTCGATGGCGGCATCCAGGCGACCCGGATCAAGACTGAAAACAGCCCGGCCCGTTGACGCTTCCGTCAACTGGACCGCACCGCCACTCACGCTCTTCTGACCGAAGAAGCACATGTCGTGATCGCCACGGACCTTGCCTGCACTGGTCAGCAGGAACGCGGAGACATCGATGTCCGCGCCCGCTAGAGGGGAATAGCTGACGTCGACCGTCAATGGGCCAGCAGCTACTGGCGCATTGGCGCCTGGGACAAGTTGAGTCATGCGCGTACCGCTCCAACGGCCAGGTCGACCAGATCGTCAGCAGTGCGGCCATTGGTGGCCTGACCTACAGCGGTGAAATCCCAGCCGCTGGAAGTGCGCGACAGATAGGACATGACCACGCCTGTGTGCTGACCTTTTTCGGACAGATCGAAGCGGCCCAGTTCGTTACGGGTGCCCAGATCGACGATACGGCAGTAGGCGTTGGCGACTTTTTCGAAGTTCTGGCCGGTGAACGAGTTGACGGTGAACACCAGATATTTCACGGCTGCCGGCAGCTTTTCCAGATCGACGCTGATGGTTTCGTCATCGCCTGCGCCTTCACCGGTACGGTTGTCGCCGGAGTGATGAATGGCACCGTCACGCGATTGCAGCTGGCGGAACCAGACCAGGTCGAGAGGCTTCTTGTCGGCATCGAGCATGATGCAGGAGGCGTCCAGGTCGATATCTCCGCCACCGCCGCCCAGCAGCTTGCCGAAGAAACCGCTCGGCTTTTCAGGGTCCCATCCCAGCCCCATGCTGACTTTCTTAAGGCCTGTACCAGCTGTTTTCTCAAGCGAGATCGTCTGGTTTTTTGCCAAAGTGAGTGCCATTTTTCGCTCCATGTGAACTACGGAATTCGGATAAAAGTGTTACAGCCTTACCGCGATGAGCCATCATTGCCATCCCGATTATGTAACTTGGCGTTAACGGGACCTTTATAACGGCCCCGACGCCACGCCGGATGGAACAGACGCCAGTGCGCATCCTGTGCTGCCGCGAGCAGTTCGTGGTCACCCCGCGTGTCGCCCCAGGCCCGTACGCGAAATTGTGAAAGCGGCCCGTAAACCCCTTCCAGGCGCATCACCTTGGAGTCGCAGCGACAGTTGCTGCCTTCGATAAGACCGGTAAGTTTGCCGTCGATCACTTCAAGATTGGTGCCGATAAGCTCGACTTTCAGGCGATCTGCGAAAGGTTGCAGGACCATAGCAGGCGATGCTGAACATAGCGTGACAATGGCACCCTTTTCGATTTCAGCCGCCACGGACTCCAGCGCCGCCGGACGCATCAGGCGCGCCCAGTACAGCTGGCAGAAGGCTTCGGCCTTCTGTTGCAGCCAGTCCACCTCAACGCCGGTCAGAAAGGCCTTGATCAGACGGCCCTTGAGCTCATCGCGGGTCACGCGCTTGGCAAGGTAACCGAGGCTCGGCAGCACCAGCCGGGCCATACGAACGGAAAAAGCACGCTGCCCAAAAGCGAATTTGAGAAATGGGACAAAGCTGTCATGGCGGGTCAATGTCCCGTCAAAATCGAACACCGCCAGCAGGCGCTGCTCCACTTCCACTTCAAGATCAGGCTCTATCATTTAACTAACTGCCTCAGCGAGTCGAATGCTGGCATCCACGATCGAAGCAGGGGTCGGCAGGACTCCGTGCCATTTGGCGCGCTCCATGATGTGGGTTGCCCATTTGTAATGAGTGGCCGGTTCACACATCGCATCGTTGTACTTGAACACCGCCGGAGCGACAGAGTTCAAAATCATCCGGGCGCAATTCAGGTCTTCCAGGCTCACACGAAACGCATTCTGAATGATATTGACCTGCGAGGGGTGGATTGCTGTCTTGCCCACCATACCGTTGGAGATATCCAACGCCAGTTCCTGCTCCATGATGTCGGGAGTCGCCAGTTGCTCGAAGACCGGCGCGGTCAGGGCAAAACCCTGGGAGCCCATCACACCGGACAGCATCGGAATCACATAGCCCATGGGCGTGCCATACAGCGTCATGGCCGGATTGCGGCGCAGCCCCAGACAGCCCATCAGATCGTTACCACCAATGCGCAAGGCAATGATCCGCTCGCCCAGATTCACCTTGAGTGCCTGCCCCAGTTCGACCATGGCCGTCGGGTTGAACACCTCGGGCGTCTCCAGTGTAGGCATCAGGGCCAGCTCTGGATTGGTAACAGCATCCTCCCAGCTTGCAAGGCTTTGCAGCGAAAGCTTGGGGACAACGAACCCGTCGACGTGGGCCATCAGCGGCCAGTCATTGAGAATTTTCGCCATTGCGGCATCGCGAGGTCGAACAAACAGCAGCGGGCCATTGGCTGGCCGTCCGCCACGGTCCTGGATACGTGTCAGCACATTGCGCAGGTTGACCAGCGCCGTCTCGACATCGATCAGCGCCACGGCGTCTTCCAGGCACACGACCAGCGAACGCAGTTCGGGAATCTTTTCTCCGAATACCACATCGAGAATGTCGTCGCGGGTGGCAGGCATATACAGCGTTGCCCCCAAAGCATAAGGCGAAGGTATGGCCATTAGCTGAGACTCCGAATAATGGTTACCGCCCGATAGGGCCCCAAGGCATTTGCGGCTTCCTCGACAGGAATGCCCGCTTTTTCGGTCAGGTGCATGAGCAATTGCACATCGCTGTCAGAGGTATTACGCACCAGCACATGATCAGGCACCCGGCGCATGACGGCGCGGGTCGCTTCGGCAATCCCCGGCTTCACCCGGTTGAGATTGTTGATCCCGAACCGCTCGGCCAGAGTGTCGATCACTTGCCGGGCTGTACGTTTGAGCTCGATGCGCTGCTGTGGCGTCCAGGGCTGGGCCGCAACAACGCCCTGCAGATTGCGGCGCTGACTTTCGATTCGCTCGATGAACGAGCGAGTCACGTCGTGCTCTTGCAGGTGATCGTAAACGACACACCCGTGCAGCCCGCCATCAGCAGGCCATATGGAGCGCGACACCAGGCCTGACACTGTGGCCCCCAGAATGCCGGACGGGATGACCCAATCCTCGGGGGACGCCGCCAGCCACGCACTGCCGCACGGGTCGGCCAGTACCACCAGCCGAGGCTCTTCAGGGAACCGCGCATCACCCGCCAGACTGCGCTTGATCTCCCCGGAAATCGCGCCCTTGCCGGTCCATCCATCCACAAAAACAATGTTCTGCGCGCCATGGGCCCGAATGATGGCCTCAAGCGCTACCGAGTCGATGCCACGGTCACGAATGATGCTAATGCCATAGTGATGCGTTTCGCGGCCCAGCTCGATCAGAGCCCGACGCAGCAGGACGCCCAACGGCAACCCGGCCCGCACGAACGACACCAGAACGATCTCGCGCCCCTGGCACGCCTGATCGAGGGCCAGCGCCAACGCCTGCACGTCGGTCGCCATACGCAGACCGTTCTGCACCAGCGCACGCTCGAACAACGCGCCATGAGCCTCGCCCGGAGCTGACTCCAGGCTGATCATTTCCGAATAATGCTTTTGTTTCGTCTGGATCAGCCGCTCTTTTTCCTCGACATCGGTGGTGTCCATCTCGACGCCGCGCAGCAGAAAATGCACGTCATCCGCGAGATAGCTACCGCTGCCCACCGTGTCGAGCCCGTGAACGGGATTACTCATGCGCTGCACCGGCAAACACCTTGGCCAACTGACTGCGCGCAGGCGTTGCCCACCAGTGGCACTCGTCCATGAAACCCAGGTCGGTGATGCTGTCACCAAAGCCCAGCACCGGGCGCTCGCCATTGACGGCCCGGTCACGACGCAGCCACTCCTGCACGGCATAGCGCTTGGCCAGACCGTTGGGCAGGAACGCCAGGTTATTACCGTTGCCATGCACATGCATGTCGTCGAGCAGGCCACGTGCCTGCACTTCGGCCAGCACGCGAGTCAGGATGCTGTCATCGCTTTCGTTGTGCTTGGTGACCACATAATGGAAAAGTTTCGCCTCCTCCACTACCCAGCCCCGCAACGAAACGCCCATTTCCTGACCAATGGCCAGGGTGGCAGCGCTCAGTTCATGCAGACGCCCCTGATAAGTGGCCAGGGTCTGTTTCATCTGCGCATTCCAGTCGCTGTCCAGGCGACCGGCAGCATCGAGCATCACGCCACCATGGGAGCAGATTGCGCCCGAGCTGAACGGCAACTTCACCCGGCTGTAAGCCTCGACGCTACGCGCCGTGACCGGCACCACATCGGAATTGGCCAGCAGCCAGTTCACGAAGGATTTCTGCACGTTGGTCATGTAGCCATTGGCATTGCCGGTGAGGTCAACGGTGGCCACGTGCTTCTCGATGCCGGGAGCGGTCTTGCGAGCGGTCTGGAACAGGGTGTCGTCCAGATCCACGAATATCAGCGGGCGTTCGTTACTCATCGCAGATGACCTCGGCATTCAGCGCTTCGACCAGCTCGGCGGGCACGGCCTGCTGAGGGGTTTCGGTGCAGATCAGTACGCGATCGAACTGACCGGGCCGTACGTTGTAAAGAAAATTGGGAATCCCCAGGCCGTAGTTGTCGGAGAACGACAAGGCATGATCGATGGCATGCCCCAGGGCAATCGGGGAACGGCTGGTGGAGCTGAAATGCACGTCGGCACCGGCCTTTTCCAGACGCTCGGCCAGCAGGAACGGGCGCCAGACGAATTCGCTGGTGCCCACCACCAGGACACGCTCGCCCTTGGCGACCTGAATGTCGGGTGCCAGTGTGTCGAGTACCGAGCGAACACCGAGACGTCCCCAGTCATTGGCGGTGACCAAAGGCCAGTCGCCCATGGCCACGGTGCCGACTTCCGGCATGTCCGGCAGCGGCGCAGCCAGATCCTCGGCAAAGGAATAGGAACCCTGCAGCAAGGAAACCTGCTCGGCCACATCGCCCATGGTGGTGCTGACCGCGCCGGCCGACCAGTCGGTCAGGACACAGGTCACGACACGCTCGACCTTGCTCAGCCCGGCCTCGACCAGCGCCCGATAGAGGTTGATGAATGTCTTGCCGGTGGAGGCTTCGTCGTCCACCAGCACCAGCGAACGGGCGCCCAGCATCATCTCGCGCAGCGCAGGATCGGTCGGCAAGTGAATCAGGTGGGCACTGGCGTGGCTGTGTTCTTCCTCGAAACGGGCAAACAGCTCGGTGCCGGTCGGGTGACGGGTGCTGACCAGATACAGCGAATCCGGTCGCGACTCGCTGTAGGCCCGGTGTACACCAGCACCCAGCCCCACTGCCGTCTCGGCCATGCCGATGACCAGCACCGGGCCTGGCAGATCGGCCGGAATCTTGTGGGCAAGGTCCTGGAAACTCTTGAGCATGACACCGGGACGCACCGGGATATGTCGCCCGAGCACGCGGGAAACGAAGAGAAACGCCCGCTTGGGATTGCGTCGCTCGGCAAAGCCGAACAGGGAGTCCGGCGCGATGGTGGACGAGTCGACCATCACGTCGAGACGACCACGGAGCAGATCAGCGCGAAGCCTTGTAGGGGTTGAAAGAGCTGAACTGCTGTCCATCGATAGATTCCTGGTTAACGGGGTCAATGCCCCTTGCGCCTGCCCGTTTCCCGAAGGAAAACAGGGGTCATGTACGCGAGGCCTCGACAAGCCAGAGCGCCGACTGGGCAGAGCGTGTAATTTCGGTCGTGGTGTACGTTCTTTCCGGACGGGCATGGGAGGCCGTCACGCGGCAGGCTTCCAGAAAAGACAGAAGCAATGCCGACTTCACCGCGAAATTCATGTTCTGTGCATCCGGCACACTTGAGGTCACCATCCCGATAACCGCGCCACCGTTGTCGAACAGTGGACTGCCACTGGAGCCCGGCTGAATGGGCGCCGTGAACTGAAACAGGCTGGCATCGCTGTGCAAGCCGAACAGGCCGCCCTGGGTCACTTGCAGGCTGCCACCGGAAATAGACGCCAGTGGATAACCCAGCGCCACCACCGTATCGCCAGGCTCCGCGCCCGTGCCTTCACGGAACGTGACCGGCTTGAGCGGCGAAGCGCCTTGTACCCGCAACAAGGCGATGTCGTTGCGTCGGTCGATCACCACCGGCTCGACCTTGAAGCGCCCTTCCAGGGAGCTGATATACAGCACGCTCATGTCTTCGATGACATGGGCACAGGTCATCACGTGGGAAGGCCCGACCACAAACGCGGTACCGGTAGCCGACTGGTGCTGGTGACCGCCCGGAGAGTTGATGGAACTGCGCCGAGGATGATGATCATCGACGTCCAGCCCGATCTTGCGCCCAAACGCTGCCAGCCCGTAGGCAGAGCCTTCATGCAGCGCCCGAAACTTCCATTGATCGTTGCGCTGGTAAAACTCGCCGATGATGATCGACGCCTCACCGTTGTCCCGCAGATCCGCCTGGACTTCGATTTCCTTGTCGATCACCAGCCGCAGACTGGAAATCTCGCGGATCGGGCCAGTGGCGGCATAGACGTAAGCCATCACCAGCACACGATCACTGCCAGCGGGCAGTCGATCCAGCCTGAGGGAACAACCGACCCGTTCCGGCCCGTCGCTCCACTCCATCCATTCCTGCTCACGATGCAGCAAGGCAGGATTGCCTTTGGGCTGACGTTTTTCGTCAACCGGCAACAACGCTACCGCCACATATTCACCGAATACCGAGGCCTTGCCGCTTTCCAGCAGCCATGTGCAATGTGCATTCGCAATAGCTGTATTGGCGCCCGGTGCCAGCACTTTCATGCCCAATCCTCCCTGATAAGAGCAAGGCAATAGCAAAAAACTATTATCCCGATCAAACCGTAGCCAGTACAGCCACGGTAATGGCCTTGACCCGGATATTATCCAGCCAATGTGTTTCCGGTTCTTTCAGCCCAAGCCGCCGGGTCGCGAAAATACCTGGCAGGTTGATGCCCGCTTCCCGTGTGTAACCGATACCACCCGAATAGCGCGGGTTGATTTCCAGCAGGTGTGGCTTGCCGTCAGCATCGTCACGGGTCTGCACGTTGATCAGGCCGTCACAGCCAAAATGCTCGGCGGCCTGCACGGCCAACTGGACAGCTTCGCTGTCACGCTCGAACGTCTGATTCATCCCCTGCTTGCGCCGACCGACGAAGGCCACCGCCTTACCGTGCTCACACACCATGTCTACTGAACATTCGCTGCCCGGCATATACGGCATGAGCAACATGGGCGGCCTGTCATCCGACTGGCGATAAGCATTCAGGTAAGCCTCGAAGCTTGTTTCCCGGGCGTCAGGGTTGGCGAAGCAGCGGAAGTCATCGACGCCTGCCTTGAAGCGCCAGAATCCATGCCCGAAGATTCCCACCGTCGGCTTGATGCAGACCTCCCCCGTGCGGGACAGGGTTTCGTAGGCGGCCTGCAACTCTTCGGTATTGCTTGCGCTGATCCCCGGTATGCACGCCAGACCCGCCTGTTCGGCAGCGGCAGTGAAAAGGCTTTTGTCGTCTACATTGATAAAAGTCTGCATGCTGGTGCCGCCGGTGACCAGGTCAAAACCCTCTGCCACGAAACGCTCACGATGCGCCTCATAAAAACTGCCGACACGCCCGGCGATAATGACTTTGACACCCAGCTCCCGGGCCGTCTCGAGGACCCAGTCAATGCGCTCTGCATTGTTGCGCGGCTCCTGCAAGGCAACGTCGGCCTGACCGGTGATTTCCGAGCGATCCTGACGATGGGACGCGATAATCCGCACCGACGCCGGCAACGCCTCACGCGCGCCCATGATGACTTCGCGCTGGCTGGACTGGCCTTCAAGGAACCAAATCATGTGACTCTCCAGAAAACAAAGCAGCGTTCTAAGCAGCTTTGACGAATTTTGTAATAACTGTTTTGCTTCAAAATGTTCGGATTAAGGCAAAGTCACGCCATTTTTCACTAGGGGACAATGACATGAAGTGGCTCAAGCGGTCGGTTTGGCTTTTGGTTTTCGTTGCATTCGGGCTCGGCGCACTGAGCCTTTACTATGTCTTGCCGCGCCATGATGTCGTGATGGTCACGGGCGTGGAAGTAAAAAGAATGGACGCAGACGGCGTGATCAACGCCGACAACGTGGCCGACGGCCCGACCCGCGATGTCTACTTCATCAACACCGAAGACCCGGACACCAAGAAAGTCGTGGTCTACCGCAACGAAGACACCGGCTGGAGCTTCCCGTGGTACTTCAAGTTCGACTCGGCAGACATCCAGGCCAAGGCCCAGGGCTACTCACGTGACTCGCAACAACTGGCACTGATCCGCTACTACGGCTGGCGCATCCAGATCCTGTCGATGTTCCCCAACATCACCCAGGTCGAACTCACCAACAGCCGCGAGCAACCCTTCCCGATCTTCAACGCCATCTTCTTCGGCGTGCTGATTCTGCTGGTGCTGGTCGTGGTGATTGCGGTCAAGCGCCGGTTTCGCAAGCAGCCGCGGGTGGATGGGGTTGTTAGGGGGTAGGATTAATGCCGATCAGTTAAAGCACAAACAAAACTTGTGGGAGGCAGCTTGCTGGCGAAAAGGCCTTGAAGTGCGCGGCCAAGGCCACTCCCACAAGTGACAGGTATGCATTAATTGATTGGCATTAGGGGGTAGCGATGGTGCCCTGCAGCCAGAAACGCGGCAGAGAAGGCCCTCCAAAACTCTGCCCGGGATGCTGAAGATTCTCCAGGTCGGGAAAGTCGCGAATGATCGTATAGAAAATCAGGCCCGCCGCCAGAACAAGACAAGCTATCCATAAGCGATCAAGAATCAGGCTGCTCGAAACAGGTGTGGTCCGCCATTCATGCAGGGCCAATAACCAGCCAACAATGATTGCCAACCATAACTGCGAATACGGCATGACAATGACGCCATCGACCATGGACTGTGTCAGCGCGCCAACCAGACTTGCGGACAGGCAAAGACGCAGCAAATCGACAGGCTCCCGAGAGTGGGCCCGCTTGATTGACAAGAGCCCTGTCGCCACAAGCCCATACAGCGCCAGTCCGGCCACGCACAATGTGGAAGGTATTCCCCACTCGCTTGCCCACTGCAGAATCGCCTGATGAGGATGCGCGCCATACGGGTTCCAGATATCGGCAAAATGCATCGGCCCAAACCCCAGCAGCGGACGCTCCTTGATCATGGCCCATGCCTGCTGCCACAACAGTTCGCGGGCAGACAGCGAAGTATTCAGCCGCTCACCGGCAAAGTTGACGACGTCAATGCCCATCCAGGCCGGTAAAAGACTGAAAAGAAGAAGAAACAGCAATACGCCCACTGAGGCGGCTGCCAGTTGCCAGCCCGCCCAGTAGCGTCCGGCGCGTCCGAGACAGGAAGCAAAGACCACAGCAATGCCCATCCCCAGCCATGTTCCTCGCGTCCCACCGGTCACAGCGATCATCCACCAGAGACTCAGCAGGATAAAGATCGAAACCTTGATAGAACGCCGCGCCGAAGCCAGCAGCAGTGGCAAGGCGAGTAACGGCAACGTAAACGTCTGAAACTGGCCATAGAAACGCTTGTTGGAAAAACCTTCCAGCAACAGATCGGTATCCAGGGCAGGAGGAAAACTCAGGTAGGCTGCGGCAGTTGCAGAGAGAAACTGAAGTATTTTGACAGCGCAGATGAAGACAACAAAGCCAATGAAGAACCGGTCAAGCTGAGCGCCGTGAATTTGTCGCTGTTGGGCAAATGCGCTGGCGATGGCACAACACAGCAACAAGACCGATAACTCGATCAATGCCCAAAGAGGCTGATGGGCTGTCAGGCTGGAAATGATTCCGCCCAGCAATACACATGAAAAAACAGCTTTGATGCCCGGTTGAAACACACTGACATTCAGGCCCTTGATCGAATATAGACAGAGGGTCAATACGGATAAGGTGCCAATAACAAACTGTGCCAGTCTCTGGAAGTTGTGGCCGGAAAACTCAAAGGTGCCAGCGCAGATAAAAAGCGTGATGCAACAGAAGAAGAAAAAAATATGGTTTTTTGCTGTAGATAACACTTGGAGACTCCAGACCTCCGACATCAAAAAAGGCGCCGAAGCGCCTTTCTTTCAAGCTATTACGAGCCGGTGCACCCGCTAGGAGCGGCGTTTGCTGGTGTGACAGTACATGTCCAAGAAACAACGCCACCTACAGTTGTAGTTGACGGAAATCCTGCTTGAAGGCGAACTGTAACCGTAGGGTTTGAGCGAGTAGCCGTCAACAAACCTCCGGCGCTACATCCGCTAATCGCACTTGCACCAGTACCGCAAACATCAGCAGCTGCAATTCCATTAGACCAGTTCTCCGCAACCGCCAATTTAGCGGAGTCAAGGCTTGCGAGCGCAGCGGAGGCCTGCGCTCGCAAGGTATAATTTTGATAAGACGGAATGGCTACAGCAGCCAGAATACCGATGATCGCAACCACGATCATCAGCTCGATCAACGTAAAACCTTTTTGTGTTTGCATGGATACATCTCCAAGGCGTCAATGAGGTGGTGCCTTGCAGGAATAAAAGCACAGGCCATGCCAAATCCAGATACCGCGCAATTGATTGATCAAAATCAACCATAAGCGCTCTTCGTGCCCACCGAAATCATCAGAAACTGACAATTTTCGTCACATCCCATACTGCCATTTGGCAGCAAAGCCCGACTGCGCTATAAACCTCACACTGTCTGTGTCTGGTGGTTTTATGTCTGATGTCGTCCTCACCGGTCTGGCCAAGCAATTGGTCGAAGCCGAGCTTCTTACTGAAAAAACTGCGCAGCAGGCTTACCAACAGGCACGGCGCGACAAGATTTCGCTGGTCAGCTATCTGGTACAGAACAAACTGGTCAAAAGTCTGGTGCTGGCAGAGCTGGCATCCGATCAGTTCGGGGTGCCCTTTCTCGACCTCAACTGCTTGGACAAGGAAAGCCAGCCCAAGGGACTGGTCAGTGAAAAGCTCGTACGCCAGCATCACGCCCTGCCTTTATGGCGTCGCGGCAACAAGCTGTTCGTGGGTGTATCGGACCCCACCAACCATCAGGCCGTCACCGATATCCAGTTCAGCACCGGCCTCAATACCGAAGCGATTCTAGTTGAGGACGACAAACTCACCGATGCCATCGAAAAACTGTTCGACACAGGCATGGGCCTGGGAGAAATGGCCGATGTCGATCTGGGTCTGGATATCGAACAGGCGGATAACGCCAAAGAAACCTCGATTTCCGGACAAGACGATGCCGACGATGCGCCCGTAGTACGCTTCGTCAACAAGATGCTGATGGATGCCATTCGTATGGGCTCCTCGGACTTGCACTTCGAACCTTATGAAAAGGTCTTTCGCGTGCGCTTTCGTACCGATGGCATCTTGCATGAAGCCGCCAAACCTCCTATCCATCTCGCAAGCCGGATTGCCGCACGCCTGAAAGTCATGGCCAGCCTGGATATCTCGGAGCGGCGCAAACCTCAGGATGGCCGGGTCAAGCTGCGGGTATCCAAAAGCAAAGCCATCGATTTTCGTATGAACACCCTGCCAACGCTATGGGGTGAAAAGATCGTGATGCGGATTCTGGACCCCACCAGCGCCCAGATGGGTATTGATGCGCTGGGGTATGAGCCGGATCAGAAAGCACTTTATCTGGAAGCACTCAAACAGCCACAAGGCATGATTCTGGTCACCGGCCCCACGGGCTCGGGTAAAACCGTTTCGCTCTACACCGGCCTGAATATTCTCAACACTGTGGATATCAATATTTCTACCGCCGAAGACCCGGTGGAAATCAACCTGGAAGGTATCAACCAGGTCAACGTCAACCCACGTCAGGGCATGGACTTCTCCCAGGCACTGCGGGCCTTTCTGCGCCAGGACCCGGATGTAATCATGGTGGGTGAGATCCGCGACCTGGAAACTGCCGAAATCGCGATCAAGGCCTCCCAGACCGGACATATGGTGCTTTCCACCCTGCACACCAATAGCGCGGCAGAAACCCTGACACGCTTGCATCATATGGGTGTCGCAGCCTTTAACATTGCCACGGCCATCAACCTGATCATTGCCCAGCGTCTGGCTCGCAAACTCTGCCCTCACTGCAAAAAAGAAATCGAGGTGCCGCGGGAGACCCTGCTC
The DNA here is from genome assembly GCF_018968705.1 of Pseudomonas lijiangensis. Lineage (NCBI taxonomy): Bacteria > Pseudomonadati > Pseudomonadota > Gammaproteobacteria > Pseudomonadales > Pseudomonadaceae > Pseudomonas > Pseudomonas lijiangensis. The sequence goes on from NZ_CP076668.1 coordinate 4,893,789, forward strand.
AAGGAGGGTTTCCCGGAATCGGAAATTGGCAAGTTCAAGATCTATGGCCCTGTCGGTTGCGACCACTGTAATGGCGGCTACAGAGGTCGGGTCGGTATTTACGAAGTGGTCAAGAAAACCCCGGAGCTGGAACGCATCATCATGGAAGAAGGCAACGCATTGGATATTTCAAAACAGATGCGCAAGGACGGCTTCAATGACTTGCGCACCTCGGGCTTGCATAAAGCCATGCAGGGCATCACCAGCCTTGAAGAAGTCAACCGGGTGACCAAGGATTAAACATGGCTAGCAAAGCAGTCAAAGTCACTGTTTACACGTGGGAAGGCCTGGACAAGAAAGGCTCGAAGATGACGGGCGAGCTAAGCGGCCATAACCCGGCCCTCATCAAGGCACAGTTGCGCAAGCAAGGCATCAACCCAACCAAAGTGCGTAAAAAGTCCGTCTCCCTATTCGGCAACGGCAAGAAGATCAAGCCGCTGGATATCGCCTTTTTCTCAAGACAAATGGCAACGATGATGAAAGCGGGGGTTCCGCTGCTGCAGGCGTTCGACATCATCAGCGAAGGCGCTGAAAACCCGAATATGCGGACGCTGGTGGACTTCCTGAAGCAGGAAGTATCGGCGGGTAACAGCCTGGCAACGGCCTTGCGGCAAAAACCCGAATACTTCGATGACCTGTACTGCAATCTGGTGGATGCCGGCGAGCAGGCGGGTGCGCTTGAGAGTCTGCTGGATCGGGTTGCCACTTATAAGGAGAAGACCGAGGCACTCAAGTCCAAGATCAAGAAGGCCATGACCTATCCCATTGCTGTCATGGTTGTAGCGGTGATTGTTTCGGGTATTTTGCTGATCAAGGTCGTGCCGCAATTTCAGACGGTATTTGCAAGCTTCGGAGCAGACCTTCCAGCCTTTACCTTGATGGTCATCGGGCTATCAGAGATTGTGCAGAATTGGTGGCTGGCCATCGTCGGTCTTTTTATTGTCGGCTTTTTCATGTTCAAAAGAGCCTACAAGCAATCTCAGAACTTTCGTGACCGTATCGACCGACTCCTGTTGAAAGCCCCACTCATTGGGCCGTTGATTTTCAAATCGTCGGTGGCCCGCTACTCTCGAACCCTTGCAACAACCTTTGCAGCAGGCGTTCCGCTGGTGGAAGCACTCGACTCGGTAGCCGGCGCAACCGGGAATGTGGTGTTCAAAAATGCGGTCAACAAGATCAAGCAAGACGTTTCAACCGGCATGCAACTGAACTTCTCCATGCGTTCAGTAAATGTATTCCCGAGCCTGGCCATTCAAATGACAGCGATCGGTGAGGAGTCCGGTGCTCTGGATTCCATGCTTGACAAGGTTGCGACTTACTACGAAGACGAAGTCGACAATATGGTCGATAGCCTGACCAGCCTGATGGAGCCGATGATCATGGCGGTACTCGGCGTTATCGTGGGAGGCCTAGTGCTGGCCATGTACTTGCCCATCTTCAAACTCGGAAACGTCGTCTGATATGCCCCTTCTCGATTTCCTGGCCAGCTCCACGCTGGCCTTCGTCATTTTCACCTCTGTTCTAGGCCTGTTGGTTGGAAGCTTCCTCAACGTGGTGGTTTATCGCCTGCCCAAAATGATGGATCGCGACTGGAAGATTCAGGCTCGGGAAATACTGGGACTGCCCGCCGAGCCCAAGCCGGATACTTTCAACCTGATCCTTCCGCATTCCAGTTGCCCGCAATGCAACCACCGGATTCGCGCCTGGGAAAACATTCCAGTCATCAGTTATCTGGCCCTCGGCGGTAAATGCTCGAACTGCAAGACCGCGATCAGCAAACGCTACCCGCTGGTCGAACTGACCTGCGGGATAGTGTCAGGCTACATTGCCTGGCATTTCGGTTTTGGCTGGCAGGCTGCGGCGATGCTGGTGCTGAGCTGGGGCTTGTTGGCCATGAGCCTGATCGATGCCGATCACCAGCTACTGCCGGACTCCCTGGTCCTTCCCCTGTTATGGCTGGGGCTTATCGTCAATGCCTTTGGCCTGTTCACATCCCTCAACGATGCCATCTGGGGAGCCGTGGCCGGCTATCTGGCGTTATGGTCGCTGTTCTGGCTGTTCAAGTTGCTGACCGGCAAGGAAGGCATGGGTTACGGTGACTTCAAGCTGCTCGGCATGCTCGGTGCCTGGGGTGGCTGGCAGATCCTGCCGTTGACGATCCTTTTATCGTCGCTGGTGGGCGCTGTGCTGGGCGTGATCCTGATGCGCATTCGCCAGGTCGAGGCGGGAACGCCGATTCCCTTCGGTCCTTATCTGGCCATCGCGGGGTGGATCGCTTTGCTCTGGGGTGGTCAAATAACCGACTCCTATTTGCAGTTTGCCGGTTTCAAATGACCAACCCTGCTTTCAAACCCTGGACTCTTGGCCTGACCGGCGGCATCGGTAGCGGTAAAAGTGCGGCAGCACAGTGCTTTATCGACCTGGGCATCCATACCGTGGACGCCGACCATGTCGCCCGCTGGGTGGTCGAGCCCGGGCGCCCGGCACTGGCGCAGATTGCCGAACACTTCGGCAGCGATGTGCTTCAAGCCAGCGGCGAACTGGATCGTGGCGCTCTGCGCGCACGGATTTTCCAGCACCCTGAAGAACGACGCTGGCTGGAAGCCCTGCTGCACCCGCTGATCAATCAGGAAATCGTCAGCTATCTGGCCCAGGCGCAATCGCCTTACGCGATTCTGGTTTCGCCGCTGCTGATCGAGTCCGGGCAATACAAGATGGTGCAGCGGGTTCTGGTGATCGATGCTCCCGAAAACCTGCAAATAGAACGCACCATGCAGCGCGACGGCTCCAGCCAGGAGCAGGTCCAGGCCATTCTCAAGGCTCAGGCACAACGTGAAGAGCGACTGCGTCACGCCGACAATGTGCTGACCAACGATCGCGACCCGGCGTGGCTGAAAAGCGAAGTCGAGCGCCTGCATCACTTTTTTCTTACTTTGCGTGGAGGCCAATCGTGAGCCAACCAACAATCGTCCAATGCCCGACCTGTGGCGCCCCGGTGGAGTGGAGCGCCGCCAGCCCTGCCCGGCCGTTCTGCTCCGACCGCTGCAAGCTGATCGACCTGGGCGCCTGGGCGTCCGAAGAACATGCGATTCCGGTCAGCCCGGATGCCGAGGACGAACTGTTCTCCGGTGATCTTGAGCGTCCGCTACGCGATCACTGACCCTGCCGTTCAAGCGCGGCCAGTAACTGCTCGGCACTGCTGAACTGTTGCTGGCTCACCAGTTGCCCGTCGCGCAACTGCAACCACAGCACCTTGTCTTCATCCCCCGCATACTGCGGCACGATGCGCGCATCCCGGTCGAGGATCACGCGATAGGAGTAATCGCGCATCTTGGGGATCGCGAACAGACTGGCAATCACGCTGGGCATCTTCTGGATATCGGCCACAAACACCGTTTGCCGCGACTCCAGAAAACCCTTGGGCTTGTCCTTGAGCGCGACATTGACCAGCTTGGCCGCGTCCATGCTGCGAGCGACCAGAAGCGTCTGAGTCTGGTTGTTCAGGGTGTAGGGCTGATCGTACTGGTCCAGCAGTGTCCAGGGGGTGAGTCGATCACCGACCTGCAAAGCCTGGGCGGTCAGCGGCAGTAAAGCCAGAAGCAGAATGGGCAAGAGTTTCAATATGTGAGTCCTTGAACATGAATGACAGTGGGCATGAATGCTTTCACAGACATGCCCACCCAAGTCAACCATCAAGCGTTTTGTGGGAGGGGCCTTGGCCGCGACGACCTGCTGAAAGCAACTCATTTTCGGCGCCTTCAACTTGCTGTCGCGGCCAAGGCCCCTCCCACGGATCCCGGCTTAAAACTCAGACATTGAAGCGTCTCAGCAAACGATCCTGCTGATCCACCTGCTCCACCATCAAAGCACACTGACGCACCTGAACTTCGGCACTGGCCGCAACTTCATGACTGATATCGCGGATATTGGTGGTGTTGAGGTTGATCTCTTCAGTGGTCGCGCTCTGCTGTTCAGCCGCCGTCGCAATCTGCATGTTCATGTCATTGATACGGATGATTGCCCGACGGATATCCGTCAGCATCTCATTGGCCGCACCCGCCTCTTCAGCCGTCTTGCTGGCACTGTCGCGGTTCAGTTGCATACGCGACTCGGCTTGCTTAACGCCGGTCTGCAACTGATCGATCATCTGACGAATTTCCTGAGTCGATTTCTGGGTACGCGAGGCCAGGGAACGAACCTCATCAGCCACCACCGCAAAACCACGCCCGGACTCACCCGCCCGCGCCGCTTCGATGGCAGCGTTCAAGGCCAACAGGTTGGTCTGCTCGGCAATGCTGTTGATCACCGACAGAATCGATTCGATATTCTGGCTGAGCCTGGCCAGCTCGGTAATCGCCTGACTGGCTTCATCCATCTCCACGGCCAGCGTCTTGATCGCCTCGGTCGAACGCGACACCACACGCACACCGCTGTCGACCTCTTCATTGGCCGAGAGCGCCGCCTGAGCTGCAGCCTGGGCGTTGCGCGCCACCTCTTCGGCCGTGGAAGCCATCTCCTGCATAGCCGTGGCCAGTTGATCAAGCTCCTGCAATTGTCGCTGCAGACGGCCATCGGCCTGATTGGCTTCGCCGGAAGTGCGGTTGGTGCTTTCATGAACCTGCTTCGAGCTGCCCATGACCTGAACGATCAGGGTCTGCAGGCTTTCCATGAAGCGATTGAACTCACGGGACAACAGGGCAATTTCATCGGTGCCGGAATCGGGCAAACGTCGGGTCAGATCGCCTTCACCGCTGTTGATTTCCCGCAAGGAGGTATGGAGCAGATCAAGGGGTTTGAGCAGCCGCTTCATCAGCGCACCCAGCACCAGCAAGCTGATAAGCACACCCAGCAGCGTGGCAATAGCCGCTCGCCAGCTCAGGCTATTGGCCTCAGCCATGACGATGCTGTTGTCCAGTACGACGCCGATGTACCAGTTCATGCCCTTGAGGTTGGACAACGGAGTAAAAGACACCAGCAGGTCCTTGCCAGAGGCACTGACCGGCTGCAGCTTGTTCTCCAGGGCCGGGTTCTTGCCCTCGAACAGCTCGCTGTAGTTCTTGCCGTTCAAAGCACTGTTCGGGTGAGAAATGATGTTGCCGCTGCTGCTCATCAGAAAAGCGTAACCAGCACCGTTGAAGTCCATGGTGTTGATCGTATCGGAAACGCTTTTCAAACGGACATCACCGCCGATCACACCGAGAAACGCGCCGGCACCTCGCAAGGGTGTAACGGCAGAAATCAGCGTTTCTCCGGTTGTGGAGTCGACATAGGGTTCGGTGAGCACAGCCTGGCTGGCTGCCTTGCCAACTGCATACCAAGGGCGTGTACGCCCATCCCAGTCAGGTTTCGGCTTCCAGGACTCCAGGTTCTTGATGGGCTTGCCATCGCTCTGCAAGGCGCCAAAAACCAGAATGAATTCATCCTTGAGCAGAGGGCTGCCAATCAGGTGCTGAAGGTTCTGGGTGCTGTAGTTGCTGTCGATATTCTGGCTCAACAGATCCATGAGCTTGAGCTTGGAGTTCAGCCAGTTCTCGATCTGTCTGGCGAGTGTATTGCTCGACTCGGCAATGCTTGCCGATACCTGACTGTGAAGAGTGTCACGAACCTTTGCGACCTGCGTCACCGACAACAAACTGGTGGTACAGAACAGTACGAAAGCTGCAGCAAGGCCAGCCTTATGGACAATCTTCATCAAGTCGCTCCATGCGTTTAGAAAGAAGATTCATCGTAAACAGGATGGTAGCCATATGCAATCAAGCGTTTGATTGATATAGAGCTTTTGTACTATGTCTGTTTTGAATATGAGTTTTCGTGAATACCGAAAAGCATGCTTGTAAACGACAAAGAATGCCAAACCACGACAGAATTCAACGATTGGAAGAGATTTCCAGAGTAATAATCTCTTTTGTAACCACCCGGAAATGTCCCGGAATTCCCCCTCCTACAAAGGAGAAATAGTACCCAGCAGACCAATGCCGATGGTGAGGATCAAAAAACCAATCAGGAAGAATGCAAGCTTAGCCATCTCAGGCCTCCTACAGGAACAGATGTGCGATACAGAACGTGGCAGACGCCTCGGGGAGTGCTGCGGTGTGGAGATTGTGAGGTGGGGATGGGTTGCGGTACAGATTCAGGTGGCGGAGAAAAATGCGGATCAGATGGAGGAGGCATGACTAATGCCCAATGATAATACCAACAGTACTTTCAAGCTTTGCGAGCTAGCTAACTAATAATTAAAAATTAGAAAAAACAGCATCAACCAAAACAGAGTACGTTGCCAAATCAGACATTTTCACAGCCTTCCTCTTTAATACAATCAATTACGAGGAGGTATTACTTGCAGAATATAGTCTGAACTCCCCCCTTCAAAATCACAGTACCCAAGAGGGGAAGGATCACGACTATCTTTGGTTAGATAACGATATAAAAAGCCACCACGCAGATAATAAACCCTATAAGTACCGACCACCTCATCATCAGAGCTTCTAAAAATCTTATATTCAGCCCCATCGACTTGTGAGTCACGAAACTCGTTGTACTCGACCACATATTCACTTTTCATCTCACTACTATATGTATGCCTCAGCTCCCCCCCTACAAGCTCATAGCGCTTATATCTACCCTCAACAAGGTCAGATGAATCGACCTCTACAAATTTATACCCTGCTTTCAGATATTCGTGAGCGGTACGCTCTGGCATGATATTTCGACGATCATAGAACCCATCAACTTGATTTCTTTGATAAACAATAAGACCTGAAAGCCTGCATAATTTTTGCCACTCATTGTCTGCATACCATTCAGGCAAAATAATAATCGCGGTGACAGCGACAAAAAAGCATATCGAAAATGCACGCCAAGGCCTGCACCTGTACAAAAAAGCACAAAAAACAAAAGAAAAAACAAGTATTAAAAAAGCCAGAATAACAAAAAAAAACCTAATCAAAATTCATTCCCCTATTTCACTGAGCTTACATTTTCCCTTTGGCGTCTCATTGGCACCAAAGCCATAAGCCATCCAAGACAGGGAAAATAAATTCCATGCATTTAGCCACACCTTCAGCAGAGTAAACGTATGGTGTATTACGAATTTCTTTTCTCAGCATAAGAATCAGCAGGATAAGAAAAAAACCCTAGGATAGAAGGAGTAATAGCACACCATTGACCGCCCGATTAACCACAAGAAAAGCTGTTGACACTACTTAGACCAATGCAAAAAAATTAAACATACCCAAGGTCTCCAAAAACAGTAAACCTTGCCTGACCTACTCCATTTACAACAGCAAGCCCCAGCCTTTCCTGAGTGCGGTTCAACGCCATGACAATTTCCTCACAAGTAAACAACAAGAATCAAAGGAACGAATAACAACACCGTACCCACCCCAGCAACGAGATAGACAAACCAACCGCCATCCCCTTTATACCGCCCGCCAGTCACTACATAAAGAATTGCAAATCCAATTTTACAAAGGATTTTATGCACTAAAATCTCTAACAAAAAATCCAACACACGCTCACCTCATTCAAAACCAGCAAAACAACAAGCCCCAAAACAAGGTCGCAAACTCAAAAAACCTTACTCCATTACACAGCCACATAAACTCTAGGCAAAAAAGAGGTGCACCACTCCCGGCACACCTCTTCCTCAGACTTACTGCCAGTTAGCAGCCAGCACTGCCTCCAGTTGCGTTTGTTGTGCAGCTGTCAGGTTTCTCTCTGCTCCTGCATCGACTCCGAATGACGCCATGCTGTCGACCAGATTTTGTACCTGGCTGTCGAGCAAGGTTTTGCCATCGGCTGTCTTGAACTGATCCACCTGGTAGTCGTTGGCTGCATACCAATTGCTTACCAACACCTTGTCGCTGGTGTCGATGATGCTGACTTCCAGATCGTTGCCACTTCGACGGAACCACAGGTCTTCCAGGCTGACATCGGCACCGAACTGCACTACATCCGTGCTGCTGCCGGTGTCGTAGTTGCTGATGGTGTCTCTGCCCGAACCTATGCCGAACTCGTAGGTATCACTGCCATCGCCACCGCTGAGGTAGTCATTGCCAGCGCCGCCATTGAGTACATCATTGCCTGTTCCGCCGTAGAGCGTGTCGTTGCCGGCATCACCGAAGAGGTTATCGTTGCCTGCGTCGCCATACAGCGTATCGGCCCCCGTGCCACCGGACAGGTTGTCATTCCCCGCATCACCAAAGACGCTGTCATCGCCGTCGCCAGCGCTGATGACATCGTCACTGGTGTAGCCACGCAGGGTCTGATCGGATGCACTGCCGAGCAATACGTGCGACTTGATGAGCGACTGATTCCAGGTCGTGCCATCGGCAAATTGCAGTTGGTCGATCTGATAGCCGCCTGTTGCGTCCTCGGAGAAGTGACTCATCACTCGCAGGCTGTCGGTCGTACCATTCACGCGAATGATCAGATCATTGCTCTCACGAACGATGCTGACATCGCTCGCATTGAGATCAGCAAGCTTCACTGTATCGAGTTTGCCGGTACGGCTTTCATGGGCGTAGTAGAGGGTGTCCTGGCCTGCGCCTTTACCGAACAGGTAAGTATCGTCGCCGTTACCGCCGTTCAGTTGGTCGTTGCCTGCACCGCCGTCCAGGACGTCGTTGCCGTCTCCGCCATAGAGCGTGTCATTGCCGACACCACCTTGCAGCCAGTCGTCGCCCGCCTCGCCATTGAGCGTGTCAGCGCCAGCACTGCCGGACAGGGTGTCATTGCCACTGCCACCATTGACCGTGTCGTCGCCAGCACCCGCGTCGATCACGTCATTGCTGGACGTCCCCGACAGCGTTTCATCAATGTCCGAGCCTTGCATCACCTGGAACTTGATCTGGTTCTGATCCCAGAAGCTGCCATCGGCAAACTGGATACGGTCGATTTGATAACCGCCAGCGGCGTCACTCTGGAAGTGGTAAACCACTCTCAGGCTGTCGGTGCTGCCCAACACCCGGATGAGCAGGTCATTACCGTCACGGCGTACGCTGACATCAGAGGCATTGAGGTCAGTGAGCTTGATGGTATCGAGCTTGCCCTCACGGTTTTCATAGGCGTAGTAAATGGTGTCCTGACCCGCACCCTTGCCGAACAGATACGTATCGTTGCCATCGCCACCGTCGAGCTGGTCGTTGCCCAGGCCGCCATCAAGGATGTCATCGCCGGTACCGCCATTGAGCGTGTCGTTGCCCGAACCGCCCTGCAGCAGATCATTCCCCGCACCGCCGTTCAGCGTATCGGCCCCGGCATTGCCCATCAGTGTGTCGTTGCCAGCAGCACCATTGATGACATCGTCACCCGCTCCGGCATCGATGACATCGTCACCGTCGGTCCCTGTCAGGGTTTCCTCGGCTTCGCTGCCCTGCAGTACCTGATTCCTGATGGCTGCCTGATCCCAGAAGCTGCCATCGGCGAACTGGATGCGATCAATCTGGTAGCCATAGGTCGCATCACTCATGAAGTGATAAACAACGCGCAGGCTATCAGTGCTGCCCAGCACACGAATGAGCAGGTCGTTACCATCACGACGCACGCTGACATCCGCAGCGTTCAGGTCAACCAGTTTGACGGTATCCAGCTTGCCCGCACGATTTTCATAGGCGTAATAGATGGTGTCCTGACCGGCCCCCTTGGCAAAGAGATAAGTATCGTCGCCATCTCCGCCATCAAGACGATCATTACCCGCACCGCCATCAAGCACATCGTTGCCAGCACCGCCGTTAAGGATGTCGTTGCCCAGACCGCCCAGCAACACATCATCTCCGGCATCGCCATTGAGCGTGTCTGAGCCCTTGCTGCCTGACAGCGTATCGTTGCCGTTGCCACCGTTAACGGTGTCGTCCCCGGCGCCCGCATCGATGCTGTCGTCACCGGCAGTACCTGCCAGCGTCTCATCGGCATCAGTGCCTTGCAGAACGGCGGACTTGATCGCGGCCTGATTCCAGATGCTGCCATCAGCAAACCGGATCTGGTCAATCTGGTAGCCATACGTTGCGTCGTTGGTGAAGTGGCTTACCACACGCAGGCTATCAGTGGTCCCCAGCACGCGAATGAGCAAGTCGTTACCTTCACGACGCACACTCACATCCACCGCATTCAAGTCGGTCAGTTTCACGGTATCGAGCTTGTCGGCGCGACTTTCATAGGCGTAGTAGATGCTGTCCTGACCCGAGCCTTTGCCGAACAGGTAAGTGTCGTCACCATTTCCGCCGTCCAGCATGTCGTTGCCGGCACCGCCATCCAGTTGATCGCTACCGTTGCCGCCGTAGAGAGTGTCCTTACCGTCGCCTCCATTCAGCACGTCATTGCCATCGTCGCCATTCAAGGTGTCGGCACCGCTACCACCTGAAAGGGTATCGTTGCCGCTGCCGCCGTTGACGACATCATCACCCGCCGAGGCATTGATGATGTCATCACTGCTCGTGCCAGCCAGCGTTTCATCCGCCTCAGTGCCTTGCAGCACTTGCGCCTTGATCGCGGTTTGATCCCAGAAACTGCCATCAGCGAACGCAATCCGATCAATCTGATAACCGGCTGTGGCATCGCTCATGAAGTGATAAACGACACGCAGGGTATCGGTCGTGCCGTTGATGCGAATCACCAGGTCATAACCGTCACGCGCTACGCTGACATCGGCCGCATTGAGATCAACCAGCTTGACCTGATCGACCTTGTCTGCGCGGCTTTCATTGGCGTAGTAGATGGTGTCCTGGCCCGAGCCTTTACCGAACAGATAGGTATCGTCACCGGCACCGCCATCCAGACGGTCATTGCCAGCACCGCCATCGAGAATGTCATTGCCGCTGCCGCCGTAGAGGATGTCGTTACCCGATCCGCCTTGCAGCAGATCGTTACCCTCGTCGCCGTTCAGGGTATCGGCACCATCACCACCCGCGAGGTTGTCGTTGCCTGCCGCGCCACTGAGTGTGTCGTCGCCTGCACCGCCATCGATCAGGTCATCGCTGGCAAAGCCGGTGAGGGTCTGATCGGCTGGAGTGCTGGTCAGCACTTGAGCCTTGATTGCGCTCTGATCCCAGAAGCTGCCGTCGGCAAATTCGATGCGATCGATCTGATAACCCGCCGTGGCATCGCTCATGAAGTGATAGACAACACGCAAGCTGTCGGTCGTGTTGTTGATACGAACAACCAGGTCATAGCCATCGCGTGCAACGCTGACATCGGCTGCATTCAGGTCAACCAGTTTGATGGTATCGACCTTGCCTGCACGACTTTCATTGGCGTAGTAAATGGTGTCCTGACCCGAGCCTTTGCCAAACAGGTAAGTGTCGTCACCGGCACCACCGTCAAGACGATCATTGCCAGCGCCGCCATCCAGGACATCATTGCCGCTGCCACCGTAGAGGATGTCGTTGCCCGCCCCGCCTTGCAGCAGATCGTTACCTTCATCGCCGTTCAGGGTGTCGGCACCTGAGCCACCGGACAGGCTGTCGTTGCCTGCACCGCCACTAAGGGTGTCGTCACCGGCACCAGCCTCGATCAGGTCATCGGTGGCGTAACCCGTCAGAGACTGATCAGCCTCGTTGCCTTGCAATACCTGGGTCTTGATCGCGTCCTGATCCCAGGCGCTGCCATCGGCAAACTGGATGCGGTCGATCTGATAACCGGAGGTCGCATCACCCATGAAGTGATAAACCACGCGCAAGGTATCGGTCGTGCCGTTGATACGAATCACCAGGTCATAACCATCACGCGACACGCTGACATCGGCGGCATTGAGATCAACCAGTTTGACCTGATCGAGCTTGCCTGCACGGCTTTCATTGGCGTAGTAGATCGTGTCCTGACCCGAGCCCTTGCCGAACAAGTAGGTATCGTCACCGGCACCGCCATCCAGACGGTCATTGCCTGCACCGCCATCGAGGATGTCATTACCTGATCCGCCATTAAGGACATCATTGCCCGCCCCGCCCTGCAACAGGTCGTTGCCCTCATCGCCGTTCAGGGTATCGGCACCGGAGCCACCGGACAGGCTGTCGTTGCCGGCGCCGCCATTGAGGCTGTCATCACCGGCACCGCCCTCGATCAGATCATCGGTGGCGTAGCCCCACAGAGACTGGTCGGCGTCACGCCCTTCCAGCACCTGGGTCTTGATGGCCTGCTGATCCCAGATGCTGCCATCGGCAAACTGGATCTGGTTGATCTGATAGCCATAGGTCGCATCGTTGATGAAGTGGTTGCTGACCCGGATGCTGTCCGTGGTACCGATCACCCTGATCACAAGGTCACTGCTTTCACGGGAGACGGTCACATCGCTGCTGTTCAGCCCGACCAGTTGGACGGTATCGACCTTGTTCTGCGCTGAATCATAAGCCGAGACAATATCCTGGCCCGAGCCCTTGCCGAACAGGTAGGTATCGTCACCCGCACCACCATCCAGACGATCATTGCCTGAACCGCCATCGAGCACATCGTTGCCAGCACCACCGTTGAGGGTGTCATTGCCAGCCCCGCCTTGCAGCAGATCGTTACCCTCTTCGCCGTTCAGGGTATCAGCCCCCGAGCCACCCGACAGAGTGTCGTTGCCAGCAGCACCGCTGAGGGTATCGTCACCGGCACCGCCGTCGATCAGGTCATCGGTGGCGTAGCCCCACAGAGACTGATCGGCATCGCTGCCCTGCTGCACCTGAGCCTTGATGGCCTGCTGATCCCAGATGCTGCCATCGGCAAACTGGATCTGATTGATCTGATAGCCGTAGGTCGCATCGCTCACGAAGTGACTACTGACTCGAAGGCTGTCCAAGGTACCGATGACCTTGATCACCAGATCACTGCTTTCCCGAGTCACAGTGACATCGCTGCTGTTCAGACCGACCAGTTTGACGGTATCGACCTTGTTCTGCGCTGGATCATAGGCCGAAACAGTATCCTGGCCCGAACCCGCGCCAAACAGGTAGGTGTCATTGCCAGAACCACCGTCCAACACATCGTCGCCACCATAACCGTAGAGCGTATCGTTACCGGCACCACCGGTAAGGGTTTCGCCTCCTTCCGTACCGGAGACAGTCAACGCACTGACCGCTACAGGTGTGAACAGATTGGTGTTGATATCCTCCTTGCTCCAGATCACCCCGTCGGCAAACTGCACCTGATCAATGCCATAGCCATAGATCGCACTGCTGTAGAAGTGCGAGCTGACACGCAAGGTTTCGCCGCTGTCCTTGATCTGGATGATCAGGTCATCGGACTCACGGCGCATCACCACATCGGCAGCATTCAGGCCTTCCAGACGGATCACGTCCTGCTTGTTGGCCGTGGTGTCGTTGTAGGAATAGTTGCTGATGGTGTCCTGGCCCGCACCCTTGCGGAATACGTAGGTATCGGAGCCATAGCCGCCATCCAGCGAGTCGTTACCACTGCCGCCGTCCAGGGTGTCATTGCCATAGCCACCGGTGAGAGTGTCATTGCCTGCACCACCCAGCAGCGTGTCGTTGCCTTCTTCACCATTGAGGGTGTCACGGCCATCGCCACCGTCGAGGATGTCATCACCGGCACGGCCATTCAGCGTGTCGTTGCCCGACAGGCCGAACAGATTGTCGGCAGACTCGTAACCTGTAACGGTTTCATCGCCGTCAGTGCCGGTCAGCAAGGCAGCACGGATCTGTTCATTGGTGAGTACCGAGCCATCGGCAAACTGCACCTGATCAATGCCATAGCCGTAGATCGCGCTGCTGTAGAAGTGCGAGCTGACCCGCAGGGTTTCGCCACTCTCTTTGATCTGGATGATCAGGTCATCGGACTCACGGCGCATCACCACATCAGCCGCATTCAGACCTTCCAGCCGGATCACGTCCTGCTTGTTGGCCGTGGTGTCGTTATAGGAGTAGTTGTTGATGGTGTCCTGACCGGAACCTTTGCGGAACACATAGGTGTCCGAACCGTAGCCGCCATCCAGCGAGTCGTTACCACTGCCGCCGTCCAGGGTGTCGTTGCCATAGCCACCGTTCAGCGTGTCATTGCCTGCACCACCCAGCAGCGTGTCGTTGCCCTCTTCACCATTGAGAGTGTCGCGGCCATCACCACCGTCGAGGATATCGTCGCCGGTACGGCCATTCAGAATGTCGTTGCCCGACAGGCCGAACAGATTGTCGGCAGACTCGTAACCTGTAACGGTTTCATCGCCGTCAGTGCCGGTCAGCAAGGCAGCACGGATCTGCTCATTGGTGAGTACCGAGCCATCGGCAAATTGCACCTGATCGATGCCATAGCCGTAGATAGCACTGCTGTAGAAGTGAGAGCTGACCCGCAAGGTCTCACCGCTGTCCTTGATCTGAATGACCAGATCATCAGACTCACGACGCATCACCACATCGGCAGCATTCAGGCCTTCCAGACGGATCACGTCCTGCTTGTTGGCCGTGGTGTCGTTATAGGAGTAGTTGCTGATCGTGTCCTGGCCTGAGCCCTTGCGGAATACGTAGGTGTCGGAGCCGTAGCCGCCATCCAGCGAGTCATTTCCGCTGCCGCCGTCCAGAGTGTCGTTGCCATAACCACCGTTCAGCGTGTCATTGCCTGCGCCACCCAGCAGCGTGTCGTTGCCCTCTTCACCATTGAGGGTGTCACGGCCATCGCCACCGTCGAGGGTATCGTCACCGGCACGACCATTCAGCGTATCGTTGCCCGACAGGCCAAACAGGCTGTCTGCCGACTCATAACCTGTAACGGTCTCATCGACTTCGGTACCGGTCAGCAGAGCCGTACGAATCTGTTCGTTGCTCAGCGTCGTGCCATCGGCAAACTGAATCTGGTCAATGTTATAGCCGTAGAGAACGCTGGTGCTGAAGTGCGAGCTGATACGCAAGGTCTCACCGCTGTCCTTGATCTGGATGATCAGGTCATCGGACTCACGACGCATCACCACATCGGCAGCATTCAGACCTTCCAGACGAATCACGTCCAGCTTGTTGGCCGTGGTGTCGTTGTAGGCGTAGTTGCTGATGGTGTCCTGGCCCGAGCCCTTGCGGAACACATAGGTGTCCGAACCGTAACCGCCATCCAGCGAGTCGTTACCAGCGCCGCCGTCCAGGGTGTCATTGCCATAGCCACCGGTGAGGGTGTCATTGCCTGCCTCGCCCAGCAGCGTATCGTTGCCATCTTCACCGTAGAGCGTGTCCTTGCCGTCACCACCTTCCAGGGTGTCATTACCGGCACGGCCATAGAGAATGTCGTTGCCTTGGGCACCGGACAAACGATCATCACTCGCGTAACCGGTAATGCTGTCGTCGCCCTCTGTACCAATCAGCAAGGCTGCGGTGATCTGTGCCTGATCCCAGACGACACCGTCAGCGAACTGCAACTGGTTGATTGCATAACCGTAGCTTTGATCGCTGTAGAAATGCGAGCTGACCCGCAGGGTTTCGCCAGTCTGACGAATCTGGATCACGAGGTCGTCGGATTCGCGACGGATGCTGACATCTTCCGTGGTCAGCCCATCCAGACGCACGACATCCAGCTTGTCCGGCGTAGTGTCGTTGTAGACATAGTTGTTGATCGTGTCGCGACCATAGCCCTTGCCGAAGACATAAGTGTCAGAGCCTTTGCCGCCGTCCAGGGTGTCGTTACCGGCACCACCGTCAAGCAGGTCGTTACCCGTTCCACCGCTCAGCGCATCGTTACCTGCGCCACCCAGCAACGTATCGTTACCGTCCTCGCCGTAGAGCGTGTCCTTACCGTCGCCACCATCGAGCAGGTCATCGCCAGCACGGCCGCTCAGGGTGTCATTGCCCGAGAGCCCGATGAGTTCATCGTCGCTGGCATAGCCAGTCACGCTGTCATCGCCCTCGGTTCCAATCAGCAAGGCTGCCGTGATCTTTGCCTCATCCCAGACCGTGCCATCGGCAAACTGCAACTGGTTGATCGCATAGCCATAGCTTTGATCGGTGTTGAAGTGATAGTTGACCCGCAGGGTTTCGCCGGTCTGGCGAATCTGGATCAGCAGATCGTCGGACTCACGGCGGATACTGACATCACCGGTATTCAAGCCTTCCAGACGAACGACATCCAGCTTGTTGGCCGTGGTGTCGTTGTAGGCATAGTTGTTGATGGTGTCCTGCCCGGAGCCCTTGCGGAAGATATAAATATCCGAGCCCTTGCCACCCTCCAGGGAATCATTGCCGGCACCGCCATCGAGCGTATCGTTGCCAGCGCCGCCGGACAGGGTGTCGTTGCCAAGCCCTCCGAGCAGCGTGTCATTGCCCTCTTCGCCGTTCAGGGTATCGCGCCCCTCACCACCGCTGAGCAAGTCGTCGCCACCACGACCACTCAATACGTCGTCACCTTCCAGCCCCGTCAGCTCATCAGCTGTCGCATAGCCAGTAATGGTGTCGTTGCCATCCGTGCCAATCAAAAGCGCCGACGTGATTTTGGCCTGATCCCATACCGTGCCATCAGCAAACTGCAACTGATCGACCGCATAGCCATAGCTTTGATCGCTGTAGAAATGCGAACTGACCCGCAGAGTTTCGCCCGTTTGACGAATCTGAATAATCAGATCGTCGGACTCGCGGCGGATACTGACGTCATCGGCATTCAAGCCTTCCAGACGAACGACATCCAGCTTGTTGGCCGTGGTGTCGTTGTAGGCATAGTTGCTGATGGTGTCCTGGCCCGAGCCTTTGCGGAACACGTAGGTATCGGAGCCAAAGCCACCGTCCAGCGAGTCATTGCCGCTGCCGCCGTCCAGAATATCGTTGCCAGAGCCGCCGTAGAGGGTATCACTGCCTGCGCCCCCCAGAAGGGTGTCATCACCCGCCTCGCCGTTAAGGGTATCTCTCCCCTCACCGCCATCGAGTACGTCATTGCCATTACGGCCATAGAGGGTGTCATTGCCAGCCAGCCCGGACAGCGTATCGGCAGTGTCATACCCCGTGATGGTGTCGTTGCCTTCAGTACCATTGAGAAGGCTGGCGGTAATTTGCGTCCGATCCCAGACGGTACCGTCGGCAAATTGCAGTTGGTCGATGGCGTAACTCCAGTTGCTGGATTCAGCACTGAAGTGCGAACGGATACGCAGGGTTTCGCCGGTCTCATGAATCTGCACAATCAGATCATCGGACTCGCGACGCAGACTGACATCCTCGCCATTCAAGCCATCGAGACGCACGACATCGAGTTTGTTGACAGTCGTATCGTTGTAAGCCGAGTTATCGATTGCATCGGAGCCAGACCCTTTGGCGAAGATATAGGTGTCCGATCCCTTGCCGCCTTCCAGCGTGTCATTACCCGCGCCGCCATCCAGTACATCGTTGCCGTTGCCGCCCACCAGGCTGTCGTTGTCGGCACCGCCTGACAGCGTGTCGTCACCGTCTTCGCCATATAACGTATCGCGCCCGGCACCTCCCAGCAGAGTGTCGTTGCCAAGGGCACCATACAGCGTGTCATTACCTGCCAGACCTTGAAGGGTATCGTCTGTTTCGTAACCGGTAAGCGTGTCGTTGAACTCGCCCCCCGTCAGCAGCGACGCCTTGATTTGCTCCACGCCCCAGACCGTACCGTCAGCGAACTGCAGTTGATCGATGGCGTAGTTGTAGTAAGTGCTGGCAGGAGAGAAGTGCGAGGAAACGCGCAGGGTATCGCCGGTTTCCTTGATCTGGATAACAAGATCACTGGACTCACGACGCAGGCTGATGTCACTCAGGTTGAGCCCTTCCAGACGGATCACATCCTGCTTGCCCACCACAGTTTCGTTGTAGACACCGTTGGAAATGCTGTCTTGGCCAGAGCCCTTGCGGAAGACATAGGTATCGGAGCCATAGCCGCCATCCAGCGAGTCGTTACCGCTGCCGCCATCAAGTACGTCATTGCCATAGCCGCCACTGAGCGAGTCATTACCTGCACCACCCAGCAAGGTGTCGTTACCTTCGTCACCATTCAAGGTGTCCGCACCGTTGCCGCCATCGAGCACGTCATCGCCTGCACGGCCACTGAGCGTGTCATTTCCGTCCAGCCCGGAAAGGTTGTCGGCTGTGGCATAACCTGTAAGGGTGTCAGCAACCTCCGAAGCCTGGATAACGGCAGACTTGATCTGCGCACCATCCCACACGGAACCATCGGCAAACTTCAGTTGATCGATGGCATAGGTCGAGGTGCCTTCCTGGCTGAAATGCGAGCGTACGGTCAGGGTATCGCCTGTCGCCTTGATCTGAATGACAAGGTCGTCACTCGAACGTGAGAACCGCAGATCGGCTGGATTGAGGCCGTCGAGCTGGATGGCATCGATCTTGTCTGCCGCTGTTTCGCCGTAGGTGACATTATTGATAACGTCCTGGCCATAGCCCTTGGCAAACCGGTAAATGTCGGAGCCACGACCACCCTCAAGGGTATCGTTGCCGGTGCCGCCATCAAGGATGTCGTTACCGTCTTCGCCATACAGGTAATCCGAGCCGGCACCACCGTTCAAGGTGTCCTGACCGATGCCACCGTACAGGGTGTCGTTACCGCCATCGCCATTCAGAACATCGTCACCGGCAAGGCCGTTGAGGGTGTCGCCTCCCAGACCACCACTGACACGGTCATCAGATGCGTAGCCCGTAAGAACATCACTGCCGTCGGTACTGGTAAAAGCAGCCATGATCTTGACTTGCTCGACGTTCCACTGCGTACCGTCAGCGAAGCGGATCTGCTCTATAGCGTATGGAGTATCGCCGTCATTCTGGAAGTAGCTGGAAACAGTAACTTTGTCAGTGGCATTTTTCAGTGAAAGAACCAGATCATTGCCTGACCGGGTGATGATGATATCGCCAGGAAGGATATCGGCTGCGAACTCGATAGCGTCAGTCTTACCCGCACTTGAGTCGTAGTTGTTGATCGAGTCCTGACCCCAGCCACGGCTGAAGCGGTAGGTATCGGAGCCATCCCCCCCTGTCAGATAATCGTTGCCGATACCGCCATCCAGTTGATCGTTGCCCGAGTCGCCATAAAGGTTGTCGTTGCCTGCATCGCCTGCCAAGGTGTCATTGCCATCGCCACCCGCCAGGTAATCAGCACCCTCGCCACCAGACAACTGATCGGTACCAGTGCCACCGTACAGATAGTCATTTCCAGCTTCGCCGAGCAGAGTATCGTCACCTGTTTCGCCCGAGAGACTGTCGTTACCGGCACCCCCTTGAAGGGTGTCATTGCCCGCCTGACCATACAGGCTGTCATCACCCAGGCCACCGCTCAGCGTGTCATCGGTCGCGTAACCCCAGACATTGTCATTGCCGTCAGTAGTGACAATGGCAAAGGCTTTGATCTGATCGAGACTCCAAGTGGTGCCGTCAGCGAAGCGGACCTGCTCCAGGACATAGGGGGTAACGCCATCATTCTGGAAATAGCTGGAAACCGTGATCCTGTCAGTGGCGTTTTTCAGTGACAGCACCAGATCATTGCCTGACCGGGTGACAACGATATCTGTCGGGAGAATATCTGCTGCAAACTCGATAGCATCGATCTTGCCAGTGCTTGAATCGTAGTTGTTGATCGAGTCCTGGCCCCAGCCTCGGCTGAAAAGGTAAGTATCGGAGCCTTCTCCGCCAGACAGGTAATCGTTGCCCAGGCCACCATCCAGTTGATCGTTGCCCGAGTCACCATACAAGGTATCGGTGCCTGCATCGCCTGCCAGGGTGTCAGTGCCATCGCCGCCCGTCAGGTAGTCCGAGCCCTCGCCACCGGACAACTGGTCGGTACCAGTACCACCATACAGATAGTCATTTCCGGCTTCTCCGAGCAGAGTATCGTCGCCTGCTTCACCCGAGAGGCTGTCGGTACCAGCTCCGCCCTGAAGGGTGTCGTTACCTGCCTGACCATACAAGCTGTCATCACCCAGACCGCCGCTCAGGGTGTCATCGGTCGCGTAGCCCCAGAGATTGTCATTGCCGTCAGTAGTGACGATGGTAAGGGCTTTGATCTGATCGAGGCCCCAGGTGGTGCCGTCAGCGAAGCGGACCTGCTCCAGGGCATAGGGGGTAACGCCATCATTCTGGAAATAGCTGGAAACCGTAATCCTGTCCGTAGAGTTTTTCAGCGACAGCACCAGCTCATTGCCTGAGCGGGTGACAACGATATCTGTCGGGAGAATATCTGCCACAAACTCGATAGCATCGATCTTGCCAGTGCTTGAATCGTAGTTGTTGATCGAGTCCTGGCCCCAGCCACGGCTGAAGCGGTAAGTGTCGGAGCCTTCTCCACCAGTGAGGTAATCGTTACCCAGACCACCATCCAGTTGGTCATTGCTCAGGTCGCCATAGAGGTAGTCAGACCCCTCACCACCAGATAACTGGTCGTTACCAGTGCCTCCGTACAGATAGTCATTGCCGGCTTCACCGAGCAAGGTGTCGTCACCCGCTTCACCCGAAAGGCTGTCAGCACCGGCACCACCTTGAAGCGCGTCGTTGCCTGACTGGCCATACAGGTTGTCATCACCCAGACCGCCGCTCAGGGTGTCATCAGTGGCGTAACCCCAGAGATTGTCATTGCCGTCAGTAGTGACGATGGCAAAGGCTTTGATCTGATCGAGGCCCCAGGTGGTGCCGTCAGCAAAACGGATCTGCTCCAGGACGTAGGGGGTAACACCATCATTCTGGAAGTAGCTGGAAACCGTGATCCTGTCCGTAGAGTTTTTCAGCGACAGCACCAGATCATTGCCTGAACGGGTGATGATGATATCTGTCGGGAGAATATCTGCTGCAAACTCGATAGCATCGACCTTGCCGGTGCTTGAGTCGTGGTTGTTGATCGAGTCCTGGCCCCAGCCACGGCTGAAGCGGTAAGTGTCGGAGCCTTCTCCACCATAGAGGTAATCGTTACCCAGACCACCATCCAGTTGGTCATTGCCTAGGTCACCATAGAGGTAGTCAGAACCCTCACCACCAGATAACTGGTCGTTACCAGTGCCTCCGTACAGATAGTCATTGCCGGTTTCACCGAGCAGGGTATCGTCACCTGCCTCGCCCGATAGACTGTCCGTACCGACACCACCTTGAAGGGTGTCGTTGCCTGACTGGCCATACAGGTTGTCATCACCCAGACCGCCGCTCAGGGTGTCATCAGTGGCGTAACCCCAGAGATTGTCATTGCCGTCAGTAGTGACGATGGCAAAGGCTTTGATCTGGTCGAGGCCCCAGGTGGTACCGTCAGCAAAACGGATCTGCTCCAGGACGTAGGGGGTAACACCATCATTCTGGAAGTAGCTGGAAATCGTGATCCTGTCCGTAGAGTTTTTCAGCGACAGGAGCAGATCATTGCCTGAGCGGGTGACAACGATATCTGTCGGGAGAATATCTGCTGCAAACTCGATAGCATCGACCTTGCCGGTGCTTGAGTCGTGGTTATTGATCGAGTCCTGGCCCCAGCCACGGCTGAAGCGGTAAGTGTCGGAGCCTTCTCCACCATAGAGGTAATCGTTACCCAGGCCACCATCCAGTTGGTCATTGCCCAGGTCGCCATAAAGGTAGTCAGAACCCTCACCACCAGATAACTGGTCGTTACCACTACCTCCGTACAGATAGTCATTTCCGGTTTCACCAAGCAGGGTATCGTCACCGGCGTCGCCCGAGAGGCTGTCAGTACCGGCACCACCTTGAAGGGTGTCGTTACCTGACTGACCATACAGGTTGTCATCACCCAGACCGCCACTTAAAACGTCGTTCGAGGAATAACCCCATATCACGTCATTTCCAGACGTAGGTACCGAAACGAAAGCTTTTATTTGCTCCAATTCCCACATGACACCATTGGCGAACTGAATGGCTTCAAGCTGATAACTGCTAACCGCATCATTTGAAAAATAGCCATAAACCGTAATCTTGTCGGCACTCCCCCTAAGCGAGAGAACCAGATCTAATTGGCTACGTGAAACCTCAATATCGGCAGGCGAAATATCAGCAGAAAATTCGATTACGTCACGTTTTCCAGTACTGAGATCATAATTCCTGATGGTATCTTGACCCCACCCACGGCTAAAATAATACTTATCTGAACCCGCACCACCGGACAGATCATCATTACCTGCCCCACCATTTAGCAGGTCATTGCCTTCATCACCCGAAAGTGTATCGGCACCCGCACCGCCAACAAGAATGTCGTCTCCTACACCACCGTAAATTGCGTCATTACCTTCACCCCCCATCAGAGCATCATTGCCCTCATTACCGATAAGATTGTCTCCCCCCGCTCCACCGTGAAGATAATCCGCGACCACAGACCCTATTTGTGAGTCATGGTTTGAATCCCCTATGAAAACTTTATTTGCCCCTGAATATACTTCACTCAGTTGCAACTTCTGGGCATCTGTCAATTCAGCCACCCAGATACTCAGTTGCTCACTCCACTCTCCATTCTCCATACCAATAGAAAGCTCTGACGCATCCACAATGCCCTGAATGGGGTCAGCGGCATGAGTCTCAATGAGTTTCTGAGTTATGCGAGATGTATCAACGCCTACTCCCTCGGCGCTGAGAGTAAAGCGCAACTGCGACACATAATCACTTAACCGTGTCTGAAGCACCAGACTTGAATAAACCGAAGACGTCAGAGTCTCATAAGCCTTATTGATCTGAACGATCTGCTGTGCCTGAAATGAAAACATCTCCTCCGTGACATAGACAATTCCAATTGGATAAGAAACAGAGCGAACCACGCCCGTTTTACGATCACCTGTGGAAGATGAAACCAATACCTGTTTCTTTTCCTCTTCACCTGACTCCTCTTTGGCGAACCTGAAATACTCAATACCAGTAAAGGCCTCAAGAATCTTGATCTTTTCGATCAGAGCCTTAGTTTCTAGCTGGCTGGCAGTCGGTTCACGAGACTGGATGGGCTGACCACCTGCACCGCCATTGTCACTGGCGATATATTCATTAGTGGGCTTTTCCCAAGAATAGGAGAAGCGAACCTGATAACCCATGGTAGAGAGGTCTTCTACCCGATCGTCAAAACTCTTAATCGTACTGGTGTCGGCCCAGGCAGCCACCAGGTCATCTATCAATGCAATCTGTCCCTGACGGCTGGTCGTCGATTTGTAAACGGCCAGCACATCCTGAAGATCGCTATTAATCATCGCTGCCTGCCGCAGATCGCGCACAGCACCGGAGCCAGTCATTTCCGGCAAAGCTGCTACTTCAGAGCTGATCTCAATCTCGTCAGCAAACTCTCGATAAAAGGTATTCTTTACAAAGTTAATGCTACCTACCGCGCTATTCACAGACTCCCCGCTCTGAACGTCGGTATGTGTGTAGGAGCCTGTCGCGGTAATGATATTACCGTTATTTCCATAGCCGCTTTCGACACTCTGTAACCCGATACCGGTAATTCCCAGCTCGTCTAGAGTCTTGAGCTCTGACGTCTGAGAAATACCGTCTTGGTTAGCATCACGCCAAACCTTGACCAAGTTAAAGTTCTCATCCGCTACGTCAAACATGCCGTCGGCGTTACTGTCCAGATCAGCCAGAGCTTCAAAGCCGTTAGTGGCCTTGACACCATTGGACATCACCCGGTCCACACCAAACAACTCAGTACCATTATTGATAATGTTGTCGCCATTGAGGTCCATGACCAGCAAGCCGTCATCGGAGCCTACCCACCCTGTACCGGTCTTATGACCGTCGCCATCATGATCGAAAACAATTCCGACATTGCTGGATACCGTTTCGATTCCGTCACCGTCAAGATCAAGAATCAAAGGGTCGACAAACTGAAGCGCAGCACTTAACTGGGAATAAGTACCAAAACCGACTCCTGGATGTCCAAGTTTCTGTTTTAGCCACTCAGCGTGAGACAATTCTGACTGCGAATCAATCCATTCGCCACGCGTTTTCATGAGTTGACCGGTCCACGACCCTTCTACCAAGTTATAGAAAGACTCCGCAATATCAGTGAGACTCTGACCTGCAATTTTTGCCCCTTGTTCAGTTTCCAGGGTCCAACCGCCCTCAGGGGTATAGGTCGCTTTCGGTTGCCCTGTCAGTTCTATCGCACCATAGGGACTTTTTATGCCGATTTCGGGTCCGGATATTTCTGCCTTGGTCAGAGTGGCACCACTACCGTTCACCTGCCCAGACAGCTCTACCGAAGCGCCGCCAGGCAGGCCAACAGAGATACCAACCTCCCCGTTTCCATTACCTTTTACCGTTGTATTACCTGCTCCCCAAGTATAGGAAATATCTCCACCAGAATATCCGATCTCATTACCATTTTTATCTGAAATCTTGATATCTCCGCCGGTACCAATATTCAGAGTATTTCCTGCCGAATCTTTGACCGTAATACCGTCAGTCCCAATCGACACGCCCATAACCAAACTCCTTTTTAAGATAGAGATTAAACCTGTTAACCAGCACTGGCATCACGATCCCAAGATCGCAGAAGCACACCAAACACAACTAAACGCTCAGTAAAAAACAGCCACTAGAAGCGAAACATTAAACTAACGCTCCCTCAAACTTTCCTGTGCATGCTGCTGCAACGGACTCAAGAAATACTCAATCACCCGCCGCTTATTCGTCTTCACTTCCGCCGTCACCGCCATACCCGGCGACAACTTGATGTCCGTGCCATTGATATTCAGCGTGTCGCTGTTGAGGCGGATCTTGCTGCTGTAGATCAAGCCGCGTTTTTCGTCTTCGATGGCGTCGTTGGAGACGCTGATGACTTCGCCTTCGATGGTGCCGTATTTGGTGAAGGTGAAGGTTTCGACTTTGACGGTGACGGGCTGGCCGGCGCGGACGAAGCCGACGTCCTTGTTTTCCAGCATGGCTTCCACTTCCACCGGCTGGCCATCGGGGACGAGGACCATCAGGGGTTGTGCGGGGGTGACGACGCCGCCGACGGTGTGGACGTTCAGTTGCTGAACGGTGCCGTCCACCGGGGCTTCGAGGGTGGTGAGGTCTTCCTGGTAGCGGGCTTTGGTCAGGTCCTGGCTGAAGGCCGCGATTTTCTGGTCGGCCTGTTGCAGCAGGTCGAGCATGGCGCGGCGGGTTTGGGCTACCACGCCTTCGCGGCGGCGTTCGGCTTCCTGGCGGGCGGCGGTGGATTGCAGCACGCTGGCTTGCTGGACGCTGAGCTGGCGTTCGAGGTCGAGGCGGGCTTGTTCCTTTTCCAGGTAGGCGTGGCGGGCGATGTATTGTTTTTGCAGGAGGCTTTCGTAGTCGTTGGCCAGTTTGGTGGCGATGGGCAGGGTTTTCTGCAGGCTCGCGACCTGGATGCGGGCGGCCTGGATATCGGCCTGGCGTTGCTGGATTTCGGCTTCGACCAGGTCAAGGCTGCTGCGGTATTCCTGATATTGGCCTTGCAGCCAGCGCTCGGCGGCCAGCACGTGTTCGGGGTCGGCTTCGGGGATGGTGCCCGTCAGGTCCCGAGGCGGTTTGCGCTGGTTGATGGCGTCGAGCATGGCAGCAGCGCGGGCGCTGTCGATGCGGGCTGCCAGCAAGTCGCTGCGTACGCGGCCCACATCGGCATCGGCTGCGGTGGAATCCAGCTCCAATAGCAACTGACCAGCCTTGACCGACTGCCCGTCACGCACATGAATCGCCTTGACCACCGCCGTCTCGCTGGACTGGATGGTTTTGGTCTTGCCACTGGGGATGATCTTGCCACTGGCCGTGGCCACCACATCGATCCGGCCCAGGCAGGCCCAGAGCAAGGCCAGGGTGGCAAACCCCATGATTCCCCACATGAAGATCCGCGGCGCGGGGTGGCTGGGTTTGTCCTGCAACTCAAGAGCGGCGGGCAAAAACTGCACTTCATGGGCCAGACGCCTGGGAGCATCCATCTCATGGCGACGACGCCAGGACTGGCGCCATACCCGACGATAACGTTGCAGCAATCCGTTGGATTCGGCGTTAGACATGACCACCTCCTTGCTGCAGACGATGCAGACGTGAGTAATGGCCGGCCTGATGCGTCAGCAGTTCGGCGTGGGTGCCTTGCTCGACGATCTGTCCGCGATCGACGACCACGATACGATTGGCTTCGCGCACCGCCGACAGACGGTGGGCGATGATGATGACGGTGCGGCCTTTGCAGATGGCCTGCATGTTCTGCTGGACGATGCGCTCGGACTCATAATCCAGGGCGCTGGTGGCTTCGTCGAAAATCAGGATGCGCGGGTTGCCCATCAAGGCCCGGGCGATGGCGATACGTTGGCGTTGGCCACCCGAAAGCGAGGCACCGTGCTCGCCGACCATGGTGTCGTAGCCTTCCGGCAGTTCCAGAATGAAGTCATGGGCACCGGCCAGTCTGGCCATTTGCATGACGGTTTCCAGCGGCGCACCGGCATCGCTCAGGGCGATGTTTTCGCGAATGCTGCGGTTGAACAGCATGTTGTCTTGCAGCACCACACCGATCTGGCGACGAAGCGAGGAAACGTCAGCCAGAGCGAGGTCCATGCCATCCACCAGCACGCGGCCCCGCTCCGGTACGTAAAGCCGCTGCAACAGGCGCGTCAGGGTGCTTTTGCCGGAACCGGAGCGCCCGACGACGCCAATCACCTGACCCGGCATGATGGTGAGATTGATGCCGCGCAGGATCTCCGAACCGTCCGGGCGATAGCGGAAGTGGACCTGATCGAACTCGATGCGGCCCTTGATGGGTGGCAAGGCGCTGCGGGTGGCCTGGGAGAGTTCGTTACGGGTATTGAGGATGTCGCCCAGACGCTGGACGGAAACACCGGTCTGCTGGAAGTTGGTCCACAGTTGCGCCAGACGCATGATCGGCTGGGCCACACGCCCGGCCAGCATATTGAATGCAATCAGTTGACCCACCGAAAGCTGGCCATCGATCACCAGACGTGCACCGAACCAAAGGGTCGCGACAGTGACCAGCTTGCCGATCAGGGAGACGCTTTCGTTGGCGATGGTCGACAGGTTCTGGGTCTTGAAACCGGCAGAGACATAGCCCGCGAGCTGGTTATCCCATTTGCGGATAGCCTGGGGCTCGACAGCCATGGACTTGAGGGTATCAATGCCGTTGACGGTTTCCACCAGGAAGGCCTGGTTCTCGGCACCACGGGCAAAGCTGTCATTGAGGCGCTTGCGCAGCACCGGGGTAATCAGCACCGACACCAGCACGTAAAGCGGCAACGACAGCAAGACGATCAGGGTCAGCCAGCCGCTGTAGTAGAACATCACGCCGATGAACACCACCGAGAACAGCACATCCAGCAGCAGGGTGATGGCATTGCCTGTCAGGAAGTTGCGGATGTTTTCCAGCTCACGCACCCGCGCCACGGAATCGCCGACACGGCGCGCCTGAAAGTACGACAGCGGCAAGGTAATCAGATGACGGAACAGTTTCGAGCCCAGTTCCACGTCAATGCGGCTGGCCGTGTGGGCAAACACATAGGTGCGCAAACCCGACAGCGCTGACTCGAACAGCATGACGCCTGCCAGACCGATGGCAATAACGTCCAGCGTCGTCAGGCCGTGGTGCACCAGCACCTTGTCCATGACCACCTGAAAGAACAGCGGCGTGATCAGGGAGAATATCTGCAAAACGAAGGACACCAGCATCACTTCGCCCAGCAGCTTGCGGTATTTGACGATGGCCGGGATGAACCAGGTGAAGTCGAAGCGTGAAGACTCCCCCGGCGTGCCGGCTTCCGAACGGATCAGCACCAACTGACCGGTCCAGCGCTCCTGCAAGGCCTCGAAGGTAATGACTTCGGGGCGCTGGGCAAGCGGATCGTGAATCAGCGCCTTGCCTTGATCCAGACGCGCAATGATAAAGAAGCCGCCATTGTTATCCGCCGCAATGGCAGGCAGTGGCGTGCGATCCAGACGTTCTGTGGTGGTTTTGGCGGCCTTGGCTTTAAGACCGAGCTTGCGGGCGGCCAGCAGCAGGCTGTCCAGGGACAGGTTCTGGTCAGGACTGCCAAATTCATGGGCAAGTTGATCGGATGAAGCGGCTACCTGATGGAAGCGCGCCAGCATGACCAGCGAGGCCAGGCCAGTGTCGAGGCGCGGGGCGCTTTCAGGCACCGCAGTGCCCATTTCTGAATCGTTCATAGCGCTTCCCTGCTGATATGCCAGCTTGGCTGGGCAAATCTGATCAACTTGTTGAACAATGGCAATACGCCACTGTGATGGATATCACATTTTGAAAAACTAATGTATCGGCATCGATACTTTTGAACTACACGCCGTCGAAAAACCCGCTCAAAGCCCGGGCGGCAGGAAATCCCGGGCCGGGTTGTAGTCCTGTTTCAGGTAGAGGGCGAGCGTCTTGAGGTCATCAGGGCTAAGGGTGCCGGCAGCCTGTTTGAGCTTGAGATTGTCGAGAATGTAGTCATAGCGGGCATCGTTGTAGTCGCGGACTGCCGCGTACAACTGACGCTGGGCATTGAGCACATCGGCAATATTGCGCGAGCCGACATCCACACCGACCTGGTTGGCTTCCACGGACTTCTGGCCGGACACGATGCTTTGCCGACGGGCCGTGATTTGCTCTATCCCGGCGTTGATCCCGCGAAAGGCATTGCGCGTGTTCAACACCACTTCCCGACGACGGTCTTCCTGTTCGTCCTGGCTCTGATAAAGACGCTCGGTGGACTCCTTGATCTGGGAGTTGGTCATCCCGCCCGAATAAAGAGGAATGGTGAGTTCGATACCGATGCTGCTTTGCGCAACCTTTTCGCGATAGCCGTTACTGCCGAAGTCGGTAGGGTTGCTGTAGCCAAAACTGTCGTTGTCGCCCTTGCGGTAGGAGGCTACGGCGTCGATGGTCGGCGCATGCCCGGCCTTGCGCTGGTTGAGCGTCTGTTCGGCGGCACTGACCGCATGCTCGCTGGCCTGCAGCTCCAGGTTCTGCCGCACGGCGGTATCCACCCAGGCGCGAGCATCATTGGGGACCGGCGCCTCGACCGGGAGTTGATGGCCCATGCCGGCAATCGAGGTGTAGGTGTGTTTGGTCAGGCGCTCCAGTGCCTCGTAGGCATCGTCCACCCTTCGCTGTACCTGCTGACGGTTGGCGCGGGCATTGTCATAGGCAGCCTGGGCGTCATACACGTCGGTGATACTCGAAGCGCCATCTTCCAGACGCCCCTGGGCCTGGTCACGCTGGCGCAGCAGTGCGGTTTCTTCAGCCTGGGCAGCGGCAAAGCCGTCCAGTTGGCGCAGGGTTTCAAAGTAGGCCTGGGCGGCCGTCAGCACCAGGGTCTGCTCCTTGGCGGAAAGCTCCAGCTCGGCCTGGCTCACGCTGGATTGGGCAGCCTTCAATTGAAACCAGCGATCGATACGGAACAATGGCTGGTTGAGGTTGGCACGAAAGGTTGTGCCGCTACGCTCGCGGCTCAACGCAGGTTCGTCACGCTCAAGACGAGTCACTTCGGAAGTCGCCCCGGCAGTCAGGTTCGGCAGCAGACCGGCCCGCGCCTGCGGCACCGCTTCGCGCTGGGCCTGGTAGGCGTGACGGGCAGCCGACAATTGCGCATCGTTGAGTGCAGCGGACTGATAAACGCCTAACAGATCGGCATGTTGCCCAGGCAAGTCACGGGACAAAGCAGACCCGCTGTAGGCGCTGGCGCAACACAGGATGACCAGGCCAAGGGAGAAATAGGGATTCATCTACGTTCCATGCGAGAAAGGAATTCCTGAGCGTCATTTAATTGGCTCGCCATGGGTTCGGCGCAAAGAACAAAAGCTTTAGGCAACAAAACCGGTATTTTTTGCAACAGGCCTGCGCCGCGTGAAATCGGTACAAAAAACTCTCGAAACAGCCAAGTCTTTGTTTTTCACGTTCACATTTGGACGCTAAGCTTGGGCCATGGATGACTCAGACTATTTACGCCTGCTCACGAGCCAGGCCGAACAAGCCAACGCCTTCCTTTCCAATGCGCGAAAGTGGGAGCGCGAGCGCTGGGTTTGTGAACGCCTGCTGCAAGGCTTGAACATCCCTCATCGCCACGAAGACTTTCTGCCTGCGGGTCAGGAGCCTCCCGACGTGCTGTTTCGCGACGCCTGTTTCGAGGTGTTCTTTGTGCTGGATGAAGGCCGGCGCCTCAATGATGAGTGGCGCGAGGAACTGGAACGACGACGTAGCGCGTTCTCGCTGAGCCAGTTGGTGCGACGGGAGGCCAAGCCCAAACGCATCCCGGCGTCCGAGCTGCTGCGCAGGCTGGCTCCCACGCTAAGCAAGAAGGCCAGCAATTACCGTGAGCGCGGCCTGAACCTGGGCGAGCTGGATATCATTGCGTTTGCCAGCCTCAAGCGTGAAGTGCTGGATCTCAACAGTCACTTTCCACCACCGACTGAATACCTGCGCCAGGGCTGGCGCTCGTTGTCGCTGGTCGGCCCGACCTTTGCGCGGGTATTGTTTGCCCATCCGGACGCTCCGGATTTTCTGCGGACCAACCTGGGACGCAGTGTCGTCTTCGATGTTGGAATCAGTTTATGAGCCCCCTGCAAGAACTGCTGGCCGATGTACCTCAACAAGGCCGGGTACGCTGGATCGGCGTGCGCCCGCAATCACGCCTCGACATGATCGAACTGGAGGCCGTGGAGGCGCGCCGCGAAGCGGGCCTGACCGGCGACCACTCGCGCCCAGGCCCGCGCAATGCCCGGCAGGTGACGCTGATTCAGTGGGAGCATCTGGCGGTAGTCAGTTCGATATTGGGCAGGCCTGTGGATAACCCCATCGTGCCCCAGGACCTGCGCCGCAATCTGGTCATCAGCGGCATCAACCTGTTCAGCCTCAAAGGCCGGCGATTCAAGGTCGGTCAGGCAATCCTGGAAACCACCGGCTGGTGCCAGCCCTGCGCACGGCTCGAACAACGTCTGGGCCACGGGACTTTCCAGGCCGTACGCGGCCATGGCGGAATCACCGCCCGAGTGATACAAAGTGGAATCATTCGACTGGATGACATGCTGCGAGTCGAACCATTGGAGCCACAAGCGATATAACGCACTGACAGCAGGCAACGTCTGCAAGAGGCAAAAATGAGCAGCCGTCTGAACCCGGACGACCAAAGACGTGTCCAACACTACCTCAACGCCCCCCAGCATCAGGTTGAGCGCAGGCCTTTTCGGCCATGGCTGCTCCTTGTTCTGGTGATTGCCGTGGTCATCGGCCTGGGCTTGCTGAGCCGTTTACTGAGCTATCTGACGCTATGAGCTGCCTTGCGCTCGCGAAGATCGAGCTCCTGCCCCCGAATTCCTTAAACCTTCCGAGTAATCCTTATGACTCATCGTATTGTTATCGTTGGCGGAGGCGCTGGCGGTCTGGAGCTGGCAACCCGTCTGGGTAAAACCCTGGGCAAGAAAGGCACCGCCAGCGTGACGCTGGTGGACGCCAATCTGACGCACATCTGGAAACCCCTGCTGCATGAAGTGGCCGCCGGTTCGCTCAACTCCTATGAAGACGAACTGAACTACGTGGCCCAGGCCAAGTGGAACAACTTCCAGTTCCAGCTCGGGCGCATGACCGGTCTGGATCGTGAAAATCGCCAGATTCATCTGGCTGCCACCCAGGACGAAAACGGCGCAGAACTGGTGCCGGCCCGCAGCCTGGGTTACGACTCGCTGGTACTGGCAGTTGGCAGCACCACCAACGACTTCGGCACCCAGGGTGCGGCCGAACACTGTCTGTTTCTGGACAGCCGCAAGCAGGCCGAACGCTTCCACCAGCAGTTGCTCAATCATTACCTGCGCGCCCACGCCGGCCAGGCCGACAGCACTCAGGAAATCACCGTGGCCATCGTCGGCGCAGGCGCAACCGGTGTGGAACTGGCCGCCGAGCTGCACAACGCCGCCCATGAGCTGGCATCTTATGGATTGGGCCAGATCAAACCGGAAAACCTGCGCATCACCGTGATCGAAGCCGGGCCACGGGTTCTGCCTGCCTTGCCTGAGCGCATTGGCGCGCCGGTGCATAAAACCCTGGAGAAACTGGGCGTGACAGTGCTGACCAACTCGGCGGTCAGCGAAGTGACGGCAGAAGGCCTGGTCACGGCCAGCGGCCAGGTCATTCCGGCAGTCCTGAAAGTCTGGGCGGCAGGCATTCGGGCTCCGGCCTTCCTGCATGAACTCGACGGGCTGGAAAGCAACCGCATCAACCAGCTGCAAGTGCTGCCGACTCTGCAGACCACCCGGGATGAAAACATCTTCGCCTTTGGCGACTGCGCCGCCTGCCCACAGAAAGGCACCGACCGCAACGTCCCGCCCCGCGCCCAGGCCGCTCACCAGCAGGCCTCGTTGCTGGTCAAGTCCCTGCGCCTGCGGATCGAAGGCAAGGCACTGCCGGAGTACACCTACAAGGATTACGGCTCACTGATTTCCCTGTCGAGCTTCTCGGCGGTGGGTAACCTGATGGGGAATCTGATGGGCAGCGTAATGCTGGAAGGCTGGCTGGCGCGCATGTTCTACATCTCGCTGTACCGCATGCACCAGATGGCGCTGTATGGCGCCTTCCGCACCTTGATGCTGATGCTGGGCAGCAAGATCGGCAAGGGAACCGAGCCGCGGATGAAGTTGCACTAAGAAGCGTTGCTCAAGAATGAATTCGCCCTGCACACCGTAGGAGCGAATTCATTCGCGAAGCATCATTAAGGACGATACATCTTCTTCGGATGTACCGGCCTCTCGCGAATAAATTCGCTCCCACAGAACCTGGTGCGAAAAAATTATTACTTTGCGGCCACAAGTGCAGGCGGGTCATTCTTTTTCAGCGCAAAGAGCAGACCGGCCATGATGCACAGCGCTCCAATGGTGCCAACAACCCCCAGTGACTCACCAAACAGGACAAATGCAAAGAGTGTGGCGAAAAGCGGGTCGCTGGTTTCAATGATCTGCACTTTGCTCGCCTCCCCTTCATCCACGGCCTTGGTCGTGCAATAGAAGCCGCCAATAGTGGGTAGTAATATCAAGGCTGCGATAGCCAGAAGAGCCATACCACCAGGAATGGCAAAACCCTCTTTCAGTAAAGGCACCAGCAGATACAGGCTGCCAAAACCAAAAAGCCAGGCCAGTTGCGGCAATCCACTGCCAATGTTCATCAGCTTGGAACTGAATATGAACAAGGCATACCCCAGCCCGCCCAGCAAGGCCAAGGTGATGCCGAGGTAGCTACCGCTGATATCGCCTTCATAGCTCAAAATCAGGTAGACACCCGCCAGGATGGTTCCAAAAGCGACGATCTTGTTCAGACCGATTCGCTCACCCAGGAACAGCGCAGACAGGATGATGGTCATACCGCCCGCGGCATAAAGCAGAAAAGCCACCAGCGGTATGGAAGCCTCTTCAAAAGCCCAGGTTTCAAAAAAGTAGAGGCAGAATATTCCCAGAAAGGCGAGCAAGGCGAATTGCGGCCACTTGCTGGCCAGCGCCAGAGTTTCACGCCTGCGCTTCTGATTGACGACACAGTAGAGGGCAATGACGAGGAAAGCACCGAAGCACTTCCAGAATGCGATCTGATTGGAGGTCGCCCCGTGTGCGAAGCCCATCCGGGTGAACACACCGATAGTGCCATTCAGAATCGCGGCAATCAGTGCAAAAAATTCGGGACGTTTGAGTAAGCTGGTGCTCATGAATATTCCTTACCTGGAAATGGAGTAGCCGCGTATTCAGTGAGAACGACGGCAATGCTTCCTTGCTTCATGCGATGACTTTTATCACGCGCAAAAGAAAAATGCCCGGTCTTAGCGTTCAAGCTAAAGCCAGGCATCTTTCAGTTAGCATCAGGAGCATGATTGAAACCTGCTTCTGCGCTGAATATGGTCGGGGTAAGGGGATTCGAACTCCTGACATCCTGCTCCCAAAGCAGGCGCGCTACCGGACTGCGCTATACCCCGTTGAAATCAAGACACCTCAACAAGCTGCCTTCGATCTGATACAACTGGCATCAGATCTGTAAGATTCGGCTTCAAAGATACTTTGGAGCCAAAAATGGTGGGTCGTGTAGGATTCGAACCTACGACCAATTGGTTAAAAGCCAACTGCTCTACCAACTGAGCTAACGACCCAAATATGGTCGGGGTAAGGGGATTCGAACTCCTGACATCCTGCTCCCAAAGCAGGCGCGCTACCGGACTGCGCTATACCCCGACTGAAACTGCATTGAACCTTGTGAAATCTGGCTCCACGACCTGGACTCGAACCAGGGACCCAGTGATTAACAGTCACTTGCTCTACCAACTGAGCTATCGCGGAACTTTGGATTTCAGATTCAACTTACTGCATTGAATCAACTCGCTGTTAACTCGTTAATTCAACCTCTTTGACCTTGATCGCCTCGTTTGCAACGTTGCGTTCACGTCTCTGAGGCGCGCTATTCTACATTTTCAAAAACACCTGTCAACCCTCTAAATTGCTTTTAAGACAATGATTTGCGATTTTTTTTCAGATCCCCTGCACACCACCCGCAAACCCGATTTTCTGCCCCGCCAGCCAGCACGATAAAAAAGGGCCCTCACCTGGAGAGCCCTTGCGTTCAGCTATATATAGAAGCGATCAGCCAAACACGATCTCGCCATCCACCACCTTGCCGGTGATGCTGGAGCCAGGCACAAAGCTGCCCGACAGGATCAGTTGGGCCAGCGGGTTTTCGATCCAGCGCTGAATCGCACGCTTGAGAGGCCGTGCGCCATACACAGGGTCGTAGCCAATGGCGATCAGCTTGTCGAGAGCTTCCGGACTCAGGGTCAGGGAAAGCTCGCGCTCGGCAAGACGGCTGCGCAGACGTCCCAGCTGGATTTCCGTGATACCTGCGATCTGATCCCGGGCCAGCGGCTCGAAAATCACCACTTCATCGATCCGGTTGATGAACTCCGGACGGAAATGCGTGCTGACCGCATCCATCACCGCAGCGCGCTGGGCTTCACGATCACCCACCAGTTCCTGGATCTGCGCCGAGCCCAGGTTGGAGGTCATGACGATCACGGTATTACGGAAATCCACCGTACGGCCATGGCTGTCTGTCAGGCGTCCATCCTCCAGCACTTGCAGCAGGATGTTGAAGACATCGGTGTGGGCCTTTTCGACCTCATCGAGCAGGATCACCGAATACGGCTTGCGACGCACCGCCTCGGTCAGATAACCGCCCTCTTCATAGCCGACATAACCCGGTGGCGCACCGATCAGGCGAGCGACGGAGTGTTTCTCCATGAACTCGGACATATCGATCCGCACCATGGCCTCTTCGGTATCGAACAGGAATTCCGCCAGCGCCTTGCACAGCTCGGTCTTGCCGACACCGGTCGGGCCCAGGAACATGAACGAACCGCTCGGACGATTGGGATCGGACAGCCCGGCACGAGAACGACGCACGGCACTGGCCACCGCCACAACGGCTTCGCTCTGGCCGATGACGCGCTTGTGCAGCAGGCTTTCCATCTTAAGCAGCTTTTCACGCTCGCCTTCGAGCATTTTCGAGACAGGAATGCCGGTCCACTTGGAAACGACTTCGGCAATTTCCTCCTCGGTCACGCGGCTGCGCAGCAACTGGTTTTCCGGCTTGCCGTGCTGATCGACCATTTGCAGGCTGCGTTCCAGATCCGGAATGATGCCGTACTGCAATTCAGCCATGCGATTCAGGTCACCGCGACGGCGTGCCGCCTCCAGCTCCTGGCGCGACTGCTCGATTTTCTGCTGGATCTGAGCCGAGCCCGTCACTTCAGCCTTCTCCGAAGCCCAGACTTCTTCGAGATCGGCGTATTCACGTTCCAAACGCTCGATATCGAGTTGCAGCTTCTCCAGACGCTTGATCGCGGCTTCGTCCTTTTCCTTCTTGAGGGCCTGGGATTCGACCTTCAACTGGATCAGGCGACGCTCAAGACGATCCAGCACCTCAGGCTTGGAGTCGATTTCCATGCGAATACGGCTGGCGGCTTCGTCGATCAGGTCGATGGCCTTGTCCGGCAACTGGCGGTCGGTGATATACCGATGGCTCAGCTTGGCAGCAGCGATGATCGCACCGTCGGTAATCCCGACTTTATGGTGAACCTCATAACGCTCTTTCAAGCCACGCAGAATGGCGATGGTGTCTTCTTCGCTGGGCTCTTCCACCAGCACTTTCTGGAAGCGACGCTCAAGGGCAGCGTCCTTCTCTATATATTGGCGATACTCGTTGAGCGTGGTCGCACCGACGCAATGCAGCTCGCCACGGGCCAGAGCGGGCTTGAGCATATTGCCCGCATCCATCGAACCCTCGCCTTTACCGGCGCCGACCATGGTGTGCAGTTCGTCGATGAACAGGATGATCTGGCCTTCCTGTTTGCTCAGTTCATTAAGCAGCGACTTCAGGCGCTCCTCGAACTCGCCACGGTATTTGGCACCGGCAATCAATGCGCCCATATCCAGGGACAGCAGACGCTTGCCTTTGAGGCCGTCCGGCACTTCGCCGTTGATGATGCGCTGCGCCAGACCTTCGGCAATGGCGGTCTTGCCCACGCCAGGCTCGCCGATCAGCACCGGGTTGTTCTTGGTACGCCGTTGCAGGACCTGAATGGTCCGGCGAATCTCGTCGTCTCGCCCGATCACCGGGTCAAGCTTGCCTTCTTCGGCGCGCTTGGTCAGGTCAACGGTGTACTTGTCCAGAGCCTGACGCGACTCCTCGACGTTGGGGTCATTGATCGCGCCGTCACCGCGCAGGTTATTGATGGCGTTCTCGAGAGCCTTCTTGCTCACGCCCTGACCGAGCAACAACTTGCCCAGCTTGCTGTTCTCGTCCATGGCTGCGAGCAGCACCAGCTCACTGGAAATGAACTGGTCGCCCTTCTGTTGCGCCAGACGATCAGCCTGATTGAGCAGGCGCGCCAGGTCCTGGGACATGTTAACGTCGCCGGTAGGGTTCTGGATCTTCGGCAGATGGTCGAGCTCTTTACTCAACTCCTTGCGCAGGCTGTTGATGTCAAAACCTACCTGCAGCAATAGAGGCTTGATGGAGCCGCCTTGCTGTTCGAGCAGGGCATGCATCAAGTGCGCGGGCTCAATGGCTGGATGATCCATGCCAACGGCCAGCGATTGGGAATCTGATAAGGCCAGTTGCAATTTGCTGGTCAATCTATCGATACGCATTAGTCACCTTCCTTCAGAGCAGGCCGGAGCAATGAACACACCTATAACGAAAACCTGCTGGATAGTCAGTTAGATGCGGACGATTCTGCGGGTTTCAAGTTTGACTTGATTGATGCATGTCAGCCTGACGCTCAAGCGGACTGCAATCAGGCTTGATCGATCCAGATCAGCGAGGCGAAACGGCCAGTGATGGCGCTGCGGCGGTAGGAAAAGAAACGCGCGTCAGTGAAGGTATCCAGCCCGCCACCATGGACTGATAAAACACCATAGGCGGCAAGGCGCAAACGCGCAAGGGCGTAGATATCGGCCATGAAACGCCCGGCGTTGACGCTTGGGATAAAGGCATCGGCCGTTTGCGGATGGGTCGCCATGAAGGTTTCACGGACTTCCGGGCCGACCTCGAAAGAAGGCTGCCCGATGGCCGGGCCGAGCCAGACCATGATGTCGTCGGGGGCAACACGCAAACTGTCGGCCGTTGCCTCGAGTACACCTGCCGCAAGCCCCCGCCAGCCGGCATGAGCCGCGGCGACACGAGTTCCCTCGCGATTGCAGAACAACGCAGGAAGGCAATCGGCGGTCATGATGGTGCAGGCAATGCCCGGCGTGTCGGTCCAGCTTGCGTCGGCTTCGGCCACCGAAGCAGGATCGGCATGCGCCACAGCGACGCCGTGCACCTGACGCAACCAGGCAGGCTGCACCTTCAGTTGCGACGACAGGTATTGGCGGTTGCTGACGACCGCTTGCGGGTTGTCACCCACGTGATCGCCCAGGTTGAAGCTGTCGAACGGCGCCTGGCTGGCCCCGCCCGAGCGGGTGGTGATGCAGGATCTGACGTGCGCAGGCGCAGGCCAGTCTGGAATCAGCCAGTCACTCACCCGACAAACGCCTCACGGTCCTGCTTGAGCAGCGACAGCAGCCAGACGAAATCGTCAGGCAGCGGCGACTCCCAGCTCATGCGCTGACCTGTTACCGGGTGATCCAGCTCGAGGAAACGGGCATGCAGTGCCTGGCGCGGGAACGTCTTCAGCGACTCGACCATGGTCTGGCTGGCCGCTGGCGGGATACGGAAGCGACCGCCATAGGCAGGATCGCCCACCAACGGGTAGTTGATGTGCGCCATGTGTACGCGGATCTGGTGAGTACGACCGGTTTCCAGCTTGACCCGCACATGAGTGTGGGAGCGGAAGCGCTCAAGTACACGGTAATGGCTCACCGCCTGCTTGCCGCCTTCCATCACTGCCATGCGCTGACGCTGCTGGCCGTGACGCCCGATCGGCGCATCGATCTTGCCGCCAGCGGTGACGACACCGATGACAATGCATTCATAGATGCGGCTGACACTGCGGCTTTGCAGCTGCGTCACCAGTTGGGTCTGGGCCTGGAGCGTCTTGGCGACCACCATCAGGCCTGTGGTGTCCTTGTCCAGACGATGCACGATGCCAGCACGCGGCACGTTGATGATGTCGGGAACATGATGCAGCAAGGCATTGAGCAAGGTGCCGTCGGCATGACCCGCGGCAGGATGCACCACGAGGCCGGCAGGTTTGTTGATCACCAGGATCTGGTCGTCTTCGTAGACGATATCCAGCTCGATATCCTGGGCAACCCACTCGCCCTGAGCTTCCTGCTCGGCGATCAGTTGCAGGACAGAGCCACCGTGAACGATGTCACGCGGGCGCAGGACAGCGCCGTCCACAGTCAGACGGCCGTCCTTGATCCAGGCGGAAAGGCGCGAGCGCGAGTGCTCTGCGAATAATTGTGCGGCGACTTGATCGAGGCGTTGACCGCCCAATTCGGACGGCACCTCTGCGCGAAGTTCTATATTTTCGGACATGGCCAGACTAGAAGGCGGCTAGCCTTTGGTTTCGGCAGCGCGCTTGTGGTTAAATACGGCGTCTTTTGCCCCGCGGGTCTTGCGGGGCGCTCATCATAACAGGACGGCCCCGCCCAAGACAGCAGGCCGTTATAGGGACGCAAGCCGCCATGCAAGTGAAACACCTGCTGCTGATCGCCATCCTCGCACTGACTGCGGCCTGTTCGTCGAAGGAAGTCATCGACGAGAACCTCAGTGAAGTGGAGCTGTACCAGCAGGCGCAGGCCGACCTGGACAACAACAGCTACAACAGCGCCACCGAAAAACTCAAGGCGCTGGAGTCACGCTATCCGTTCGGTCGCTATGCCGATCAGGCACAACTCGAACTGATCTACTCGAACTACAAGAACAGTGAGCCCGAAGCAGCCAAATCCGCTGCCGAGCGCTTCATTCGCCTGCACCCGCAGCACCCCAACGTCGATTACGCGTACTACATGAAGGGCCTGACCTCCTTCGACCAGGACGTCGGCCTGCTGGCGCGCTTCCTGCCGCTGGACCAGACCAAGCGTGACCCGGGCGCTGCACGCGACTCGTTCAACGAGTTCGCCCAACTGACCAGCCGCTACCCGAACAGCCGCTATTCGCCTGACGCCAAGCAGCGCATGATCTACCTGCGCAACCTGCTGGCGGCCTACGAAATTCACGTAGCCGACTACTACCTGACCCGTCAGGCTTATGTCGCCGCCGCCAACCGTGGCCGTTACGTGGTGGAAAACTTCCAGGAGACGCCTTCGGTCGGCGACGGTCTGGCAGTGATGGTCGAGTCCTATCAGCGCCTGCACCTCGACGAGCTGGCAGCCACCAGCCTCGAAGTCCTGAAGACCAACTACCCGAACCACCCGCAACTGGCTGACGGCCAGTTCACGCCTCGTCAGGCCGAAGCCGACAACCGTTCGTGGCTGTCGAAAGCGACGCTGGGCCTGATCAACGGCAGCGCCCCGCTGCCACCGGGCGAAACCCGCGCCAACCAGGACATCCAGAAGCAGTATCAGGATGCCAAGGACGCCATCCCGAAAGAACTGCTGCCGGAAAACCAGGCAGAGCTGGATGAGCAGGCCAGGGAAGCAGAAGAAGCGAAAGGCACCAAAAGCCGCTCCTGGTTCAGCTACATGACATTCGGCATGTTCGACTGAAACCGGTGATGACAACGAAGAGGCCTGCGGGCCTCTTTTTTGTGGGGATCACACTTGTGGGAGCGGATCGGGCGGCGCTCCGCTTATCCGCGATGACATCATTGAAGGCGATGGATTTTCTTTGGATGTACCGGAGTCTTCGCGAATAAATTCGCTCCCACTTCGCGCCTGTACCCTGTCCGCCCGCCTGCTCCTTGGCTACACTGCGAACTCTTCAATCATTAAGCTTGGTAGTCATGATTCGCATAATTATGTGGGTCGCGTTGATCGCGGCAGCGGTGTGGTTCGTCAAGCGCCTGCTCAACCCACCTGATCCGAAAAAACGTGCAGAGCCGCCAGAAGCGGTGGCGTCGCCCATGGTGCGTTGCGCCCATTGTGGCGTTCATCTTCCTCGTGATCGTGCATTGAGCCTGGAACAACAATGGTATTGCAGCGAAGCGCACAGGCTAGAAGGCCCCGCGACTCGTGACCGCTGAGACGCTTTCACTCGGCAGCCCACAAGCGCAACGGATCCTGCGGCTGTATCACCTGTATCGACTGACCATCGGCATTGTGCTGGTGCTGTTGATCTCCAGCGACCTGGACACCGAACTGCTGCAACTGGCCAACCTGAACCTGTTTCGGGCTGGCTGCTGGCTGTATCTGGTGTTCAACATTCTGGTTGTGGTGCTGCTTGAGCGTCCCCGCCATAAAGTCCAACTCTTCAGCCTGGCAGTGACCGATGCGGTGATGCTGTCAGGACTGTTCTATGCAGCGGGCGGCACCTCAAGTGGCATCGGTAACCTGCTGATTGCCTCGGTCGCCATCAGCAATGTTCTGCTGCGAGGCCGCCTCGGGCTGTTGATTGCCGCTGTCTCTGCCATCGGCATCATTTACCTGACGTTCTACATCAGCTTCATCAGCCCGGTTGCCTCCAATGACTATGTGCAGGCCAGCACGCTGGGGGCTCTGTGCTTTGCCGCTGCCCTGCTGGTACAGGCACTGACCGCCCGCATGCAAGTGAGCGAAGTGCTGGCCGAACAGCGTGCCGCCGATGTCGACCAGCTCGAAGAGCTCAATGGCCTGATCCTGCAACGCATGCGCACCGGCATTCTGGTGCTCGACTCGCGCCGTCAGGTGCTGCTGGCCAATCAGGGCGCCTTGAGCCTGCTGGGCCATGAGCAACTGGTCGGTCAGGTCATCGATCAATACTCGCCACAACTGGTGGATCGCCTGCGGCAATGGCTGATCAACCCCATCATGGCACCGCGCAGCATATCGACCTCAGCCATCGGCCCGATCCTGCAACCGAGCTTTGCCGCACTCAACCGCGGCGACCAGCGCCAGACGCTGATCTTTCTGGAAGACCTCTCGCAGGTTGCCCATCAGGCCCAGCAACTGAAGCTTGCAGCACTGGGTCGCCTGACAGCCGGAATCGCCCATGAGATCCGCAACCCGCTGGGCGCTGTCAGCCATGCGGCGCAACTGCTCAATGAATCGGAAGAGCTGTCAGCACCGGACCGGCGACTCGGGCAGATCATTCATGATCAGTCGCGACGCATCAATGTGGTGATCGAGAACGTCCTGCAATTGTCGAGGCGCCGCGAAACCGAGCCCGAACTGCTGGACCTGAAAACCTGGCTGGAGAACTTCGTTGCAGGCTTTCGCAGCTCGGCACCAGCCAACCAGAATGTGCATACCGAGATCGGCCAGGGCATGCTCACCACGCGCATGGACCCGGAGCAATTGAACCAAGTGCTGAGCAACCTGCTGCAGAACGGGCTACGGTACAGCGGTAAACACCATGAAATGGCGCAGGTCTGGCTGAGGCTGTTCCACAACCAGGAAAACGACCTGCCCACCCTGGAAGTGCTCGATAACGGGCCAGGCGTATCCGAACAGCATCTGGCCAAACTCTTCGAGCCGTTTTTCACCACAGAAAGCAAAGGTACCGGCCTTGGCCTCTACCTTTCCCGGGAACTGTGCGAAAGCAACCAGGCGCATCTGGATTACACCCTTCGCCCCGAAGGCGGTAGCTGCATGCGCATCACTTTCGCTCACCCGTTCAAGTTGAGCTGAGCATGACCCAACGGCAAAAGATCCTGATAGTCGATGATGAGCCGGACATTCGTGAACTCCTGGAGATCACCCTCGGCCGCATGAAACTCGACACCCGCAGCGCCCGCAATGTGACCGAGGCCCGCGAGTGGCTGGCTCGCGAGCCATTCGACATGTGCCTGACCGACATGCGCCTGCCTGACGGTAATGGCCTGGAGCTGGTGCAGCATATTCAGCAGGCTTACCCACAGACGCCCGTGGCGATGATCACCGCCCATGGCAGCCTGGATATGGCCATTCATGCACTCAAGGCCGGTGCCTTCGACTTCCTGACCAAGCCGGTGGACCTGAGCAGGCTGCGTGAACTGGTCAGCAGCGCCCTGCGCCTGCAACCCGGCGCCCCGGCAGAACGCAGCATCGACAGTCGTCTGCTGGGTAACTCCCCACCGATGCGTGCCCTGCGCAAGCAAATCGACAAACTGGCGCGCAGCCAGGCGCCGATCTATATCAGTGGCGAATCGGGTAGCGGCAAGGAACTGGTCGCCCGGCTGATTCATGAACAAGGACCGCGTAACGACAAACCTTTCGTGCCGGTCAACTGCGGGGCGATTCCTTCGGAATTGATGGAAAGCGAATTCTTCGGCCATCGCAAAGGCAGCTTTACCGGCGCCCATGAAGACAAGCCAGGCCTGTTTCAGGCCGCCAATAACGGCACGCTGTTTCTGGATGAAGTCGCTGACTTGCCGCTGGCCATGCAGGTAAAACTGCTGCGGGCCATCCAGGAGAAATCCATACGCAGCGTCGGCGGTCAGCAGGAGCAGGTCGTGGATGTGCGAATTCTATGTGCCACCCACAAGGATCTGAACGCCGAAGTCGCTGCCGGCCGCTTCCGGCAGGATTTGTATTACCGCCTGAACGTTATCGAGCTGCGGGTACCGCCGCTGCGTGAGCGGCGCGAAGATATCGATCAACTGGTAAGCAGTGTCCTGCAACGTCTGGCCGCCAACTGCGGCCAGGCCTCGGCACGCCTGCACCCTCAGGCGCTGGAAACCCTGAAAAGCTACCGCTTCCCCGGCAACGTTCGCGAACTGGAAAACATGCTGGAGCGTGCTTACACCCTTTGCGAAAACGATGAAATCCACGCCTCGGACCTTCGCCTTGCCGAGTCCGGCACCCCCCAGGAACACGACGGCCACAATCTGGCCGATATCGATAATCTGGAGGATTACCTGGAAAGCATCGAGCGCAAACTGATCCTGCAAGCTCTGGAGGAAACCCGCTGGAACCGGACCGCAGCAGCGCAACGCCTGAGCCTGTCATTCAGATCGATGCGTTACCGGTTGAAGAAGCTGGGGTTGGATTAGGGCTTTGCAGGAGCGAATCGGGCGGCGCTCCGCTTATTCGCGAAACGCCCCGCCGGTGCATAAGGAGCCGGATCAATAATCGGCTCACGCTCCAGCAACAGATCCGTCAGCAACTGGCAGGACGCAGGTGCCAGCACCAGACCGTTGCGGTAGTGGCCACAGTTCAGCCACACCCCCTCGAAGCCCTCCAGCGGGCCGATAAAGGGAATGCCTTCGGGCGAACCTGGGCGCAACCCCGCCCACTGAGCGACAGGCTCGGCATTGGCCAGCTCGGGAATCAATTCGATGGCCGAGGCCTTGAGGCTTTCCAGCGCTGCCGTGGTCGGCGTCTTGTCGAAACCTTCATGCTCCAGCGTACTACCGATCAAGATATGACCATCACGACGCGGAATCGCATAACGCCCCTTGGCCAGCACCATGCTCGACAGGAAATCGGACTCGCACTTGTAGAGAATCATCTGGCCCTTGACCGGTTCGACGGGTAATTCCAGACCCAGGGTCTTGAGCAACTCGCCACTCCAGGCGCCCGCCGCCAGCACGACACGGTCGCCCAGGATATCGCCCGCTTGCGTGCTGACACCACGAACCATATTGCCCTCGCGCACAAACCCGCTGACTTCGCACTGCTCGCGAATCTCGACATTGGGCAACGCCAGCAGCGCAGCCTTGAGGGATTTCACCAGACGCGGGTTACGGACATTGGCCACATCGGCCATGTAAATGGCCCTTGAATAACCCTGCCCCAATGCTGGCACCGCATCATGAACAGCCGACACGTCGACACTGCTCAGCGGCCGTTGCTCCCGGGCAGCCCAGTCCAGGGCTTGCTGCT
This sequence comes from Pseudomonas lijiangensis, assembly GCF_018968705.1. Classification (NCBI taxonomy): domain Bacteria; kingdom Pseudomonadati; phylum Pseudomonadota; class Gammaproteobacteria; order Pseudomonadales; family Pseudomonadaceae; genus Pseudomonas; species Pseudomonas lijiangensis. The sequence goes on from NZ_CP076668.1 coordinate 4,938,074, forward strand.
CATCGTCCAGATCCAGCCAGTACAAACCGGTCTTGTGAACTTCAGGATCAACGCCTGTCCGGGCAAACAGGCGTTCGGCCAGATGCGGGTAGAAGTCCTGTGACCAGTGCGCGAGGGCGGTGACTGCCGGGCTGTAGCGCCATGGATAGAGTGGCGACACGATCCCGCCACCCGCCCATGAAGACTCCTGACCGACGCTGGAGCGATCAACCAACACGACACTGGCCACTTCGGCGGCAAGGTTGAAAGCAGTCAACAACCCGATAACACCACCACCGACGATCACTACATGTTGCTTGTGCATTTTGGTCTCTAGGCAAAGGAAAAGGAGTTAACGTCCCCAGCAGTCTTTGGTTGTCACGCCGCTGGTGGCGTTTGGATTGGTGCGCGTGCCGGTATTGGTGATGGCAAAACTGCCGCATTTATCGCCGGTCATGAGCGAGCCGGTAGGGTTAGCGGTCAAGGTAAAACCTGTGGCTGTGAGGACCGGCGCGATGTTGTAATAACTATTGCCGCCACTCAAACCTGTCGCGCCGACGTAGGTGCCATTTCTTGAAAAGAAACGCTCAAGCGCCTGGGTCTGCTCCGAAAGCAGGCTGGCAATGGCCGAACGCTGAGTACGCTTCGTGTATTCAACATAACTGGGGTAAGCAACGGCCGCCAGAATACCGATAATCGCCACGACGATCATGAGTTCGATCAAGGTAAAGCCTCTGGATACTGCTCGCATGAATCACCTTCCCTACTGGATTTGTCGCCACATGATGCGCTGGAAGACGTTGGCACTACCGCCCTTCTCCAGCAGCTTGACCGGTGTTCCGCCACTGGAGTCGATCAGGTATTTGTTATCGTTGGCGCCGTTGGTGCCTGCCACGATGGATGCAACCACCGGAATCCCCGTACCGATCCCAAGGCCTGCAACGAGGGTATCGGAAGCGGTAATGTCGTTGTCGCCATTGGTATCGAGCACCTGATAATTGAGCATGCTGCCGGTGGCGGCATCCAGCTCGAAAAGACGCCCGGTACCGGTACTTTCACAAGGATCAGTGGAGTTCACAGATGCAGTGGTGAAAATGATACGGCCACGAGACGTCTGTGCAGGATAGATGATCCGCTCACCCAGATAAGGCGCAGCGGTTGCCAGTGGCATGTACCAGCCTTTCTTGGTGGCCCAGTCCACATCGTTGGAGGTTGAGGTGAAGTAAGTATTGCCATTACCGGTCACCGAACCATTGACCGCCTGGGCCTGCAGGTTGGCTTCAACGATATTCCCCGAGCCCGCATCGCCATCCCAGATTGCGTAGAAGTCCTGCAAGGCACTGGTCTGCTTGTCGGTAGCCTCACTGAATTTGCCGGTACCGAAATACACCAGCTTGCCGTTGAGCGGGTGATCGATCAGCAGAGGCTGAACCGTAATCGGCTGGTTGGCACCTCTTGGCGCAGTGAACAACGGCGAACCATTGAAAGCGACCCTCCAGCTGGAAGCCGCCGCACCACTCATGTCGAACTTCCACATGCGTCCCTTGAGGTCACCGGCATAAGCGGCCTGAACGACGTTCTGCGAGTTGACACGCAGCTTGACCGAGGAGAGGCCGTTGTCTGTCTCACCACTGACGACAATCGGTGTCTGGATTTCCGCAATGAATGCGCCGGTATTGGCATTCAATACATACAGCGACGCCCGACCTGTAAAACTGCCATAGCCATTACCCACCACCATGATCCCGGTCCCGTCAGCCATACGCGCTACATCAGGCTTGGAGTAGCTATAACCCAGGTTATTGAACCTGTTAGTGGTGTCAGAGGTGTCCGGTGCCTTGACCTCCCACATGACCTCAGGGGTATTGCTGCTACCTTCGAACAATTTGATTGCGAAGAATGCCTTGCCGCCAGCCCCAAGTCCTGAGAAAGCGACTGTACGCCATGCCGAGCCAGCGGATAATTGAGTATCGAAAACCGCAATCTGCCCATCAACCGTGAACTTGTGCACCCCGGAACCGTAGTTGGTTGAAGAAATGGTTGCCAGAGAAGCCAGCGACGTGGAAGGCATATAAGCGTATCGACGCACCCCGTTACTGGCATTGATGACATTGAAGAAGCCATCGTTGGCATTGGCAAGAAGGCTATAGGTCATATTGCTGGCCTTGTTGGCCAGGTAGGTGGTGTAACTGGTATCTCCAACCAGATCGGCAGCTGTCTTTTCCGTAGGTAACCCCGCGCCCAGCGTAGAATTGATGATATCGCCGAGCAGCCTGGTGCGCGTGCGCAACTTGGCGTTCGCAGTGCCCTTGGCCCAGGCAATCACCTCAGGCCCCGTTACGCCTGTAGGCAATGTGGTGGTGAATGCAAGCTGCTGTGCCGGACTGAAACTGAGGAAGTCCAGTGCAATTCTCGCGGGTGAAGTCCCTGCGGTCCCCGTGCTCCATGACTCGAAGACAGGTGCAGTAGAACCACTGACAATCGTGCTGTCCGTCGTCCAGACAGGAGTACTCAAGGCTCCGGTCGTGGCATCGAGGTTGTAGGCCCTGACAGTACCGTGCCAGTCGGTCGGGTCATAGAGTGTCTGGTAGAACTGCGTGCCAGCCTGAAGGGTGGATGAACTTGATACGCCACCACCGCCGGAGCCGGCCTTGGCGTAGATGTCGGTAAGAGCAAGGTTCAATGCGGTATTCAACCCTGCACTGTCATTGGCCTGAAAGTATTTGGCATGGCCATGATTGTCGTCAGCGGCATCGATAAGCATCTGGTTACCGAGCGTGAAACCGATCGCGTAGGTGCTCAGGTTCTGTCTGGGGAATCCGGCATTGTCCCAGCTTCGCCCCGTCAGATCGCCGCCCGGTGAAGTGGAGTCCTTGCGCATGTCAATGTCATAGGCGAACTTGGCGATATCATCCAGATATAGCGTATCCCCTTCATTTTCCGGATCGACATTCGGCCCGTCATTATTGATACGATCCCAGTTAGGTAACCACGCCGGGTCGAAATCATCGACGTCATTTGTGGGGAACGTTTTGTCGTGAGTAGGCAAACCGTCAGTCAACACAACACCATAGTTTTTCTGACAACGATATTGAATGGGGCTTGTAAACGTTCTCGGTGAGCCGGTGTATGACGGAAAAGGAGTAAGCCCGCGAAAATAGCGAGTCACCTGATAATAGGTTTCAGCAAGAGGCGTGTTGGCTTCTGCAGTCAACGCCGAAATCGCGGCGCGCAGATTTCTGTAGTTTGTATCAGCCGTCGCCTGCGTCACACCCGCCTGATAAGTCGTGGCCGGAACAGGCGACAAGTCGCTCACAGCCTGCTTGATATTCCCACCCGGTCCTCTGTCGTTACTGTTGGGTGGATTGTAAGTCGCCAAACCGATACGCAACGACCGGTTGGCATCGACCAGTCCCAATGCAACGGAAATGGCAGAGGTCAAACGGCTTTCAGTCGGTATATTCGCCACACTTTTGTTGGAGCTTACCTGTGAAACCAGATAAGACAGATAAGCACCGGGATAACGTGTATTGCCGGACCTCGCCGGATCAGGCAAGGATATGCAATAAACTGTGTTGTCATTGGACTTGGCAAAACTATAGCCACTGAAGCAGCGATCCCTGCTCAAAGCGCTCAAAAATACATATTGCCCATCACCTGTTGGAATTGTGTTCCTCACACAAAACCCTAAAAAACCGCAATCGAAATTATCAATAGTCGGCCAGGAAGCAGACGCATTGAAACCCGAATCAAAAATAATCGTATCCATACTGCCGGAGTTATCCACCTGCAACATGACATTGGGCGTAACGGCAGAAGCACTCAGCAACGGTACTTGTGAAGGTGTGAACGCATAAACAGGCGCAGACAGATAAAGCGCAGCCAGGGCACCATACGCATACTTCAATCCGTGACGAAACGCCTTAGCAATTGGCATAAATACTCTCCAGCACCGTTCTCGATGTGCCTTGGGTGGCAACGGCTGTAACACGATAAACCGTCACGCTACTCCTCAAATCACAGGTTGGCGGGCGTTTTATGGGGTTTGCCGTGGTGCCAAGATTCTGGATGCCATAAAAACCACCTCCCTGTGCTGCAACCCAGCTCACCCCGGATGTGCCATTTGTACCTGCCGCCGTCAGCGTGGTGGATTCGGCAGGCGGGGCGCAGGTTGTGTTATTGGTGCATTTGGCCATGGTAAAACCCACCAACCGGATGGACGACTCGCCCAGTCGCAATGCCGCTTCGGCCCTCTGGAAAGACTGATTGCGCAAAGCCACACTGCCCGCCATCTTTTCCTGCAAGGTGGCATTCTGCATGGAGGAAATCCCCAGCAATGTCAGCAGCAACAGGAATACCAGGCTAACCAGCAATACCATTCCGGATTGTCGGGCCGGGAATGTCGGCATGACGCAAAACCGCTTTGTATTCATTGCATACGGCCCTTTCAAAAGCGATTACGCAGGTAGGCAACCACATTGTATTGCTGAGGCCTGACGCGATTATCCGGATCCTGCAGGGTCAGGCTGATGCGAACGCTGCGTATATCGGCCGCCGCGGCAGTCGAGACTGTCGTGACATAGGTCATTGGACTGCCCGCCATCCCAAAGGAAACGTCGAAGGCACTGACGTTTTGCAGCAACGGTTGCGCAGTCCCGCCTGTGCCGTATTTGATGGTCAGGTTCTGCCCGGTAAGGGTGTAGACAAACTGACGCATCGGGAACGCGGTTTCCCCCGCTGCCGGCAATTTTGGCCCGGCATAAAGCTGGGTGGAGGTCTGACAGTTGGAAATGATCGTCCAGGTCGGTGAAGTGCCGGTGGTGCCAATGTCAGAGGTCACCAGAGTCAGGGTTTTATTGGCGTTATCCCACAGGATGGGGTTATCGAGCGCGGCAGGCCATGCAATGGCCGGAGGGACTGGCACATAGTTGTTGAATCCCAGGCAGCCATACATCCCGGTCATGCGGATTTCCTGCATCAGTTTGCTCAGCACGAAACGCGCATCTTCCTGCATGCGGGCCGAGGCATTCTGGGTCAGGAACGTGCCTCGGGAGGCGCTGAATATCTGGATGATGCCCATGCTGACCACCAGCCCCAGCACCAGCGCCACCATGATCTCGATCAGGCCAAAGCCTCTGGATGACTTCTTCATGGGTTCACCCCGATACGCGAGGTCAGGGTAAAGGTCTGCAGGGTGTTACCGGCCGCCGTACCGCCGGTTGCAACGGTGCTGGAGCCCGCCGCCCGCGTATCGTCCCAGGTGATGGTGATGGTGACGGCCGGAGCGTCGCTGACATCGATACTGGCTGTGGCCGTGGAGCCTGCAAAAGTGGCGATGTTGGTCTTGAAATCGTAAAGGTCCTGATCCCGAGCCCTGTTCAGATTCCCTGCCGACGGAGCCGAGGTCAGATTGGCCAAGGCATAAGTCGCCAGTACGTTGGTGGTGCCGTTGGCGACCGCATTGCCATCCACATTCGCCCGGATACGATCCATCATGTCGTAGGCAATGAAGCTAGCCTGACTGCTCATGGTAGAGCTGTCGGTGTACTTGAGAGCATTGAGCTGAATCGCGGCGGCGCCCAGCAGGCCGATGGCAAGTATCAGGACCGAAACCAGCACTTCGATCAGCGTCATGCCCGTCTGGCGACGTCGCACTTCATTTAGCATCAGCAATTTCCACCCAGAATGATCCGACCCGTCAGACAAATGTTCATGGTCCTGGCAATCGAACCTCGCGTGTAATTCATCACCACCGCGGTGGCGGGCGTAGACAAGGCACCCAGGTTATTGAATTCGATCCCGGTAACGTTGGTCGCCGTCAGGGTTGCTCCACTGCTCATCGCCGCGACCTTGCGCAACGCAGTCGGGGTACCCGATGTCTCGGAAGCCAGAAAGACCTGTAGCTCCGTACTCCAGTCCGCCCCGCTGGTGGGTGCAATACGTACCGTCACTCCCCGGTTTATCGCCTCAAGACGTGCATAGTTGAGCGCCCGCTGCAAATCATTGAGCTCGGTATCCGCCTTGTTGTTCTGGATCGTGCTGGTAAAGCTCGGAACGGCAATGGCAGCCACGATCGCCACCACAGACACAGTGACTAACAATTCAATGAGGCTGAAGCCCTTGGACATATAACGCATTGGGTGTCTCCTAGACGTTACGACTATAAGGCAGCAGCGATGCCTGAAAATCTCTAGCAGGATATACGGTTGTTTTGCGATGACGAATGCCCGGATGGCGTTTGGAACAAGGTTTTCCAGGGAGGAAAAAACGATGAAGCATGCAGGATTCACGTTAATCGAGCTACTGATCGTGGTTGCCATTGTGGCCATTCTTGCCAATGTTGCCAGTCCGCCGTTTACAGACCTGATCGATGCCAATCGAAGGCACGTAGCCGCCCAGGAACTGGCCAGCGGCATACGCTCGGCACGGGTTGCAGCCATTACCCGCAATCAGGTCGTGACCCTGTATGCCATTGACGGAGACTGGAGTAACGGCTGGCGAATCATCACCGACACCACAGGCAACGGACCGGACGATGACGATACCTTGCTTGTCGAGCGGGCCATCAATGGAAAAACGCGCATTGTCGGCAACAGCAAGATTGCGGAGTACATCAGCTTCAACGGCCTGGGAGGCCTCAGGAAGGCTGCCAACGGTACCTTTCACGTCTGCGTCCGTGATGAGCCCGTGAGCCACTATCGCGTGATAGTGGCCATTACCGGCAGAGTCAGAGTCGAGAACGACAAGATACCGACAGATCTTTGTGCCTGACTTTATGGCAGAGACTTGACCCGCAGTTCCTTGGGAACGGAGAACGTGATGTTCTCTTCGCGGCCGGACAGTTCATCGGCACCGGTCGCGCCCCAGGCCTGCAATTGCTGAATCACGCCGCGTACCAGAACTTCCGGCGCGGACGCACCTGCGGTAATACCGATACGCTCGATACCGTCGAACCAGCTGCGCTGCATGTCTTCGGCACCGTCGATCAGATAGGCCGGTGTCGACATGCGCTCGGCCAGCTCGCGCAGACGATTGGAGTTGGAGCTGTTGGGGCTGCCCACCACCAGAACCACATCGCACTCATCAGCCAGTTGCTTGACCGCATCCTGACGGTTTTGCGTGGCATAGCAGATATCGTCCTTGCGCGGCCCGCCAATGGCAGGGAAGCGCGAACGCAATGCATCGATGACACGACTGGTATCGTCCATGGACAAGGTTGTCTGGGTCACGAAAGCCAGGGCATCGGGGTTGCGCACCTGGAGGTTGGCGACGTCTTCTTCGTCTTCCACCAAGTAAATCGCACCGCCATTGCTGGCGTCGTACTGGCCCATGGTGCCTTCGACTTCCGGATGGCCTTCATGGCCGATCAGGATGCACTCACGGCCATCACGACTATAACGGGCCACTTCGATATGCACCTTGGTCACCAGCGGACAGGTCGCATCGAAGACTTTCAGGCCACGGCCTGCTGCCTCGGCGCGTACCGCCTGGGAAACACCGTGGGCGCTGAAGATGACGATCACATCGTCCGGCACCTGTTCCAGCTCTTCAACGAAGATCGCGCCACGAGCGCGCAGGTCTTCGACGACGAATTTGTTGTGAACGACTTCATGACGCACATAAATCGGCGGGCCAAACACTTCCAGGGCGCGATTGACGATTTCGATCGCACGGTCCACACCAGCGCAGAAGCCACGTGGGTTGGCGAGTTTGATTTGCATGCTGTGCCTCGTATTTACGTGCGGAGCTGCCCGGCCGAAGCCGGGCTTGATATCCGGCTCAGGAAGCCAGAATCGGCTTGACCTCGAAGATTTGCACTTCAAAGTTTAGTGTCTTGCCAGCCAGAGGATGGTTGAAATCGACGGTAACCAGCTCATCGTCGAATTTCTTCACCACACCCGGCAGCTCAGTATTGGCCGCATCGTTGAAGATCACCAGCAATCCTTCGGACAGCTCCATGTCCTGGAACTGCGAACGCGGGATGATCTGCACGTTTTGCGGGTTGGGCTGGCCAAAGGCATTCTCAGGCAACACCTGGACGGTTTTTCTATCGCCCGCCTTGAAGCCGAAAATGGCGGCTTCAAAACCGGGCAACAGATTGCCATCACCCACTTTGAACGTGGCCGGAGCCTTGTCGAAAGTGCTGTCTACCGTATCGCCGTTTTCAAGATGCAGGGCGAAGTGCAAGGTGACTTGCGTGTTCTGGCCGATGCGCAGCTCGCCTTGAGTCGATGACTGTTCAGCCATGAGCAGGCTCCTCTTCTTTCTTGCTCTTGAACATATCCACAGCCAGCATGACGGCGCCGACGCTGATTGCGCTGTCGGCTACGTTGAAGGCCGGGAAGTACCAACGGTTTTGCCAGTGCACCAGAATGAAGTCGATGACATGGCCAAGCACGACACGGTCATAGAGATTGCCGATAGCGCCCCCCAGCACCAATGCCAGGGCAATTGCCAGCCAGGTGTCATCACGGCCAAGACGCTTGAGCCACACGACCAGCACGGCACTGACGACAATCGCAATCAGGGCAAACAACCAGCGCTGCCAACCGGCGCCATCAGCCAGAAAACTGAAGGCAGCCCCGGTGTTATAGGCCAGGGTCCAACTGAAGTAATCGGGGATGATAACGATCTGGTCGTACATCTCCAGCCGATTCTCGAAGTAATACTTGCTGGCCTGATCGACGATCAGGACCAGCAGGCTCAACCATAACCAGCTCAAACGGCCAAAACGGCCTGCAGCGCCTGGATTAGGCATAGTGACGCACCTCGCCAGCGCCGCTGATGTTATCCACACAGCGACCGCAGATTTCAGGATGCTCAGGGTTCACGCCCACGTCTTCACGGTGATGCCAGCAACGGGCGCACTTCGCGTGACCGGACTTGACCACTTTCAGCTTCAGACCTGCAACCTCGGTCACCACCGCATCGGCCGGAGCCGACAGCAGAGGCGCGACAGTCGCGGTGGAGGTGATCAGTACGAAACGCAGTTCATTGCTGAGCTTCGACAGGTCGGCAACCAGCGAATCTTCAGCGTACAGGGTCACTTCAGCCTGCAGGTTGCCGCCAATGGCCTTGGCAGCGCGCAGGTTTTCCATTTCCTTATTGACTGAAGCCTTCACCGCCATGATCCGCTCCCAGTAGGCACGGTCCAGCTCGAAACCTTCAGGCATTTCGCTCAGGCCTTCGTACCAGGTGTTGAGCATCACGGATTCATTACGCTCGCCCGGCAGGAACTGCCAAAGCTCGTCGGCGGTGAACGCCAGGATCGGTGCGATCCAGCGTACCAGCGCTTCGGAGATGTGGAACAGCGCAGTCTGGCAGGAGCGACGCGCCTTGCTGTCAGGGGCCGTGGTGTACTGACGGTCCTTGATGATGTCCAGATAGAAGCCACCCAGCTCCTGCACGCAGAAGTTGTGGATCTTCGAGTAGACGTTCCAGAAGCGGTATTCGCCGTAGTTCTCTTGCAACTCGCGTTGCAGCAGCAGCGTGCGATCAACGGCCCAGCGGTCCAGCGCCAGCATTTCTTCGGCTGGCAGCAGGTCGGTGGCCGGATTGAAACCGGACAGGTTCGAGAGCAGGAAGCGTGCAGTGTTGCGGATCCGCCGGTAGGCATCTGCGCTGCGCTGCAGGATCTGATCGGAAACCGCCATTTCACCCGAATAGTCAGTGGCCGAAACCCACAGACGCATGATGTCGGCGCCCAGGGTGTCATTGACTTTCTGCGGCGCGATGACGTTACCCAGCGACTTGGACATCTTGCGGCCGTTTTCGTCGACGGTGAAACCGTGGGTCAACAGCTCGCGGTACGGTGCGTGGTCGTCGATGGCGCAGCCGGTCAGCAGCGAGGAATGGAACCAGCCGCGGTGCTGGTCGGAACCTTCCAGGTACAGGTCGGCACGCGGGCCGGTTTCGTGGCCCATAGAGTGCGAACCGCGCAGGACGTGCCAGTGAGTCGTGCCGGAGTCGAACCAGACATCCAGGGTGTCGGAGATCTTGTCGTATTTCGACGCTTCATCGCCCAGCAACTCGGCAGCGTCCAGCTTGAACCAGGCTTCGATGCCCTCTTTCTCGACGCGCTGAGCGACTTCTTCCATCAGCTCGACCGTGCGTGGATGCAGATCACCGCTTTCCTTGTGCAGGAAGAACGGAATCGGCACGCCCCAGTTGCGCTGACGGGAGATGCACCAGTCAGGACGGTTGGCGATCATGGAGTGCAGACGCGCCTGCCCCCAGGCCGGGACGAACTTGGTGTCTTCGATGGCCTTGACGGCGCGCTCACGCAAGGTGCCGCCAGCGACAGGCTGCTTGTCCATGCCGACGAACCACTGCGCAGTGGCGCGGTAGACCAGCGGCGACTTGTGGCGCCAGCAGTGCATGTAGCTGTGGGTGATGGTTTCGGTGTGCAGCAGGCTGCCGACCTCGGCCAGCTTGTCGATGATGTTCTGGTTGGCCTTGAAGATGAACTGGCCGCCGAAGAACTCCAGGGACTCGACATACACGCCGTTGCTCTGCACCGGGCTCAGGATGTCATCGTTGCTCATCCCGTACTGCTTGCAGATATTGAAGTCGTCCAGGCCGTAGGCAGGCGCACTGTGAACCACGCCGGTACCCGCGCTCAGCTCGACGTAGTCGGCGACATAAAGTGGCGACAGACGGTCATAGAACGGGTGACGGAAGTTGATCAGTTCGAGCTGCTGACCGACCGTGGTCGCGATGACCGAGCCTTCCAGCTTGTAACGTGCCAGGCAGGACTCGACCAGCTCTTCAGCCAGAACCAGCAGCCTGTCACCCACATCGACCAGCGCGTAGGTGAACTCGGGATGGACGTTCAGCGCCTGGTTGGCCGGAATGGTCCACGGCGTGGTGGTCCAGATCACGATGGCAGCAGGCTTGGGCAGAGAAGCCAGGCCAAAGGCTTCGGCCAGCTTCGCTTCATCGGCAATCGGGAATGCGACGTCGATGGTCGAGGACTTCTTGTCCTGATATTCGACTTCCGCTTCCGCCAGGGCCGAACCGCAATCGAAGCACCAGTTCACGGGCTTGAGGCCCTTGAACACGAAACCGCCCTTGACCATTTCGGCCAGCGCACGGATTTCACCGGCTTCGTTGGCGAAGTTCATGGTGAGGTACGGATTATCCCAGTCGCCCAGCACGCCCAGGCGAATGAATTCGGCCTTCTGACCTTCGACCTGCTCGGCAGCATAGGCACGGCACAGCTCACGGGTCTTGTCGGCGGACAGGTTCTTGCCGTGGGTGACTTCGACTTTATGCTCGATCGGCAAGCCATGGCAGTCCCAGCCCGGAACATAAGGCGCATCGAAGCCCGACAGGGTCTTGGAGCGCACGATCATGTCCTTGAGGATCTTGTTGACGGCGTGACCGATGTGAATATTGCCGTTGGCGTAGGGAGGACCGTCGTGCAGGACGAACTTTGGACGATCCTTGCCAATCTCGCGCAGCTTCTGGTACAGGCCAATGCTGTCCCAGCGCTGCAGAGTTTGCGGCTCGCGCTGGGGCAGGCCGGCCTTCATCGGGAAGGCGGTGTCCGGAAGGTTTAGCGTGGCTTTATAATCAGTCATTTCAGGCTCTTGATTAGCGGTGAACCATGCCAATGGGCACGGGCGGCGGCGACGTCCGCATTGATCGCCGTCTTGAGCGCCTCCAGTGAGGCGAAACGCTGCTCATCGCGCAGCTTGTGGTGGAAAGCCACCGTCAAACGCCGGCCATAGATATCACCGGCAAAATCCAGAAGATGAACCTCAAGGTGGGCACTGCCATCACCTGCCACGGTCGGGCGCACGCCGATATTGGCGACTCCCGGCCAGGCCTTGCCATCGATGTTCGTGCTGACCAGGTAAACCCCGCTCAACGGCACACGACGACGCTTGAGTTGCACATTGGCCGTGGGCGTACCCAACTGGCGTGCCAGCTTCTGGCCATGCAGAACCCGTCCGGTAATCTGGAACGGGCGACCGAGCAAATGCTCGGCCAGGGCAAAATCCGCGACAGCCAGGGCATTACGCACCTTGGTACTGCTGACCCGGACACCATCGATCTCAACGGTCTGCGCCGCCTCTACGGTAAAACCATGGGTATTACCGGCTTGTTGCAGGAAGTCGAAGTCGCCGATACGGTCGCAACCGAACCGGAAATCGTCGCCCACCTCAAGATGCTGCACGCCCAGCCCGTCGACCAGAATGGTCTCGACGAAGCTGGCGGCACTCAGTTTGCTCAGACGCTGGTTGAAAGACAGGCACAAGACCCGGTCAACACCCTCGGCGCTCAGCAGTTCAAGCTTGTCACGCAGCCGGGCCAGACGTGCTGGCGCGGTTTCAGGAGCGAAGAATTCCCGTGGCTGCGGCTCGAAAATGACCACGCAAGTGGGCACGCCCAACTCGACAGCGCGCTCGCGCAGACGCATCAGGATAGCCTGATGACCGCGGTGGACACCGTCAAAGTTGCCAATCGTGGCGACGCAGCCCCGATGCGAGGGGTGCAGGTTGTGGAGGCCTCTAACCAGCTGCATAACGCACTTCTTGCTCATAAAGTGGCCGATTATAACCACACACGGCCCCGGGCGACAGGCAACACACCCAGACCAGACAACAGCTATCGGACCGCAACGCGAAAATCCGACAGCCACCCCGTCAAACAACGTTTACATGATTGCCTTGCGAGCAAAATGCCGCAGGCGAAAGCCCAACAGCAGCAGCATACCGAAATAAACCAACACACCCGCCGCGACCAGCGCCCCCAGGCGCACGAACCGCTCAAGCATCTGCCCTTCGCTCCAGGCCGGCATCACATGCATCAGCCACAGCAACACCGCCGACATGGCCGCAACGGCCAGAATCAGCTTGAACAGAAACTTCGCCCAGCCAGGCTGCGGCTGAAACAGGTCCTGCTTGCGCAACTGCCAGAACAGCAGACCGGCATTGATACACGCCCCCACACTGATGGCCAGGGCCAGACCCGCATGCTGCAACGGCACGATAAACGCCAGATTGAGCAACTGGGTAACGACAAGGGTAAAGATCGCGATTTTAACCGGCGTACGGATATTCTGCTGGGCATAAAAGCCGGGAGCCAGCACCTTGATCAGGATGATTCCCAGCAACCCCACCGAATAAGCTATCAGCGCACGCTGGGTCATGACCGCATCCACCGCATCGAACTTGCCGTACTGGAACAGAGAGACCGTCAGCGGTTCAGCCAGCAGGCCCAGCGCCAGCGTGCAAGGCAGAACCAGCAAAAAGCAAAGGCGCAAGCCCCAGTCGAGAATCCGCGAATACTCCTGACGATCCTTGTTGGCATAGGTCTTGGACAGAATCGGCAACAGAATCGTCCCCAACGCCACGCCCAGCACCCCGGAAGGCAGCTCCATCAGGCGGTCGGCATAGTACATCCACGAGACGGAACCTGCGACGAGGAACGAGGCAAATATCGTGTTGATAATCAGAGATATCTGACTGACGGAAACGCCAAGGATGGCAGGCAGCATCTGCTTCATCACACGCCATACACCCGTGTCCCGCAGATTCAGACGCGGCAGGACCAGCATGCCGATTTTTTTCAGGTGCGGCAGTTGATAGAGCAACTGCAGCAAACCACCCGCCAGCACCGCCCACCCGAGCGCCATGACCGGCGGATCGAAATAAGGCGTCAGGAACAGGGCGAAGAAAATCATGCTGACGTTGAGCAGCGTCGGCACGAAGGCCGGCACGGAAAAACGGTTCCAGGTATTGAGGATCGCACCGGCCATGGATGACAGGGAAATCAGCAATATATAAGGAAAGGTCACCCGCAGCAGGTCCGCGGTCAGGGCGAACTTTTCAGGCGAGTCGACAAAACCCGGCGCCGTGGCCCAGATCACCCAGGGCGCGAAGATGACGCCCAGCAAGGTGACCAGCGCCAGCGCCAGCGTGAGCAGCCCCGTGACATACGCCACGAAGGTGCGGGTCGCCTCCTCGCCCTGCTGGCTTTTATATTCGGCAAGGATCGGCACGAAGGCCTGGGAAAAGGCCCCTTCGGCAAAGATCCTGCGCAGCAGGTTCGGCAGCTTGAAGGCAATGAAGAAGGCATCCGTCGCCATCCCGGCCCCGAACGTACGGGCAATGATGGTATCGCGAATGAAGCCCAGCACCCGGGAAAGCATGGTGATAGAGCTGACGGCAGCTAATGACTTGAGTAGATTCATTGAAAGAGTGTTATGCCCTGGCTAAAGGATAGGCGCTCAGGCCTTCATTTATGCGATACTTCGCGCCGCAAAAAGCCCGGAGCGAAAGTCCGCGAGTTTACAGGTCGTACGCCGGAAATAAATATCCGGGTTCAGATAGCGACCACTCAGCGGAACACCTCAACTGCCCTTGACAAGTGACAAACTCATCGGCATGATTCGCGGCCTATTTTGTTAGCTATTTCATAAAAGTCTTTCGAGGAGCTCGACGGTGGCCAACACACCTTCCGCCAAAAAACGTGCAAAACAGGCTGAGAAGCGTCGCAGCCACAACGCCAGCCTGCGTTCCATGGTTCGTACCTACATCAAGAATGTGGTCAAAGCCATCGACGCAAAAGACGCAGAAAAAGCGCAAGCCGCTTACGTTCTGGCTGTTCCTGTTATCGACCGCATGGCCGATAAAGGCATCATCCACAAGAACAAAGCTGCTCGCCATAAAGGCCGCCTGAACGGTCACATCAAGGCTCTGAACCTTGCTGCTGCCGCCTAAGCGATCTGCTTGTTGAAAAACCGACCCAAGGGTCGGTTTTTTATTGCCTGCAATATCATGCGAGCTGTGGAGGCGAACAAAGCGGAACCCCGCTCATTCACCCCACGCCCACCTTAAATCACGGCGTAGCCGCATGCGGCCACGGCAGAATCGGAATCGCAGTCACCGCATTCTGCGGGCTACCCTCGATAATCCGGTCGCTGTAGACCAGATAAACCAGGGTATTACGCTTCTCATCCAGGAAGCGCACCACCTGCATGGTCTTGAAGACCAGCGAAGTACGCTCCTTGAATACTTCCTCACCATCCTTGAGCGGCGGCTGGAAACGAATCGGCCCGACCTGGCGACAGGCAATCGAGGCCTCGGCACGATCCTCGGCCAGACCAAGACCACCCTTCACCCCGCCCGTCTTGGCACGGGACAGATAGCAGGTCACACCTTCGACCTTGGGATCATCAAAAGCCTCGACCACGATCCGGTCATTGGGGCCGACAAACTTGAAGACCGTCGACACCTGACCAATCTCTTCAGCCGCCGCCAAGGCAGGCACGACCAGCAATGCCGCAAAAAACGCTTTCATGACTCGCATCAAACCTTCCTTTGAGATGACCCGCATCAAACGAGAATCAGGTTATCCCGATGAATCAGCTCGGGCTCGGCCATGTAACCCAGCTCTCGCACGATGGCATCGGATGACTGACCGATAATCTTCTGCGCTTCAACAGCACTGTAGTTACTCAGGCCGCGAGCGATTTCCCGACCATCAGGCGCCACACACACAACCATTTCGCCACGACGGAAACTGCCCTGCACCCCTTTCACGCCCACAGGCAACAGACTCTTGTGATCCTTGACCAGAGCAGCCACCGCACCACCATCCAGCACCAGCGTGCCACGAGTCTGCAGATGACCGGCGAGCCACTGCTTGCGAGCCGCCAGCATTCCACGCTCGGGCGACAACAAGGTACCCAATTGCTCACCCGCCTTGAGGCGCGCCAGTACGCGATCGATACGACCACCCACAATCACCGTATGCGCGCCGGAACGAGCCGCCAGACGCGCCGCACGCAGCTTGGTCTGCATGCCGCCACGCCCCAGGGCGCCACCCGTGCCGCCAGCCACCGCATCCAGCGCAGGATCATCGGCACGCGCCTCATAAATGAGCTGAGCTTCAGGATTGTTGCGCGGATCGGCATCGAACATGCCATCGCGATCCGTCAGGATCACCAGCAGATCAGCCTCGACCAGGTTGGCCACCAGAGCGGCCAGCGTGTCGTTGTCACCAAAACGGATTTCGTCGGTCACGACCGTGTCGTTTTCGTTGATGACCGGCACAACACCCAGCTCGACCAGCGTGCGCAGGGTGCTGCGAGCGTTCAGATAGCGCTTGCGATCGGACAGGTCATCATGGGTCAGGAGAATCTGCGCGGTATGCCGGTCATGCTCGGCAAAGCTCGACTCCCAGGCCTGCACCAACCCCATCTGACCGATAGCAGCAGCCGCCTGGAGTTCATGCATGGCACTGGGTCGCACAGACCAGCCCAGGCGACTCATACCGGCAGCAACAGCCCCGGAAGAAACCAGCACCAGCTCGACGCCCGCCTCATGCAGCGCCACCATCTGCTCAACCCACACACCCATGGCCGAACGATCCAGGCCTTTGCCATCCGCCGTCAGCAGGGCACTGCCGATCTTCACGACCCAGCGCTGGGCACCCGTCACTTTGCTGCGCATCATCTTCCAACCTTAGCCAGAGAATTTTCTTAATACGGATTCGAGATACAAAAACGCCGCTATCAGTCAGTAGCGGCGTTCAAGTTTACTGCAAGCGATCAGTCTCGGACGTAAATGATTTCCGGACCGTCCTCATCGTCCACATCTTCTTCATCCCAGTCATCTTCGCCAATGTCATGCACGCTCTTCACGCCGCTACGACGCAGGGCACGCTGATCATCCAGCGCCTGCAACTGAGCACGCGCCTCGTCTTCGATACGCTGATCCAGCTCGGCCAGCTCTTCAGCATAACCAGGCTCCTCGACCAGACGCAGGCTACGCTCTTCAAGATAGCGCATGATGTCGCGAGACAACTGCTCGGTGCCTTCCTTCGCAATCGCGGAGATCACGTAGACCGGACCGGTCCACTCCAGACGCTCGACGATTTCCTGCTTGCGAGCCTCTTGCTCCTCCTCAAGCAGTTGATCGCACTTGTTCAGCACCAGCCAGCGATCACGCTCAGCCAGGGACGGGCTGAACTTGACCAGCTCATTGACGATGACCTCGGCAGCATCGGCAGCACTGGTTTCATCCAGCGGCGCCATATCGACGAGATGCAGCAGCAGACGCGTACGCGCCAGGTGCTTGAGGAAGCGAATCCCCAGGCCTGCGCCATCGGAAGCACCTTCGATCAAGCCAGGAATATCGGCAATGACGAAGCTCTTCCAGCGGTCGACACTGACCACACCCAGGTTTGGCACCAGCGTCGTGAACGGGTAATCCGCGACTTTTGGCTTGGCGGCAGACACCGAGCGAATGAAGGTACTTTTGCCCGCATTCGGCAAACCCAGCAGACCGACGTCAGCCAGCACTTTCAATTCCAGCTTGAGATCACGCTGATCGCCCGGCTTGCCCGGCGTCGTCTGACGCGGAGCGCGGTTGGTGCTGGATTTGAAACGGGTGTTACCCAGACCGTGCCAGCCGCCCTGAGCAACGAGCAGGCGCTGGCCGTCCTTGGTCAGGTCGCCGATGATTTCCTGGGTTGTCGCATCGATCACGGTCGTGCCGACCGGCACGCGCAACACCAGCTCTTCACCCTTGCGACCCGTGCAGTCGGCGCTGCCGCCATTCGAACCGCGCTCGGCGTCGAAATGACGGGTATAGCGGTAGTCGACCAGCGTGTTGAGGTTGACGTCGGCGATCATATAGACCGAACCGCCATCACCACCGTCACCACCGTTGGGACCACCGTTTTCGATAAACTTTTCGCGACGGAAGCTCATGCAACCGTTGCCGCCGTCACCGGCTTTTACTCGAATTGAAACTTCATCTACAAACTTCATAACGCACGCCTCCCGCCACAGGGACGAGCAGAACCACATAAATACATAAGACTCTTGCAAAAATGAGCGTTGCGATACCGATCAGAAACCAGCGACCCGTAAGGTCCACATCACAACAGCCCGCACAAACAGCTTTGCAAGAGACTCACCAACCTCAACTACAAACAAAAAAGCCCCGTCGCGAGACAGGGCTTTTCAAGCTACTGCGCAATTACGCTGCGGAGACTTCAGTCTTCGGAACGATGCTCACGTAGCGACGACCGAAGGCGCCCTTGACTTGAAACTTGATCACGCCTTCCACTTTCGCGAACAGGGTGTGATCTTTACCCATACCAACGCCATAGCCAGCGTGGAATTGGGTGCCGCGCTGACGCACGATGATGTTGCCTGGAACGATAGCCTGGCCGCCATACATCTTCACGCCAAGGCGTTTGGCTTCTGAGTCGCGACCGTTACGGGTACTACCACCAGCTTTTTTGTGTGCCATGAGTCAATTCTCCAAATGAGGATTAGGCTGAATTAAGCCTGAATACCTGTGATTTTGATCTCGGTGTACCACTGGCGGTGGCCCATACGCTTCATGTGGTGCTTACGACGACGGAACTTGATGATGCGAACCTTGTCGTGACGACCTTGCGAAACCACTTCAGCCACGACGGTAGCGCCAGCAACAACCGGAGCACCGATATTGACGTCGTCGCCATTGCCAACCAGCAGGACGCGGTCAAAAGTGACGGATTCGCCAGTAGCGATTTCCAGTTTTTCAATTTTCAGGTATTCACCTGGGGCGACTTTGTACTGCTTGCCACCGGTAACAATTACTGCGTACATGGTATTTCTCCGAAAATCCTGCTCACCCAGCTCTTTATAAGAAGAGTATCGGCTGGCATGGCTGCATCAGGCTGGAACGGCCTGGTTGCAATTGCGTAAGGCAGGTGCTGCCCAGGAAAGTTAGGGTGCGCGATTGTACGCAAGGCAAGGATGGGTTGCAAGGCCCCGGACGGCATACCTTGACATGCCCTACCCTGCAACCTAGCATGCGGCGCAACCTATCTGGAGCACTTGTCGCAGATGCAACCCCAAGCCTTCTATCGCGCGGTGGCGGACGACTTTAGTGCCGTTGACCTTATCATCAAGAAGCAACTGACGTCTCGTGTGCCGCTGGTCTCGAAAATCGGCGATTACATCACGTCAGCCGGCGGAAAGCGCCTGCGCCCGCTGCTGGTGCTTCTGTGTGGCAAAGCCCTGGGACGCGAAGGCGACGACCTGCGCCTGCTGGCTGCCACCATCGAATTCCTGCACACCGCCACCCTGCTGCATGACGACGTCGTCGACATGTCCGGCATGCGTCGCGGCCGGTCCACGGCCAACGCACTCTGGGGCAACGCGCCCAGCGTCCTGGTCGGTGACTTCCTTTATTCCCGCTCGTTCGAAATGATGGTCGAACTGGGCTCGATGCCGGTCATGCAGATCCTGTCCAAGGCCACGCGGATCATCGCCGAAGGCGAAGTCCTGCAGTTGTCCAAGATTCGCGATGCCAGCACCACCGAAGAAACCTACATGGAAGTGATTCGCGGCAAGACAGCCATGCTGTTCGAAGCCTCGACCCACAGCGCCGCTGCCCTGTGCAACGCCAGCACCGAACAGAGCGAAGCCCTGCGTACGTTCGGCGACCATCTGGGCGTGGCATTCCAACTGGTCGACGATCTGCTGGACTACCGTGGCGATGCAGAGACACTGGGCAAGAACGTCGGTGACGATCTGGCCGAAGGCAAGCCTACCCTGCCGCTGATCTACACCATGCGCGAAGGTTCGCCGGAACAGGCTGCCCTGGTCCGCAAGGCCATTCAGAAAGGCGGCCTGGAAGATCTGGAAAGCATCCGTGACGCCGTTGAAAAGGCCGGCGCCCTGGATTACACCGCACAACTGGCCCGCGATTACGCTGCCCGCGCCATTGCCTGTCTGGACGCCCTGCCGCCAAGCGAATACCGCGACGCACTGGTAGAGCTGAGTGAATTCGCGGTAGCCCGCACTCACTGACAGTCATCGGCTGCACAAAAGCCCGTCCTCAGTGACGGGCTTTTTCATGGACGCAGATCAACCATCCGACAGAAAATGCGAATTAATCTCAAATAGAAGCTTGCTATTATCGTAATAGGAATTATTCTCATCAAATCGAAAGCAGGAGATGGAATATGACTTATTTGATCGATGCATGGCTGGACCGGCCACAGCCCTACCTGAGAATCCTTCACCGCGAGACAGGCGAAGTCTGTGCCGTGCTTGAAGAGGAAGCGCTGGAAGAGTTACGCGATCAGGGCGATCTGGATGTCCACAGCCTCAGCTCCAGCGAGCCCGTAGTGCTGAAAGAACTGGTGCGCAATCTGTTTCTGTTCTGTTACGCCCGAGCCTTGCGCCCGGCAGGAGAGCTGCACTGAACAGGGTTCATTCACGTACTGCTGCTGAACGAATCAACGCGATTCGTTCAGCAGCCATCTGCATCAGCCAGTAACCGATTACAGAACGGCCAGCAGCTCTACGTCGAATACCAGAACGCTGTGCGGCGCGATGCTGCCAACGCCTTGAGCGCCGTAAGCCAGCTCGCTCGGCACGTACAGACGCCATTTGCTGCCGGTGTTCATCAGTTGCAGAGCTTCGGTCCAGCCAGCGATAACGCCGCTGACCGGGAATTCTGCTGGCTCGCCACGATCGTAGGAGCTGTCGAAGACAGTGCCGTCGATCAGGGTGCCGTGGTAGTGAGTGCGAACCTGATCTTCACGGGTAGGCTTTGGGCCATCGCCAGTGGTCAGCACTTCGAATTGCAGACCCGAAGCCAGAGTGGTCACGCCTTCGCGCTTGCCGTTTTCAGCCAGGTAAGCCAGACCAGCGCCAGCAGCCTTTTCAGCCTTGGCAGCCGCTTCGGCCTGCATGATTTCACGGATGACCTTGAAGCTGGCGGACATTTCTTCCTGACCAACACGGCTTGGCTGACCGGCGAATGCATCGCTCAGACCGGCCAGGATGGCTTCCAGGTTGACGCCCGGTGGCGGGTTGTCACGCAGTTGGTCGCCCAGCTGACGGCCAATGCCGTAGCTGACGCGGGTTTCGTCGGTGGACAGATTGACTTCGGACATGACGCTGCTCCGTTGAGGGACACCCAGACAGCAAGCGGCGAGAAAGTCGCCCTTTACCCTGATGTGCCCCGAACCAAAAGGGCAGGCAGCCTAGCACAATTGGCTGTGGTGCCCTATCGCAGTCAGGACCAGGATGAATGAAAGGAGATCGGCAGGCGCATCACCGACCGGTCATTGACCGGCATGCCGCACAGTTCGTCATGAACCACTGAATGGACCAGATAGAACGGCACCACCGGCAAGGTCTTGAGCAAGTCCCGTGCATGCTCGAGCGAGCGCAGATGCAGGGTCTTGCCTTCGGCGCTCTTCAACATGCGCGAGCCACCTTCCATGCACACCTCAAGCAGGTAGATACCGCCTTCGATGGAAATCAGATTCAGCTCATCGACCTTTCCGGCCTGGGCATGATCGGTAAATTCCTGAACATTCATGATCGAACCTCGCAGTGGATTAGAGGAATCAGAACAGGTTTTCTACCTTATCTCGCCACAACACGCCAGAAACGAAACCGCCCGCCCCTTTGTTCATCGCTGAACACAGAAGGCGGGCGGCAAGAGATGCAGGCCAATCAGTAGTTTTTCTTGGTCACCTTGTCCAGGTACCCCATCGCAAACGCCGAAACGACAAACGTCATGTGGATGATCACGTACCACATCAGATATTGCGTCTCGATGTTCTTGGCATCCATGAAAACGCGCAGCAGGTGGATGGACGAAATCGCCACGATGGAGGCCGCGACCTTCATTTTCAGGGACGAGGAGTCCATGGTGCCCAGCCAGTTGAGCTTTTCCTTGTCCTCATCGATATCCAGTTGCGAGACGAAGTTCTCGTAACCGGAAATCATCACCATGACCAGCAGGCCGCCTACCAGCGCCATGTCGATCAGCGACAGCAGGACCAGAATCAGGTCGGATTCGGCCAGGGAAAAAATGTTGGGGAGCACATGAAAGATTTCCTGAAAAAACTTCAGGCCAAGCGCCAGCAGCCCGAGGGACAACCCGAAATAGATGGGGGCCAGCAGCCAACGCGATGCGTACATCGCATTCTCGAAAAAACGTTCCATTGAGACTCGCCAGTGATTTGGAATGACGGGCGAGTATATTCAGCACAAGCCATCAGCTCTAGAGGCGTGACAAAATGACACAGAAAAAGCTTCGCCATCCGTCCCATTCAATCTCTAGAAGGGGAACGAGCGCTGACAGTGGGCAATGTCACTGTCGATGCGGCGCAGTTCGCTCTGCATGTGCAGCCTCCAGATCGGCACATCTGCCACCGTTTCATAACCATGCAGAAGAAGGCTTTCAGTGATGGCGAGCAACACCGACTCAGCAGCCATCAAACCGTTGAATGGCCCTTGAGACTTGATGGCTGAAGGCTGTTCGCCGGACATCCCGGCGGCGAAAAGCAACATCCACATGGCCCCATCACCTGGAAGAGGCCGGATGACACATTCAATGCGGGTCATCAGCCCCAGGCATTGACGGGTAAGACAGAGGCTACGCGACATGGCGAGTTCCTCGTGAGCGACAGTATTCGCCTCTCCCGTTCAAGAGAGTGACGCGCCAGTCCATTTGGCCACTGTGGTAATCACACAGGATAGAAGAAAAGCCGCAGAACAAAAAAAGGCCGGATGAACGGGCATCCGGCCTGCTAGGGGTAATGCTGAGCAGTTATGGTATACCTGCCACTTGTGGGAGGGGCCTTGGCCGCGACGACCCAACTCACAGCCAACACATTTTCAGCGCCTGAACTGCTGTCGCGGCCAAGGCCCCTCCCACTGATGTGATCCAGCCACCAGCCTCAGGCTTTCAGCTCGGGCTCCTTCTCCAGTTCTTCCTTGAGCTCTTCATCGCTGAGCATTTCTGCGATATCGCGCAGGCGCTCCACCACTCGGGCGTTGACGCTGCCTTCGGGGAATTCGCCATTCTCGTCAGGCGTACCGGCAGGCTCGCCCACCAGCAGGCTCAAGGCCTCATCCGCCTGACGCACCGCATACACATGGAACTGCCCGGCGCGTACGGCTTGCAGCACACGCTCATCGAGCATCAGGGTTGCGACGTTGGCCTGCGGGATGATCGCGCCCTGCTCGCCCGTCAGGCCACGGGCCTCACAGAGACGGAAGAAACCTTCGATCTTTTCGTTGACCCCGCCCACTGCCTGCACTTCACCAAACTGGTTGATGGAGCCGGTAATCGCGAAGCATTGCTTGAGCGGCGTGCGGGAAAGCGCCGAAATCAGCGTGCAGGCCTCACCCAGCGAAGCGCTGTCGCCATCCACATAACCGTAGGATTGTTCCAGAGCGATACTGGCCGAAATCGCCAGAGGGAATTCCTGGGCATAACGGCTGCCCAGATACCCGGTGAGAATCATCACGCCCTTGGAGTGGATCGGCTGGCCAAGGTTGACCTCACGCTCGATGTCGACAATGCCGCTGCCGCCGGGATAGACCGTTGCCGAGATGCGCGCCGGCACACCAAACGCCGAATCACCGACCTCCAGCACCGTCAGCCCGTTGCACTTGCCGACCGCAGCGCCATCGGTGTCGATCAGGATGATGCCGGCCAGCATATCGTCGAGAATCCGGGCCGAAACGCGCCCGGTGCGGGTGGCCTTGGCCTTGAGCGCTCGCTCGATGTGCCCGGCGTCGGTCTGTTCTTCGTTGGCCAGTTGGCGAATGAAATCCGCCTCGCTGACCAACTGGAACAGATCACCGATCCGCGCCGACAAACGCCCCTGATGCTCGGCCAGGCGCGCGCTGTAGGTCGCCAGACGCGCCACGGCATCGGCGGTCAGAGGCGCCATGCCTTCTTCCGAAGTACGGGTTTTCAGCAGTTGGGCGAACTGTTCCAGGGTTTCGTCGACCAGCGGGATTTCCTCGTCGAAATCCACCAGCACCCGGAACATCTCCTGGAAGTCAGGATCGAGGTCCTGCAGGGTGTAATACAGCGAACGCGCACCAATGATGATGATCTTGACGTTCCACGGGATCACTTGCGGCGTCAGAGTGACGGTCGCCAGACGCCCCATTTCCCCCAGCGGCGACTCCATTTTCAGCTTGCGCGATTGCAGGGTGCGCTTGAGTGCATCCCAGACATACGGCTCGCTGAGCATCTTTTCCGCTTCAAGGATCAGGAAGCCGCCATTGGCGCGATGCAGCGCACCGGGCCGCAACTGGCGATACGTGGTGTACAGCGCGCCCTGGTCGGTGCTGTATTCGATACGACCGAACAGGTTGTCATAGGTCGGATGCGGCTCGAAGACCACCGGCGCACCGCCGCTGTGGGTGTGGCCGACAACCAGGCTCGGGCAGTATTGCTCTTCCAGCAGCTTGCGCGCCTGGGCGTCGGTCTTGCTGTCATCCACCAGTTGCTCGACAACGGTCTTGAGCAGATAGACCTGCATCGCCTGCAGGTAAGCGCAGACAGCTGCATTCTCGGCATACTTTTCCGACAGCGGAGCCAGCAGCGGTTGCAAGGTCAGGGTGATGGTTTCTTCGTTCAACTGGCGCAGTTGATTACTGGATTCGCGCTTCCATTGCGGCAGGCTGGCCAGTTCTTCGTTCAGGCGCTCTTCGAGACCGGAAATATCTTCATGGAAGCGCTCCCGCTCGGCTTCCGGCAACTGGGAGAACTCGGCCTCGTCCAGTGCCTTGCCGTCGGCCATGGGCGTAAAGGCGATATTGGTGCTGTCGCGGTACAGCGCAATGTCCTTCTCCAGCGCCAGACGCTCGATCACGTCCAGGGCGCGGTCATAACGCTGGTTGAAGGCGCGGTCGATGGCGCTCTTCTTCTGCTGATACGACGGATGCTCGAAGACTGCCGGAAAGGTTGCCAGCAGGTTATCGATCAAGACACCGATATCGGCCATGAACGCCTGGGCACTGCCTGGCGCCAACTCCAGGGCCTTGGGTTCGCGGGGCTCATCGAAATTGTTGACGTAGACCCAGTCCGATGGCGTCTGCATGCGCTTGCCCTCGGCCTTGAGGTAGCGCTTTACAAACGAAAACCGACCTGTGCCGGGCTCACCCATGACAAACACGTTGTAACCGGGACGCGGCATCGCGACCCCGAACTGCAAGGCTTCTACGGCTCGCTCCTGGCCGAGTACTCCCCGAAAGGGCTCCAGATCATTGGTCGTCGAAAAGCTGAACTGTTCAGCGGAAAACGGGCGTGTCAGCGCTTGTGGCGCTAGACGAAGGCTGGCTGCGACAGAATCGGGCATCAGTGTTCCTTACATCAGGCGGGGCAGATGTCGGCATTCTGGCGCTCGCCGGACAAGACTTGCAAGACGGGAAAGCCCGGAATGTCCATTCCCCCAACGAACAGGGCTGCGCAAGCACACAATTAACCCTGTAACGTGAATAAATCTGCAATCGGCCACGGAACCCTTGGAACCGACCTAAACTCCAAATTGCGCATGTGGTTACAAATAGCCATTTGCCTTGATGTATCGGTGGGTGCGAAAAGCCAGCGAACGCAGGATTTGTCGCGCCGAACCGGTTCAAGAACCCCGACACTGGTTGAACATAAAGAGAAAAAAGCTATGAAACGGATTCTTCTTGGAACGCTCTTCACCGCAGTCTCTATCAATGCAATGGCACAAGCTCCGGGCGGCCCTGATTGTGGCTGGGGCAACATGTTGTTCGAAGGCCAGCGTGGCACTCCTGCGCACTTCCTGGCATCAACCACTAACGGCACTTCCGGTAACGCCACCTTCGGCATGACTTCCGGCACCAACGGCTGCTCCACCAGTGGCGCACTGACCTACGGCGGCAAATCCTGGCTGGCCATGAACGGCATGATGGATGAGCTCTCCAAGGACATGGCCATGGGCCAAGGTGAAGCACTGACAACCTACGCGGTCGTCCTGGGCGTTGCACCAGAAGATCGTGCGCATTTCGCCGCAGTCACCCATGAGCACTTCTCGCAGATCTTCAGCAAGGCCGACACCACCGCTGAAGACGTTCACAGCAACACAATCAATGTCCTGAAAAACGATCCGACCCTGGCCAAATACGCCACCCAGGCCTAAAGTCGTTTGCCCGCCCCTCGGTTCCGGAGGGCGGGTCCCCATCTCCTGACAAGTTGCTTTCTATGCTCAAACGTCTTGCGTATCTGGCGCTGTTTGTCTGTGCCCCGTTATCTGCCGCCCCACATCCGAGCGCAGACCGTTTGCAGCAACTGGCCAATGAGCCCTTCTGGCTTTCTCTGGGCCACTACGAAGCTGGCAAGCTGGGCGGCTGGCGCAGTTACGTCGACGACCCGAAATTCTTTCTCGCTGCCGACGGTGCCCATGACCCGAAGGCAGAGCTGAGCGCAACACTTGCGGCCCTTTACGCACCTGTCGGCAACGAACAGGCACATGCCCAGTGCGTCTATCCGTCCCGCACCCGCTGGCTGCGCGACCAATTGCAACTCACCGATCTGCCTGCCGTGGACTGCAAGGATTTCAAGGCGTGGTTCAAGGATGTGGCACCGGACAGCACAGTGCTGATTTTCCCGGCGGCCTATCTCAACAGCCCGTCCTCGATGTTCGGCCACACATTGCTGCGCATCGACCCGGCCAGCGCCAAGACCAGCGGCACAACGCTGCTCAGCTACGCCATCAACTTCGGTGCCTATATCGAAGGCATGGACAACAGCATTCTCTACGCCTGGAAAGGCCTGATGGGAGGTTATCCCGGCCTGTTTGCGCTGGTGCCCTATCAGGAAAAACTCTCGGAATACCGCAGCCTGGAAAACCGCGACCTGTGGGAATACCGGCTGAACCTGACCAGCGAAGAAACGCAGCGCATGGTCGAGCATGTCTGGGAACTGAAGCAGATCCGTTTCAGCTACTTCTTCTTCGATGAAAACTGCTCTTACCGCCTGCTGGAACTGCTGGAGGTGGCCCGGCCAGGCCTGAAACTGACCAACCAATTCGAGCTTACGGCCATCCCCACCGATACCGTGAAGGCGATAAAGGCCGCCGGGCTGGTGGAGAAAATCGACTACCGCCCTTCGCGCGAACGTGAACTGCTGAGCCGTGCAGAACCGCTGAGCCAGGACGAACAGGAATGGGTGCTGAAAGTCAGTGCCGACCAGACACAACTCAAGGACAGCCAATACCAGGCGCTACCCAAGGAGCGTCGCGCCCTGATTCAGGATGCGGCCTATCGCCTCGAACGCTACCGCGCCAACGGCCTGGAGCGCGATTCCGCCCGTTCGCAGCGCAGCTTTGAGCTCCTGCAAGCCATCAACCAGAACCCGCCTGCACAACTGGACATCCAGCGCCCCGGCCTGCCGGAAGAAGGACACGAGTCACGGACCTGGCAACTGGGCGTGGGCAGCCGCAACGACCGGGCTTTCGCCGAATACGGTCTGCGCATGGCCTATCACGACCTGAACGACAACGCCTACGGCTTCCCGCTGGGCGCACAGATCGAGATTCTTCAGCTCAAATTGCGTCAGTACGAAGGCAATGACTGGCAGGTGCAACAACTGGATCTGGCGACTATTCGCTCCCTGACACCCCGCAATACCCTGCTCAAGCCATGGTCATGGCAAGTAACAGGCGGACTGGAGCGCGTGCCGGGCAAACATGGCGATGAAAACCTCGTCAGCCATGTGAATGGCGGTGCCGGCGGTACCTGGAAACTGGGCGAAGAAGTGCTGGGCTTTGCCCTGGGCACCGTGCGGGTCGAGCACAACAATGACTTCTCGGAGTTCATCTCGCCAGCAGCCGGCTTCAATACCGGCCTGCTCTGGCGCAACCCGCTGGGTAACCTGAGCCTGGAGGCCAAGGGCGATTACTTCACCAATGGCGAAGTACGGCGCAGCATCAGCCTCAACCAGCAATGGGAGCTGTCCCGCAACCTGGGCCTGCGCCTGAGCGCCCAGCGCGAGTTCAGCCAGTTGGCCACGCCACAGAATGAAGTGATGCTTGAGGTGAAGTGGTATCACTATTGAGCCTGAATTCGCCCCATCAAACGAGACACAAACAAAACCTGTGGGAGGCAGCTTGCTGGCGAAAAGGCCTTGAAAACGGCAGATATTCTGAGGCTGTGCGCTGAAGTCGCCAGCAAGCTGCCTCCCACAAAGTATTCATGATGCGCCACTTTCTGGCTTCCACAGAATTATCACGTCACTACAAATCCGACACATCTTTGACAAATAACTCACAAGCGGACAACTACACTGAAGTCACTTGTAGAGGAAAACAGAA
Source organism: Pseudomonas lijiangensis (assembly GCF_018968705.1). Taxonomy (NCBI): domain Bacteria; kingdom Pseudomonadati; phylum Pseudomonadota; class Gammaproteobacteria; order Pseudomonadales; family Pseudomonadaceae; genus Pseudomonas; species Pseudomonas lijiangensis. The sequence continues at coordinate 4,966,175 of NZ_CP076668.1, forward strand.
ATGAACCTGCGCTGGGTGCTGTTGTGGCTGGTTGTCGTGCTGACAGGCTGTCAGTCCGCCCACGAGTATATGCTGGCCGAAGGTTATCCACCGGCATTCGCCGATGGCTTCCAGGATGGCTGCGGCAGCGGCAAGGAAGCGGCCGGGGCATTTACCGGGCAGTTCAAGAAGAACGTCCCCCGCTATCTCAAAGATCCACTCTATGCCGAGGGCTGGACCGACGGGTTCCGTCAATGCCAGGCCATGGCAGACCGACGGGACCGGCTAGACCCCGGACAAGTCTGGAATGACCGCGACCGTGACTGGGAGCGGGAGAAAACCAGAAGCGCCGCCAAGGCCTATCGTCCAAATTAAAGACACTTCAGGAAATCAGACGAAACCAATCCGATGCGACCATGGACCAACTCTCAAAGAGGAGGACAAACCATGAGTCGCGCTTTCGTCAATGAAGACAACGCCGCCGCAGAGGCCAGTCAACCGGTCGAGCGTCTGATCAGCGAACACCCCAATTACGTCACTGCCCACGGACTCCTGCTGCTGCAACAGCAAGTCAATGAATTGCAGGCACAGCACAGCGCCCAGACGGCTTTGGGGGACAGCGCCGACAAACAGCGTCTGGCCGACCTTGAGCGGGATCTTCGCTATTTCACCCAGCGTCTGCAGAGTGCGCAGGTGGTTACGCCGGCCATCTCGACCGATCAGGTGCAGATCGGTAGTTGGGTGACGTTCGCGGATGAAAGGGACAACCGTCAGCGGGTGCAACTGGTCGGTGAGGATCAGGCCGATGCCGCCAAGGGATTGATCAACTGGAGTTCGCCACTGGGGCGTGCATTGCTGGGGACGCAACTGGGAGACGAGGTGCTATGGAAGCGCCCGGCCGGGGATCAGATCATCGAGATCGTATTGATCGAACCCGATGATGGAGCGGCCGGGGCTTAGTCTTCACGGGCAAGCGCCACTCCCGGAGATGGGAGCGGGCTTGCTCGCGAAGGGGTCAATCAAGCCAGCTTCTTGTGGCGCACTCGGTGCGGCTGCGCTGCGGCATCGCCCAGACGTTTCTTGCGATCGGCTTCGTATTCGGTGTAGTTGCCTTCAAAGAAGACCGCTTGCGAATCGTCTTCGTACGCCAGGATGTGGGTGGCCACACGGTCCAGGAACCACCGATCGTGAGAGATCACAATGGCGGCGCCCGGGAAGTCCAGCAGGGCTTCTTCCAGAGAACGCAGGGTTTCAACGTCCAGGTCGTTGGACGGTTCGTCGAGCAGCAACACGTTGCCGCCTTCTTTCAAGGTCAGTGCCAGGTGCAAGCGACCGCGCTCACCACCGGAAAGGTCCTTGACGAACTTCTGCTGGTCGCCGCCCTTGAAGTTGAAGCGCCCCACGTAGGTACGCGACGGGATTTCGTAGTTGCCGATGCGGATCTGGTCCGAACCGTCGGAAATCTGCTGGAACACGGTCTTGCTGCCGTCCAGATCGTCACGGCTCTGATCGACACAGGCCAGTTGCACGGTTTCACCGATTTCGATGCTGCCCGAGTCCGGTGCTTCCTTGCCCATCAGCATGCGGAACAGAGTCGACTTACCGGCACCGTTACCACCGATCACGCCGACAATGGCGCCTTTAGGCATGGCAAACGACAGGTTGTCGATCAGCACGCGGTCTCCATAGCCTTTGGAGACGTTCTTGAACTCGATAACCTTGTCACCCAGACGCGGACCGGCCGGAATGTAGATCTCGTTGGTTTCGCTGCGCTTCTGGAATTCCTGAGATTGCATTTCTTCGAAGCGTTGCAGACGGGCCTTGGATTTGGACTGACGCGCCTTGGCACCTTTGCGAACCCACTCCAGCTCGTCTTTCATGGCTTTTTCATGGGCCGACTGCTGCTTGGATTCCTGGGCCAGACGATCGGACTTGGCTTCCAGCCAGCCCGAATAGTTGCCTTCGTATGGAATGCCCGCACCGCGGTCGAGTTCCAGAATCCAGCCAGCGACGTTATCCAGGAAGTAACGGTCGTGCGTGATCGCGACCACAGTGCCCGGGAAGTCGTGCAGGAAGTGCTCAAGCCAGGCGACGGAATCGGCATCCAGGTGGTTGGTCGGTTCGTCGAGCAACAGCATGTCCGGTGCGGACAGCAGCAGGCGGCACAAGGCAACGCGACGTTTTTCACCACCGGACAACACCGACACCTTGGCATCCCAGGCTGGCAGACGCAGCGCATCGGCGGCGACTTCCAGTTGGCGCTCCAGGTTATGGCCATCGCCAGCCTGCAGGATCGCTTCCAGCTTGGCCTGTTCGGCTGCCAGTTTGTCGAAGTCGGCATCCGGCTCGGCGTATTCGGCGTAGACCTGATCCAGGCGGGCCTGAGCGTCCTTGATGACGCTGACCGCTTCCTCGACCACTTCACGGACGGTCTTGTTCGGGTCAAGTTGTGGCTCTTGCGGCAGATAACCCACATTCAGCTCGGGCATCGGACGTGCTTCGCCGTCGAACTCGGTATCGACGCCGGCCATGATTTTCAACAGCGTGGATTTACCCGAACCGTTGAGACCCAGCACGCCGATCTTGGCGCCCGGGAAGAAGGAAAGGGAGATGTTCTTCAGGATTTCCCGCTTCGGCGGCACAACTTTGCTCAGCCGATGCATGGTAAAGACGTATTGAGCCATGGAATGAAAACCTAGCGTCTGTGAGGGTGACTGATTAAAGCGCGAGCTTTTATTTGTCTCTGCTACTTGCCGCAGTGCCATTCAAAGCCTTGAATGAAACAGACAGAGAACGGACTTCTGCATCCGGGCAAATATAAAGCTGGATCGATGTTTGCAGGCAGTGGATTCACTCTTGCAGGAGTCGGGTTACAACGCGCATCGGGCAAAGCTACCCGAATGCGGCCTGTAGGGCAAACGATCCGGCCCCACAGGGCTGGCACTTCGCTACAACTCAGGGCATGCTAGCCGCCCTTTGGGCGTCGGGCTTTAATTGCATAACGCACTCGCTGCTTCAGTCCAGTAGTCAGGAACAACGATTTGCCTACACCAACGCCCTCCACGCCATCAGAAACAGCCAAAAGCACAACCGTTGTGCCTTTGCGTAGTTCCTTGAAAGGGCTACTGGCAGCGCTGGTTCTACTGATGCTTGCACTGCTGTTGTGGCAACTGCTCGAGCAGTTTCACCAGACACAGGAGCGCCAGCGTCAGCGCAGTCTCGACTACAGTACGCAACTCGCAGACCGCCTGAGCCTCAACATGGCCCTGAGCGCGCAGATCACCATGAACCTGCTGGATGAGGGAACGCCATCCAGAAACGAGATCGCGCCTCAGAAACATACCCTGCAAAGGCTGCGAGAAACCGTACCGTCCTTGCGCAGCGTGGCATGGCTCAGTCCTCAGGGCGATGTGATCCGCGACAGCGCCGAAACCACACTGGACGGTGCATTTCTCAAGAGCGCGCTCCAGCAGGCAGTGGGTCGGCCTTATTACTACACCAGTTCCGAAGATGGTCTGCAGATCTACATGTTCGTGCATCAGGCCGACGGCCTCGGCGGCGCCTACTGGGCCGTACGCATGGCGCCGGATGCTCTCAAGGCACTGATACAGCAACCCAGCCAGGACTTTCAGCATCTGTGGCGGCTCGAAAACCGCCTGACCCAGCGAGTCATCCTGCGCGACGCATCGATGCAGACCGATTCAGGGCAGGCCGAAAGCGTATTGCTGCAACCCTTGAGCAACAGCGACTGGCAACTGCACGGCCTGTTCGATGCACACAAGGCACGTCAGGAGCTGATTGCGCCCCTGATCGTGAAATGCGTGGTCGGCCTGCTGTTTTCACTCCTGCCCCTGGCCGCCATTCTCAGCATGCGCCGCCGCCAGCGCCAACTGCTGAAAAGTCGCCGCCGTTATCAGGATATTTTCGAAGGCGCAGGCGTTGCCATCTGCGTACTGGACATGTCCAACCTGCCTGAGCAGCTCGAAACCTTCCAGATCCGTACCACAGAAGACTTCGATCACTTTATCGAGACACAACCGGTGCTGCTGAAGCGACTGCTGCAGCAGATACGCATCACAGAGGTCAATCAGGTTGCCCTGAGCCTGTTGAATATCAAATGTGGCGATGAAGCCTGGCAGCAACTGATAGAAGGCGAGTCGCGCAAGCGGCCCGGCATCGGCACCCAGGTGATTCAGGCGGTCCTGAACCGGCAGCAACGACTCGAACTGGAAATCCGCCTCACCCGTGAGTCCGGCCAGGACCAGCATCTATGGCTGGTATTGCGCTTGCCTGAAACCCGCTCCGACCATGACGCCGTCATCCTGAGCATCGGCGACATCACCAGCCGCAAGCAGATCGAACTGTCATTGCAGGAGCGCGAGCGATTCTGGTCGGATGTGGTCCGCACCGTGCCCGATCATCTGTATGTCCAGGACGTGCTCAGCCAGCGCATGATCTACAGCAACCACCATCTGGGGCAGACGCTGGGCTACAGCAAGAGCGAACTGCACGCCATGGGCGAGTTTTTCTGGGAAATCCTGCTGCACCCCGAGGATGCCCAAAGCTATCAGGACATGCGCCTGCGTCAACGCCATCACGGTCACAACGAACTGCTGCAATGTGCCCTGCGCTTTCGCCACAAGGACACTACCTGGCGTTGCTTCGATATCCGCGAACAAGCCCTGACACGGGACAAGGAAGATCTGGTCACCCGCATCATCGGCGTCGCCAAGGACATCACACGCCAGGTCGAGGCCAGTCAGTCCTTGCGCGACAGCGAGCAGCGCTACCGGATGCTCGCCGAAAGCATCAGTGATGTGATCTTCTCCACCGACAGGCTGCTGGAAGTCAACTATGTCAGCCCATCGGTGCAAAGCGTTCTGGGCTACGAAGCCGACTGGGTTATCCAGAATGGCTGGGGCTCAACCGTTGCCAACCCGCAGCAACTCTCGGGCTTCTACAACCTGATAGCGCGCATCAAGCGAGTACTCGACAACCCTCCCGAACTGGCGAAGCTGCGCAGTGCCGTTCCCACCCAGTTGTACCTGTTCGATTGCCTGCGCGCCGACGGCCGCAAGATTCCGGTAGAACTGCGACTGGTTCTGGTCTGGGATGAGCACGGGACATTTGAAGGCATATTGGGCGTAGGCCGCGATATCAGCACCCAGCGCCGAGCCGAAAAAGACCTGCGCATGGCCGCAACGGTGTTCGAGCACTCGACCTCTGCCATCCTGATTACCGACCCCGCGGGCTACATCGTCCAGGCCAACGACGCCTTCACGCGGGTCAGCGGCTATGACGTATCGGAAGTGCTCGATCAATTGCCGAACATGCTCACCGTTGACCGGGAGCAGGAAGCCCATCTGCGCTACATCCTCAAGCAGTTGAACCAGCGCGGAACCTGGGAAGGCGAAGTCTGGCTCAAGCGCCGCAATGGCGAGCATTACCCGGCATGGGTCGGCATCACCGCCGTGGTCGATGATGAAGGCGATCTGGCCAGCTATGTGTGCTTCTTCAGCGATATCAGCGAGCGCAAGGCCAGTGAGCAACGCATTCACCGCCTGGCCTATTACGACGCCCTGACCCACCTGCCCAACCGCACACTGTTCCAGGACCGCCTGTATTCGGCCCTGCAACATGCAGAAAGACAGCAGGCCTGGGTCGTCCTGATGTTCCTGGACCTGGATCGCTTCAAGCCGATCAACGACTCCCTGGGCCACGCCGCCGGCGACCGCATGCTCAAGGAAATGGCCACCCGGCTGCTGGCCTGTGTCGCCGACGATGACACGGTCGCACGCATGGGCGGCGATGAGTTCACCCTGCTGCTGCAACCGGGAGCCACACGCGAGATCGCGCTCAATCGTGCGATCCACGTGGCCGAACAGATCCTCAACAGCCTGATCACGCCTTTCGTGCTGGAAGGCCGTGAGTTCTTCGTGACCGCCAGTATCGGCATCGCCCTCAGCCCGCAGGACGGCAACGAACTGAGCCAGTTGATGAAGAACGCCGACACCGCGATGTATCACGCCAAGGAGCGCGGCAAGAACAACTTCCAGTTCTACCAGACCGACATGAACGCCACGGCACTGGAACGCCTGGAACTGGAAAGCGACCTGCGCCATGCCCTGGAACAGCAAGAGTTCACGATCTACTACCAGCCTCAGTTCAGCGGCGACGGCAAACGCCTGACCGGCGCCGAAGCCCTGTTGCGCTGGCGGCACCCACGCCGCGGCCTGGTGCCGCCCAGCGAATTCATTCCGGTTCTAGAAGAACTCGGCCTGGTGGTGGAAGTCGGGGACTGGGTACTGGCCGAAGCCTGTCGTCAGCTCAAGAGCTGGCATCAGGCAAAAGTGCGGGTTCCCAAAGTGTCGGTGAACATTTCCGCCAGACAGTTCTCGGACGGCCAGCTCGGCAAGCGCATCGCCCGGATGCTGGGCGAAACCGGCCTGCCACCGGCGTGCCTGGAGCTGGAACTGACAGAAAGTATCCTGATGCGCGAAGTCAACGAAGCCATGCAGATGCTCGACGGCCTGAAGAATCTTGGCCTGAGCATCGCGGTCGATGACTTCGGCACCGGCTATTCATCGCTGAACTACCTCAAGCAGTTCCCGATCGACGTACTGAAAATCGACCGCACCTTCGTCGATGGCCTGCCATCGGGCGAACAGGACGCACAGATCGCCCGCGCCATCATCGCCATGGCCCACAGCCTGAACCTGGCGGTCATCGCCGAAGGCGTCGAAACCCACGAACAGCTGGAGTTCCTTCGCGAACACGGCTGCGACGAAGTCCAGGGCTACCTCTTCGGCCGCCCGATGCCGGCTTCGCAGTTCGAGGCGCAGTTCAGCAATGATGCGTTGTTCATGTTCGACTGAGTCGAACAGGAACAGAGCGGCAAGCTGCAAGTTGGGAGCTTCAAGTAAAAGCAAAAGCGGATCGCTGAGCACTCTTGCTTGTAGCTTATAGCTTGCCGCTTGTAGCTCTCCCCTACTTGCCTTCCGCTCATCCACCAAATGAACCCCTTTCATATGCCAGATAAAACGCGATGGGGTAGAATGCTCCCCTTTTCCGCTCCAACCCCTCGAGGACTGCCATGTTCAGCCGTGATTTGACTCTCGCGAAGTACGACTCCGATCTTTTTGCCGCAATGGAACAGGAAGCCCTGCGCCAGGAAGAGCACATCGAACTGATTGCCTCGGAAAACTACACCAGCCCGGCTGTCATGGAGGCTCAGGGCTCGGTCCTGACCAACAAGTACGCTGAAGGCTATCCGGGCAAGCGCTACTACGGTGGCTGCGAGTACGTCGACGTCGTTGAGCAACTGGCAATCGACCGCGCCAAAGAGCTGTTCGGCGCTGATTACGCCAACGTCCAGCCACACGCTGGCTCCCAGGCGAACTCCGCTGTTTACCTGGCTCTGCTGCAAGGCGGCGACACCATCCTGGGCATGAGCCTGGCTCACGGCGGTCACCTGACCCACGGCGCCAGCGTCAGCTCCTCGGGCAAGCTGTACAACGCCGTTCAGTACGGTATCGATGCCAATGGCATGATCGACTACGACGAAGTCGAGCGTCTGGCTGTCGAGCACAAGCCAAAAATGATCGTGGCCGGTTTCTCTGCCTACTCCCAGGTTCTGGACTTCGCCCGTTTCCGCGAAATCGCTGACAAGGTCGGTGCCTACCTGTTCGTCGACATGGCCCACGTAGCCGGTCTGGTTGCCGCTGGTGTCTACCCGAACCCGGTTCCATTCGCCGACGTGGTCACCACCACGACCCACAAAACCCTGCGCGGCCCACGCGGCGGCCTGATCCTGGCTCGTGCCAATGCCGACATCGAGAAGAAGCTGAACTCGGCAGTATTCCCTGGCGCACAGGGCGGCCCACTGGAGCACGTCATCGCGGCCAAGGCTGTCTGCTTCAAGGAAGCACTGCAACCTGAGTTCAAGGCCTACCAGCAACAAGTGGTCAAGAACGCCAAGGCCATGGCTGGCGTGTTCATCGAGCGCGGTTTCGACGTGGTTTCCGGCGGTACTGAAAACCACCTGTTCCTGCTGTCGCTGATCAAACAGGACATCTCCGGTAAAGACGCAGACGCCGCCCTGGGCCGCGCCTTCATCACCGTGAACAAGAACTCCGTCCCGAACGACCCACGCTCCCCGTTCGTCACCTCCGGCCTGCGCTTCGGCACCCCGGCAGTGACCACTCGCGGCTTCAAGGAAGCAGAGTGCAAGGAACTGGCAGGCTGGATCTGCGACATCCTGGCTGACCTGAACAACGAAGCGGTAATCGACGCCGTTCGTGAGAAAGTGAAAGCCATCTGCGCAAAACTGCCGGTTTACGGCGCTTGATAGCGTAGTTACTGGTTGAATGAAAAAGCCCGGGCTCTTGAGTCCGGGCTTTTTCATTTATGGGTGGTTTCCACACGACCTGACGGTTTAATGGGGGCAGTACGCTAGCCAAAAATGAAGCCTCCTCTTCGCCAAGGCGGCTCAATCCTCGGCAATAGCCTCGCGCACGAAGTCTTCGTAGGTGCGCAGCGGGCGCCCAATGATGGCCTGAAGCTTTTCTACCGTGCCTTGAGTGGACTGCATCCCGAAAGTCTGGATACCCGCCATCATGAGCCGCATGTCATAAGCCAGCCAAGTGGGACCATACGAAGCCAGTTGCCCTTCAAAAGCGGCTACGTCATCACCCCCGTACGTGATCTCGCGGCCCAGAGCAGCGCTCCAGATATTCGCCACGGACGCACCGGTAAGCGCTTGCGGCCCAACCAGTTCCAGCGTTATACGTTCCAGCGCAGCGGGTGCTTTGTCGCGTCGCAGCAACTCGGCAACCGCGACATCAGCGATATCGCGTGCATCAATCATCGACACACCCGCTGCGCCGATCGGCATTGGATATACCGAGTAATTCTGAATAGTCTGTTGGACCATGCGGTCGTTTTGCATGAAGTACGCTGGCCGCAGGACAGTGGCAGGCATGTCGAGGCTTTCGATCATGCGCTCAACCGTATGCTTGCCGGTGAAGTGCGGGACATTGGTGAACCTGTCGGCATGAATCACCGACAGATAAACAATGCGCTCAATTCCCGCCTCGCGAGCAAGGTTCAGCGTGATAAGCGCTTGGGTGACCTCATCAGGCGTCACTGCATTGAGCAGGAACAGCGTGCGTACCGACGAGAGCGCAACGCGCATCGACGCTACGTCAGTGAGGTCTGCGACAACTTCAGTGACGCCAACCGGGAATTCCCGCTTACCCGCTTGACGCACAAGGGCTTTCACCTCGGTGCCTGCACCAGCAAGGCCTTGAGTGATCAGTGAACCAATGGTGCCCGTGGCACCAATAACCAGAATGCTCATTTTTGAAACTCCTGCGAGGGATTTGAAGTGGATCAGTAAGTGAAATCCGCAACGACCTTGCCCGTCCGTGAAACGGTGCGATTGCGTTCGATTGCCTTGGGGATATCAGAAAAGCCAACTACGTCACCGATCCTCGACTGAAGCGTGCCGCTGGCTACTTCCCTGGCCAGTGTCTCCAGCAATTGAGGATCCGGTTTATTCATGAACCAAAGGCTTCGGCGATTCGCGGGCGTTCGGGCGAGGATGTCGGGCGATGACGTGCCGACAACCACGCCGTTCTGCGCCAACACCTGCCACGAACGGTCCAGTACCTCGCCCCCGACGTAGTCGAGCACCAGGTCAATATTCCGGACGAGGTTTTCGAAGCGTTGAGACTGGTAGTCAATGACCTCGTCGGCGCCAAGGCTACGCACGTAATTCAGGTCGGCAGTACCCGCCGTGGCGATGACCTCGGCGCCCGCACGCTTGGCGTACTGCACGGCATAAGCGCCTAACCCACCTGCTGCGCCATGAATCAGGACTCGCTGACCTGCAAAGATCGGCCCTGCGTGATGAAGACTGTTCCAGGCTGCAACGGCAGCTACAGGCATGGCAGCCGCCTGTACGTCGTCCAGTGCCTCAGGAGTAGGAGAAAGGCTCGCTTCGCTGACGGCCACGAATTCAGCGTACGCGCCCAGTCCGCCCATGGCTCCCATGACACGGTCTCCCACACTGAAACGAGATGCACCAGGCCCCACCGCATCGATCACCCCGGCCATCTCGGCGCCCAGCACGATAGGCAATGAAAGCGGGAAGGCATTGCGCACATGACCTTCGCGAACTTTCCAGTCAATACCGTTCACGCCAGCGGCTCGGACCCGAACCAGAACCTGGCCTTGCCCTGGTGTCGGCTTCTCGATCTCGGCAACTTGTGCGGCGTCAGCGCCGCCGTAGGCCCGGATAACTACAGCGCGTTGGATGGTGTTCATTGGAATTCCTCATGTCATGTCCCCATGACGTGAAAGTATTCCGTTGCACTTATAAAACGAAGACCACAAAATCCAGACACCTCGATTCAAATATGGAACACCATGAACCTCAACGCGCTCATCGATTTCATTCTCGTCGCTAACAATGCGGGGTTGGGAAAGGCAAGCCGCGCGAGCGGTATTTCCAAAGCTACCTTGTCGCGTCGAATCTACGACCTTGAAGAGCAACTGGGCGTAAGGCTGATTGAGCGCAGCGCGCGTGGCTTGAAGCTCACCGAGGCAGGTGAGCTGCTTATGTCCCGAACGGAAGGGCCGCTGAGCGAAGTGACCGAAGCCATGACTGCGGCACGTGAAGGCGTTTCAACGCCTCGCGGACGTTTGCGGGTGGCGGCACCGATCCTGTTCTCGCAGCTCGCGATGGGCCGTATTGGTGCCGAGTTCTGTGCGGCCTACCCGGAAGTATTTATTGAGGTAATGGCGGAAGATCGCATGGTGGATCTGGTGGAGGAGCAATTTGACGTCGCTATCCGCATCAACCCAAGCCCGGACAGCAGTCTGGTCGGACGGTGTTTCGCCAAGGACCGGTTGATCGTTGTAGCGGCGCCTGAAATTCCCAGGCCTATGCCCGGCGCAATCAGACCAGTACCCGGCATCGTGACATCGACTTTCCAGCCAACGCACTGGAGTCTGGATGGCGGTCAGTTGGTCTTGGAGCCGATCCCGAAAATGCGGTTTTCTTCGTTACTGATGGTCCGCGATGCAGCTATCGCCGGTGGCGGTGCAGCCCTGATTCCACAGTCCATAGCCTGGAACCAGCTTGCCAGCGGTGAGTTGGTTCAGTGGGGAACAGTATCAGGTGTGGAGCCAGCGCTTTGGGTCTTGCACACATCCAGGCGGCTTGCAGCTCCAAAGGTTCGCGCATTCGTCGACTTCATGTGTGATCAATATTCAGACATGTCTCTTGTTCTGAGGGGATAGAAGCTATTAAACCTGAACGGGGAATGGCTATTGGCTAATGCTGATCAGTGAAGGCGATAAATCAATTTGTGGGAGGCAGCTTGCTGGCGACTTCAGCGTACAAGCACAGAATATCTGCCGGTTTACGGAGCTTTATAGCGCACCACTGGTTGAATGAAAAAGCCCGGGCTTTTTCATTTATGGGTATGGGCGGTTTTCACATGACCTGACGAGTAGATGCCCAAGGCCAGAGTGGCAAGGACGATACAGACAAGCGTAAATGGCCCAGGCTGATCCGATGGTAAAGCACTGGCTATCAACCCACAGCAGGCAGCCATCGCCTGATGTATGAATCCGGTCAATGCCATGGCGTAGGGACCGCTGACGGGCGCACTTTGATTAGCAAGGGATTGGCAAAGTGGATAAACGATGCCCTGACCGAACAGCAACAAACAGTAAGGCAGCCACAAGGCAGAGGCTGTTGCCGGAAACAGAAAGTACCCTGCCCCCATGAGCAAGGCACCCAACGCCAGAAGCTTCAATCCAAGTATCAGACTCTGATACTGACTGCGCGTTGAAAGCAGCCAACCGACCGACAAGGCGCCAAGCATATAAGCACCGCTGATTGGCCAGCCTATCCAGCCATACTCCACGGCAGTCCAGTTGAAGCGCAGTTGAAAGAGCACTGGAGCAACAGCGGCGAAAAGAATAATTACGCCATAACCCAGGCCGCCCGCCAATACCGGGCGCATGAAGTGAACGTCTCGAATGAGGGCACCGTATATTTTTCGACCTGATCTCGAGGACTGGCGATCCGTCGTTATATACGGAATGTAGCGCGCAACAGGAAAGATCAATGCAGAGCTCAAGGCAGCACTTGTGAAAAAAACCGACTCCCATCCCCAGACGGCCTGTATCAACGCCCCTACAAACTGCGCCAGCCCCAGAGATATCACAAAACAGATCGACAGCCAGCTCAGGGCTTGTGCCAACTGCCGAGCGCTGAAGTTATCGCGTAACAGCACGCGGGCCATGACTGAAATGCCTCCAGCAGCAGTCCCTTGAGCAGTACGGCAAACGATGAACATGGAGGTGTCGGTTGATAACCCGGCGCCCAGACTGCTAACAGAAAACAGCAAAAGCGCCCAGATCATTGTTGCCCTGCTGCCCAGTAAAGCCGCAGCCTTGCCCCACAACAACATCGGCAGCCCCATCCCCGCCAGAAATACCGAAAGTGTCAGCGCCGAAAAGCTGTTGCTGGCCTGAAAAGCTTCGGCAATTGAGGGCAAGGACGGAAGGTAGAGCGTTATACCTGACTGCGCCGTCAGTACGGCCAGACATGAGATAACGATATGACTGTCGATTTTCATGGTTAAGGCCGCCAGATCGTTGTGGGTTTATGTATGGGTTATTCGTTCATCTAAATGAAAACGAGAACCTCAAAACAAGACTTCCGAAACTGAACGGCTATTTTGGCAACGCTGCTTATTAATGTATGTAGGAGGCTTCTGAGCAGAAGCCGTGTCGCAGTTTTTTCTATAAGAAAGCTTTTACTGCATTCGCAGGAGATCTGCTACGCATCAAAACGAATGGCCGCTATGACCTGGATTTTCAGGGCGACCTAACTCTCAGCAATTTCTTACAATCCTCACAAAAAGCCCTAAATGTATCGCCTTCAATAATGTCTCGCAGATAAATCCGCTCCTACGAAATCAGATGGCTGGGCCACAATCCGTGGGAGGGGCCTTGGCCGTGACAGCCTGTTTGAAGGCGCTGAAAATGTATTGCCCTCGAGCAGGTCGTCGCGGCCAAGGCCCCTCCAACAAGTGTTACACGCCCACCATCTCCGCAAACGCCGCCCGAATCTTCTCCTCCGGCAACTCATCGGCAATGAACACGATCACGCTTTCGCGCTTTTCGTCTTCTGCCCATTCGGTGTCCCAGTCGAAGCCATAGAGTTTCAGCACGCCCTGAAACACCATCCGCCGGGGTTCGCCTGCGATATTGAGTACGCCTTTGTAGCGCAGCAGTTGTTTGCCGTGGTCTTCGAGCAGTTCGTTCATGAACCCGCTGAGTTTGTCGATATCCAGCGGTTTGTCGCTGCGCAGCACCAGGCTTGAGATGCGGTCGGCGGATTTGCCTGCCGGGGCAAGCGGGCGCAGGGTCACTCCGCCGCCGAGGTCGGCGTTGAGGTTGAAGCCTCTGACGTCCAGCAATTCGGACAGGTCGATCTTGCCGTGCTCGACGATGCGAATCGGTGCGCGGCGGTTGATGCGGGTCAGGCGGGTCGACAGTGTCTGGAATGCCTGGTCGTCCACCAGGTCGCGCTTGCTCACCAGCAGACGGTCGGCAAAGCCTATTTGCGCCTGGGCGATGGTCTGGGCCAGGTGGGTGTCGGCATGGGCGGCATCCACCAGGGTGATGATGCCGTCGAGGATGTAGCGCTCGCGCAGTTCTTCGTCGATGAAGAAGGTTTGCGCAACGGGAGCCGGATCGGCAAGGCCGGTGCATTCGATGACAAGACGGTCAAAGGCAATCTCACCGCTGTCCAGGCGCTCCAGCAGCAGATAAAGGGCTTTGGTCAGGTCGGTATGGATGGTGCAGCAGACGCAGCCATTGGAAAGCGTCATGACCTGCACAGGGTCTGTGCCGAGCAACTGGCTGTCGATGCCAGCCTCACTGAATTCGTTTTCGATGACCGCGATTTTCAGGCCATGTTCGGCCTTGAGCAAATGACGCAGCAGCGTGGTCTTGCCGGCTCCCAGAAAGCCGGTCAAGACGGTGACGGGGATGGGTTGCGCAACAGTCATGTGTACTCCAGCAATTCAATATGTCCGGTACATCGCCTTCCCGGATGAATCCGGTCCTGCAGAGTAATACCGATCAGTCCTGCAGAGACCTGTAAAAACGACAACGCCACAGGTGTTGGCCTGTGGCGCGTCGATTCAAACGATAACGCAGATCAGAGGATCAGCAACACTTGGGACCACCCTTGCCGCCGTAACGAGCTTCCTGGCGTTCGCGAAAGAACTCCTCGTAGCTCATCAACGGCTTGTCCGGGTGCTTGGTCTGCATGTGCTCGACATAAGTGTCGTAGTCCGGCATGCCCACCATCAGGCGCGCGGCCTGACCGAGGTATTTCCCAAGGCGACTCAGGTCATTGAACATGGGCAGCTCCTCTTTTCATGAACGTCATCACACCTGCGACCCAGGAGGCATGGCCTGATAGGGCATTTCCTTGTCGCTGCGCTCTTTCTTGATCCACGCCGCACGACCGACTTTCAGCGCGTAGAACAGGATGCTGGACACGACGAACAGGAACAGGATGGTCAGACCGGCGTTGGTGTAAGCGTTGAAGATCACGTGCTGCATCTGATCCATGTTCTTGGCCGGAGCCAGGATCTGACCGGCATCCGCTGCAGTGCTGTACTTCTTGGCCAGGGCCAGGAAGCCAACGGCAGGGTTGGAGTCGAACAGCTTGATCAGGCTCGCGGTCACGGTGCAGATCAGCAGCCAGGACGCAGGCAGCAAGGTCACCCAGACGTAGCGCTGACGCTTCATCTTGATCAGGACCACACTGGCAAGCATCAGGGCGATACCGGCAAGCATCTGGTTGGAGATACCGAACAGCGGCCACAAGGTATTGATGCCACCCAGCGGGTCGATCACGCCTTGATAAAGCAGGTAACCCCAGAGTGCGACGCAACCACCGGTACCGATGGCGTTGGCTACCCAGGACTCGGTGCGCTTGAGAGCAGGTACGAAGCTGCCCAGCAGGTCTTGAAGCATGAAGCGACCGGCACGGGTACCGGCGTCGACAGCGGTCAGGATGAACAGGGCTTCAAACAGAATCGCGAAGTGGTACCAGAACGCCATGGTGTTTTCACCCGGCAGGACCTGGTGCAGGATCTGCGCGATACCCACTGCCAGAGTCGGAGCACCACCGGCACGGGCCAGGATGGTGTGCTCGCCGATGTCATTGGCCACGGCGGTCAGTTGCTCCGGGGTAATTGTAAAGCCCCAGTTGCTGACGGTTTGCGCCACAGTCACCACATCAGTGCCCACAATTGCAGGCGGGCTGTTCATGGCGAAGTACACACCCGGCTCGATCACCGAGGCGGCAACCATGGCCATGATGGCGACGAAGGACTCCATCAGCATGCCGCCGTAACCGATGTAGCGGGCGTTCTTTTCGTTATCCAGCAGCTTGGGCGTGGTACCGGAGGAAATCAGGGCGTGGAAGCCCGACACCGCACCACACGCAATGGTGATGAACAGGAACGGGAACAGCGCGCCTTTCCAGACCGGGCCAGTACCGTCGGTGAACTGGGTCAGGGCCGGCATTTTCAGCTCGGGAGCCAGAATCAGAATGCCGATGGCCAGCGCGACGATGGTGCCGATTTTCAGGAAAGTGGAGAGATAGTCACGCGGTGCGAGCAGCAGCCATACCGGCAGCATTGCTGCAACGAAGCCGTAGCCCACCAGCATCCAGGTGATCTGTACACCGGTGAAGGTAAACATCGGGCCCCAGACCGGGTCCGCAGCCACCGAGCCGCCTACCCAGATGGAAAGCAGCAGCAGGACCACGCCGATGATGGAGATTTCACCGATGCGGCCCGGACGGATGTAGCGCATGTAAACGCCCATGAACATCGCGATCGGGATCGTCGCCATGACCGTGAACATGCCCCACGGGCTTTCAGCCAGGGCCTTGACCACGATCAGCGCCAGCACCGCGAGGATGATGATCATGATCAGGAAGCAGCCGAACAGGGCAATGGTGCCTGGGATACGGCCCATTTCCTCGCGGACGATATCGCCCAGGGAACGACCGTTACGGCGCGTGGAGAGGAACAGGATCATGAAATCCTGTACCGCACCTGCCAGCACCACACCGGCGATCAGCCAGAGCGTACCGGGCAGATACCCCATCTGCGCGGCCAGTACCGGGCCAACCAGTGGGCCTGCACCGGCGATTGCTGCGAAGTGGTGACCGAACAGGATGTGCTTGTTGGTCGGCACATAGTCCAGACCATCGTTGTTGACCACCGCCGGGGTTGCCCGCAGCGGGTCGAGCTGCATGACATGGTTGGCGATGAAAAGACTGTAGTAACGATAAGCGACCAGATAAATAGCTACAGCAGCGACCACGATCCACAAGGCATTGATTGCCTCGCCACGACGCAGTGCCACCACCCCCAGGGCACAAGCCCCAATAATTGCGAGAAGCACCCACGGCACATGGCGCATTAGGCTATTGTTATTTTTCATTTTCTTATTCCAGCAGAGTTGACTAGAAGGCAAGCATCCCGAGTTTAGCCCTGTCGGAGCGAAAGACCACCCCCAACCATGGTCTAGAGCGCTTTAATAGCCTGTCAAAACGTAAATAACGCCTCCCCTTCCTGCAAACGAATCGACAGAAGCAATAAAAGTTATCCACAGAACTGTTCGGCAACTCCGTTCAGGTCTATCGTGCCTAAACAAGGGTGCCATTATCCATGGCATGTCCGCTGACCCAGCGTCAGTCGATACCACGAGAGTTCACCTGATGACCGACTCCCCCTCAGATCGCCGTCGTTTCAAGCGCATCGCTTTCGATGCCAAGACCGACCTCAACCAGGGCAACCACAACTGGAAAGTGCAGTTGCTCGATCTCTCTCTGAAAGGACTGCTCATCGAACGGCCGGAACCCTGGACAGGTGATCCGGATGAGCACTTTCTGGTGGACATTCACCTCAGCGACGATGCCTACGTGCAGATGGATGTGAAGCTGACCCATGACGACAACCAGCATCTCGGGTTTGTCTGCCTGCACATCGGACTGGAATCGATCAGCCATCTGAAGCGGCTGGTAGAGCTCAACCTGGGAGATCCGGCTGAGCTGGACCGGGAACTGGCGGCATTGATCGAGATTTGAGTTCGCGACTGAAGTCGCTCCCACAGGAGTCACAATCTGGGTGTGGGAGCGAATTCATTCGCGAAGGAACAAATAACTCACCTACTCGAACAACGCATCCAGCGCCTGTTCCAGACGGGTCACCGCAATGATCTGCAAACCGGGCGGCGCTTCCTTGGGGGCATTGCCCTTGGGCACGATGGCTCGCTTGAAGCCATGCTTGGCAGCCTCTTTCAAGCGTTCCTGACCGCTGGGCACCGGCCTGACCTCGCCGGAAAGCCCCACTTCCCCGAACACCAGCAGATCATGAGGCAATGGCCGGTTGCGCAGGCTCGACATGACCGCTGCCATCAATGCCAGGTCAGACGCGGTTTCCAGCACTTTCACACCGCCCACCACATTGAGGAACACGTCCTGATCGTGGGTCGGTATGCCGCCATGACGATGCAGCACCGCCAGCAGCATGGCCAGACGGTTCTGATCGAGCCCCAGCGTCACCCGCCGCGGGTTGGACATGTGGCTGTCATCCACCAGCGCCTGAACTTCCACCAGCATGGGCCGCGTCCCTTCCCAGGTCGCCATGACCACGCTGCCGGGCACTTCTTCCTGAGCACGGGTCAGGAAAATCGCTGACGGGTTGGAGACTTCCTTGAGCCCCTTGTCCGTCATGCCGAACACGCCCAGCTCGTTCACGGCCCCGAAACGGTTTTTCACAGCCCGGAGCAGCCGCAGGCGTCCATCCGACTCGCCCTCGAAATAGAGAACGGTATCCACCATATGCTCCAGAACCCGAGGCCCGGCCAGCGCGCCTTCCTTGGTGACATGGCCGACCAGGAAAATCGCCGTGCCGCTCTGCTTGGCGTAACGCACCAGCAAGGCGGCACTTTCCCGCACTTGTGCCACGCCGCCGGGAGCGGATTGCAGTTGTTCGGTGAAGATCGTCTGGATGGAGTCGATCACCATGACCTTGGGATGCTCGACACGGGCAGTCGCGATGATGGATTCGATGCAGGTTTCGGTCATCACCCGCAGTTTGTCTTGTGGCAAGCCAAGGCGCCGGGCGCGCATGGCCACCTGTTGCTGGGACTCTTCCCCCGTCACATACAGCGCCGGCATGCGCTCGGCGATATTGCACAGGGTTTGCAGCAGGATAGTGGACTTCCCGATCCCCGGATCGCCACCGATCAATACGACCGAGCCATCCACAAGACCGCCACCCAGAACACGATCCAGTTCGTTGGACTTGGTAGAGAAGCGTGGAATTTCTTCGACGCTGACCTCGGCCAGGGTCTTGATCTGGGCCTGCGAGCCCGTCCAGCCGGTGCGTCCGCTGGGAGGGGCGGCGGCTCCGCTTTCCAGCATGGTTTCAACCAGCGTGTTCCAGGCGCCGCAGTCACTGCACTGGCCCGCCCATTTGGGAAAAGTCGCGCCGCACTCCGTGCAGCCGTACAAGCGTTTGGCCTTGGCCATGACAACCCCAATCGTAAAAAGCAGCATGATAACGCAGCGAATGCCGCGCCGTCGGAACCCGTTTTTTACTGAAAAAGATAAAACTTACCGCGCCAGCCCCGGTCGATTGAACCTGTACACGGCAGGATACAGATTGCTCCGTTACACTGATTCCGATCACATCCATCTGCAACAAGGAATGACCCATGAGCGTATTAAGCGAATTCAAGGCCTTCGCCGTCAAAGGTAACGTGGTCGACATGGCCGTGGGTATCATCATTGGTGCGGCATTCGGCAAGATTGTTTCGTCATTCGTCGGCGACGTGATCATGCCCCCGCTGGGCCTGTTGATCGGCGGCGTGGACTTCAGTGACCTTGCCATTACCCTGCGAGCGGCCGAAGGCACAACGCCTGCCGTGCTGCTGGCCTACGGCAAGTTCATCCAGACCGTGCTCGACTTCGTCATCGTCGCGTTCGCCATCTTCATGGGCGTCAAGGCCATCAACCGCCTCAAGCGCGAAGAAGCCAAGGCCCCGACACTGCCACCGACACCTTCCAAGGAAGAAGTCCTGCTGGGCGAGATTCGAGATTTGCTCAAAGAGCAGAACAAGCCGGCGGCACCGATTACCGTGGACCCAAGTCGTCCGGTTTGAAGTACAAGACTGTGGGAGGCAGCTTGCTGGCGACTTTGAAGCTGTCGCCAGCAAGCTGCCTCCCACAGACGCGCGAAAACGCTACCAGTAATTCTCCACAACAACCTGCCCCGGCCGACGGGTCAGGTTGAGTTGCATGTTGCGCTGTTTGAGCACGGCCCGGGTGTCGTCGATCATCTGCGGGTTGCCGCAAATCATCACTCGCGAATGCTCGGGCGTCAGCTCGACACCGGCGGCACGCTCCAGCTCGCCATTTTCGATCAGGTGCGTGATCCGGCCATGCAAGGCGCCAGAATGATGCTCACGGGTCACGGTGGGCAGAAACAGGAACTTGTCGGCGTACTCGACCAGATAATCGCGCTGCATCAACTCGCCAATCAACTGTTGATAAGCCAGCTCCCTGGACTCCCGGGCGCTGTAAACCAGAATGATGCGCTCGAATTTTTCCCAGATCTCGAAGTCTTGAAGGATCGAGAGAAAAGGCGCGACGCCCGTGCCTGTGGATAACAGCCACAAGTCTCGCCCGTCGACAAAACGGTCCGGCGTCAGATAACCGGTCGCCAGTTTCTCCACCAGCAAGGTGTCGCCTTCGCGCAGACGGCTCAGCTCACTGGTGAACTCCCCGCCCGGAACCACGATGGAAAAGAACTCCAGAAACTCGTCATGGGGTGCAGAAACCATCGAGTAGGGGCGCCATACCGTGCTGCCATCGGCTTTGGTCACGCCAAGACGAGCGAACTGCCCGGCACGAAAACGGAACCCGGGATCGCGAGTGGTGCGCAGAGTAAACAGATTGTCGGTCAACGGCGTCACACGCTGAAGTGTCTGCCGGGTGAACTTGTCTTCGCTGGCGGTCATGGGAGGCTTCTGGCTCCAGAGCTGGAAAAGGTTTCCAGTGTCCTCCAAAGCGCGCTCGATAAACACCGGCTGTTTGTAGTGATTTGAGCGACATTGCACACCGGCAATTTAGAGTATTTGGTTCTTGGGGCCGTATTTCGTTGGTTGTAAGCCTGTACGCCCTGTAAAGCCGCAACCCAGCTCCCACCAGTGTTACAGCCCTTTAGACACTCTTTTGAATACGCAAAGGCCATTACACCACTCGTCTAGATAGCTTCACTCGCAATCTGGACACGATGGTTTTTTTCTAGACTGCTTAGACAATACAGAAACAACTCGCCATCAAAGGCATGGAGGCGATCATGGGATCCATGGAGTTCAACTCACCATCCCCATTTCCGGCAAAAAACCTGACACAACGAGAAATCGAGATCCTCAAATGGTCCGCGGAAGGCAAGACAGCGGGCGACATCGCAATCATCCTGAGCCTGAAAGAGCGCACCATTCATTTTCATATCGCCAGTGCGATACAGAAAATGGGGGTTTGCAACAAGACAGCTGCCGCCGTCCAGGCAGCCTTGAGAGGGATGTTCTGAAGAGGTCGGCAATCGACCCGCAACATGGAGGGTGCCAAACAGCAAAAAGCACGTAAACTTGCCGATCTCAGCGAGCCCATCAGATGCCGGGCTCGCATGACATACGTCGATTCCCAGAGTTTTCCTGCCCATGCCCGTGCTGACCAGTCCTTTCGCTCAACTTGATCTCATTCGCCAACCCGAACAACAAGATGAGCCGTTGCAGGCATTTGATGCGGCGGATGAATACCTGCTGAACCATGTGGCAGAAACCGGCCTGACCCTGCAGAGCAAGGTACTGGTACTCAACGACAGCTTTGGTGCATTGGCCGCAAGCCTCGCGCAGCATGCAACGGTGGTCAGCAGCACCGATTCGTATCTGGCAGCACAAGGTCTGGAAAAGAACCTGACCCGCAATGGCATGGCCTATGACGCCGTACCTGTGATCCCGGCCAGCGAGCCATTGAACGGCCCTTTCGACTGGGTACTGATCCGGGTTCCCAAGACCCTGGCATTGCTGGAAGAACAGCTCATTCGCCTGCAAGGCCAGTTGGCACCGGGTGCCCGGGTGATCGCAGCGGCGATGGTCAAGCACCTGCCACGCTCGGCCGGTGAACTGCTGGAAGAATATGTAGGCCCGGTCCAGGCATCACTGGCCGTAAAAAAGGCACGTCTGTTGTTCTGCACTCCAGAAGAATCCAGGCCCGTCCTGGCTTCGCCCTACCCGACCCGTTACACGCTCGATCAACCCGCCATCGAACTGGTCAACCACGCCAACGTATTCTGTCGCGACGGCCTGGATATCGGCACCCGTGCCTTCCTGCCTTACCTACCCAAAAACCTCGGCTCGGCCAGAGTTGCCGATCTGGGCTGCGGCAATGGCGTGCTTGCCATCGCAAGCGCCCTGGATAACCCGCAGGCTCATTACACGCTGGTGGATGAGTCCTTCATGGCCGTACAGTCGGCCGCCGAGAACTGGCAGGCAACGCTGGGAGCCCGCGAGGTGGTGATTCGTGCCGGTGATGGCCTGGCCAGCCAGGAACCGGATTCTCTGGATGTGGTGCTCTGCAACCCGCCCTTCCACCAGCAGCAGGTGGTCGGTGATTTCCTGGCCTGGCGCATGTTCCTTCAGGCGCGGGCTTCACTGGTGGTCGGTGGCGCGCTGTATATCGTCGGCAATCGCCATCTGGGCTATCACAGCAAACTGGCACGGCTGTTTCGCGGCGTGGAACAGGTCGCCGCAACGCCCAAGTTCGTGATTCTTAAAGCCCGTAAATAAACCTCAAAAAAAACCCTCCGCAAGGAGGGTCATGAAACCGTGTCCACAAAACACGGGATGGGAATTCAGTGCAGGGTGATCAGTGGGTGGTCAATCCTGCTGCATTCATGAACATGCGCATCAGACTGGCCACGATGAACAGCGCAAAGACACTGCCTGCCCAGATACCGACCAGCCAGGCCAGCCGCTGCCAGAGCGGCTTGCTCAGCGCCGGATCCTTGTCGTGCATGGAGTTCTTGCCAGACATCGCCAATCTCCTCTAGTGGTAACCGTCTTCGGCAGTCACCTTCCCGCGGAACACGTAATAGCTCCAGAAGGTGTACCCCAGAATGAACGGGATGATGAACAGCGTGCCCACCAGCATGAAACCCTGACTCTGAGGCGGAGCCGCAGCCGCCCAGATGGAGACCGACGGCGGAATGATATTGGGCCACAGACTGATTCCCAGGCCGCTGTAGCCCAGAAAGATCAGCAGCAGCGTCAGCAGGAACGGCGTGTAATGGGCATTGCGGGCTACTGCCTTGAACAGGCCGTACAGGGTGACCAGCACCAGAATCGGCACGGGCATGAACCAGAACAGGTTGGGCAGGCTGAACCAGCGCTGCGCGATGTCCGGGTGAGCCAGTGGCGTCCAGAGGCTGACAATACCGATGACCGCCAAAGTCGCCAGCGCCAGGGGACGTGCCAGATCGTGCATCGCCTTCTGCAACGGGCCTTCGGTCTTCATGATCAGCCAGGTGCAGCCCAGCAACGCATAAGCGACGATCAGGGCCAGGCCACAGAACATCGGGAACGGCGCCAGCCAGTCCAGCGAACCACCGGCGAACTCGCGATTGACCACCGGGATGCCTTCGATGAAAGCCCCCAGCGCCACGCCCTGGAAGAAGGTCGCAACCAGTGAGCCGCCAATGAACGCCTTGTCCCACAGGTGACGCTTCTCTTCAGTGGCCTTGAAGCGGAACTCGAAAGCCACTCCACGAAAGATCAGCCCCATCAGCATGAAGATCAGCGGCAGATAGAGTGCCGACAGCACCACCGCATAGGCCATGGGAAAAGCCCCGAACAATGCCGCACCACCCAGTACCAGCCAGGTTTCATTACCGTCCCAGACCGGAGCGACGGTGTTCATCATCACGTCGCGGTCGGAGCTGTCTTTCATGAACGGGAAGAGAATCCCGATGCCCAGGTCAAAGCCATCCATCACCACGTACATCATGATGCCGAAGATGATGATGACCGCCCAGATCAGTGGAAGATCGATGCCCATGACTCAGTTCCCCTTGCTCAGGCTGTCGAGGTTGTCGCCGTCTTCGGTGCCTTCTACGGCAGCGGAGAGCGGACGGGCTGGCGTACGTTTCTGGCCGGGACCGCCGGTCGGTGTATGCTCGACGTGTTTCTTCGGTCCTTTGCGCACCAGACGCATCATGTAACTGAGGCCGGCGCCAAACAGCAGGAAGTAGACGACCACGAACAGCACCAGGGTAATGCTCATTTGCGTGACGCTGTGGCCGGACGAAGCATCCGCCGTGCGCATCAGGCCGTAGACGACCCAGGGCTGACGACCGATTTCCGTGGTGAACCAGCCCGCCAGGATCGCGATCAGTCCCGAGGGGCCCATCCACAAGGCCAGATAGAGGAAAGCACGGTTGCTATAAAGCGCATCACGCTTGCGCAGCCAGAGGCTCCACAACCCGGTAAAGATCATCAGGAAACCCAGGCCGACCATGATCCGGAACGACCAGAACACGACGGTCGAATTCGGCCGGTCTTCAGGCTTGAACTCCTTGAGCGCCGGAACTTGCTTGTCCAGGCTGTGAGTCAGGATCAGGCTGCCCAGATAAGGAATTTCCACGGCGTATTTAGTCCGCTCTTCCTTCATGTCGGGCCAGCCGAACAGGATCAGAGGCGTCGGCTCGTCACCGACGTTTTCCCAGTGGCCTTCGATGGCGGCGATTTTTGCCGGCTGGTGCTTGAGCGTGTTCAAGCCGTGGAAGTCACCAACGACGGCCTGCAACGGCGCGACCAGCAACGCCATCCACATGGCCATCGACAGCATCGTGCGTATCGCTGGCGTGTCGCGGCCACGCAACAGATGCCAGGCCGCCGAAGAACCGACAAAGAAAGCGGTCGCCACAAAGGCGGCAATCGACATGTGCGCCAGGCGATACGGGAAGGACGGGTTGAAGACCACTGCGAACCAGTCGGTGGGGATCACACGACCGTCGATGATTTCAAAACCTTGCGGCGTCTGCATCCAGCTGTTGGACGACAGAATCCAGAAGGTGGAGATCAGGGTGCCGATGGCGACCATGACCGTCGAGAAGAAGTGCAGCTTGCGGCCGACCCGGTTCCAGCCGAACAGCATCACACCGAGGAAGCCCGCCTCCAGGAAGAACGCCGTCAGCACCTCATAGGTCAGCAACGGCCCGGTAACCGCACCGGCAAAGTCGGAAAAGCGGCTCCAGTTGGTGCCGAACTGATAGGCCATGACCAGCCCGGAAACCACGCCCATGCCGAAGTTGACGGCAAATATCTTCGACCAGAAATGGTAAAGATCGCGGTAGACGTCGTTGTTGGTTTTCAGCCACAAGCCTTCGAGCACAGCCAGGTAACTCGCCAGACCGATGGTGATGGCAGGAAACAGGATGTGGAACGAAATCGTGAATGCGAACTGGATTCGGGCAAGATCGAGTGCCTCCAAACCGAACATGATTCTTCCTCTCTTCAGGTGATACCAGCCTTTGGCGGAAAGCCATCAGCGATTGCCCCACGGTCAGGGAGTCGGTGCATCGGAAGTCTTCTGATGAGTATCTCGATGCTGGTTTCATGCTTTCGGTTCACACTGAATGCGTGAACGCAATGATGCAGATCAACCGACCATGAAAGAGTAGTCCCATTCGGGCCTTGAAGCCGTGTGGTCTATTGACGCGTGGCGAGTTGTCTCATGCTGCAGGACGCTCTTTGTGCCGAGCCGATAAGGAGCACTTCACAGAGCAGCCACAGCCTCAACCTGCTGGTATGATGCGCGGCTTTTTCCGACTCGCAGAAACGGCGGGCTGCTGCGTCAGCCTGTGCTTTGCTTCTGGAGTCAAACATTCACGACGCAGGCCGCGTTACGGAGAGCCAGACATGCTGGAAAGGCTGTTTCAACTCAAGGCACACAACACCAACGTGAGGACCGAGATACTGGCGGGCGTCACGACCTTCCTGGCCATGGCATACATCCTGTTCGTCAACCCGAGCATCCTGGGCGAAACCGGCATGGACAAGGGCGCGCTGTTCGTCGCCACCTGTCTGGCCGCCGCCATTGGCTCGGCCGTGATGGGCCTGATCGCCAACTACCCGATTGCCCTGGCACCGGGCATGGGCCTCAATGCCTTCTTTACCTACACCGTGGTCCTGCACATGGGCCATACCTGGCAGGTGGCGCTGGGTGCGGTCTTCATTTCGGCGGTGATGTTCTTCCTGCTGTCGCTGTTCAAGATCCGCGAGTGGATCATCAACAGCATTCCCCTGCCCCTGCGCTCGGCCATTGCAGCGGGCATCGGCCTGTTCCTGGCACTGATCGCCCTGCATAACGCCGGCATCGTGGTCAGTAACCCGGCCACCATGATTGGCATGGGCGACCTGAAACAACCGGCGCCGATACTGGCGACCCTGGGCTTCTTCCTGATCGTGGCGCTGGACCAGCTCAAGGTCCGCGGTGCAGTACTGATCGGCATTCTGGTCACCACCCTCGCCTCCATCCTGCTGGGCTTCACGCCGTTCGGCGGCGTGGTGTCGATGCCGCCTTCCCTGGCTCCGACCTTCCTGCAACTGGACATCATGGGTGCGCTGGA
This sequence comes from Pseudomonas lijiangensis, assembly GCF_018968705.1. Classification (NCBI taxonomy): domain Bacteria; kingdom Pseudomonadati; phylum Pseudomonadota; class Gammaproteobacteria; order Pseudomonadales; family Pseudomonadaceae; genus Pseudomonas; species Pseudomonas lijiangensis. The sequence continues at coordinate 4,991,965 of NZ_CP076668.1, forward strand.
CGTTGGACTGGTCAGCATCATCTTCGCCTTCCTGTTCGTGGATATCTTCGATAACTCCGGCACCCTCATCGGCGTCGCCAAGCGTGCGGGCCTGATGGGCAAGGACGGGCACATGCCGAAAATGGGCCGTGCGCTGATCGCCGACAGTACCGCCGCCATGGCCGGCTCGCTGTTGGGTACCTCGACCACCACCAGCTACATCGAATCCGCAGCCGGCGTCAGTGCCGGTGGCCGCACCGGCCTGACTGCCATCGTGGTCAGCGTGCTGTTCCTGCTGGCGCTGTTCTTCGCACCACTGGCCAGTAGCGTACCTGCTTTCGCCACGGCACCGGCGTTGCTGTTCGTTGCCGTGCTGATGGCTTCCGGCATGGCCGAAATCGACTGGGAAGACCTCACCGTCGCGGCCCCGGTGGTGATTACCGCCCTGGCCATGCCTTTCACTTACTCCATCGCCAACGGCATCGCCTTTGGCTTCATTTCCTGGACAGCAATCAAGCTGCTTTCGGGACGCGGGCGCGAGCTGAATTCGGCGCTGGTGATCCTGTCGATTCTGTTCGTGATCAAGCTGGGCTGGTTCAACGCATGAGTGTTCCTTTCGATCCCGCGAGCTACGATCGTCAGCTCGAAGAAAAAGCCGTCCGGTTGCGTGAGCTGCTGGCCCCTTTCGACGCACCCGAGCCGCAGATATTCGACTCGCCACGCGAGCATTACCGCCTGCGTGCGGAGTTTCGCCTGTGGCGCGAAGACCAGAAGCGTTACTACGCCATGTTCGCGCCGGGCGACAACAAGACGCCGATCCTGCTCGAAGGCCTGCCGATTGCCAGCGAACGTATCAATGCGTTGATGCCTGTGCTGCGCGAACGCTGGGAAGCCAGCCCGACGCTGAATCACAAGCTGTTCCAGGTGGACTTCCTGACCACCCTCGCGGGCGATGCCATGATTACCATGTGCTATCACCGCCCGCTGGACGAGGAATGGCAGGCCGAAGCTCAGGCATTGGCGAGCGAGCTGAATGTCAGCCTGATCGGCCGTTCCAAAGGCCAGCGCCTGGTGATCGGCCTGGATTACGTGACCGAAAAGCTGGAAGTCGCCGGTCGCACGTTCAGCTATCGCCAGCCTGAAGGCGCGTTCACCCAGCCAAACGGCAGCGTGAACCAGAAAATGCTCAACTGGGCCTATGACGCGCTGGGCGAGCGTAGCGACGATTTGCTGGAGCTGTATTGCGGCAACGGCAACTTCACCCTGCCGCTGGCCACCCGCGTGCGCAAAGTGCTGGCGACCGAAATCAGCAAGACGTCGGTGAATGCTGCGCTGAGCAACCTGGATGACAACGCGGTGGATAACGTCACGCTGGTGCGTCTGTCTGCAGAAGAGCTGACCCAGGCGCTGAACGATGTACGTCCTTTCCGCCGCCTGCAAGGCGTGGACTTGAAGAGCTATGAGTTCGCCAGCGTGTTCGTCGACCCGCCACGGGCCGGCATGGACCCGGACACCTGCGAGCTGACCCGCCGCTTCGATCGCATCCTGTACATCTCCTGCAACCCGGAAACCCTGGCCGCCAACATCGCCCAACTGCACGATACCCACCGGATCGAGCGCTGTGCACTATTTGACCAGTTCCCCTATACGCATCACATGGAATCTGGGGTTCTGCTGGTCAGGCGTTGATCGCCTTTCGCGAATGAATTCGCTCCTACGGATCAGGAGGAGGAATTCATTTGCGAACGGTTGCAGGGTCTGCGTAGGAGCGAATTCATTCGCGAACAACACCACAAAACAATTTAGTTACTTCATGTGTAGCGTTCCATGGGCTAAGGTATAACCGCACCCGCGTACCCGCCGCTTCGATGGATAACTGTCTTGAGTTCTGAATCCCCCGCCGCCTCAGTCAAACTCTCCCGCGCACCTGGTTTCATCAATTTCATCCTTGCACGACTGCTGGCGGTCTTCGCCATGCAGATCCAGGCCATTGTCGTGGCCTGGCAGGTGTATGACATGACCCGCGAGCCGATGGCACTGGCCTATGTGGGCCTTGCCCAGTTCATCCCCATGTTGCTGCTGCTCATGCCCGCCGGGGATCTGATCGATCGCTACAACCGCAAGCTGATCCTGAGCATCAGTTGGGCAGTGCAAGCACTGTGCGGGCTGATCCTGTTGCTGTTTTCGGCGCTCAAGCTGCAAGACCTGCGCCTGATCTACGGGGCTCTCGTGCTCTATGGCTGCGCCCGCGCATTCACAGGGCCTGCGCTGCAAAGCCTGCTGCCGCAGATTGTGCCCCGGGAACAACTCGCCTCGGCCATCGCCACCAACAGCGTCATCATGCGCTGCTCCACCGTGGCCGGGCCGCTGATCGGGGGCGGCCTGTATGCGCTGGGCGGCGCAGAGCTGACGTATTCGACCTGCGTGCTTTCATTCCTGGTGGGCATTCTGTGCCTGAGCCGGGTCGCAACGCCTTTTGCAGGCAAGCCTGTAGACCTGGGTGACGGGGCCTGGCAGCGCTTTACCGCGGGCATCGCCTTCATTCGCTCCCGGCCCATCATTCTGGGCACCATTTCTCTGGACCTGTTCGCCGTATTGCTCGGCGGCGTGGTGGCCCTGTTGCCGATCTACGCCCATGAAGTCCTGCATCTCGGGCCACAAGGGCTGGGAGCATTGCGCGCCGCCATGAGCCTGGGCGAACTGGCGACCGGGGTTTACCTGAGCATGCGGCCTCTGGATCGCAATGTCGGCATGACCATGTTTCTGGCAGTCGGTGTGTTCGGCGTGGCGAACCTGGTGTTTGCCCTGTCCACCCTCTTCTGGCTGTCCTGCCTTGCCCTGTTGATCGCAGGCGCAGCGGACATGGTCAGCGTCTATATTCGCTCGGCCCTGGTGCAGTTCTCGACACCGGATGCCATGCGTGGCCGGGTCAATGCGGTCAACATGCTGTTTATCGGTTCATCCAACGAACTGGGCGAGTTCCGTGCCGGCACCAGCGCATCCCTGATCGGTCCGGTTCCTGCGGCGATCATGGGCGGTCTGTGCACCCTGGGCGTCGTGGGCGCCTGGATGGTCGGGTTCAAGAGCCTGCGCCGGGTCAATCACTTTGCCGATGCGGCACCACCTTTAGAGAACGAGCACCGCGCAAAAACGGTCTGATGCTGGCCAGACAGACCGCCGGACTGGCGCAATGACGTATCACCGGCAACACTCCCTAGAGTTCAGCGGAGGACTTTCAGAATGCTGTGGAAAAAAGGCCGACGCAGCGACAACGTAGTCGATGCTCGAGATGGCAGCAGCGGCGGTGGCGGCATGCGCATCGGTGGCAAGGGACTGAGCCTGGGCGGCATCGTGATTATCGTCGCCTTCGGCCTGCTGACCGGCCAGGATCCGATGCAGATTCTCGGGCAGCTCACCGGTGAAATGACCCGGCAAACCTCTCAAGTCAGCCCCCAGACACGCCAGGCTCCGCCCGCCAACGATCAGCAGGCCGAGTTCGTGCGCAGCGTGCTGGGCGATACCGAAGACACCTGGCGGGCCGTGTTTGCCCAGAGTGGCCGACAGTACAAGGACCCGGTTCTGGTGCTGTTTCGCGGTCAGGTGAACTCCGCGTGCGGTTTCGCGACTTCGGCCACAGGCCCCTTCTATTGCCCGGCCGACCAGCAGATTTATCTGGATCTGGATTTCTTCCGGGAAATGTCCCAACGCTTTTCGGCTGCCGGGGATTTCGCCCAGGCTTACGTCATCGCCCATGAAGTGGGCCATCACGTGCAGACCCTGCTGGGCATTTCAGCCAAGGTCCAGACGGCTCGCCAGCAAGGCCAGCGCATGGAAGGCAATAACGGTCTGCTGGTCCGCCAGGAGTTGCAGGCCGACTGTCTTGCGGGTGTTTGGGCCTACAACGCACAAAAGCGTTTGAACTGGCTTGAGCCGGGTGATATTGAAGAGGCACTGAATGCGGCAAACGCCATTGGCGATGATCGCTTGCAGCAGCAAGGCCGTGGCCGGGTCGTACCGGACTCCTTCACCCATGGAACGTCAGCCCAGCGCGTGCGCTGGTTCAAGACCGGCTTTGCACAAGGTCAAATCAACCAATGCGATACGTTCGCCGCCAAGAGTCTCTGAGCACATGATTAAACCGCTTATGGTCCTGTTGTTAAGCACTGCCTTCGCGAGCCTCGGCGCTCATGCCGAGGATCAAGCGGTAAAATCGATCAGCCCGGATCGCCTGACCATCAATGGCAGCCAGGCCACGCTGGGCCTGAGCCAGGAATGGGTTCATCCCAAACCACGGATCGAGCGCGTCGTGATCGTGCTGCATGGTCGCCTGCGCAATGCGCAAACCTACCTGCGCAGTATCGAGCGAGCGGCCAACCAGTCCAAGGAGCGCAGCAAGACCCTGCTGATTGCTCCGCAGTTTCTGGACGAAAAAGATATCGTTGCCCACCACTTGTCCGACTCGATCCTGCGCTGGCGCCAGAACAGCTGGATGGAAGGCGCCACGGCTGTGGACCCCAAGCCGATCAGCTCGTTTATCGTCATTGACCATATCCTCAAGCGCCTGAGCGACAGCAAGCTGTTCCCCAACCTCAAGGAAATTGTCATCGCGGGCCATTCCGGCGGTGCCCAGGTAGTGCAGCGTTACGCGATGATTGGAGGCAAGGAAGATGCGTTGCTCAACCGTGAAGGCGTGAAACTGCGCTACGTGATCGCCAACCCGTCGTCCTACGCCTACTTCGACGCCGAGCGCCCTGAAACCGTATCGGCGCAAAGCTGCCCCAACTTCGACGACTGGAAGTACGGCCTGAAGAAAATGCCGTTCTACTCCGGCAAGGAAAAGCCTGCGGATATCGAAAAGGCTTATGTGAAGCGCGATATCACCTATCTGCTGGGCGAACTGGACACCGATCTCAATCACCCGGCGCTGGACAAGACCTGCGCCGCCGAGGCACAGGGCCCGAACAGGCGGACTCGCGGGGAGAACTACTTCAAGTACCTGCAGAAACGTCACCCGGAAGGGCTGAACCAGCATCTGATCATCGTGCCGAAAGTCGGGCACAGCGGTGACGGGATCTTCACTTCGCCTGAAGGGCAGGCGGTTTTGTTCAAGCCGTTTTGATTCGCCATTCGCGAATGAATTCGCTCCCACAAGCGAATTCATTCGCGAAAATCACTGATCCAGCATCCCCCGCAAAGCCACACAATCGGCGACATGCCAGTCGGCCAGCTCTGGCCAGGGATTTTCAGGCAGGTTGACCAGCACGGTCTTTGCCCCCGCTGCACGGCCACAATCCAGATCATGGCGGTAGTCACCAATCATGACCATCTGCCCGGGCGATACATCCCACGCACCCGCCAGCTTCAGCAGGCCAGCCGGATCCGGCTTGGGTGTCGCCTCGTCACGACCCAGCACATCCTCGGCCGCAAAACAGTCCGCAATCCCAATCGCCTCAAGGGTGATGTGAGCCAGCTCGCGGGCATTGCGGGTCAGGATACCGAGGCGATAGCCACGCCCGGCCAGCTCCCGCACCAGTTCGACAGCACCTTCGGCCGGTCGGGACGCCAGCGCCAGTTCGCGCTCGTGCTCCAGCAGCCAGGCATGCTTGGCCGCAGAGACATCCGCAGGCAAGGCCGCCAGGTGTCCGAGAATGTCGTCCTCCAGCGGAATACCCAGTGCCCGCTTGATGGCCGGGAAATCATGCACGGCGATGGTCAGGGTGCCGTCCATGTCGAATACCCAGTTCGGAATATCCCTGAGGCTCATGACCAGTCCTTGCGATGGCGGATCAGACCTTCCTGGCTGACCGAGGCAACCAGTTGCCCGGCGCGGTTGAAAATGCTGCCGCGAGAGAAACCGCGAGAGTTGCCGGCCCATGGGCTGTCCATGGCGTACAAAAGCCAGTCATCGGCGCGCAGATCGCTGTGAAACCATAGCGAATGGTCAAGGCTGGCAACCTGCATGTCGCGTTGCCAGACCGTCTTGCCATGGGGCAGCAAAGACGTGGTCAGCAGATTGAAGTCCGAGGCGTAGGCCAGCAAGTATTTATGCAGCGCCGGAACGTCTTTCAAGGTGCCATCGGCACGGAACCAGACGTACTTCACCGGTTCACCCGGCTTCGGGTTGTACGGGTCTTCAGCGGTTACCGGGCGAAACTGAATGGGCTTGGGGCACAGAAACTTGTCGCGCATGGCTTCGGGAATCAGATGCGCCCGCTGGGTCAGCAGTTCCAGCTCCGAAGGCAGGTTTTCCGGGCCTGCGATCTGCGGCATGGTGGTCTGATGCTCGAAACCTTCTTCGTCATACTGGAACGATGCGCTGCAGGTGAAGATCGGCTTGCCCTTCTGGATCGCCGTCACCCGGCGCGTACTGAAGCTACCGCCATCACGCACACGGTCGACCTGATAGACCACAGGCAAGGCGGCATCGCCAGGGCGCAGAAAGTAGCCGTGCAGGGAATGAACATGGCGATCTTCTTCTACGGTCTGGCTGGCGGCCGACAGCGACTGCCCCAATACCTGTCCGCCAAACAGCTGGCGAAAGCCGAGGTCCTGGCTGCGACCGCGAAAAAGATTTTCCTCGATCGGTTCCAGCGTCAGCAGCTCGACCAGATCATCCAACACTTGGCTCATTCATCACTCCTCGCACAAAACATACCCACGCGCGCAAGGCCTGCGCGGCAGGGTTGAAATGATACAGAATTTAATGCGGCTGGCTGAATCAGGGTTTGAGCGTGTTGAGCCACTGTTCACGGTTTATTCGATACAGGACATGAGGCTTGAGCGGATGCCCATCCTCGATGCCGGGATGATCGAAGTCATCGGCCACATCGTGCTGCATGCCAATGGCCTGCATCACTTTCTGCGATGGCTCGTTGCTGACCGCCGTGAACGACACGATTTCTTCCAGCCCCAGACGCTCGAAGCCACAGCCCAGAACGGTCCAGGCCGCCTCGCTGGCAAAGCCAAGCCCCCAGTGCTCACGCGCCAACCGCCAGCCGATTTCCACCGCTGGCGTGAAATGCGCATCGAATCCCACGACGCCAAGACCGGTAAAGCCGATGAAAGCTCCATTGTCCTTGCGCTCAAGTGCCCACAAGCCAAAGCCCAGCTCAGCGAAATGCCCCCGTACACGCCCGATCATGGCGGCACTTTCCAGGCGACTCATGGGTTCGGGGAAGTAGCGCATGACCTGAGGATCCGCACACATGGCGGCAAACGTGGGCAGGTCATCGTCCCGCCATTGCCGCATCAGCAGCCGCGCGCTGTCGAGTTTGAGTATCGGCTCCATCGATTCCTCCCGGGTACCACGCAAATGATTGCGCCAGTGTAGCCTGTCAACGCCCAAGGTTGCTGTGCGACGGCCTGCATTACTGGCACTATCCGGCTTCGACCCCAGACCGGACGAAAAATGTCCCTGCCGCTTATCTATCATGATGACTACAGCCCGCACTTCCCGGCTGACCATCGTTTCCCCATGGACAAGTTCCGCCTGCTGCGCGATCACCTGGTCGACAGCGGCCTGGTCCTGGACACCCAGCTTCTGCGCCCGGAACTGTGCCCGGCCGATATTCTGGCACTGGCCCATGACCCTTCTTATATTCAGCGCTACCTGAGCGGCGACCTGTCACGCGAGGACCAGCGCCGACTGGGCCTGCCCTGGAGCGAAGACCTGGCGCGACGCACCATTCGAGCAGTAGGCGGCTCCTTGCTGACGGCCGAGCAGGCGCTCAAGCACGGCCTGGCCTGCCATCTGGCAGGCGGCACCCATCACGCGCATTACGATTACCCCGCCGGATTCTGCATCTTCAACGACCTGGCGATCATCAGCCATTACCTGCTGGCCAGCGGACGCGTGGGCAAGGTGCTGATCTTCGACTGCGACGTGCATCAGGGCGACGGCACGGCACGCATTCTCGCCGACACCGAAGACGCCATTACCGTGTCGCTGCACTGCGAAAAGAACTTCCCGGCCCGCAAGGCCCGGAGCGACTGGGACATCCCTCTGCCCATGGGCATGGGCGATGCGGACTACCTGAAAGTCGTCGACGACCTGCTCAACTACCTGCTGCCGATCTACCAGCCGGATCTGGTGCTTTATGATGCAGGCGTGGATGTCCACAAGGACGATGCCCTGGGCTACCTGCAATTGACCGACCAAGGCCTGGCCGCAAGGGACGAAACCGTCATGCGCCACTGCCTGGGCCGTGACATTCCAGTCATGGGCGTTATCGGCGGCGGCTACAGCAAAGACCGCGAAGCCCTGGCCAGACGACACGGCATCCTGCATCACAGCGCGCAGCGGGTCTGGGTGGAGATGGGGTTGGGTTTACCAGCTTGATGGCGGTAAACGGCGGGTGTGGAAAATGCGCAATATCTGCAAACATCCGCCGCGAACACGATAAGGAATGATGTACGGCCGATCAGGCAACACCCATTCACGAGTACCACTGAGTCGCCCTTCTCGCCCCATCGCAGGAAAAAGAGCCAGTTGTTCTACGCCAGCCCTTATGGCGAGCACGAACTCAACGGCAGACTGCGGATTATCCACGGCGATGTAAGCGGCTTCGTCATCGAGATTCTTCAGCGCTGTCCTCAGCCACTCAACGCGCATTGCCTGTCCACTTGTCCATCACGGCGCCGACCTCTTCATCGCTGGCAAAATCCCCGGCATCCGCCTCCTGGATCGAGCGCTGAATCTCGGCAATCTGCCAGGCCTCACGATCGAGGTATTCACGCAAGGCATCAATGGCCAGGAACGACTTGGTGCGCCCGGTAGCTTTTGCAAGGCTGGCAAGGGTGGCCGCCATTTCATCAGGTATACGTATAGACATAGTGGACATGATGACCTCCAGAAAGAACATGCAGTACATAACCATACATTGTCATACAACGTACTACATCCATCACCCATCGCGAAATCAAGTCAGTATTTGAATCTCGGGTAGAATGCCCAGCCTCTTATCACTGACATCACGCTCGCCATGACCGACTCTCACTCCCCGAAGCCCCCATCCGTCGCCATCATCGGAGGCGGGCCTGCGGGGTTGATGGCGGCTGAGGTGTTGAGCCAGGCCGGGATCAAGGTCGATCTGTATGACGCCATGCCCTCGGTGGGACGCAAGTTTCTGCTGGCGGGCGTGGGCGGGATGAATATCACGCACTCGGAGCCTTACCCGGCGTTTCTGTCGCGCTATGCCGAACGAGCGCCGATGATCGCGCCCTTGCTGCGCGGCTTCGATGCCGATGCGCTGTGCACATGGATTCATGAGTTGGGCATTCAGACTTTCGTGGGCAGTTCGGGTCGTGTGTTCCCCACCGACATGAAAGCCGCCCCGCTGCTGCGGGCCTGGCTCAAGCGCCTGCGCGAAGCCGGTGTGGCGATTCATAACCGCCATCGCTGGCTGGGCTGGAATGCCGACGGCAGCCTGCGTATTGTCTCTGCGGACGGCGAACTGGCCATCAAGCCCGATGCCACATTGCTCGCCCTGGGCGGCGCCAGTTGGGCTCGCCTGGGTTCCGATGGCGCCTGGTTGCCGTGGCTGCAAGAGCGCGGTATTGAAGTTGCGCCGCTGCAGGCCGCCAACTGCGGTTTTGAGGTTGCAGCCTGGAGCGAGTTGCTGCGCAGCAAGTTCGCGGGCGCGCCGCTGAAGAATATCGCCATGGGTCTGCCAGACGACACGCCTCGGCTTGGCGAATGCGTGCTGACCGAAACCGGAGTGGAAGGCAGTCTGGTTTATGCACTTTCGGCAAGAATTCGCGAGCAGATCAACCTTGCAGGCTCGGCGACGGTGCACATCGATCTGTTGCCCGGCAAGACGTTCGGCGATGTACAAAAAGCCCTGAGCAAACCTCGCGGCTCGCGCTCGATGTCCAAACACCTGCAAAGCCAGTTGGGTCTGGAGGGTGTCAAGGCCGCGCTTTTACGAGAGCTGGCGACCAAGGAAGCCTTTGCCGATCCCGTCTTGCTGAGCCAGGCCATCAAGACACTGCCTCTGACCCTGATCAAACCGCGTCCGCTCGATGAGGCGATCAGCACCGCTGGCGGTGTGACCTTCGAGGGGCTGGACGAGGGCTTGATGCTCAAGCAACTGCCGGGCGTGTTCTGCGCCGGCGAGATGCTTGACTGGGAAGCGCCGACTGGCGGCTACCTGCTGACTGCCTGCTTTGCCAGCGGTCGGGCTGCGGGGCTTGGGATCATTGAGTGGTGCCGCAGCTCCCACAACCTTGGTGGGAGGGAGCTTGCTCGCGACGAGGCCAGTGAAGGCTGAAGAAGTGCACTGCCTTCACTGCCGCCTTCGCGACTGAAGTCGCTCCTACAATCTTTATGATGGATCAAGATTGGATCAGGGCTTTTTCTTGCGAGGTCCGGTGTTGAACACTGGCACCTTGCGCACGGCCTTTACCACTGGCGCTGGCTCGCTATCGCCACTGTCGACCCATTTGCCCAGATTGCGCTTGCTGCCTGAAACCTTGGGCTTTTTCGGCTTCTTGGGTTTCTTGAGGATCTGCCCTCTGGCATCGGTGGTCGGCACACGGTGTTCAGGCTCGAAATCCTGCTCTTCCTTGCGCACCAGCGTCTGGCGGGTCAGCACTTCAATCGCCGACAGCAACTCGACTTCATCGGCGCAGACCAGCGAGATCGCTTCACCGGTCAGGCCTGCACGCCCGGTACGCCCGATGCGGTGGATGTAATCCTCGGCCACGATAGGCAAATCCAGGTTGACCACGGTCGGGAGATCATCGATATCCAGGCCACGGGCCGCCACATCGGTCGCCACCAGGATCTGCACTTCGCTGGCCTTGAAACGATCCAGCGCACGCTGGCGGGTCGCCTGTGGCTTGTCGCCGTGAATGCCATCGGCGTTGATACCCAGCCCTTGCAGACGCTCGACCAGTTGGTCGACGCCGACGCGGGTCTTGGCGAAGACCAGCACCTGGCCCCAGCGCTGCTTTTTCAGCAGATGGATGAACAGCTCGCTCTTGCGCTTCTTGTCTACCGGCACCACCCACTGCTTGACCGAAGACGCCGCCACGTTGCGCGGGCTGACTTCAATGCTCAGAGGGTCATCGAGCATCTGCGAGGCCAGCAGGCGGATTTCGTCCGAGAAGGTCGCGGAGAACAGCAAGGTCTGGCGACGCTTGGGCAGTGCGGCATAAATCCCGCGCAGTTCTTCGGCAAAGCCCAGGTCCAGCATGCGATCGGCTTCATCGAGGATCAGGGTTTGCAGTTGCGAGAACTTGACCGCGTTCTGACGGTGCAGGTCCAGCAAACGGCCTGGCGTGGCGACCAGAACATCCACGCCCTTGCGCAGCTTCATCATTTGCGGGTTGATGCTGACGCCGCCATACACCGCGTAAGTGCTCAATGGCAGGTGTTCAGCGTACTGGCGAATGCTTTCATGCACCTGCTCGGCCAACTCGCGGGTCGGCGCCAGTACCAGGGCACGCACCGAGTTGGGAGCGACTTTCGGGCCTTCCATGGTCAGGCGCTGCAACAGCGGCAGGGCAAAACCGGCAGTCTTGCCAGTGCCGGTCTGGGCGGCGGCCATCAGGTCACGGCCAGCCAGCACCGGAGGAATCGCCTGTGCCTGAACAGGCGTCGGGGTCTGGTAGCCAAGTGCATCGAGGGCACGCAGCAAGGGTTCGATCAGGCCGAGAGAGGCGAATGTCATGGAGATACCGTAGGGAAATTCACTGCAAGGCGCGCAGTTTACCCTGTCCGGCACCTTGCTGCTTCGGCTTGCACCGTTGGATAAGGCTAAAAACCACGCTGACGCTTGAGCGCCTCGCTGATTTTTGCCGCAGGGACTTTCTGCAGAGAACACAACAACTGATGGGAAACCCCGGCAATCCCGTGGGTCTGGCGCAGTTCGTTGGTCAGGTAAGCCGTCAGGTTGGCGGCCATTTCGGCATCGGCCATGGCCCGGTGAGCCTTGCCGGTGTTGGGCAGGCGGGCATAACTGGTGAGGGTGCCGAGCTTGTGGTTGGGTGCGCCCGGCATCAGGCGGCGCGCCAGCAGCATCGAACAGGCGAAACTCTGCTCGCGGGCACGCTGGATGCGCGAGAGTTCGTAGTCCCAGAACTTCTGGTCGAATGAAGCGTTGTGCGCCACCAGCGGCGTTGCACCGACAAAATCACAGACATCATTCATCACCCGCTCGGCCGACGGCGCGGTGCGGATCATGTTGTTGCTGATTCCGGTGAGGCCTTCGATAAAGGCTGGAATACGCACCCCGGCGTTCATCAGGCTCTGATAGCGATCGACGATACGCCCCTGCTCCATGATCACCACGGCAATCTCGGTAGCCCGGCAGTTATGGCCGGGGGAGATACCGGTGGTTTCAAAGTCAATGACAGCGATACGTTCCAACACGGGGTGCAATCCTTAAAAAATGGCCATCATTTGAGCAACAACGCGCCTTCGATGGGAATGTAGCGGCTGGCGGCACGAATCAGCGAGTTGGCCGTCAACCCAGGAACCCCGTAGGCCACAGCCTCGACGCCGTGCTTGGCGATGATGCGTTCGAGCAGCAGATCGAAATCGCCATCACCGGACGCCAGCACCACCTCATCCACCTGCGGCGCGACGTCCATGATATCGATGGTGATCCCCACATCCCAGTCGCCTTTGGCCGAACCATCACTGCGCTGGATGTACGGTTTGAGTTTGACGGTGAATCCCAGGTTGCGAAGGATCTGCTGGAATTGCTGCTGCTTGCTGTCACCACGATCGATGGCATAGGCAAACGCCTCGACTATCTGCCCGCGCGAGCTGATGTCCGCCCACAACGCGGCGTAATTGAAGTGACAACCATGCGCCTGGCGCACGGTGTAATAGAGGTTCTGTACATCAGCAAACACCGCGATCTTCTTCACCGCAATTCCTCATGACGCGGACAAAATTCGTCAGCCGGTGCAGCAGTATGCCATGAGATGAAAAAGACCGCGGCTCAAGCAGCGACGGGCAAACCACCTCCAAGCGCCATGGAAGCAGGTTGCCCGCGACACCATTGCGACTCAGACGAAGGAGTCATCGTCCGAAAACATGCCTCCGCCATCGTCATAGTTGTCATCGGCCATGTATTGCTGATCCTGCTGCCCCCAATTGCCCGAATCATTGCTTTGCATGGGCTGGTCGTGAATGACTTCGACAATTTCCTCAGGCTGGCTGTGGTGCCCAAACAGGCTGCTGATACCTTGCGCCAGCATCACACCGCCCGCCACACCGGCTGCGGTCTGCAGGGCACCGCCGAGAAAACCTGTTCCTCTTGGCGCTACTGGGGGTGGTACATAGCCACTTTGCTGCGCAGGTGGCGGGTTGAAACCGGCACCATCACGCCAGCCACCGCCACTGGAGGTCGGGGCAGGCTGAGACTGCGGAGCACGTGAGGTGCTGCCGCCAAAGATGCTCGACAGAAAACCACCACTGGCCGGGGCAGACGAAGCCTGGCCTCTGGCCTGCTGGAGTTCGGCCTGAAGCTGCTGAATCTGCTCGTCACGCTGCCTGAGCTGCTGATTCAACTGGTTGACTGCCGCTTCCTGAACCAGAATCGCCTGCGCCATGTAATAAGGAGCGCCGGGCTGGCGGGCAAGATGCTCCTTGATCCGCGCTTCGGCCCCGGCGTCACGGGGAGCCGAGGCTGTTTCGGCACTTTTCAGTTTGGAGAAAAGTTCGTCGATCAGGGTTTGCTCTTCGCTGTTCATGGCGACCTCGCTGGATTGCCGTTGGAAATCTTCGTCCAGTCGAATGAGTGGACTTAACTCAAGTAATGGGGCTGGACAAGCGCGCTTCAACCGGATGAACAAAAAGTTAAGAAAGCCCCCGCGCCAATGCCGATCAGTTAAGAGGCTGAGTTCAAAAAACAGGTGGCAGAGTCACAATCCGTGGGAGGGGCCTTGGCCGCGACAGCCAGCAGTCAGGCGCTGAAAATGTGTTGGCTTCAGCGGGTCGTCGCGGCCAAGGCCCCTCCCACAAGTGATAGATATGTCTTAACTGATCGACATTAGCCCCGTCCCTGTCATTGCCACTCTTGGTTCGACAAAAGGCATGGGCTACAGTGTCGCCTGCTTTTTTGCCTGCGACTTATCCACATGAACCCGCTGAACGTTATCCAGGACTCGCTGTACTTCTTCCGGCGAAACCTGGGAAGCATCCTGATGCTGTGCCTGCCGCTGGTGGTGCTTGAAGCCCTGGCCAAACAGGCCCTGGGCACTGAAGCCCCCTTCGCTTATGAGCTGTTGATCGGCCTGCTGTTCTATCCGCTCTATACAGGCGCCCTGATTCTGTTTCTCGATGCCCGCACGCGAGGCGAGGCTCCTGCGACCAGAGACCTGCTGGCCATGACCCTGCGCCTGTGGCCGACCTTCGCCGTGCTGTCGGCCATCAGCACACTGCTGATTCTGTTCGGGCTGTCGCTGTTCGTCATTCCCGGCCTGTGGGTGATGGTCAAGCTGGCTTTCAGCGAGTACCTGCTGGTGATGCGCAAATTGACGCCTTTCATGGCGATGCGCGAAAGCATGCTGATGACCACCGGCCATTTCATGCGCATTCTGGCCTGTGTGCTGGGTGTCTACATTCCCCTGTCATTGCTCGAAGGCCTGGGGCTTTACCTGTTCCCGGAGCCCCAGAGCCCTGCGGTATCCCTGATACTCGACAGCATCGGCAGCTTCCTGCAACTGTTCATTACCGTCGTGATATTCCGCCTGTTCATGCTGATCAGCGAACCTGCGAACAAGGCTTGAGCCACGAAACGGCTGCCAGATACTGGCAGCTCGGCTATCCTCGTTCGCGAACCCGAGACCGAGCGCCATGCGCTCCAAGCCGAGCCGATGCCCCGTTTACTCTTGCGCCTGACACTCATTGCCCTGACCCTGACCGGCCTTGTGCTGGCAATGATCCATAGCCTGACCTGGCGTCCCGAAGACCGGGAGCCGGTCACGGCCATCTGCACCTCACAGGCACCACCGCTGGTGCCGGGCCAGGCGCTGAAAGTCATGACCTGGAACATCCAGTATCTGGCGGGCAAGCGTTACGTCTTCTGGTACGACATGGCCGATGGCAGCGGCGAAGACGAGCGCCCGACCCACGAAGATATTGCCTACGACCTCGATGAAGTGGCACGCGTCATTCGGGACGAACAGCCGGATGTCGTGTTGCTGCAGGAAGTCAGCGACGGCGCCAAAAATGCCGACTATCAGAACCAGCTGGCCCTGCTTCAGGAGCGAGTCACGGACCTGTATCCCTGCAGCACCGAGGCGTTCTACTGGAAAGCCGACTTCATCCCGGACCTGCACATCCGCGGCAGCGTCGGCATGAAACTGGCGACCCTGAGCCGCTATCGCATCGATCACGCCGAACGGCTGCAACTGCCGCTGCCTGACACCAACATCATCAGCCGTCAGTTCAAGCCGCGACCCGCCTTGCTGGTGAGCTACCTGCCCTTGCGCGATGGCGAACAGCTTGCCGTCATCAACACCCACCTGAGCAAGTCAGCCCGTGGCGACGACACGCTGCAGCGCCAGATACAGGTCACCGGCAAATTGCTCGACACCCTTGAAAGCAGCGGCACGCCCTGGCTGATCGGCGGTGATTTCAACCTGCTGCCGCTGGGCCAGTACCAGCGCCTGCCCGCCGAACAACAGGCACCCTACAACCCCGACAGCGAACTGCATGCTCTGTGGGACAAATACCCGATGATCCCCAGCAACAGCGAAGCCAGCGGTATCGACCGCAACCAGTGGCTGACCTTCTTCCCCAACGACAAGCGAGTCAGCGGGCCTGACAGAACCGTCGACTACCTGTTCCACAGCCCGAAACTGAAGCGCATCGGGGCCAGGGTTCGCCGTGACGACACGCTGCTGATTTCGGATCACCTGCCGGTGATCGGGCGGTTTCTGTTGCCCGTACTGGAAGAGAAGCCCAACGCTTCCGAGCTGTTGCCCGAGCGCTAGCCTCAGTAATCAAAGGTCGGGATCAGAACTCCGTTACAACGGTGACACCTGCCGTCTCGAACCGATCCATGTTCACCAGAGCGTCGATGGACTGCTCCAGGCTGATGGTCTTGCCGACAAGTTTCTCCGGGGACAGTTTGCCGGAGCTGATCATGTCCATCATCGCGTCATAACGATGGGCCTGCATGCCGTGGCTGCCGCAGATCTCCAGTTCATACGCGATGACCTTGCTCATGGGAATGGCCGGCCTGGCGTGATCCGCGAGCATCAGCCCGACCTGAACGTGCCTGCCGCGACGACGCAGGTTATTGATGGAGTTGAAGCAGGTGGTCGGATGGCCCAGAGCATCCAGCGAAACATGAGCACCGCCCCTGGTGATTTCCAGAACGGCCTCGGTGACGTCTGCAACACGGCTGGCATTCACCGTCGCCACAGCGCCGAGGGAGCGGGCCAGCTCAAGTTTTTCATCCGAAATATCGATGGCAATGACATTGGCACCGACGGCTTGAGCAATCATGACGGCCGACAGCCCTACACCTCCACAGCCATGAATAGCGACCCACTGACCCGCCGTAACCCTGCCCTGATCCACCACCGCCCGAAACGAAGTCACGAAGCGGCAACCCAGGCTGGCCGCCGTCGCGAAATCCATGCGCTCGGGAAGCGCGACCAGATTCAGGTCAGCCTTGTGGATACCGACGTATTCGGCAAATGAACCCCAGTGAGTGAAACCCGGCTGAAACTGAGTGTGGCAGACCTGCTGGTTACCACTGCTGCACTCCGGACAAGCCCCGCAGCCACCCACGAACGGCACGGTCACCCGATCACCGATCTTCCATTTCGTGACGTCTTTACCCACCTCAGCCACGATACCGGCCAGCTCATGCCCAGGGACATGCGGCAACTGAATGTCCGGGTCATGCCCCTTCCAGCCATGCCAGTCGCTACGGCACACGCCTGTGCCCCGCACCTGAATGACCACGCCATGAGGCTCTGGAGTCGGGTCTTCGACAGTCATGAGACGCGGCGGCCTGGAGAAGGCTTCGTAGACAACAGCTTTCATGAAAAACACCTCTGCTGGGACAGACACGACAACGAAAGTTAGGGCATTAATTATGAATGAACACCCTGAAATTACCTTTCAGGTTGCAATTGACCGGGCGCGAGTTATGAAATTAACCTTCATTAAAAACATATAAATGAAGGATTCCCTCATGATCGAGGCAATGGACAAGGTAGATATTGCAATCTCTGATCGATTGCAGCGAGACGGGAGACTCTCGAACGTTAAACTCGCAGAGCAGCTTTCACTCAGCGAAGCCTCCTGCTGGCGAAAGCAGAAACGCCTTGAAGAATGCGGCGTGATCGAAGGCTATCAAGCCATCCTGAACCGCAAGAAACTGGGGCTCGGCGTCATGGCTTTCGTGCAGATTTCCTGCACCGACCACAGCGAAGAAGCCACCGCCCGATTCGAGAAGATCATCGAATCGGCACCTCAGGTACTCAGCTGCCACAACACCACTGGCGAGGCGGACTTTCTGCTTCAGGTCGTCGCCAAAGACCTGGACAGCTACAGCCGGTTCGTTGAAAAAGTCCTGAGGAAACTGCCGGGCGTGTCGAGCATTCGCTCGAATCTTTCATTGCGGGAATTGAAGACGACCAATCGGTTGCCGGTGACGGAGTTGTTGAGTCTCTAGAGGCTAATCGCCAACTGAAGTGGGAGGCGGCTTGCCGCCTCCCCTGACGCTTCAGACCTTTTCGATCCAGCCCGCAGGCGCTTCGATATCGCCGTTCTGAATCCCCGTCAGTTCGTTGAACAGACGTTGGGTAATCGGTCCGGCTTCATGCTCACTGTGGAAGACATGCAGCCGATCCTGGTAGTGGATGCCGCCAATCGGTGTGATGACCGCCGCCGTTCCACAAGCGCCCGCTTCCTTGTACTGGTCCAGTTTGTCGATGTGAACATCTTCTTCCACGGCCTTGAGCCCCAGGCGACTCTGGGCCAGCTCGATCAACGAAGCGCGGGTGATACCCGGCAGCACCGAAGGTGAACGAGGCGTGACAAAGGTATTGTCATGGGTGATGGCAAAAAAGTTGGCCGAGCCCACTTCTTCGATCTTGGTATGGGTCAGCGGGTCAAGATAGATACAGTCGGCAAAACTGGCTTCCCGCGCCTCGGTGCCGGGCAGCAGGCTGGCGGCATAGTTGCCCCCGACCTTGGCTGCGCCGGTGCCATTGGGAGCGGCTCGGTCATAGCCCGAAATGACAAAATTGCTGGGCTGCAACACGCCTTTGAACAACGCGCCGACCGGGATGCAGAACACGCTGAAAATGAACTCCGGCGCGCTGCGCACACCGATGTTGTTGCCGACACCAATCACGTAAGGCCGCAGATACAGGGAGCTGCCAGTCCCGTAGGGTGGCAGGAATCTTTCGTTGGCCTTGATCACCTGCTTGCAGGCATCGATGAATTGCTCGGTGGATACCGTCGGCATCAACAACCGCGAGCAGCTGCGCTGCATGCGCGCAGCATTCTGATCGGGTCGAAACAGGTTGATGGAGCCGTCCTTGCAACGGTATGCCTTCATCCCCTCGAAACACTGCTGGCCGTAATGCAGCGCCGTAGAACCTTCACTGATATGCAGGAGGTTGTCTTCGGTCAGATAGCCTTCCTGCCACTCGCCATCACGCCAGTGCGAAATGTAGCGAAAGTCGGTTTTCCTGTAGCTGAAACCCAGGTTATTCCAATCCAGTTGCGGATGTTCCATGTCTCAATTCCTGATGAGGGTGACGCTCGGTGATCATTGGTTCCAGATGATGCTCAACGTCTCATCGAGCCATTGGTGATAGGCATGAGCAGCTTCATCCGAGGCATGAACCGAGAAAATGAAGCCCGGATAACCACCAAAGGCAGGAGGAGGCGGTGAAACGTGTCCGGCCTCGAAAAAGGTCACGACCCGTGCGGTTTCCGGGTGCTGCTCGACTTTGTCCAGCCCCGAGAACCCGCTGAAACGGCCATCACCGCGCAAAGGAATGATGTAGTTCGCAGCCACCTTGCTTGTCGGCAGCACATCGGGCAGTGCCGGGGTCGGCAAGCCCAGGGCGGCATGCATGCACAGTTTGGCGAACGAGACGCCGGTACTCTGCTCCACCACAAAATGGGAAACGCCGGAGCCGCCGATGCGGGCACCGATCTCGATGACATAAGGCTGATCACCAGCATCCAGACGCAGCTCCACATGTGCGGCCCCCATGGTGATGCCCAGGGCTTTCACCCCTTCACGTGCGGCGTCGCACAAGGCCACGATCAGTGGATTATCGATATCCCGGCGCTGGCGATAGATCGTTTCCTCGAACCACGGCCCTTCAGGCTGGCCCTTGTCGCCGACCGCCAGCACATGCACGCCTTCGATATCGACAAAGCACTCCACCACGAACTCTTTGCCGGGCAGATATTGCTCGACCACCAGCCCGACGGCCTTGTCCTTGTCGTAGAAACGCGCCAGATCCTTGCTCTGCACATCCCATACGGCCTCGATCAGACCCGGCAGTTCTTCGGCGGAACGGGCCAGCATCACACCGGTACTCGACCAGCCGGAAAGCGGCTTGATCACCAGAGGCAGGCCCAGGGCATGAACTTGCGAAAGATCCTGAGGGTTGTCGATGTAGCGAAAGCCCGGCGACCTCAAGCCTGCCTCGGCAAACGCCTGGCGCATCAGGTACTTGTTGCGGGCCAGTGCTGCCACTTCGGGCTCAATGCCGGGCGTACCGATTCTTTTCGCTGCCTGGGAAGTCCAGATGATCGCCTCTTCGCGAACCGTCATGACACCGCCGATGCCACGCTCTTCCACGCCTGCAGCGAAGGCTTCCAGAGCCGCTTCCGGCTCGTCGAAAACAGGCAACTGCCATGTCGAGCTGACCGCGGGCAACTGGGCCGGCGCATGCTCGGTCTTGTCGTAAATCAGTACCAGCTCGATACCGGCCGCTTGTGCCGCTTCAAAGACGAACGACAGCTTGGCACTGCGATGGCAAACCAACGCCAGCTTTTTCATTTTATTTCCTCACTAACCGGGAATCGGGGGAGCGTCGTTTCAAATGCCATCCGGTGCTACCCGATGCATCGACAAATAACAGAGTGATACCGATCACGGCCGCCACCATCGCAATGACTTTCACGCCACTCAACATCGCCCCGGCACCAATCAGCCATTCACCGGCGACCACTGCAAAAGGTGCGAGCAAGCCAATGGCGTTGGCATACAGCACGCCACCTTCAGCCAGAACTTTCTGATACAGCACGTAAACCGGAGCCGAGCAGGCGGCTCCCAGAACAATTACCTTGAGGGCATCGCTGAGGTTCAGCGCAAACAGCGGGGCAGGATCGAGGACAAACAGCGGCAGGAAGGTGACGGCAGAAATCAACGTCACCCAGGCCAGCGACGTGAGCAACGGCAGGTCCTTGAAATAACGCTTGGATAACAGGCCATAGACGGCATAGGAAAACGCCGCCACCAACGCCAGTACGATACCGGCCGGACTGATTGCCCCGCCTTCGTTACCGCTCGCATTGAAGGCCAATGCCGCTGCACTGACGATCAGCACGCCACTGAGCTTCAACCAGGAAAACCCCAGGCTGCGGGACAGAAAACCCAGCAGGTAGGTGATGCCCGGGATCATCGCCAGAACCATGGTCAGGTCACTGGCTTTCAATGTTTTCAGCGCTGCAAAGCTGCTGGCGAAATACAGGGAGAAACCCAGTATCGACAGGATGAAAAAGCCCGGCAATCTTGAGCGCAATGGCACGGAGGCGCAGTCCTTCGGCTCACGAACAGCCACAATCAGCCATAGCGCCACCGTTGTTGCCCACAACCGAAGCCCGACGGCATGCATCACCGGGATGCTGCCGATCAGGTTCTTGGACAACAGCCAACTGACCGAAAACAGCGCCAGAATGGCAACGGTGAACAACAGCAACCGCCCTTTCAAGGCGTTCAACGAGACGATTCCTCGAGCACCCTTCGCGCATACTGCGAGGCCGGAAAGTTGAATCGAGCCTGCGGCGTTTCCGGCATGCCCAGATGCTTGTGAACATACTCCCTGGCACCGGCCAGATAAGCCTCGTCATCCAGTGATTCCAATGCTTCGATATCGGAAATCACTGCCGAAATCTGCTCGCCGAGACGCACGCTGTCGAACTTGAGACGACCCTGTTCATCCTCGATCAAGGCCTTGGCATTGACCAGAATCTCGAACAGCAGAATGCCCGTCCCGGCATCGAACGTCATGTGCCGCTCCGAGCCCTTGGGATAGCGGAACATACGCTCAAGCAGAATGAACTCGACAACCTCATGCCAGAAGTCGGGGCGATGCTTTTGCAACAGGCGCACCGTGATCAGGTCGCACTTGGTTTCTTCTAGAAGACCGGTAAACCAGTTCAGCTTGATATAAAGGTTCTTGTCCAGAGGACGGGGGCCAGTATGGTGCGCATAATCGTGGTAATAACCCCACAGGCAACGAGCATCATATATATCCGCCTCGGACATCTTGCGACTGCTTAATTGGCCGAACAGAAACTCGCTATCAGCCCCAAACAGCCGATCCGCTTCCAGTAATGTCTGGCCGTTATAAATATGAAAAAACTTGCTGAAGAAAAACAGGGCAAAGGCCTGTTTATCCACTTTATTTTCAGCCGCCACCGACTCGGGAAACAGAACGATACAGTTGCCCTCTGAAAAACCTCTCGATGCAGCGCCTAACTTAATGCATTGAAAAGGTGCAACATAGTGTTCCGTATACTGCCCGGCATCGGCCAGATAAGGCGTTTCACTGCGATAGCCGGTCACAAGTTCAAGCCGGAATCCTTCAGGATCAGGCCCGTTGGTGGCGCGCATGGGAGCCATGAAGAAAAATGCTTCACCGGGCAATGGCGTCTTGAAATGCGCCAGCGTCTTGTCGAACAACGGGCGCTGATGTAGTCCGTCCTGAACCCAACGCCCCAGATCCCCCAGCGTCGCCGCCAGCAAGTCGGTAGAGAGCCCGTCGATCTGTCCTGCCTGGCGATCCAGCTCTGCGATCAGCCCATTGACCTTCGCATAATCCGCAGCCCCAGGCTCCTGGATGCTCCCGTCCAGTTCCTGCCGGGCCCGTATTTCATTGACGAGTGAGACGATGACGCCTGCCGGATCAACCTTGTGCATGGTCGGCTCGCTTCAGCGAGTGGAGCAGAAATGCCATCGGCACCTGACCGAAGTCCTCGACGACATTCAACTCATGCCGATCAGCGGCCACTACCGTGGTGACACAGGCATCGGCCTTGCCTGCGCTGCAAAGCACGGCGGCATCGGCATTGCTATTGGCAAAAATCTTGTCGTACTGGCTGGCCACCAGAGATTGAGGTGCCGGATGAGTGGCCACGCTCTTGATCTGCTCAAGCGGAGCACGGCTGGCCAGAACCATGGAATGAGTCGGCATGATGAAACTGTCACACAATTCCATGTCGCCCAGACGGGTAAAGATAAGAGTGTGCAAGTCCGGGTAGGCGGCACAACTCAATAGATAGCCGTCCTGCTTTTCTGCCAGTTCATCAAAGGCTTGTTCGAGGGTTTCATGAAGAACAATGCGCGGCGCAGTAGCTCCTGGATGCTTTTTATTGCCCTGAGAATCGAACCACCATTGAGCAGCAGTTGCGCAATTAGTGCCTTCAGGGCCAAGCGTATAAATAGTCGGACTACTGGCAGTCGGCATGCGATGACTTCCTTGTGAGTGCCACCTTGTGGCGAGCTAATCCATTAATGCAATCCATTCAAGACTGCTGTGCGGCGTGCAAATTACTGTAGGAATTTTCTCGGCGCAACAAAAGCAAAAAAACAAAGTCCCCTAAAACCCTGACAAAACGCCAACCTTTGTCGTTTATTTTCGGGGCTTCACCCGTGCAGTCGGCTCTGCGATCAGTGGGTCATCCGGCCACCTCAAGGAGCCGTGATCTTCTGGATGGAGTTATCGCTGCACAGCGATGCATTTGATCTCCACGAGGAGCCCCGGTCGAGCCAGTTCAGCGACACCTATGCATGTCCATGCACAAGTGCTCCTGGGAAAGACTTGATCCTTCACTCGTGACACCGCACCGTCCAATCGGGTCAGTAGCGAGGATTCAAGTCAACTGCTCAAGTTGGGCGCGGAAACTACCGCACGCGCCAATGAGTTGTTCTGATTTATTTTGCAAAGCTGCTAACGCAACAAGCCATCTATAGTTTCGATATGAGATGCCAACTTTCTTACTAGCTTCTCCCGCTGCCCCTCATTCAAACTGCTGCTTAACTCTGAAAGCAGTTGCGCGTACCTGGCTTCATTCCGCTTTCTAGTATTTACGAGCTCGGGCGGCTTAAGCCTGTCCGGGTCATTTACCAATGAAGCGAGTCTGACTCGAAATTCTGCACCCTGCCTATCTGAAAAAATGGTTTTTAACGACTGTCTAAGCCTGGCGTTGTAGGCCATATCCTGAAGAAACTCCGACTCTGCTTGAACTGCGTAATTTCTCACCAAGTCTGACTGGCCAAGTGAGAGACTTCCAACATACCCTTCAAAGAACTCACGCGTCTTGCTTTGCCGAGCTTTAAGTTCCTCGTCTGCCTCCCGCTCGTTGAAAACCTTGATCTCATCCCGATCATTTTTCTCCCACAGCGCCAATAGCTCCGCTACCTGATCATCCGTAAGCTGCTGAACCACCTCAATGGCTTCAGGGCTGATCTCGTCCCGTAGACGGAACAGGTGTTGTTTGGCTTTCGCTATTTCAGCCAGCCACTCGTCCTTGTCCATTGAGCCTTTTCGCAACTGCTCCCTCAGGGCAATCAGGTCGACCTTGTATTTTTCGAGTTCAGAAGAGCGATGCCATGTATGCCATTTTGTGATTCGCTTATCTAAAAAAGCTTTTTGGCTGCTATTCAGGTCAACGTAATCATCGAGATACACATAGACAATCCAGTCCAAGTTATTGTAGATGGTCGGAGCAACAGAGCATGAGCTGATAAGGAAAGAAGCAAGCAGTAACAGGTAAACTCGTAAGTTTTTCATTTCAGCATCTCGATACTTTTATCGAAGGAGCGTCATACGATCCACGTCTATGCGGAATCAATGAACCATCCCACGGCTCGTGCTCGCCTCAGGAGCCAGCAGCCCGCCGAAGTGTGATGCGTGTCAGTTCCGAGGGCCGACCCAGGCGAAGGGCAAACCCAGGCCAAAGTGCGGTGCCATTGTTGACATACAGTTGCATGCTTCCAACGGTGTAGAGCCCTGAAACGAACCCGCCGTTAGCTAGCGCTACAAGTCGGTCTAGACCCAGGATCATTCCGCCGTGGGTGTGACCCGAAAGTTGCAGTGCTACTCCCTGACTCGCGGCGTCACGCGCATTCCTGGGTTGATGATCAAGCAGAATGACTGGCGCGTCTTTTGGCGCACCTGCAAGAGCGTGCGGTAGATCGGGCGGCGGAAAGCCTGTCTCGGGTGCCGTAACATCTGTAACACCCGCCAACACAACCTGGGCACCCTGACGTTCGATCACGGTGTGACTATTGGCCAGAGGGATCATCCCCATAGAGACAAAATGCTGTATCCATGCCTCGTTATCAAAAAAGTATTCGTGATTCCCGGGGATGACATAAACGCCGTCGGGTGCTCGCAGATCACGCAATGCATCGATATCCCGCGCTCTGTCGCCAATTGATCCATCAATGAGATCACCCGTCACCACAACCAGGTCAACACCAAGAGCGTTCGAAGCCTTCACGACCGCCTGCGTCCAGGGCTCGTCATATAGGCGACTAATATGCAGGTCGGTCAGTTGCAATACTTTGTACCCTTCAAACTGAGGGGGCAGACCTTCGATTGCAATGGAGATGTCTTTAACCGGCGGTACGCGCACGGCCTGTTGAACGCCGATGGCTGCCAATACCATTGCAACCGTGCCTATGCCATATCGCAGCCCCGCCGGTACGGTAAACCATTGCTGTCGAATCAACGCCATCAGCAAGGTGCTCAGGTCTACGACAATCTGGAGTACGGCGACCAACAGAACCGCACCGAATGCCCAGTTGAAAAGCATCACCAGGTAACGTGGAAACTCCGGAGAAAAGACGCTCCCCGATGAAATCCGCGAGAACAAATGGTATTGCGAGGCAAGCAGCATCAGTAGCGCCACCGCAATTTTGGCTGATAGCGCCCACGGCATTGGCCAGACAAACCGCGTGATGACATACAGGCAAGGCATGCTGAACATGACATGAAACATGGACTATTTCCCGCCGGACATAAGGTTTGGCGTTGCGGGCTCGTTAAAGCGCGGCACCCGTGCGTGTTCCGGGATTCCGGTTTCCAAGAGTCGCTGACGAGCAGCGCTATCGTTAGCGATCATCCAGCCTGGATACTCGAATGCCAGCGAGCTCGTCGCTTCAAGGGCATTGATCTCTTCGTCTGAAAGACTGAGGTCGATGGCCTGAAGATTACGTTCAAGCTGATCCACGCTCTTCACGCCCAGGATCGTGCTGGTGACACTTCGCTTGTGACGCATCCAGGCCAGGGCAACAGACTCCAACGACACATCGCGAGCGGAGGCGACTGCATCCATTGCCGACAACAGAGACTGACCTCGCACTTCATCTACCGGTGGAAACTGGATAGATGCGCGTCGTCCTGTCTTTGCGTCGACGCGATACTTGCCGGTGAGATAGCCGCCAGCCAACGGGCTGAAAGCAATCAGTCCAAGGCCTTCCGATTCAAGCATCGGTACGACCTCGCGCTCTACGTCACGTCCAATCAATGAGTAATAACCCTGATATGACTGAAAGCGTGCGAGATTCAATTTATCCGAGATGCCCAGCGCTTTGCTGACCTGCCAGGCCGCCCAGTTTGAAACGCCAACGTACCGGACATGTCCTTGTCGTACGAGATCATCAAGCGCCCGTAGCGTCTCTTCGACAGGGGTTACAGGATCCCAGCCGTGCAGTTGGTAAAGGTCGATGTAATCAGTACCCAGCCTTTTCAGACTTTCCTTGGCCTGCTGGATCAGATGACGATGCGATGAGCCGCCATCATTAGGGCCGCTACCGGTGGCATGCCCTGCTTTGGTCGCAATCACTACATCGTGGCGGGCGACTCCATGCTTCTTGAGCGTCTGTCCAACCATCGTCTCGGCCTGACCGCCCGAGTAGACGTTGGCGGTGTCGATGAAATTGATTCCTGCATCAAAGGCGCGAGCAGAAATCTGATCCATTGTTTCCTGTTGAACACCGCCAGCTGCCGCGTATTGCGGTGCGGGTGTACCAAAGGTCATTGTCCCGAGGCAGAATTCGGAAACGAATAAGCCTGTGGTGCCGAGTCTGTTATAGCGCATATGGCGTGCCTTTCGTGATGAGCGGTTACAATCATCAGGCCACAGATATACGAGACTGACAAGTTCCGAATTGTTTCGGTACAGTAAACCCTCGCGCAAAGGGATGGACAGGTTGACTAGCAAAGATCAAAAAGCCGCTCAAAGGAGCGACGAAACAGCAGCATCCTTGCCTGTGCGTGGGCGCAAGCGCGATCCTGGTCGTGATGCAGCCATTCTCGACGCCGCAATCGAGGTACTGGCTGAATCCGGTTATGACGGCATGACCATGGATATGGTCGCGATGCGAGCACGAGCGGGAAAAGCCACTGTTTATCGACGCTGGAGTTCGAAGGCGGAGCTGATTCTTGATGCCGTGGCCCACCTCAAGCGCGGTCAGGTCGATATTGAAAGCCTGCCTGATACCGGCACACTGAGAGGCGATCTGCTGGCTCTATTCAAGCCGCAGTCGGCTGAAGAAGGTGAGCGGAAAATGCGCGTGATGGCTGGACTGGCCTCAGTGTTACTGCAGCATCCGCAATTGGCTGAAGCGGGAGATGCCGCGATTGTCGAACCTTGGGCTGCCGTAAATCGAGTGTTGATGCGACGGGCGTTGGAGCGGGGAGAAATCTCGGCAAACGCCAATATCGACGCCGCGTCCCAGGTACTTCCGTCAATGGCAGCCTATCGAGCGTTGATTCAGCGCAAGCCATTCGATTTGCAGTTTTTGACCACGATGATTGATGGAGTGCTGTTACCGGCGCTCAGCAAATCAGGCTCGGCGTGAGATCAGGCAAGATGACGTCCAGAATGCCCGCTGCCAGTTGGTGCTTCTCCAGCAGATGCCGGAAATTCATGATCGTGGTGTCTTCGGGAATCGCAGCGCTGAGCGTCAGCCGTGCGAACTGGCGCATTGAGGTGATTTCGTACAGCGCTTCTTCCATGGCGGGATCGCTGAGGGAAAACCAGTTCGGCAGCAGATGAATGCACAGCATGGTTTCCAGCGGGTAAAGCTTGCGGCCACCGTCTGCCTTTGGGTAATGAGGCTCGATCTCGGCCAAGAAAGCGCTCGCGACGGGTCTGCTTGCGTTTGCCGGCGTACTCGAAATCGGAAAAGCTCATCTGACTCATGGGACTGGCTGCTACTCGTGATCGGAGAGGTAGGCTATTTCAGCACAGCGGGCGGGGCTGCGCTGAACTTGATCGGAGAATCCCTAAAAATCTTCAACAAGTTTTATTATAGTGCAGGGCGCTACAAGTTTTTCGCAGGTCATAGCGCTTTTTCCACGTAAATCAACCAATCCGCACTATAAAGCCAAAAGCTGATCTGCAAATCTTTCCGTTTGAGGTCGATCTCCGCTTAACCCAATAATAATGGTTTCTATGGACCACAAGTATTCTATAAGCATTTCTCTGCCAGCCTTACTCTCAATAAGCTTACATAAACCAGGAATATACGCATCATACTCACCCATCTCATCCGAATAAGCTGCAATACCGATAGGATCCCATTGTTTATGAACGGCGTTCCGCACATGATCATAAAGTGCGGACTGCATGCTAGCACTCATCTTACCTACCTCCAAGCGTTATGGTAATTACGGTTTCACTTTTAAAGTCAACCACCAAATTAACTTTGCTAGCGCTAGCATCACAAACAGTACATTTAGTTTATCTCTTGGCATACTAGTACCATCTTTATACGTCCTTCAACTACCGACGGAGTACAGCCACGCTCCCGCACTCTATAAATTGCGTGACCACTGTAATTTTTTCCTCAATAATACTTGGCGAATTTCGCGAACCAGAAACGCTCAAAAACTCAAAAGAATATTAATTTTAAGTATACCCCCCTTGAAACCATATACTCACGTTCCAACGTAAGCGATCCACCATCCACACATTCTAACCATGAATCTAAGGCGTTATGCTGGGCTCCCGAATAACTTCTGGAGCCTTTGCCATGATGCGCCCTCCATTCTGAATATCTAGGAGTTCAACTGGCTGCTCAAAGCTTCAAAAATAACTAAAAGACACCGTTGACTGTAGGTAAAAAACATCTGAAATCGTCTCTTTTGACAGATAACCATCCTGAATATCATCCGACAACATGACCGGCAAATCTAAATTAAATTCCGTAAACTCAGGCTTAACCTCACCCTGAACCTTTAGAACATGATCTAGACCACCAATATGTGAAATGAACTCTGGAATCATTTCGCACATATCAAAACCCTCCGAAAACTCCAGAGAGAAAACCACATAAGAACGTGCTAATAACGCCCTTACACCAGGCTTCACATGCTCGCCCTTGTTACCAAACCGAGATGATTTTAGGCCCACCAGCTCAATGACCTGAACGGCGGGCATATCAAAACCACGAAAAGTCAAAGACACCATTTTTTTTCTTTTAGTCAACGAATTCATAAAACCTCCTTCCCCGACCCTCTCCTTCCGTCCCAAATCCACTTTCGGCCTGTGGTCTTATCATTATAAATATTAACTTTTGAATCACCTCGACCTTTCTTTGCATCATGAGCATCATCATAGCCAGCCTCTTGAGCCACATCATTAGCTTCTTTATTTCCTTTGATCTTATCTAGATTATTTTCATCTGGCTGATCCTCATAGGAATTATTAAACATTTTCTCAAGAGCAAAAACACCTAGTCCGGCCCCTATCGCACCACCTAAAACTCCGCCAACGATAGTGCCAGGACCTGGGCATACTAAAGTACCCCATGTTGCTCCAATTTCAGCACCTGGAATAGCAAAGGCTACAGTCCCTTTAGGATCAATATACCTAAGAGGATTGCCAAGAGCATAACTGTAAGTATTGAGACCTCCATCAAGACCAATGGGGTCACTCTGGGTATAACGCCCAGTCTCCGGATTGTAATCACGATAGTAGTTGTAATTCAGCTGCGTCTGCGCATCATAAATCTGCCCTGGAAACCGGAGCGCTACAGTCGTCGACTTGCCATCACCGTCCACATCCTCTTCAGGCGCTCCTACGCCATATGCATCGCTATTCCAGCGCCACAGCAAGGTCTGCGTACTATCAGTGGCCAGCCGTGGTGTATTCAGATGATCAGTGTGCAGATAGATTAGCTTGCTGCTGCTCACCTCTCCCAGCGTCGAGAAATTGGCCGTCAACTGGGCAAGAGGCATGTCATCCAGCCAGAACCAGTATTGGCCGCTGGTTTTCTGGCCGTTAGCATCGAAAAACGTCTGGCCAATAAGTTTGCCGCTCAGGTCGTACAAATAGGCTGTCGTGCCTATGAGCACTTGGCTCCCCATCTCATAAGTACGCTTGGTGATGCGCTGACCCAGAGTGTTGTATTTGTACTCCGCGACTTGATAAATGCTGGCTTGATGAACCTGGCTCAGACGCCCTTGGGCATCATAGCTATAGCGTCGACCATTGAATTGAGTGTGATTGCCGATCAGGTCGGTTGCCAGTGTTGAACCATTGATGCTGACTAATCGATTGCTGTCATTGGCATACGTCAGGGATTGGGTTTCGCTGGCCTCGCCGTTGCTCAGGTTGCTGGTCGTACGCTGAGTTCGGTTGCCGGTGGCGTCGAAGCCGTAGCTTTTCCTGATGCTATTGGTCTGCTCCTGGGTCAAACGCCCCAAAGCATCGTATTCGTACTGCACCGCCCCCCAAAGGCTATGGGTGGTTTCGGTAATATTACTGTCCGCATCGTATCGATAGCGTGTTTGCCAATTCCCGACTTGCTGTTGTGTCAGTTGATAGTCTTGATCATAAGACCTCGACAGAACGATACCATTACCCCAAGTCAGCGACTTAACCGGACCAAAAGGCTGATAGGTAATATTTTTGGCCAGAGTGACTGTTCTACTTCCGAGCGTCAGTTTGATACCTGTGACTTGAGCTGCGCTATTACGGGCATAAGTTAAAGCAATATTTGATGGATAACCGATCTGAATCAGATGACTGGCTGCATCATAACCATAACTTAAATTCTCGTAATAATCCCCAGCATTGACACCTACCGAACGGTGTTGGTTGGTCAGATTGCCTTTGGCATCATAGGTGTACGTCAATACGCCTGCACTGTCTTGAATACCGGTACGGCGGCCGATACCGTAATTACCATTCGCCGTCTGATCGTAGAGAAACTTGATATTAAGTGCAGGAGTAGCGGGATAGTTTTTGCTGATCAGGCGATTCAGCGCGTCATACCCGTAATCGGTTACAACACCACGAGCATCGGTGCTGCGAATCAGGTTGTTGGCTTCATCATAAGCGAAAGTACTGGTACCGGAGTCTGCACTTACGCTGCTGATCTGATTGCCTTGGCTATCATAAGTATATCGTGTCGTTACGCCACGCGGATCGACAACCTGTGTGACCTTATCATCAGGGTTGTAACTAAAGGCAGTAACGCCCTGCAGGGGATCAACAATCTTGCTTATACGATTCAGGGCATCGAACGCTTGCTGCGTTTTGTGATCACGTGCAGTGGTAGAGCCTGCCTGATTGTCATTCAGGTCATAATCATAACGCCGGGTCTGGTTATCAGCACCCACCGCCTTGATCAAGCGTCCCAACTCGTCGAAGACTCGTTGCTGAAGGTGGACAATAGCACCACTATTATCAGCTATAGTTTCCGAAGTATGGTTTCCCATCGGATCAAGCGTATAGCTAATACTTTCACCGAGCTGATTCTTCACCCCAACAAGACGTCGCGCGTCGTCATAGGTGTACTTGATCCAATTGCCATCGGGCATGGTGATTTTCAGAATATCGCCGACTTCGTTATAGGCATACTGCGTGGTCGCTGAGTCAATCGTTCGGCTGGCAAGCCATCCTTGCGGGGTATAGGCGAGTGTTGTTGCCACTCCATTAGGGTCGGTTACAACCTGCGGATTGCCATAACTGTCGAAATTACCAAGGGTATAAACATGGCCAAGCGCATTGGTAACAGTAGTAAGGTTACCTTGAGCATTATATCCATACGAAGTAATGTCACTGACATCAGTGCGGGCACCATCAACACTGGCGATCTGCCCAGAAGTTGTATAAGTATGGCTGATAGTGCTTGCATTTGCATGACATGCAAGCCATGTGCAGATAAGGCCTGTCATAAGTTGACGTGACGATAAAGTAAACATCTTTCGGTCCTTCAGATAGAATGCACTCATTGAGTTGTAACCTGCCGAGAGAGCTCTCGCCCTTGATCGTCATAGCGGTAAACCGTGACACGAGTTGGCTCAACAATTCTAGTCGGCAAGAACTGTTCAGAATCCCACTCGGTCGTAATAGTGCGAGCGACAGCAGTTCCACTTGCTTCGGTACGACTCGTTTCCAAACCTCTGGAATTGTAGGTATACGTTGTAAGAGAACCTTTAGCATCGGTTTTGCTCAATACTAGTCCACGCTCGTTGTAGGTATAACTGGAATTACTGGCTGGACAATTGGGAGAAGGCTCGCCTTCGATAGAAATGACTCGCTTAATGCCTCCGATCTGCTGATAACGATAAGTTGTTGTTTTACCAAGCTCATTGGTCACCGTACGAGAATCATCCGTGTTGTACACCACCTGAGTCAAACCTGCTCCACCGCTGTGCTGACTGCTAACTGCTCGACCTTGATCATCATAGGACCAGGTAGCAAAACGAACGCCACGCTCATCTGTAATACCTGTTAACAGGCCTGTATTGCGCGAATCCTCATAGTGAAACTGTCTCTGCTCTGTCTGAGAACCGCGCGTACGGTTCAGTTGAACAAGGTGCTTGTTACTGTCATAGCTGTAACTGATCTGTAAACCGGGAGCCACAAGACTCAAGGGTTGATGTTGCGTATCCTCGGTGAATATTAGTGACTGCCCGCTATCGCTGGTCACCGTCACCTGATCATTAGCATAAGTCAGTTGCAGCCTGAGTCCGGCTGCATCAATCCACTCTATCAAACGCCCACGTGCATCAAAGGTGAAGCGTTCATTATTGTCTGCGGTATAGAGCCAATTATCTCCCGTCTTGACCAGCAAACCGGTTTCCGTCGGGTATGCAGTGGCAATGTCGCCTTCAACACTAAAGAACGACTCGCGACCATCAGCATGAACCAGAGATAACTTGCCAATGGCAAAGCGGATAAATGCGGAATAGTTATGCCGCCAAAGTCCATCGAGGCTATTGTAGGCACGAGTGAATACAGGCGCGACACCTTGCGCCTTATAATCTACTTCCAACTGAAACTTATTACCAACAGCTAAACTAATAGGATTACCGACACAGCTTTCGGGTAAGGGAGCACCTTTTTGCTCATCATTCCCACACTTTGCCGTAGAGACATTGTACATCGCCCCCCCACCGCATTGACGCACATAAAATTCAATGAAATGAAAGTCATGCCCAACATAAAGATAACCAGCATACCAGTTATAAGGAGGAGCCCACACAGAGCGAGAGCAACGATCATACCCAGGATTAATATACCCAAGCCTAGAAATCACAGCATTGCACGCTTTCTCAGCATCTGCATCATTATCGAAATTATCATAATGATGAATCCAACGCCAAGGCCCCATTTCTGAAATAATTTCTTGAACCTCTGCTATAGAACAACTACTAAAAAAACAACAAAGACAAACAAAAAAACGTCGCCCCCACAACATACCACACCTCCAAGCAAACATATCAAATAATGGCTGGAAGAATCAGTTTCTACCAACCCGCCGACTGAGTTCACGCCCAACAACACCTAAACCCAGAGCCACAGCTGACGCGAAGAAAAAGCAAACATGTTCAAATCCTTCAGATAATTATTACTCATCGTGAAGTGACCTGCCGAGTGAGTTCCCGTCCTTGACTGTCGTAGCTATATGCAGTGATACGATTTGGCTCAATAACTTTAATCGGTAATGATCGATCAGGGTCCCACTCTGTTGACGTGGTTCGAGCCACAGCAGTTCCTGCTGCTTCAGTACGGCTGACCTCAAGGCCACGAGCATTATAGGAATAGTTTGTGATCTGCCCCTTGGCGTCAGTTTTGGTCAGTATCTGGCCTTGGGAGTTATAGGTGTAGGTCGAGTTACTAGCTGGGCAGTTTGGAGTTGGTTCACCTTCGATTGCAATGATTCTCTTAACACCATCAATCTGCTTATAACGATACACCGTAGTTTTGCCTAACTCATTGGTTACCGAGCTGGAACCATCTGCATTATAAACAATCTGGGTCAGCCCTGCGCCACCACTGTGCTGACTACTAATGGCTCTGCCTCTATCATCATAAGACCATGTAGCAAAGCGAACACCACGCTCATCAGTTATCCCCGTCAGTAACCCGGCGTTGCGAGTATCCTCATAGTGATAGCTTCGAGTTGAAGTGATTCCATTTACATTTTTTGAAAGACCGGTCAAGCGCTGAGCCTGATATGCGTACTGTATTTTAGTAACGCCGGACTCAAGCGCTTTTAGCTGGCCGAGAATATCGTCAGCAAACTTTACTGATTGGCCAAACTCATTGGTAACGGTGACATTGTATTTATCACGCGAAACGTTGTGCACTAAACCTTGTGGGCTGACGACCTTGGCCAACTGTCCACTTTCGGAAAAACCCATGACCGAGCCATCCAAAGATTTGAAAGTCCATCCTGAATCAGTAGCAATCAGTGATCCCAGATCAGTAGCAGAGGAATACTTACCATCAGCCAATTTAAACAGAGACTCCCGGCCATCCGAACGCACTAAAACCACAAAATCCGCGCCAACATTCAGAGCACTTGAATAGCTATGCCTCCAGAGCCCATCCATACTGTTATAGTAACGCCCAACAACTATAGGACTAATAACCCCAACCCTAAAGTCTTCCTCATATTGAAATTTATTACCGGTCGCGGCATTAATTGGGTTACCGACTTGCATAGAAGGGCTTTTACACGACAGCTCATCATCCTCTGCGCCTTTTTGCCCATTAAAACTGCACTGCGCGGTCGCATAATTTAAAGTAGCACCGTCCTCACAAGAAACAGTTCTTTTAACAATCGTTCCGATATGATGCCCCCACCCACCAACAACCAATATATAACACTCATACCCCCACGGAGTATCCCTATTTAAATGCGGAGCATATGACTGCCCCCACCAAGGCGCATACTCATAAACAAGATACTCACACCCCTGCCACGGTTTTGAAAAGACAGAAACACTTCCATTCGGCCCCGAATCCCAATAAGTAAACTCTTCCGCACTCAAGCCTGAGCAGCCAATAGCCAAAAACAAAAACAACGCCATCCCAAAACGCTTCATACATTCGATCCATCCAGTGAATACACTATAAACCCCTCCCCCCTTCAAACTCACATAGTTCACCTCCGAGCTGATAAAAATATTTAGCAACACACTAAGCAAGAACATATTTCAACCAATCAAATAAAGCACTACAGAGCAACCCTACCGACTTTCGCGAAACAGTATTTACGAGCGGTGCAAGGTGGTCAAGCACTTCAGAGACAATACTAAATTTAAGTTTAAAATCTTTTTCCTTGCACAATAAATCCACTCTCTACATGCAACAACACGTCAGACATTAAGAGCCAGAGCAATCCATAATTGCAGCGTTGATACACAGCCAT
Organism: Pseudomonas lijiangensis; assembly: GCF_018968705.1. NCBI lineage: Bacteria > Pseudomonadati > Pseudomonadota > Gammaproteobacteria > Pseudomonadales > Pseudomonadaceae > Pseudomonas > Pseudomonas lijiangensis. Next base: position 5,026,857 of record NZ_CP076668.1, read on the forward strand.
CTGATCACACATCGGCGTGCATATCCCCCACAATATGTAAGCGATATATCACTTACAGCCCCTTTTAGCCCTTCCTCGGCTTAACCCGCGCAGTCGGTTCAGCAATCAGTGGATCATCCGGCCAATAATGCTTCGGATACCTTCCCTTCAAATCCTTCTTGACCTCGGCATAAGTACTGCGCCAAAAGTTAGCCAGGTCTTGCGTCACTTGCACCGGACGGCGGGCGGGGGACAGGAGGTGCAGTTTGACGATTTGGCGGCCATTGGCGATGCGCGGGGTGTCCGACAGACCGAAGAGTTCTTGCAGGCGAACAGCGAGGATCGGGGGAGATTCGCTGTAATCCAGGCGTATCGACGAGCCGGACGGTACGCTCAAGTGATGAGGTGCCTGTTCGTCCAGACGCTGCGGCAGTGGCCAGGGCAAAAGGTTATGCAGGATCGACGAGAGATCCAGATTGCCGAAATGGCTGAGCCGGGTGACTTTGCCCAGGTACGGCAGCAGCCAGGACTCCAGGCTGTCGAGCAAGGCGGCATCGCGGACGTCCGGCCATTCGCTGGTGTCCTGTTTCTCAAGGTCCAGTTGGCGCAGCAGGGTGACGCGGGCTTGCCACTGGCGAAGTTCGGGGGTCCATGGCAGCAGTTCCAGCCCTTTGCGCCGGACCAGCCCCAGCAAAGCCTGGCCTCGGGCTGACTCATCAAGACCGGTCAGCGGTTCTCGACTGAGGATCAGTTCACCGACCTTGCGCTGACGCTCGGCACGCAACACGCCTTCGCGTTCATCCCAATCCAGTTGGTCGAACTCGATGACCTGTTCGGAGAGAACCGAGTCGAACAGTGCCGGATCGAACTCGGCTGCCAGATAGATTCGCTCTTCCCGCTGGCCCTGACGACTGCCCAGGTCGGCAATCACCAGCCAGGGTTGTTTCATCAAAGCATCGACTTCAGCGAACAGGGCCGCACGCCCGTTGGCCAGCCTGTATTCGGCACCGCCTGCCCGGCGTTGTTGCGCGACACGATCCGGGTAAGCCAGCGCCAGCAGGCAACCCAGCCAGCGCGGATGGTAGGGATCGCTGACCGGTGTTGTGGGCGCGCCCTTCAAGTAACCGCGATATTGACGTGCCAGTTGTCTGGCTCGCTGCACACCGCCTTGAGCACCACGGGCAGCGCGCTCGCTTCCGGCCAGCAAAGTCAGGCGGCTGTGCAAGTCGGCTCCCCCGCCGCGCTGAATATCCCGCTCACCCAGCAAGGCCGCCACATCGCAGGCCAGATTCCCAAGCCCCAGTTCATGACCGCGCAATAACAGGTGAGCGATTCGAGGATGCGCAGGGACTTGTGCCATCGCCTGACCATGAGTGGTCAATTTGCGCTCCTGGCCCTGCGGGTTGCTCAAGGCACCCAGCCGCACCAGCAGGTCCTGCGCCTGTGCATAAGCCGCCGCTGGAGGGTTATCGAGCCACACCAGTTGAGCCGGCATCACGCCCCAGCGCGCCAGTTGCAGCGCCAGCCCGGCCAGATCCGCCTGGAGGATTTCCGCCGAGCCATAGGCTGCAAGCTGGTCATGCTGAGCTTCGGACCAGAGTCGATAACAGACGCCAGGCTCCAGACGCCCTGCCCGTCCGGCACGCTGGGTCGCGCTGGCGCGAGAGATGCGCTGGGTATCCAGGCGTGTCATGCCACTGCCCGGATCGAAACGCGGCACACGTGCCAGACCGGCATCGATCACGACGCGCACGCCATCGATGGTCAGGCTGGTTTCCGCGATATTGGTCGCCAATACGACCTTGCGCGAGCCTTTGGGCGCGGGCTCGATAGCCGCACGCTGGGCCGCAAGGTCCAGTTCCCCGTGCAACGGGCAAAGCAGGATATCGGCCCGTTCGCCCAGGGCTTCGGCCAGCTGCTGATTGACGCGCCGGATCTCGGCATGCCCCGGCAGAAACACCAGCAGGCTGCCGGATTCATTACCCAGTGCATCGAGAACGGTCTGCACCACTCGCGGCTCGATGAACTCGCCGGGCTGAAAGGGTCGCCCCCACTGCAGGCTCACCGGAAACATGCGTCCTTCGCTGCGCACGACAGGCGCGTCATCCAGCAGCGCGGACAGGCGTTCGCCTTCCAGAGTGGCCGACATCAGGAGGATTTTCAGCGGCTGCTCGTCACGAAACAGGTCGCGACCGTTGAGGCTCAGGGCAAGCGCCAGATCGGCGTCCAGACTGCGCTCGTGAAACTCATCGAAAATAAGCAGCCCAACGCCTTCCAGCGCAGGATCATCCTGCAGACGCCGAGTCAGAATCCCTTCGGTGACCACCTCGATGCGGGTATTGGGACCGACTTTGCTGTCCAGCCGAATGCGATAGCCAACCGTTTCCCCGACCTTTTCCCCCAACTCACTGGCCAACCGCTCGGCTGCGGCCCTGGCGGCCAGGCGGCGGGGTTCGAGCATGAGGATGGTTTGCCCGGCCAGCCACGGTTCATCAAGCATTGCCAATGGCACGCGCGTCGTCTTGCCCGCGCCAGGCGGGGCTTCGAGGATGGCTTCGTGGCGGGAGGTCAGTGCCTGGCGCAGGGCCGGCAGGACAGCATCGATGGGCAAGGAAATCATGGCGGCTCCAGAACAGGCGGCCGATTATAAGCGGCACAGGCGTTTGCAAAAGGTCTGCGGGGGTGGATTTATCCGGAGAAGCGCTATTTCTGGATACTGCAGATTTTTCGCGGATGAATCCGCTCCCACTGGATGCGATGTGGGAGCGAATTTATTCGCGAATTTCATGAGCTACCGTGATGAATATATGTTTACCCGAAGAACCACCAGAACACGCAATAGTCTTAGCGACGTAGCCTTTGCCTTGTATAGTTGCCACATCACTTCAGGAGTTTTCCATGCGCATTCCATCCCGTTTTATCGGCGGCGTCCTGGTCGCCACGCTTTTGACCCAGATTTCTGCGTGCGGCAGCATTTTCTATCCTGATCGTCGCGGGCAGATCGAAGGCAAGATTGACCCGGCGATCCTCGCTCTGGATGCCGTCGGCCTGCTGTTCTATGTGATTCCGGGCGTGATTGCCCTGGCGGTGGACTTCACCACTGGCGCGATCTACTACACGCCGACCGGCCATGCGCAGGTCGATCCGCAGAAGCTGCAACCGGCGATCAATGCTGACGGCAGTGTCGACAACAGCAAACTGCAAGCCATTCTGGAAACCGAGCTGGGCCACTCCCTGCCACTCAACGACCCTCGTCTGATCCAGTACAAGGGCAGTGTCGAGCAACTGGCAACACTGGGTCTGAAACCCGCGGCTTGAACCCCTCCGACAAGGACGCGTCATGAACACCAGCACCGAACACGCCCGCCTGCTGCGTCTTGCAACGCGGGCATCGCTGCTGGTGGCCAGCACGCTCATCATCGCCAAGGGCGTGGCCTGGTGGTTCAGCGGTTCGGTGAGTCTGTTGGCCGGGCTGACCGACTCGCTGCTCGATGGCGCGGCCTCTTTCCTCAATCTTCTGGCGGTGCATTACGCGCTGCGCCCGGCAGACGAAGACCATCGGTATGGTCACGGCAAGGCCGAGGCCCTGTCAGGCATGGCTCAGGCACTGTTCATTGCCGTCAGTGCCGGGCTGATTGCCTTTCAGGCCATACAGCGCATCCAGCATCCCGAACCGCTGGGGGCGGCCGGTCTTGGCATTGCGGTGATGGTGTTGTCGCTGGTCCTGACCCTGGCGCTGCTCTGGCTGCAGCACAAGGTCATCAAGGAAACCGGATCGGCGGCCATTCGTGCCGACTCGCTGCACTATCGCTCCGACCTGCTGCTCAATTTCAGCATTCTGCTGGCGCTGACGCTCACCCTGTTCGGCTGGCAACAACTGGATGCGTACTTCGGTCTGGGAATTGCCGTCTACATTCTGTGGAGCGCGTTTCAAATTGCCCGCGAGACGGTGTCAGTGCTGATGGATGAGGAACTGCCGACCGATGTCAGTCAGCACATGCTGGAACTGGCGTGCGGTGTACCAGGTGTACTGGGCGCGCATGACCTGCGTACGCGGATCTCCGGCAATCGCTGGTTCGTGCAGTTGCATCTGGAATTGCCGGGCAGCCTGACGCTTAGCGTCGCTCATGCATTGTGCGATCAGGTTGAAAACGCCATACACCAGCAGTATCCGAAAGCGGAAGTGCTGGTGCATGCCGATCCACAGGAAGTGGTGAAACAGGCTTCGGCCCGCTCAACCCCTAGTTGACGCTGTAGCCTCGCCCCGCAAGGCAGGCGCCCATCGAGCGACGGTAAAGGTCCACCACCTCGGCCTGAGGCTGGGAAGTGATGTTTGCCGGATCGAAGCCGCTTTGTTCGACGGCCCAGCGGTAGCATTGGTAACGATCCAGCTCGACCTGCTCAGGGCTTTGGCCATTGAGCGGGTAGGAAACCGGGTCATAGCCATTCTGTGCAGGTGCCTGGCTGTAGGTCGGCTGATTCTGCGGCGGGTTGACCACCACATAATCCTGACTGTCGGACTGATAGGCGTAGTAAGTGCCAGCAGCCAGGAACAGCAGTGAACTGCCAATCCAGATTTCCTGCGAGTAGGACGGCAGGCTGCGCACGCGCAGGCCATAAGGCGGCGTCACCACCACATAGCGCGGGCCTTGCGGGCGATACCAGTAGCCTTGTGAATAGAAATAATCCTGCCCGCGATACGGGACGCGCGCGTAACCGCCGGGAACCCGGTCTATCGTATAACCGGGTCGATACTGCGGGCCTGGGCCCCAGCCATTGCCGCGACCGTCGGGCCGACCTTCCCAGTGATCATTGGGACGGCCATTACCGGCCGACCAGTTGCGATTGCCACGCGGGTTGTCCTGGTAATAACCCTGACGAGGTTGCTGGGTTTGCCAGGATTCCCGAGGTGCGGTCTGGATCGGCAGATTGTTCTGGTGCTGCTGAAACTGCTGACGCTCGATCTGCCGCTGCTGGTTTTGCTGCTCCTGGATCTGGCGCTGCTGATTCTGCTGTTGCTGGTTGATCTGTTGTTGCTGCTGGCGCTCGACGTTGCGCTGCTGTTGCATCTGATCCTGGATCTGGCGTTGCTGATTCTGTTGCTGCTGGTAGATCTGCTGTTGCTGCTGGCGCTCGACCTGACGCTGCTGATTCTGTTGTTGCTGAATCTGCTGCTGTTGCTGGCGCTCGACCTGAAACTGCTGGTTCTGCTGCTGTTGCTGGATTCTGCGCTGCTGCCCATTGTCGCCGGAACTGCCGCGATACTGGTCCTTGAAGGAGTCATCGTCGGCCACAGCATGGGCACTGATGCTCAGACACAGCAGACTTAACCCCGTCAGCTTCCAGATGCCAGATTTCATGCTTTCCTCACTAGGACGCGGGTAGACGTAAATAAGACTGTAATAGGGGCGCGCCGTTCTGCGTACTTTATCAGGACGCAAAGAAAAGGGGGCCTGATTGGCCCCCTTGAGATACTTCGTCCTGGCGCGACGCTTTTGACGTCGGCTCACCTCATACGTCTTCTGGACTGTATGTAGCCCGGGGGCCTGGCCGACCCTGTCGGGTGGGAGGCCGCGATCGCCTGATTGGGCGAGTCGCGCTGGACGCTGTGTCCGGGCAGTGATTCTGTTGAAAAGAATAGGCCTGCCGGACCAACAAAAGATTGCGAAGATTGCTCACAAAAACATTACTTGCGCAATTTTTAACTTCATACCAATAATTCAGCGCAATCCAACTCACAAAGGGGAACATCGTGAGCAAGCTCGATAGATATGACCTGAGCATTTTGGCTGAACTGCAGCGCGACGCACGCATTTCCAACCAGGAACTGGCAGAGCGCATCGGGCTGTCGCCATCGCCCTGCTCGCGCCGCGTCAAACAACTCGAAGATGACGGCTATATCGTGCGACAGGTTGCCTTGCTGGATCGCAAGAAGCTCAGCCTGAACCTGACGGCCTATGTGCTGATCGGCATGGATCGCCACACGCCGGAGCGATTCGAGCATTTCGAGCAACAGATCCGCAACCTGCCTCAGGTACAGGAATGCAGCCTGGTGACCGGAATGGACGCCGATTATCAATTGAAAGTGGTGGTTCCTGACATGGATCACTACCAGAAACTGCTGCTGGGCCATCTTACCCGCATCGAAGGCGTCACCAGCGTCAAGTCGAGCTTTGTGCTCAATCAGGTGCTGGCCAGCACTGAATTACCCCTGACTCACCTGCGCAGCTAAGCGGCACCCGGACTGGAGCAAACGATGGATCCCGTGCTTTTTGAAGAGTGGATGATGACTATTCTGGTCACCCTCCTGATCGGTTTCATGGGCTTTATCGTCTGGGATCTGGCCAAGAAATCCAGAGCGGGCAAATTTGGCACCTTCATCCTGTTCTTCGTGCTGGGCCTGGGCATCATGGCATTCGTGATCAAAAGTCTGGTGATTGCCTATATCGAGAATGGCTCATGAGAACCCCATCAATCAAGGCACACACAAACTTGTAGGAGCGCGCTTGCCCGCGACCGAGTGCGAAGCGCTCGCAAAATTTACGACTGCTACGCAGCCGGTCGCGGGCAAGCGCGCTCCTTGTATGGCAACTATCGACATTTCTGGTGTCGATAGTTCTCGACTGATCATCGAGGGAGGGCCAAGAAGCTGTCGCGCTCCTAAGGCCCAGAGCCTGCAATACGTAGATTGAGCTCTGGCCCTCCACCCTCACTCAGCAAGTCCGAACGGTATCTGGTGCCCGTCAGTGACGTGAGCACGTATTGAATTGCAAGGCTGGACAGAGTGCAGCTCGATCATCACCCAACTGATCAAGGAGCCCATATGCCTGTAGCTGTCGGCGTCGATTGCGCTAAGAAAACCTTTGATATCGCTCTGCTCCAGGGCAACCAAAAATTTCGTACCAAAGCCAAGCTGGCCAATACGGAGGCTGGTTTCAATCAGTTCGAGCAGTGGCTGGAAACGCATGCAGAGAAAGCCTGCTGGGTCGTCATGGAAGCAACGGGCATCTACTACGAAGCCTTGGCTGAATTTCTCTACGCCAGAGGATTCAAGGTCGCAGTGCTCAATCCAGCCATCATTCATGCCTATGGCAAAGAGGATCTGCGGCGAGTCAAGACGGACAAGGCAGACGCCAAGCTCATTGCCCGGTACGGTTCTGAGCGAACTCACAAACTGCGAGAGTGGACACCGGAACCTCCGTCACAGCGGCGTTTACGGGCGCTGGTACGCCGACTGGAGGACTTGCAGGAAATGCGGCAGATGGAAGCCAATCGCCTGGAAGTTTGCGACGTCAGCGTTCAGCACTCCATACGGTCGCTCATCGACTCCCTTGACGAGCAGATCGAACACACCAGAAAAAAGATTCGTCAGCACATTGATGACGATCCCGATCTGCGCGGCAAGCGTGATTTGATCGTATCAATCGACGGTCTGGGTGACACAAGTGCGGCCTCTCTGCTGGCAGAGCTTGGGGATCCACTTAAGTACAAAGGGGCTCGTGCCATTGTGGCATTTGCCGGCCTTAACCCGGTACCTGACCAATCAGGTGAATACACAGGGCCGACGCCCATCTCCAAAACCGGGTCCGCCAGACTGCGTAAAAGCCTGTATATGCCCGGCATTGTGGCCTCCCGCCATAACGCCGTGATTAAGGCTCAAAGCGATAGGCTCAAGGCGCGAGGCAAAGCGCCCCAACAGATCATCTGCGCAGCCATGCGTAAGCTCTTGCACCTGGTGTATGGCGTGATCAAGTCAGGCAAGCCATACGATCCTAAATATGCGATGGCTGTGTAAAAGACGCCCCTTACATCCGGTATTGCAAGGGGCTGATCAAGACGGTATCTACACCTGTTTGCTGCGCGACAGCGCGGCGCCAAGGCGGCGGGTGATCTCCCACAAAGTGATCTATGACCTTCTCCGTCAGGGCTTTATTTCCCGATACTGCCCCTGATCCAGCCCCTCCAGGGTCCAGTCGCCAATCCTGACGCGCACCAGCCGCAGGGTTGGTAAACCCACCGCAGCAGTCATGCGGCGTACCTGACGGTTACGACCTTCCTTGATGATCAGCTCCAGCCAACTGGTCGGCACGCTCTTGCGAAAGCGCACCGGCGGGTTGCGTGGCCAGAGTTGCGGTTCGTCCAGTTGACGCGCCTCGGCGGGTAAGGTCGGGCCATCGTTGAGTTCGACGCCATTGCGCAGTTGTTGCAGTTGTTCCTCGGTCGGCTCGCCTTCAACCTGCACCCAATACGTCTTGGGCAGTTTGTGTTTGGGGTCGGCAATCCGCGCCTGTAGCTGGCCGTCGTTGGTCAGCAGCAATAACCCTTCACTGTCGCGGTCCAGACGCCCGGCCGGGTAAACGCCGGGGATGTCGATAAAGTCCTTGAGCGTGGCGCGGCCCTCGCCATCGCTGAATTGCGTCAGCACATCGAAAGGCTTGTTGAACAGGATGAGCTTGGGTTCGGCTGGCGGCGCCTTGGCGACACGACGGGCAGCGCCCGGACTCTTGGAATCTGGACGACGAGAAACGGGACGTTGGGTGCGGGACATGGGAGCTTCAGTGGCTGGAAAACACAAAGGGCCACTTTAAGTGGCCCTTTGCATAAATACCAACACTTAACGGAACGGTGGCTCGTCGAAGCTGCGCAGTTTGCGTGAGTGCAACGAGTGCAGTTCGGTGCGCAGCAGATCCAGAGCCGCGATGCCGATCTTCAAGTGCTGGCTGACAGCACGCTCGTAGAAAGCGTTGGCCGAACCCGGCAATTTGATTTCACTGTGCAAAGGCTTGTCCGACACGCAGAGCAATGTGCCGTAAGGCACACGCAAACGATAGCCTTGAGCTGCAATGGTGCCGCTTTCCATATCAACGGCCACAGCACGGGACAGGTTGATGAGCGGACGCTCCTGGGCCCAGCGCAGTTCCCAGTTACGGTCGTCATAGGTCAGCACGGTGCCTGTGCGCAGACGCTTCTTGAGATCATCGCCACGTTCGCCGGTGATCTGCGCCGCCGATTCCTGCAACGCCAGTTGCACTTCGGCCAGGGCCGGGATCGGAATGTGCGGCGGCAGTACGCGATCCAGAATGCCATCGCGGCGCATGTAGGCGTGGGCCAGCACATAGTCACCGATGGTCTGGGACTGACGCAGGCCGCCGCAGTGGCCGATCATCAGCCAGCAATGCGGACGCAGCACCGCCAGGTGATCGGTGATGTTCTTGGCATTGGACGGGCCGACGCCGATATTGACCAGCGTGACGCCATGACCATCTTCCGCGATCAGGTGATAGGCCGGCATCTGGTAACGGTGCCAGACCACACTGGCAACAATGGCCTGAGCCTCTTCGACACCCATGCTCTTGTCGACCACCACATTGCCGGGCAACACCATACGCACGAAACGCGGGTCTTCGCGCAGTTTTTCCAGGCCATGCAGGATGAACTGGTCAACGTAGCGGTGGTAGTTGGTCAGCAGAATCCAGGGCTGCACATGACGCCAGTCACTGCCGGTGTAATGCACCAGACGGCGCAGCGAGAAGTCCACACGTGCCGCGTCGAACAGTGCCAGCGGCAGCGGGTCGGTATTGGCCCAGTCGTACAGACCATCAGCGATGCCGTCGGTGGCGGCGGACAGGTCGGTGCTGGGGAAAACACGGGCCAGCGCAGCGGCGGTCACGCCGGAGCCTGCCAGCTCATCGCCCTGCTCGACCACGTACGGATAAGGAATGTTCTGCTCGCTCACGCCCACTTCGATGGTGACCGTGAAATCGCTCATCAGCGGCCGCAGTTGCTCAAGCAGGTATTTACGGAATGCCTTGGGGTGAGTCACGGTGACACTGTAGGTGCCGGGCAACTGCACCTTGGCGTAGGCGCGAGTCGTCAGCGGCACATCGCCCTGATAGGCGTAAGTCAGGCGCAATTCCGGGTAGCGGAACAGCGCTCGCTGTTCGGCGTCGGGTTCGACGCGGTCTTTCAGGTAGCGCTTGAGCGCCTGACTCAAGGCGCTGGTTGCACGTTCATGCAGTTCTGCGAGCCGCTCCACAGCTTGCTCGGCGGTGTCTACAACAACAAAGGCTTGCGTCACGGTTTAGGTCCTGTCTGATCTTGCAGGCCCTCATCCTAACGGGTTCGCGTGCTTATGCCACCTGCGGCGAAGCACGGGCCAGTAAAGTTTCTGCATCGACACCTGTCGGCAAAGCGCCATAAACCCGCCCGGACGACAGCAATCGACCGGCAATGAACGCATCGCTGACGGCAGCGTTGCCCGCTTCGAGCAGCAGTCTGGCCTGCAAGCCCACGGCAATATCTTCGGTCAGTTGCCGGGCGCGGTACTGGATATCGCGGGTGTCCGTGAATGCGGCTTTCAGTTTGTCGATATGCGCCTTCAGATGCCGGTCGCCATGCCCGTCGCCCAACTCAGCGAACAGCGCATCCAGCACGCCTGGTTCCTTGGACAGCGCCCGCAACACGTCCAGGCACTGCACATTGCCGGAGCCTTCCCAGGTCGAGTTGACCGGCGCTTCGCGATACAGGCGCGGCAGAATACTGTCTTCCACATAACCGGCACCGCCCATGCATTCGGCGGCCTCGTTGATCATGGCCGGCGCACGCTTGCAGATCCAGTACTTGCCCACCGCCGTGACCAGCCGCACAAAGCGCGCCTCATGATCGTCATCCAGATGGTCCAGCGCACGCCCCATGCGCAGGGTCAGGGCCAGCGCGGCCTCGCTTTCCAGTGAGAGGTCGGCCAGCACGTTCTGCATCAAGGGCTGTTCGCTGAGCAGGCGCCCGCTGACTTTACGATGGGCACAGTGATGAGTGGCCTGGGTCAGGGCCTGACGCATCAGGGCGCTGGAACCGATCATGCAGTCGAAACGGGTCATGGCGACCATTTCAATGATGGTCGGAACACCCCGGCCCTCTTCACCAACCATCCAGGCCAGTGCGCCGCGCAGCTCGATCTCGCTGGAGGCGTTGGACCAGTTGCCCAGTTTGTCTTTCAGACGCTGGATATAGAACTCGTTGCGGGTGTCATCCGGTCGATGGCGCGGCAGCAGGAAACAGCTCAGGCCCTTGTCGGTCTGCGCCAGGGTCAGGAACGCATCGCACATGGGTGCGGAGCAGAACCATTTGTGGCCCACCAGTTCATACGCCTGTCCCGGCCCGCCTGCCCCGACCGGATAAGCCCGCGTGGTGTTGGCGCGCACATCGGTGCCGCCCTGTTTCTCGGTCATGGCCATGCCGATGGTTGCACCGGTTTTATGGGCGATGCCGACATTGCGCGGGTCGTATCGGGTGGACAGGATTTTCGGCAACCATATCTGCGCCAGCTCGGGCTGCAGCCTGAGGGCCGGAACGCTGGCAAAGGTCATGGTCAACGGGCAACCGCTGCCGGGGTCGGCCTGGGTGTGCAGATAACTCATCGCAGCACGCGCTACATGGGCACCGGGTTGCGGATCGGTCCATGGCAAGGAAGGAATTCCATGCTCGATGGCGGTGCTCATCAACTGGTGATAAGCCGGGTGAAACTCGACCAGATCGATGCGATGGCCATATCGGTCATGACTGGCAAAGGTCGGTTTGTTCTGATTGGCGAGGAAACCGGCCTCCATGAGAGGTCCGCCTGCCAGGGCACCATAAGCATCGATGCGGGGCTCGGCCCAAGCCGCGCCAAAACGTTTTACCCAGGTTTGCAGTGGCAGGTCGATGCGGTAGAGGTTGACGCCATCCAGTGACGGCGGCTGGTTGGTCACCTGATGGGTTTCGGCGAACTGATGCAGGTTCATGAGTGGCCTCCTGTCTGCGCTTGCAGCAGTGAACCACGCAACAAGAGCTTTAAACAGTGCCATTCATGACCAATGATCGGGGCTTTTTTCCACCCCTCAGATGCCCCACTGAGCCTTGGCAGCCGGAGCCCGGCGCACGGCGCCCGGTATGGCCATCAGCAAAGGCAGGCTCAGGGTGAAGCAACTGCCCTTGCCCGGCTCGGAGCGATGGCTGAGGCTTCCGCCCTGCAATTCGACCAGTTGCCGACAGATCGCCAGGCCGATTCCCAACCCGCCATACTCGCGGGTCATGGAGCCATCGACCTGGAAGAAGCGCTGATACAACGTCGCTTCATCCAGTTGGCTGAAACCTATACCGGTGTCCATCACCTCGACCCGCAGCAGCAGGACATCGTTGTCATGCTGCTGAGACATGGCTCGTACCTTGACCGCGCCTTGCTTGGTGAACTTGATCGCATTGTCCAGCAGGCATTCAAGGCACTGGTAAAGCTTGTGAACATCGCCGCGCACGCTTTCCGGCATCTGCTCGTCCAGCTCGAACCTCAACTCCAGCCCCTTGGCCTGGGCGGCACCGCGGAAACGGTCGCGCAACTGTTCGAACAGGCTGCACGTATCGAAGGCATCGCTTTCGGCATACAGCACACCGGCCTGAAGCTCGGTCAGGGTCAGGATGCCATTGATCATGCTCATCATGTCCTGAGCGGAGGCAGCGGCCGTTTGCTGATACATCTCCAGCTCGCCGTCCATCGGCACGGTCTGCATCAGTTCCAGTGAGCCGATAACCCCATTCATCGGGGTTCGCAATTCGTGGGTCAACGTGGCCAGAAACTCGTCCTTGAGCCGGTTACTGGTAGCCAGTTGGCGGTTCAGGCGCTCCATGTCCTTGCCGGCTTCCACCAGGGTCTGGGCCTGTTGCTCGCGTATGTGGTTGACCCGATCAGCCAGCGCCAGAGACAGCAGCGCCATTTCAAGCACTGAACTGATCTGGCTGGCGTACAGGCTAAGAAAGGTATTGGGGATATAACCGAACAGCATCACGGCGTTGACCAGACCGCCCATCAGGAACACAAGCCAGGCAACCAGGAAGTAGCGAGCGATTCGGACGCCCTTGAGCACCGCCGTGATCCCGGTTGTCAGCATTGCCAGGAAACACGCCAGCACCAGCATCGTCACGCTGCGCAATGCCAGGCCGTAATCGGCAAACAGGGCCAGCAGAGCTGCCACCACGGCACCGCCCATCACTGCGATCAACAGAAAATCCAGCCAGCGCGCAATGGCTCTGGTCTGCAGAAAGCTGCGTGAAAACTGGCTGACGAAAAACACCGAGATTGCCATCAGCAAGGGCGTAGCGGTGTTGGCCCACACCGGGCTGTCCGGCCAGAGGTATTCGATGGCGACGCCATTGATCGAGAGCTGATAAAGGCCGAACGAGGCGATATAGAGGATGTAATACAGATAACTCGGGTCGCGCACGCTGATATAGATGAACAGGTTGTAGACCAGCATGCCCGTCAACACACCATAGATCAGCCCCAGGATATAGACCTTGGCGGGCTGCTCTTCCATGTAGGCGTGGCTGGCCCACAGATTGAGCGGTGCCTGGATCGGCCCCTTGCTGGCGATGCGCATATAAACCGTAGTCTGCTTGCCCGGCTGCAGGTCCACCCCGAACACGAAATTGCCCTGCTTCACGTCACGGCTTGAAAACGGCAGCATGTCGCCGGTTTTCCAGGCCAGTTGATAGCGCCCGTTGCCGTCCGGCAGATAGACATCCACATGGTCCATCGGTGGATAGGCCAGCTCCAGTAGCCAGTCGGAATGCGGTGCTCGGGGATTGGGCTTGTAGAACAGATCGACTTTCAGCCAGAACGCAGAGCGCGAATAACCCGCGTTGAGTGTTTCACTGTCGAGCGCACGAAAGGCTGCCGTTTCAGAGACGACCCTGTCGATACTCGCCTTGCCACCCACGTCTTCAAAAACCTGAATCTCGCGCCCCAACGGCAAGCTGCGAATGTTTTCATCAAACTCGACGGCATGAGCCAGCAAGGGAAACCAGGCAACCAGCATGATCAGCAAATAGCGCATAAAGCCCCAAGGTAGAACGTCGCTGTCATTTCATCCGTTGATGACGACGCCCCGCAAATTTCTTTCCTTGAAACAGGCAATAGTTCAAAACAGACACGTCAGTGTGTGGACCTTGCTTACGCTGATCACCCGACTCTGGCGATAGAAATCACCAGAGACAAAAAGGTTTCAGGAATAACCAAGCATAGCGGTTAATGGCCTATAGTCACTATCGCTTTAAAATAAAAGCAACGGCTCTATCTCGGCACTTGCAGAGCAAACTCAAATATTTCTGCCTTGAAGACGTCCTCGGGTTTTCACCTTTGCCCAGAAAAAACCGGAACGACCGACAGCCCGGGAAAGGTTTAGTGATAAGCTCGCGCACCATGAATATCTATAGCTCCCGTCCCGTAGTCCTCTGCCTCAGCGGCCACGATCCCAGCGGTGGTGCTGGCTTGCAGGCCGATATCGAAGCCCTGCTCGCCCAAGGCTGCCATGCTGCTGCGGCCGTGACTGCCCTGACTGTTCAGGACACCGTCAATGTCAGCGACTTTCGCGTTCTCGACCGCGAATGGGTCCTGGCCCAGGCCAATGCAGTCTTCAATGATTCGAGCGTAGCAGCAGTCAAGCTGGGTATGCTGGGTTCACTGGAAATGGTCGACACCGTTGCTCAATTGCTGATCGAGCATCCCGACTTGCCGGTGGTCTGTGACCCGGTTCTGCGCGCGGGTGGCGGTGGCCAGCTGGGCAAGGATGAGGTCGGCTACGCAATGCGTGAGCGCCTGCTTCCACTGTCGACGATTGCCACTCCCAACCTGCCTGAAGCCCGCATTCTGGCCGAACTGCCTGACGGCACAGCCGACGAATGCGCACAAAAACTGCTGCCATTCTGTGAGAACCTGCTGATCACCGGCGGGCATGGCGATGAGCAGGAAGTACACAATCGACTGTACACCCGCGATGGTCAGACCCACACCTTTATCTGCCAGCGCCTGCCCGGCAGCTATCACGGTTCGGGCTGCACACTGGCCAGCGCCCTGGCTGGACGACTGGCTCAGGGAGAAGGCCTGATCAGCGCGGTGCAAACAGCACTGGATTACACCTGGCGAACGTTGCGCGATGCTGAGCAGTTGGGCAAAGGGCAATTCGTGCCTCGCCGCCTGCCGCTGGATTTTGGTTCGTAACGCCCTGCCATGAGGCTCATTCGATGAAACTACGTGGCTTGTATGCCATTACCGACAGCACATTGCTGGCCGGTAAATTCCTGACCTACGTCCAGGCTGCCCTCGACGGCGGCGTGACCCTGCTGCAATACCGGGACAAGACCAGCGACGAATCCCGTCGCCTGCGCGAAGCCAGCGAACTGCTCAAGCTGTGCGAGCAGTACAAGACCCGATTGATCATCAACGACGACGCCGAACTGGCAGCCCGTCTGGGCGTGGGTGTTCACCTGGGGCAAACCGATGGCTCGCTCCCGGATGCCAGGGCACTGCTGGGCCATAAAGCGATTGTCGGGGCCACTTGCCACGGCAAACTTGAACTGGCTGAAAAGGCCAAGGCAGACGGTGCTACTTATGTGGCATTCGGGCGGTTCTTCAACTCACAGACCAAACCCGATGCGCCTGCCGTGCCGTTTGATCTGCTGGATCAGGTACGCGCCAAAGTGCATCTGCCGATTGCCGTGATTGGCGGCATTACCCAGGAAAACGCACCGCAACTGGTGGCCCACGGGGCTGATCTGCTGGCAGTGGTGAACGGGCTGTTCGGTGCAGAGAATCCGCAGGAAGTGACGCGGCGGGCGAAGGCGTTCAATAGTCTTTTTCGCGAATGAAGTGGCTCTGAAGTGGGAGGCAACTTGCTTGCCCTGTCGCGAGCAAGCTCCCTCCCACAAAGAGCACATCCACTTCAGATCCGTTTTCTACACGACTCCGATAACCTTGAGTTCAAAATCAGGCATGCCATTGGCGTTCTCCAGCGCCAGTAACGCCCGTTTGCGATCAACGCCACCGGCGTAACCCGTCAGATCCCCGCCCGCACCAATGACCCGATGGCAAGGCACAATGATCGAAATCGGGTTCTTGCCATTGGCTGTACCCACCGCACGGGAATGCCCGGGGCTCAGGCCCATTTTTCGGGCCATGGCGCCGTAGGACAGCACTTCGCCATAGGGAATCCGCGCCAGTTCGCGCCAGACCTGCTCCTGAAAGGAAGTCCCGCGAAAACGCAGCGGCACTTCGAAAACTCGTCGCTGACCACTGAAGAACTCGGTCAGTTGCTCCTGGGCCTGGCGAATCACTCTTGGGACGGCATGATCGTTGGGCAGCATGACCAATTGCGGAAAGTATTTCTGACCGACGAAGTACACGCCGGTCAGCGCATCATCCTCGGCTCGCAAGGCAACATCGCCCAGCGGGCTAGAAAGCAGATAGCCATGAATCATTTTTTGGCCTCCTCACGTTGACGCCAGACATGCACCGTAGCGTAAGCACGCCAGGGTGCCCACTGGCTGGCGTATTCATTGAGCTGGGCGACCGTTGCACAGCCTAGATGTTTCTTGAGTACCGCATCGCCTTCGGGAAAGGCGTTGGGCCAGCCCAGGGCACGCATGGCGATATATTGCACGGTCCACTCACCGATGCCGCGAATATGCCGCAAGGCCGACAGGGTTTCATCCAGAGGCACCAGCGGTTCGAGAATGATGCGCCCTGCCGCCACTTCCTGCGCCACGGCAATAATCGCCTCGGCACGAATCCGGATGATACCCGTGGCAATCAGGTCTTCCGGAGCCAGGCAGGCAATCGCTTCGGCCGTCGGGAACGCATGCTGCAACCCGAAAGGTGCCTCATCCACCGCCGTACCGAAACGCTCGGCGATACGCCCCAGAATCAACCGGGCCTGTGTCACCGATATCTGCTGGCCAACCACCGCCCGAACCGCGATCTCGAAGCCCTCGAACGCTCCCGGGACACGCATGCCCGGTAATCCGGCAACCAGCGGGCCTAGATGGGCATCCACCAGATCAGGCCGACAGCCCGTATCGAACACCCGCCGCACGCGCCCCAATACCTGAGCGATCCCCGACTGAAGAGAGGCCGACACCGTCACCACCAGAGCATGGCGCAACGGCGCATGGCTCACTGTCAGCCAGCCGGCCAGACGGCGACCCGCCTGTTCGACCGTGAGCACCCGGGTATAGGACTCGTCATCCACATGCTCGACCCCGGCAATACAACGATGCGCCAGAAACTCCAGTACGCCGCCCCATGAAAAAGGCGGCCGGTACGACAACTCGAAACGCATGCTGGCCTCACCGCTGCGATTCGTCGTCTTCCTCAAGCGCAACGGGTTGAGGCCATAACGCGCCTGAAACACATCATTGAAGCGTCTGACGCTGCCAAACCCGGAAGCCAGCGCCACTTCAGCCATGGACATGCCTGTATCGGTCAGCAGACGCTTGGCGATCAGCAGCCGCTGGGTCTGGGAATAATCGATCATCGACACACCAAACTCGGCCTCGAAGATCCGCCGCAGATGCCGCGAGGTCACGCCAACCCGATCAGCCAGGGCATCGAGGCTTCTGCCGCTTAAAAAGCCTTCATCTATCAAGCGGGCGGCAGCCTGGGCCAAACGGCTGGAGACATCCAGCAAGCCATGGCCGGGTGCCAGTTCCGGGCGGCAGCGCAGGCACGGACGAAAGCCCGCCTGCTCGGCAGCCGCTGCCGTTGCATAGAAACTGCAATTGCGGGGCAGTGGCTTACGCACCGGACACATGGGCCGACAGTAAATTCCGGTCGTCGATACGCCCATGAAAAACCAGCCGTCAAAACGGCGGTCCCGGGCGATAAAGGCCGCATAGCACACATCTGGATCAAGAGTTTTCATGAGGCTGACCCTACTCCTGCGCCGGGAAAAAGTCTGGCTGAATTCGGACATGTGCATCCGGCAGCCATGTGGCATTTGCTATAGTGCGGCTCCCTACGCCTTCTGGCCTCGTGACGTCACCGAAGCAGCCATGCACAGAGCTGCGCACTCAGCGTAGAAACGACTTCCCGGTTCAAAAGCAGAGACCCGATCATGTCCCGTTCCGAAACACTCTTCGCCAACGCCCAGAAACACATCCCAGGCGGTGTCAACTCGCCGGTCCGCGCATTCAAGAGCGTTGGCGGCACGCCCCTGTTCTTCAAACATGCTGCCGGCGCCTACGTGACTGACGAAGACGACAAGCGTTATGTCGATTACGTCGGCTCCTGGGGCCCGATGATTCTGGGCCACAGCCACCCGCAAGTACTCGACGCCGTGCGCAGCCAGCTGGAGCACGGTCTGTCCTATGGCGCACCGACCGCCATGGAAACCGAGATGGCCGATCTGGTCTGCTCGCTGGTGCCCTCCATGGAAATGGTGCGCATGGTCAGCTCCGGCACCGAAGCGACCATGAGCGCGATTCGCCTGGCTCGTGGCTACACCGGCCGCGACAGCATCATCAAGTTCGAAGGCTGCTACCACGGTCACTCCGACAGCCTGCTGGTCAAGGCCGGTTCCGGCGCACTGACCCTGGGCGTGCCCAGCTCGCCCGGCGTTCCGGCAGCGTTCGCCAAACACACCCTGACCGTACCGTTCAACGACCTGGAGGCCGTGCGCCAGTTGCTGGCCGATGTCGGTCAGGAAGTGGCGTGCATCATCGTCGAGCCGGTCGCGGGCAACATGAACTGCGTTCCGCCTGCACCGGGCTACCTGCAAGGCCTGCGCGCCCTGTGCGACGAACATGGCGTGGTGCTGATCTTCGACGAAGTGATGACCGGTTTTCGCGTGGCACTCGGCGGCGCCCAGGCTTACTACGGCGTGACACCGGACCTGAGCACCTTCGGCAAGATCATTGGCGGCGGCATGCCGGTGGGCTGCTTTGGCGGCAAACGCGAAATCATGTCGCATATCGCACCGCTGGGGCCGGTCTATCAGGCCGGTACGCTGTCGGGCAACCCGCTGGCCATGGCCGCCGGCCTCACCACCCTGCGCCTGATCAGCCGCGAAGGCTTCCACGATGAGCTGAGCGACTACACTCGCCGCCTGCTCGAAGGCCTGCAACAGCGTGCTGACGCTGCGGGTATCCCGTTCGTGACCACTCAGGCGGGTGGCATGTTTGGCCTGTATTTCAGTGATGCCAAGGAAATCGTGACCTTCCAGGACGTCATGACCAGCGATGCAGACCGCTTCAAACGTTTCTTCCACCTGATGCTCGAAGGCGGCGTGTACCTGGCGCCAAGCGCATTCGAGGCTGGCTTCACCTCCATCGCCCATGGCGAAACCGAGTTGAAACTGACTCTCGATGCTGCCGAAAAAGCGTTCGCTGCGCTGAAATAAGCTAATGTAGGAGCGAATTCATTCGTTAATGAATTCGCTTCCACGGGTTTGAACCATAAAAACGGGGCCCGTGCAGCAGAAAAACCGTAAAGACTTTGTAAGGTTGGCCCTGCTTATTTCATAATGGCCAGCCAGCACGTTTCGCTGGACGGGCAAGCCCGCACCTTTTTCAGAGGTAAGTCGACTCCCATGAACCGCACCGGCCGCACCCTTGCATTGGGCTGCCTGTTGCTTGTCTATCCCCTGCTGACCAATGCAGGGAGCAACTCGTTGTTAATCCCAGCGGTGGGTCGTTGCACCCTCAATACTCAGCCCGAGAATCTTCCGGCTGCGCTTTCGGCATGCCAGCAAGCTGCACAATCGGGGGATGCACAAGCGCAATACGAGCTGGGCGAGTTCTATTACGAAGGCCAGAACACCCCTCGCGACCTGCCACAGGCGCTGAATTATTTCGAGCAAGCGTCATTGCTGGGCCATGCGCAGGCGCAGTATCAGCTGGGCTTGATGTTCGCCCGCGGCGAAGGCGTGCAGGCCAATAACATTCAGGCGTATATCGTGCTGAAGATGGCGGCGGTCAATGGCTCGGAAGAAGCGCTGGATGCGGCGGACGAAGTGTCGGCCAAGATGAAACGCGACGAGCTGGAAGTCGCGACCCAGGTGCTGGGCCAGATCTTCCGCAAATACCTGATGGAACTGCAAACCGCCGAAGGGCGCAGCCCGTTCTCGCCACTGCCCTGATCGAATCGCGTCAGGGCAGGCTTTCCTTGTTTTCTACTTCTCGGGCATCGGCATAGGAAACGGCATCACATTGCCACCTCCACGCGCCTCGCTGATCTTTGGCGTGCCCATGCGCTCGACCTCGTCGATGCGCACAATCGAATGCATCGGCACGAAACTGCGCACCACGCCCTCGAACTGTGCCTTGAGCTTTTCTTCGCTGGGATCAACCACGACAGTCGTACGCTCGCCGAAGACGAACTCTTCCACTTCCAGAAAACCCCACAGATCGCTCTGATAGATCTGCTTGGCGTACATCTCGAACACCTGGCCCTGGTTGAGGAAAATAACCTTGTAGATTGGAGCTTCGCGTTTGGTCATAAAAGCCGGATAACGATGGGAGATAAAAAAAGGGCACGAACTATAGCATGTCCTCCAGACAGGCAACGCTAGGAACCCGTGAGCATCGTCCCTATAATGCGCGGTTCTTTGAATCTGCTGATGATCACGCATGGCCAAGAAGCTTTATATCGAAACCCACGGTTGCCAGATGAACGAGTACGACAGCTCGCGCATGGTCGATCTGCTGGGCGAACATCAGGCCCTGGAAGTCACCGCTCGTGCGGAAGACGCCGACGTGATCCTGCTCAATACCTGCTCGATTCGCGAGCGCGCCCAGGATCGGGTCTATTCCCAACTGGGTCGCTGGCGTGAACTGAAACTGGCCAACCCCGAG
The DNA here is from genome assembly GCF_018968705.1 of Pseudomonas lijiangensis. Classification (NCBI taxonomy): domain Bacteria; kingdom Pseudomonadati; phylum Pseudomonadota; class Gammaproteobacteria; order Pseudomonadales; family Pseudomonadaceae; genus Pseudomonas; species Pseudomonas lijiangensis. Next base: position 5,047,491 of record NZ_CP076668.1, read on the forward strand.
ATGGTCATCGCTGTCGGCGGCTGCGTCGCCAGTCAGGAAGGCGCTGCGATTCGTGATCGCGCCCCTTACGTGGACGTGGTCTTCGGCCCGCAGACCCTGCACCGTCTGCCGGAAATGATCGACACCGCCCGTATTACCCGCCTGCCCCAGGTGGACGTGTCGTTCCCGGAAATCGAGAAATTCGACCACCTGCCCGAGCCGTGCATCGATGGCCCGAGCGCGTACGTGTCGGTGATGGAAGGCTGCAGCAAGTACTGCACGTTCTGCGTCGTGCCTTATACCCGTGGCGAAGAAGTCAGCCGTCCGTTCGATGACGTCCTGGCGGAAGTCATTCACCTGGCCGAAAACGGCGTGCGTGAAATCACGCTGCTGGGCCAGAACGTCAACGGCTATCGCGGCACGACCCATGACGGCCGCGTGGCCGATCTGGCCGACCTGATCCGCGTGGTTGCGGCAGTCGACGGTATCGACCGCATCCGCTACACCACTTCGCACCCTCTGGAGTTTTCCGACAGCCTGATCCAGGCTCACGCCGAAGTGCCGGAGCTGGTCAAACACCTGCATTTGCCTGTGCAATCGGGCTCCGACCGCGTTCTGGCAGCCATGAAGCGCAACCACACCACGCTGGAATACAAGTCCAAGCTGCGCAAGCTCAAGGCTGCCGTGCCGGGTATCAGCATCAGTTCGGACTTCATCGTCGGCTTTCCGGGGGAAACCGAGAAAGACTTCGAGAACACCATGAAGCTGATCCAGGACGTGGGTTTCGACTTCTCGTTCTCGTTCATCTACAGCCCGCGCCCTGGCACACCAGCCGCCGATCTGAAAGACGACACCCCGGAAGCCCTCAAAAAGGAACGCCTGGCGGCCCTGCAACATCGTCTCAACCAGCAGGGTTTCGAGATCAGCCGACAAATGGTCGGCAGCACCCAGCGCATTCTGGTGACCGATTACTCGAAAAAAGACCCCGGAGAGCTGCAAGGGCGCACCGAAAACAACCGGATCGTCAACTTTCGCTGCGACAACCCCAAGCTGATCGGGCAATTCGCCGATGTACACATTGACGATGCACAGCCGCATTCCTTGCGGGGTTCGCTGTTGCAGTAACGTTTTTTCGCAAATGAATTCGCGCCCACAAATGGCCGTGTGGGCGCGAATTCATTCGCGAACAACTCCTGCATGGCAAGTCAGACCTTTCGCCCAAGGTTCTCTAGGGGTATTCTTCAATTCAACTCAACTGCCGTCGGGCGGCTAAAAACGACCTTGAACGCTCCCACAGAACCTCATCGCTTCATCCTCGAACCTTTCGAGGCCCATCGTTTCGCCAACTTGTGCGGGCAACTCGACGAGCATCTGCGCTTGATCGAACAACGCCTGGACATCGAGATCCGCAATCGCGGCAATCAATTCGAGCTCATTGGCGAGTCCCGGCAAACCACCTCGGCTGAAAACCTTCTGCGCCGCCTGTACCGTGAAACCAAAGGTACGGACCTGACGCCAGACATGGTTCACCTGTTCCTGCAGGAATCCGGTGTCGACGGGCTGGACAACCATCCGGCCGCCGAAGTGGGCGTGGCCCTGCGCACCAAGAAAGGCATGATTCGCCCACGCGGCTTGAATCAGCAGCGTTACGTCAAGGAAATCCTCGGTAACGACATCAACTTCGGCATCGGCCCTGCGGGTACCGGCAAGACCTATCTGGCTGTCGCCTGTGCGGTGGATGCCCTGGAGCGCGAACAGATCCGCCGTATCCTGCTGGTGCGTCCGGCCGTGGAAGCGGGCGAAAAGCTCGGCTTCCTGCCCGGCGACCTGGCCCAGAAGATCGACCCCTATCTGCGCCCGCTCTACGACGCCCTCTACGAAATGCTGGGCTTCGAGTACGTCGCCAAGCTGATCGAGAAGCAGGTCATTGAAGTTGCACCGCTGGCCTACATGCGCGGACGCACCCTTAATAACAGCTTCATCATTCTCGACGAGAGTCAGAACACCACCGTCGAGCAGATGAAAATGTTCCTGACACGTATTGGCTTCGGCTCTACCGCCGTCATCACGGGTGACATTACCCAGGTCGACCTGCCCAAGGGCACGAAGTCGGGCCTGACTCATGTCATCGATGTCCTCAAGGACGTACCGGGCATCAGCTTTACCCATTTCAAACCCAAGGACGTGGTTCGCCATCCGCTGGTGCAACGCATCGTCGAAGCCTATGAGCGCTTCGATGACCGTTTCAGCGACACGCAGAGCAGCAGCGTCAATTCCTCACGGGACAGCCGCCGCGATGCTTGAGCTGGATCTGCAACTGGCAAGCGAAACAAAAGCCCCCAGCGAAGCCCAGTTCCGCCTCTGGTGCGAAATGGGCCTGCGCCAGCGCAGCGCCGATTCGGAGCTGACCATCCGTCTGGTCGACGAACCCGAAGGGCGCGAACTTAATCACACATGGCGGCACAAAGATTACGCCACCAACGTGCTTTCCTTTCCTGCGGACGTGCCCGACGACATGCTGGACATCCCGTTGCTGGGTGATCTGGTCATCTGCGTGCCGGTGGTCAATCGCGAAGCACAGGAACAAGGCAAGGCCGTTGATGCGCACTGGGCGCACATGGTCATTCACGGCTGCCTTCATCTGCTTGGTTACGACCATATCGACGATGAAGAGGCCGAAGAAATGGAAGCACTGGAACGAACGTTGCTTGAGGAACTGGGCTATCCGGATCCTTATGCAGACGACGAAAGCGCCGAACATCAACCTTCAGAAACGACAAGCAAGGATCACGAGTAAGGGCTATGAGCGAAGACCGATCGAGCAACGGACAAAAGTCATGGCTGGGTAAACTGACCCAGGCTTTTGTCCACGAGCCGAAAAACCGCCAGGAGCTGCTTGAGCTGCTGCGCGAAGCCCAACAGAACAAACTGCTGGACAGCGAAGCGCTGGCCATTGTCGAAGGCGCCATTCAGGTGGCTGACCTGCAAGTACGCGACATCATGGTGCCGCGCTCGCAGATGATCAGCATCAAGGCGACCCAGACACCCCGCGAATTCCTGCCAGCTGTCATCGATGCCGCGCATTCGCGCTATCCGGTGATCGGCGAAAGCCACGACGACGTGCTCGGCGTGCTGCTGGCCAAGGATCTGCTGCCGCTGATCCTCAAGGCCGACGGCGACAGCGACGACATCAAGAGCCTGCTGCGCCCGGCGACATTCGTCCCCGAGTCCAAGCGCCTCAACGTGCTGCTGCGCGAGTTCCGCGCCAACCACAACCACATGGCCATCGTCATCGACGAATACGGCGGTGTGGCGGGTCTGGTGACCATCGAAGACGTACTGGAACAGATCGTCGGCGACATCGAGGACGAGCATGACGTCGAAGAGGACAGCTATATCAAACCGCTGCCCAGCGGCGACTTCCTGGTCAAGGCCCTGACTCCCATCGAGAGCTTCAACGAGTTCTTCGACAGCGAATTCTCCGATGATGAATTCGATACGGTCGGCGGGCTGGTCATGAATGCCTTCGGTCATTTGCCCAAGCGCAACGAAATCACCGAAATCGGTGCCTATCGTTTCCGCGTCCTGAGCGCTGACAGCCGTCGCATTCACTTACTACGCCTGAGCCCTATCTCTCGCCCGTAACGCTTCAAGGAATAGACATGCGCTGGATAACCCGTCCCGGCTGGCCCGGTAATCTGCTGGCCGTGGCGGCTGGCGGACTCACGACCCTGGCCCTGGCACCCTTCGACATCTGGCCTCTAGCCCTGGTGGCGGTGGCGATTTTCTACCTGGGCCTGCGCGAACCGAGTCCGCGCCAGGCATTCGTCCGAGGCTGGTGCTACGGCTTCGGCCTGTTCGGCGCAGGCACCAGCTGGATCTACGTCAGCATCAACACCTACGGCGGTGCATCGCCACTGCTGGCCGGGTTGTTGATGCTGCTGTTCATCAGCCTGATCGCCCTGTTCTTTGCCCTGCCCGCCTGGGTCTGGGCACGCTGGATTCGCCGCAATGAAGCACCTTTGGCCGACGCCCTGGCCTTCGCAGCCTTATGGACCGCCCAGGAAGCGTTCCGCGGCTGGTTCCTGACCGGCTTCCCGTGGCTGTATTCGGGTTACAGCCAGCTCCATGGTCCGCTGGCCGGTCTGGCACCGGTCGGTGGCATCTGGCTTATCTCCTTCGTACTGGCGCTGACCGTTGCACTGCTGAGCAATCTGCACCGCTTGCGGGCACGCAAGTCCTTCCTGGCGGCAGGCATCGCGCTGTTGCTGGCCCCCTGGATTATCGGTATCGCCCTCAAAAACCACGCCTGGACTTCACCGGCGGGCGCACCGCTGAAAGTCGCAGCGATACAGGGCAACATCGAACAAAGCATGAAGTGGGACCCCAAGCAGTTGAATGCGCAACTGGCGCTTTATCGCGACATGACTTTCAACTCGCAGCAGGCCGACCTGATCGTCTGGCCGGAAACGGCTGTGCCGGTGCTCAAGGAGTCGGCGGAAGGTTACCTGACGATGATGGGCAAGTTCGCCGCCCAACGAGGCTCGGCGCTCATTACCGGCGTACCGGTGCGCGAAGTGACCGAGCGCGGCGAGTCCCGCTACTACAACGGCATCACGGTCACTGGCGAAGGTGATGGCACCTACCTGAAGCAGAAGCTCGTTCCGTTTGGCGAATACGTGCCGCTGCAGGACATTCTGCGCGGGCTGATCGCCTTCTTCGACCTGCCGATGTCAGACTTCGCCCGCGGCCCGAGCGACCAGAGCATGTTGCAGGCCAAGGGTTATCAGGTTGCGCCGTTCATTTGCTATGAAGTGGTCTACCCGGAATTCGCGGCCGGCCTTGCGGCACAAAGCGACGTGCTGCTGACCATCAGCAATGACACCTGGTTCGGCACCTCCATCGGCCCGCTGCAACACCTGCAAATGGCTCAGATGCGTGCCCTGGAGGCCGGTCGCTGGATGATCCGCGCCACCAACAACGGCGTCACCGGCCTGATCGACCCGTTCGGCAAGATCACCGTGCAGATACCGCAATTCGAACGCGGCGTACTGTATGGCGAAGTGGTCCCGATGCAGGAACTGACACCCTACCTGCACTGGCGCTCATGGCCGCTGATCATACTCTGCGGGCTGCTGTTTGGCTGGGCGTTGCTGGCGGCGCGGATTGCGAAGACGGTATAGGAGCACAAGCTGCAAGCTGCAAGCTGCAAGCTGCAAGCTGCAAGCTGCAAGCTTTTGACTTGAAGCTTGCGGCTTGCGGCTTGCAACTTGCCGCTTCCCGCTCAATACATTGCCCTATAAAACAGCTGCCCCAACGCCTCGTTGATCAGCCACATGTTCTGCATGAAGGCCTTGGCTTCCGGCATCCAGCCACCCAATGGCTGGTCGTTGGCGCCTCCCAGGAATCCGACGGGGGCGGCGACTACGGTGAAACCTGCTTCCTCGAAGCTCCAGCGTGAGCGAGGCATGTGCCAGGCCTGAGTGACCACTACAACGCGCTTGATTCCCAAGGGCTGCAAGACCTCGGCTGTCATGGTCGCGTTCTCCCAGGTGGTGCGGCTGAGCCCTTCCTGCCAGCGCACCGTGACACCGAAGTCATCCTGCAGCGATTGAGCCATGATCGCTGCCTCGCTTGGCGGCTCACCAAAATGCAGGCCACCGGTTGTCAGGATCGGCAGCCCTGAAGCCTTCGACAATTGTGCAGCAAAGCGCAACCGCTCAAGTCCGGGCCCCGTCGGGGTATCCGTGCCCCAGGCCGGGTCATTACGCTCGCGCCCTGCCCCAAGAACCACAATGGCATCGGCCTGCTGTGCAAGCGTCGACCACTGCTGGCGCGACAGCGGCTGCTCGCTTTCAAGCCCCCGCGCAGCCCACTCCACCACCACAGGCAGGGTCATCAGCCAGAAGCCGCCCAGGCCCAGCGTGAAACACACAGCCGCGATACGCGGACGGGTGCGACGCAGCCACCAGGCGCTGATCAGCAATACAAAGAAAATGCCCGGAGGCAGAAGAAGGGCTTTAAGCAGGTAACGTATAGGCATCGAGCATCTCCAGAGATGCCCGAAGCCTAAGTTTTTTGAAACTAAGCAGCAATGCTTATAAGGCGGACACGCAGCCCGCTACGGTTTAGAGCTTGAACGTGGTATTTGACGTGTAACGGCTCAACCCACCCGATGCCCTGGCCCGCCTCTTGTCCTTGAGCCAGATGATTCTGGCGGACTCTTTAGGCGGCATTATCGAATGTGTCTGCTCCGGCGAAACAATGAAACTGCCCTCAGACTTACCCTTAACAGCCCCGCTCACACCCACCGTATCTTTCTCAAGATAAGCCTCGATAAATTCGAGTTCGGCACTGCTCAAACCTGCAAGCTCAAGCTCGACGGGCGACTCGTTACGGAGTCGAACCGCGGTATCTGCCGTTTCCAGAGCAAGCCCCAGACGATGGATCAAACGTTCATACAGCTCAGGAGTGCTTACTGTGTGCTGCAACTCTGTCATCCGCTCACCTCTTTGAAGAGTAAAAACATACTCTCGTCATTGAGCTTAGCGCTGCTGTAAAAACAGGCGAGATACTGCGACCAACGGCCAGATAGAGCCGTCTGAACGGTCTTTGGAGGGGCGGTGCAACAATCAGCGTTTCCCTCGGTAGACAGCGCTCATGTATGCTACGGCGCTTCCTGTAATTCCACTTCCGCTCTCCAAGAGCCTGTACGCACCGCAAAGACAGTCACGATTGTCCGGCAAAGGGTGCCAAGCTGACTCGGCGAAGCAATGAAGAGGTCAAGGGTCACCAATCTTTAGTAAAAAGTAGCCATGCACGAACTCTATCAGCCCCGCGAAATCGAAGCCGCCGCCCAAGCCTTTTGGGAAGAGCAAAAGTCTTTTGAAGTCAGTGAGCAGCCAGGCAAGGAAACATTCTACTGCCTGTCGATGTTCCCTTATCCGAGCGGCAAGCTGCACATGGGTCATGTGCGCAACTACACCATTGGCGACGTGATCTCTCGCTACCAGCGCATGCAGGGCAAGAACGTCCTGCAGCCCCTGGGCTGGGATGCTTTCGGCATGCCTGCGGAAAACGCCGCAATCGACAACAATGTCGCGCCGGCCAAGTGGACTTACGAAAACATCGCTTACATGAAGGCTCAGCTCAAGAGCCTGGGCCTGGCCATCGACTGGTCCCGTGAAGTGACCACCTGCAAGCCAGACTACTACCGCTGGGAACAATGGCTGTTCACTCGCCTGTTCGAGAAAGGGGTGATCTACCGCAAGAACGGCACCGTCAACTGGGACCCGATCGACCAGACCGTACTGGCCAACGAGCAGGTCATCGACGGCCGTGGCTGGCGTTCGGGCGCGCTGATCGAGAAGCGCGAAATCCCGATGTACTACTTCAAGATCACTGCCTACGCCGATGAGCTGCTGCAAAGCCTCGACGAGTTGCCGGGCTGGCCTGAACAGGTCAAGACCATGCAGCGCAACTGGATCGGCAAGTCCCGTGGCATGGAAGTCCAGTTCCCTTACAACGAAGCTTCCATTGGCGAAGCCGGCGCGCTGAAAGTCTTCACCACACGCCCCGACACCCTGATGGGCGCCACCTACGTGGCCGTGGCCGCCGAGCACCCGCTGGCGACCCAGGCAGCGCAAGGCAATCCCGAGCTGCAAGCGTTCATCGATGAGTGCAAGGGCGGCAGCGTCGCCGAAGCCGACGTCGCCACCCAGGAAAAGAAAGGCCTGCCGACTTCGCTGTTCGTCGAGCATCCACTGACCGGTGAAAAACTGCCGGTGTGGGTCGCCAACTACGTGCTGATGCACTACGGCGATGGCGCGGTAATGGCCGTACCGGCTCATGACGAGCGCGATTACGAGTTCGCCACCAAGTACAACCTGCCGATCAAGGCCGTTGTGCGTACCAGCGCGGGCGACGAAACCCCGGCGCCATGGCAGGAAGCCTACGGCGAGCATGGCGTGCTGATCAATTCCGGCGAATTCGACGGCCTGGATTTCCAGGGCGCGTTCGACGCCATCGAAGCCGCCCTTCTGAAGAAAAACCTGGGCCAGTCCCGCACCCAGTTCCGCCTGCGCGACTGGGGCATCAGCCGCCAGCGCTACTGGGGCTGCCCGATCCCGATCGTCCACTGCGCCACGTGCGGCGACGTACCGGTTCCGGAAGATCAACTGCCGGTCGTACTGCCGGAAGACGTCGTACCCGACGGTGCAGGCTCGCCACTGGCGCGCATGCCTGAGTTCTACGAGTGCAGTTGCCCGAAATGTGGCGCACCGGCCAAGCGTGAAACCGACACCATGGACACCTTCGTGGAATCGTCCTGGTACTACGCTCGTTACGCTTCCCCGCACTACGAAGGTGGTCTGGTCGAGCCGAACGCTGCCAACCACTGGTTGCCGGTGGATCAATACATCGGCGGTATCGAACACGCGATCCTGCACCTGCTCTATGCGCGCTTCTTCCACAAACTGATGCGCGACGAAGGTCTGGTAACGTCCAACGAGCCGTTCAAGAACCTGCTGACTCAAGGCATGGTCAACGCCGAAACCTACTTCCGCATGGAAGCCAGTGGCAAGAAGACCTGGATCAACCCTGCCGATGTAACCCTGGAGCGTGACGCCAAGGCCAAGGTCATCAGCGCAGTCCTGACCAGCGACGGCCTGCCAGTGGAAATCGGTGGCACCGAAAAGATGTCGAAGTCGAAGAAAAACGGCATCGACCCGCAAACCATGATCGACCAGTACGGCGCCGACACCTGCCGTCTGTTCATGATGTTCGCCTCGCCGCCTGACATGAGCCTGGAATGGTCCGACTCCGGCGTCGAAGGTTCGCACCGCTTCCTGCGCCGCGTATGGCGTCTGGCTCAGGCCCACGTTGGCCAGGGCCTGCCGGGCAGCCTCGATCTGACGACCCTGAGCGATGACCAGAAGGCCATCCGCCGCTCCATTCATCAGGCGATCAAACAGGCGAGCCAGGATATTGGTCAGAACCAGAAATTCAACACGGCCGTCGCCCAGGTGATGACCTTGATGAACGTGCTGGAAAAGGTCCCGCAGGCCACTGCCCAGGATCGCGCACTGCTTCAGGAAGGCCTGGAAACCGTCGCCCTGCTGCTGGCACCGATCACGCCGCACATCAGCCACGAGCTGTGGAAACAGCTGGGGCATGACAATGCGGTTATCGATGCCGGCTGGCCGGTTCTGGACGAAAGCGCACTGGTACAGGACAGCCTGCAACTGGTGATTCAGGTCAACGGCAAGCTGCGTGGCCAGATCGAAATGCCGGCCAGCGCCAGCCGCGAAGAAGTCGAAGCCGCTGCACGGGTCAACGAAAACGTGCTGCGCTTCATCGATGGCCTGACGATCCGCAAAGTGATCGTCGTGCCGGGCAAGCTGGTCAATATCGTCGCAAGCTGATTGGATCGGGCGCCTGGCAAGGGTCGGGCGCCAGACATATTTCCAGGGCTGCATGGTCGGCCCAAACGGATTCAAGGGGAGCATCAAGATGATCAAACGCAATTTGCTGGTGATGGGCCTGGCGGTGTTGTTGAGTGCCTGTGGCTTCCAGCTGCGTGGCACCGGCACCAACGAGCTGGCGATCAAGGAACTGGATCTGAGTGCACGCAATCAGTACGGCGAGACAGTCACCCAGCTCAATCGCACACTGACCAACTCGGGCGTCAAGATCTACACCGGCGCGCCCTACAAGCTGATCCTGACCAACGAAGCCGAAACCCAGCGCACCGCCAGCTATTCGGGCTCCGGTCGCTCGGCCGAGTACCAGCTGACCGTTACGCTCAACTACGAAATGCGTGGCGAGAAAGACCTCGTCCTGCTGGGCGATAAAGTCACCGTGGAGAAGATCTACAACCACGACGGCAACAACCTGACCGCTTCGGACAACGAAGCCCAGCAAGTGCGCAATGAAATGCGTAGCGAACTGGTCCAGAAGATGATGGCTCGTCTGCAACAGTTGACCCCGGAGCGTCTGGAGCAACTGCAGAAGAAAGCCAACGATGTTGCCAAGGCTGAAGCGGACGCTCTGGAAGCGGCCCAGCGGGTACGCGACGCAACACCTCAGCAATCGCCTCTCGAAATACCAGCCAGGTAAGTGTCCGGGGCCAGCTTGCTGGCCCCGGTATCATCTGAACCATGAAACTCGCCCCCGCCCAACTCAGCAAGCATCTGCAAGGCGCGCTCGCGCCTGTGTATGTCATCAGCGGCGACGATCCGCTGCTCTGCCAGGAAGCTGCCGACGCCATCCGCACGGCCGCACGCCAGCAAGGTTTCGACGAACGCCAGGTATTCAGCGCCGACGCCAGCTTTGACTGGGGCACGCTGTTGCAGGCAGGTGCCAGCATGTCGCTGTTCGCTGAGCGCCGTCTGCTGGAACTGCGCCTGCCGTCGGGGAAACCCGGCGACAAAGGCGCTGCCGCGCTGATGGAGTACTGCGCCAACCCTGCCGAAGACACGCTGCTGCTGATCAGCCTGCCCAAGCTGGACGGCAGCGCCCAGAAGACCAAATGGGGCAAGGCGCTGATCGAAGGCCCGCAGACCCAGTTCCTGCAGATCTGGCCGGTGGATATCGGCCAGTTGCCGCAATGGATTCGCCAGCGTCTTTCCCAGGCCGGACTGTCTGCCACTCAGGATGCCGTCGAGCTGATTGCAGCCCGTGTCGAAGGCAACCTGCTGGCTGCCGCCCAGGAAGTCGAAAAGCTCAAGCTGATGGCCGAGGAAGGCCAGATCACCGTCGACACCGTACAGGCTGCCGTGGCTGACAGCGCACGCTTCGATGTTTTCGGCCTGACCGACGCGGTACTCAATGGCGAAGCCGCCCATGCCCTGCGCATTCTGGAAGGACTGCGCGGTGAAGGCGTCGAGACGCCGGTGATTCTCTGGGCGCTGACCCGGGAGCTTCGGGTACTGGCCAACATGTCATTGCAGTACAGCCAGGGCATCCCGCTGGATAAAGTCTTCAGCTCGGCAAGGCCGCCGATCTGGGACAAGCGCAAACCCCTGATGAGCAAAGCCCTGCAACGCTACTCCGCCAAGCGCTGGGCTCAGTTGCTGATGGACGCCCAACGCATCGACGCCCAGATCAAAGGCCAGGCCGCCGGTTCACCCTGGAGCAGCCTGAGTCGGTTGGCCCTGTTGATGGCTGGCCAGAAACTGCCGTTGCCTGCTGAGTGAACGCTTGTTCGTGAATGAATTCGCTCCTACGGATTTTTTTTTGTAGGAGCGAATTCATTCGCGAACAAGGTCTGCCATAGCACACAACTATTAGACACAAGCCCCACCCTGCCTGATCATACGCACCGTTCAATCCCCAGCCGAGAGTACCCCGCCATGAGCAAACCGAAGCGGCCGAACAAGGCCAAGTCCATCATTGCCCAGCCATTGTTCCGCAGTCGTCAGGAACGACCAGCCAAGGGCAAAGGCAGCTACCGCCGCGAAGCCTTCCAGTCTAAAAGCTGGGAGGCTTCTTGCTTTCTGGCTGCGTGATAAAGAGCAACAAGCCTCCAGGCGCTTTCAACCGCCAAGCCGTGTTAAGGTCTGCATCTGTCGTCGGTAATCCCTTTGGACCCAAGCATGCCTTCTTGTTTTACCCATCCCTGGCAGTTGCGCCAACTCATCGCCGCCTCCAGCCTTATTGCTCTGGTAGCTTGCGCAGAAAAACCCACTGCTGCCGATGCCACCCCTCTTCAAGCCAGCAAGACCCTGCCTGTTGCGCCCGTAGCGGTGCCGACACCGGCTCTGGTCGTGGATGAAAACCTCACCATCCAGCCCGCCATCAGCTTTGCGGAATGGCAGGCAGGCTTTCGCAATCAGGCACTGAAGGCCGGTATTCGCGCAGACGTCTTCGACCGTGCATTCAGCGGCGTGACGCCAGACATGAGCGTGGTAAAGGCCGACCGCAGCCAGCCGGAGTTCAGCCGCCCGGTGTGGGAATACCTGGACGGCGCGATTTCTGCCGCACGGGTACGCAAGGGCCAGGCCCTGCTTTCCCAGTACAGCACCGACCTGCAGAACATCGAGCAACGCTATGGCGTCGACCGTCAGGCACTGGTCGCGGTATGGGGCATGGAGAGTAACTTCGGACAGTTCCAGGGTTCACAGTCGGTAATCCGCTCTCTGGCCACACTGGCCTATGAAGGCCGTCGCCCGGACTTCGCCCAGAGCCAGTTGCTGGCGGCGCTGGAAATCCTCCAGCAAGGCGATATCACGCCTGAGAAAATGCTTGGCTCATGGGCTGGCGCCATGGGACAGACCCAGTTCATACCGACCACCTACAACACCCATGCGGTGGACTTCAACGGAGACGGTCGTCGGGATATCTGGAACACACCGGCCGACGCCCTGGCGTCCACCGCTCATTACCTGCAAAGCTCCGGATGGCAGCGTGGCCAGCCGTGGGGCTTCGAAGTCGTGTTGAGTTCGGATTTCGACTACGCCCTGGCTGACGCGTCGACCCGAAAGAGCCTGACTGAATGGCAAAAGCTTGGCCTGAAGCTTCCCGACGGCTCGGCACTGCCTCTGGCCTCCAGCCAGCAGCAAGCGGCCCTGCTTCTGCCTGCAGGCTATCGCGGCCCGGCCTTTCTGGTGCTGGACAACTTCCGCGCCATCCTGCGCTACAACAACTCGTCGTCCTATGCCCTGGCCATCAGCCTGCTGTCCGACCGCTTCAAGGGGGCCGGTTACATCGTAGGCAATTGGCCTCGTACAGACCTGCCTCTGAGCCGCTCAGAGCGGATCGAGCTGCAGACCCTGCTGTCGGCCCGCAAGTACGATGCAGGCGCGCCAGACGGCATTATCGGCGCCAACACCCGCAAGGCGATTCGCAGTGCCCAACAGTCTCTGGGCTGGCCAGCCGATGGCTATCCGACTCATGAGCTGCTGAACAACCTGCGCAAACCCTGACAGACCGCCATAAAAAAACGGGCCGGATATCACTATCCGGCCCGTTTTTCATTACCCGTCAAATGCTCTTCAGAGCAGATTCTTGGCAATCTTGGCCTGTTCGTCAGCGTGGTACGACGAACGCACCAGCGGCCCGGAAGCCACGTTCTTGAAGCCCATCTTGTAACCTTCCTCGGCGAACCAGGCAAAAGTGTCTGGATGCACGAAGCGCTGAACCGGCAAGTGGCTGCGCGAAGGTTGCAGGTACTGACCCAGGGTCAGCATGTCGATGTCGTGTTCGCGCATGCGCTGCATGACTTCGATGACTTCGTCGTCGGTTTCGCCCAGGCCCAGCATCAGACCGGATTTGGTCGGAACGTGCGGCACCATCTGCTTGAAGCGTTGCAGCAGGGTAAGCGACCACTGGTAGTCAGAACCCGGACGCGCAGCCTTGTACAGGCGCGGTACGGTTTCCAGGTTGTGGTTGAACACATCAGGCGGCTCGGCTGCGGTGATTTCCAGCGCAACGTCCATGCGGCCACGGTAGTCCGGGACCAGGGTTTCGAGCTGGACATTCGGCGACAGGGCACGGATTTCACGGATGCAGTCGGCAAAGTGCTGGGCACCGCCGTCGCGCAGGTCGTCGCGGTCCACCGAGGTGATGACCACGTACTTGAGGCGCAGGTCGGCAATCGCCACCGCCAGGTTATGCGGTTCTTCGGTGTCCAGAGGCTTCGGACGGCCATGGCCGACGTCGCAGAACGGGCAGCGACGGGTGCAGATGTCACCCATGATCATGAAGGTCGCGGTACCGCCGGAGAAACACTCGCCCAGGTTCGGGCAGGATGCCTCTTCGCAGACGCTGTGCAGCTTGTGCTTGCGCAGCAGTTGCTTGATACGGTCGACTTCAGGGGAAACCGGGATTCGTACACGAATCCAGTCCGGCTTCTTGGGCAATTCAACCGTCGGGATGATCTTGACCGGGATGCGTGCGACTTTTTCGGCACCGCGCAGCTTTACGCCCGCTTCGACTTTCGGACGGGGAGCGCGCTCGGAAACATCCAGCGTCGGGATCAGGGTTTGCACGGTGTCAGTCATATCATTCTATTCCGCCCGTAAGGGTCGCCTGCTCAGCATAGTCGAGGTGTTTGACGAGCTGCGCGCGCAGCCGGGCACTTACCTCGGAAAATTCCGTCTTCCCTGCGTGATCGCGCAACTGGGTCATTGCCAGCCCGGCATATCCACAGGGGTTGATGCGGCGGAACGGCTCCAGGTCCATGTCGACGTTCAACGCCAGTCCATGGAACGAACAACCGTTACGAATGCGCAGGCCGAGAGACGCGATTTTCGCGCCGTCGACATATACGCCAGGGGCATCGGCCTTGGCCGCCGCCGTCACCCCATAACTGTCCAGCAAGGCAATAAGGGTGTTTTCGATCCGGGTAACCAGATCGCGAACCCCGAAACCAAGGCGCCTGACATCGAGCAACAGATAGGCAACCAATTGGCCGGGGCCATGATAGGTCACTTGGCCGCCACGATCGACCTGTACGACAGGAATATTACCCGGCAACAGCAAATGTTCTGCCTTGCCGGACTGTCCCTGGGTAAAGACCGGGGGATGCTGCACCAGCCAGATCTCGTCTGCGGTGTCACGGTCACGCCCGTCGGTGAAGCGCTGCATGGCATGCCAGGCGCTTTCGTAATCGATCAAGCCAAGATCACGAAAGCCCAGGATATCGCCCATCAGAGCACCATGTGCACGACACCCGTAGCGCGAAGAGCACTATTGATATCGCGCAACTGGTCTTCGCCGGTGGCGACGATATGCAGTTGTACGGTGGTGTACTTGCCGTTGCTGCTCTGACGCTCGGCGAGCGTGGAGACGTCGATCTTGGCATGTTTGCCGAGAATCTCGATCACTGCAGCAGTAAAACCCACGCTGGTATCACCGATCACCTTGATCGGGTAGTCATCGCAGGGGAATTCGATTTTGTGCGACTTGACGTCGGTATCGGTCATGGCAGTAAAGGTCTCACAAGCCGTGACGACGGACACGCGGCCTGCTCAGGAAGCAGGCCGCGAGAAGGTCGGCATTGATTACTAGAAGGTCAGTTGAACAAGCCGTAGAAGAACAAGCGAATGCTATCCCACACGCGGCGGAAAATACCACCTTCCTCGACAGCTTCAAGTGCGATCAGGTTGGCAGTGTGCACAACCTTGTCTTCCTTCTTCACTTCAACCTTGCCGATCACGTCACCCTTGGCAATGGGCGCAACCAGTTGCGGGTTCATGGTCATGCTGGCGCTGAGCTTCTTCATGTCGCCCTTGGGCATGGTCATGCTCAGGTCTTCTGCCAGACCGGCCTTGACCTGACGGGTGGAGCCTTTCCAGACGGACGCCTGGGCCAGCTCGGTACCCTTCTGGTAGAAGTTCTGGGTTTCGAAGAAACGGAAACCGTAGGTCAGCAGCTTCTGGGTTTCGGCTGCACGAGCCTGCTCGCTGTTGGTGCCGAACACCACGGCGATCAGACGCATGCCGTCACGTACGGCCGAGGACACCATGCAGTAGCCGGCTTCTTCGGTGTGGCCGGTTTTCAGACCGTCAACGGTCTTGTCGCGCCACAGCAGCAGGTTGCGGTTAGGCTGTTTGATGCCGTTCCAGAAGAACTCTTTCTGCGAGTAGATCGCGTAGTGAGCCGGGTCTTCGTGGATGATGGCACGTGCCAGGATGGCCATGTCATGAGCCGACGAGTAGTGCTCGGGGTTCGGCAGACCGGTCGGGTTCATGAAGTGACTGTTGGTCATGCCCAGATCGCCAGCCGTCTTGTTCATCATGTCGGCGAAAGCGTCTTCGCTGCCGGCAATGTGCTCGGCCACTGCAACGCTGGCGTCGTTACCCGACTGGATGATGATGCCGTGCAACAGGTCGCTGACCGTTACCTGGCTGCCAACCTTGATGAACATCCGCGAACCGCCGGTGCGCCAGGCGTTTTCGCTGACGGTGACCGGATCGTTCTCGCCGATCTGGCCGCGACGGATTTCCAGGGTTGCGATGTAGGCCGTCATCAGCTTGGTCAGGCTCGCAGGAGCCAGACGCTGGTCACCGTTGTTTTCAACCAGAACGTTGCCGCTGGAGGCATCCATCAGCACGTAGGACTTGGCGGCCAGTTGCGGCGCAGCAGGCGTCATCTGTTCGGCAGCCCAGGCAGCCGGGGCAATGACCAGTGGCACAAGCAGGCACAAACGTTTTGCAAAGGTGGTGATGTTCATCCGTCTCTCGAAATTGCTAATGGGCAAACATGCCCTCACGGGCAAAGCGGAACAAGCTGGCGAAGCGCATGCACTTCACCGCGGCTCGTGGCGCCAGGCTAAAACCCTGGCTGACAAGATCGCCTGTTCAACACACGATCCTGCGGGCAGTGCCTGCAACACTTGCTCTGACGGCAAGTCCGCATTGCGGGCCACTGCATATCGCTCTTCATACTGCCAAGAACGACTGTTGACTCAATCCAGTGTTACAAGGCTCGGCTGACCAAGGTTGGCCGATCTGACACTATCCTGCAATTGCTGGGCTTCACCCTGAGTGCCTATCGGCCCCATGCGAACCCGATAGAGCGTCTGTTGGTTGCGGGCTATCGAACTCACGAAAACCGGCGCCCGGACCATCGCGCTCAACTTCGATCTCAGGAGCTCTGCAGCGTCCGGATTCGCGAAGGCTCCCACCTGGAGAAATAGCCCAGAGGCTTGTCCTGAAGCGTTTTTTTTTGCGTCAACCTGCAAAGGTACAGGCGGAGCGGCATGCTGCTGAGGCGGTGGCGTGTATTGCTCGACCGTCCCGGTGGAGGTCGTGAACGCCGGCGTAGCCGCCTGGGCCACCACTTGTGGCTGATCCAGGGCCAATGGCGCCGGGCGACCCCGTTGTGCCCACCATTCCTGGGGATCGATACCTTCGACCTTGACCCGCGCCGTGCCGATTTCGGCATAACCGAGCTTCTTGGCGGCCGCATAGGACAGGTCGATGATCCGGTCGGAGTAGAACGGACCACGGTCGTTGACGCGCAGAATCACGGTGCGGTTGTTGTCCAGGTTGGTCACACGCACATAGCTGGGCAATGGCAGGGTCTTGTGGGCCGCGCTCATGCCGTACAGGTCATAGACCTCGCCATTGGCGGTGTTCTGACCATGAAACTTGGTGCCGTACCAGGAAGCCGTACCCGTGGCGACATAGCGCTTGGATTCGCTCATCGGGAAGTAGCTCTTGCCCAGCACCGTATAAGGGTTGGCCTTGTAGGGACCTGTGTGGACAGTCGGCGTGGCATCGGGAATACGCGAGATATCCACATCCCACCAGGGAGCCCCGTCCTTGTGCGCACGGTTGATATCGAGCCCGGGAGCAGAGCGCACGGCGGTGCCGCTCTGCTGTTGTGGCGACCGCGAAGTGGACGAGCAGCTTGCCATCAGCAATGCCAGCCCAGCACAAGCCAGCACTTTCAAAGGTGTACGAATCGGCAATGGCCGCATTACTTAACGCCTCGTGCTTGAACCAACGATTCAGACAGCTGATACACGGCCATGGCGTACATCACACTGCGGTTATATCGCGTGATTGCATAAAAATTATTCAATCCCAGCCAGTATTCCGGACCTTGATCGCCTTCAAGGCGAAATGCCGTGACGGGCAGGTCGTCACGCAGCGCATCATGACTCGCCCAGCCCAGGCCTCGCAACTCCCCGACCGACATGACCGGGTCCAGAGCAGGGCTCAAACCCTCATCGACCCGACTGCCGCGTGCCGAGGCACGACTGACGACACGCTGTCCGGCCACCCAGCCATGGCGCTTGAAGTAGCTGGCGACACTGCCGATGGCATCGTCCGGATCGGTCCAGATATTGATGTGCCCGTCACCGTCGAAATCCACGGCATAGGCGCGAAAGCTGCTCGGCATGAACTGCGGCAGGCCCATCGCACCGGCGTAGGAGCCCTTGAGCGTCAGAGGATCGACCTGCTGTTCACGGGCCAGCAGCAGGAACTCGCGCAGTTCCTTGCGGAAAAACGGGGCGCGGGGCGGATAGTCGAAGCCCAGCGTGGACAGCGCATCGATCACCCGGTAGTTGCCGGTATTGCGACCGAAGAAGGTTTCGACGCCGATGATCGATACGATGATCTGCGCAGGCACGCCATATTCCTGCTCGGCACGAGCCAGGGCCGCTTCATGCTGACGCCAGAAATCGACGCCGCGAGCGATACGGGCATCGGTAATGAACATCGGGCGATATTCTTTCCACTGCTTGACCCGTTCGGCCGGGCGGGAAATGGCATCTAGGATCGCCTGCTTGCGCTCGACCTCGCGAAACACGTCCATCAATTGCTCGCCGGCAAAACCGTACTCACGGGTCATCTCACCGACAAATTCGGCCACTTGAGGAGAACCTTCGTAGTCGCCGGCGATAGCTTCTTGTACAGATCCAAGGATGCTGACCAGACCGACCACCGGAGCATATCGAGCCCAGTTTCGCACTACCTGCATTGAATTCTTCACCTTAATCAAACCTGAGCGATCCATTTACGATGCGTATGGATCGACATCAAAACCCCAAACGCTGACAGCAGCGTCACGAGCGAAGTTCCGCCATAGCTAATGAAAGGCAGTGGTACGCCTACAACCGGCAACAGGCCACTGACCATACCGATATTGACGAATACATAAACAAAAAATGTCATTGTCAGCGCCCCGGCCAGCAACTTGCCGAACAGGGTCTGGGCTTGCGCGGTGATGACCAGGCCACGACCGATCAGCAGCAGGTAAATGACCAGCAGCGCGCAGATCCCCACCAGGCCGAATTCCTCGCCCAGTACGGCAATGATGAAGTCCGTGTGGCTTTCAGGCAGGAAGTCCAGGTGCGACTGGGTGCCCAGCAGCCAGCCCTTGCCGAAGACGCCACCCGAACCGATGGCCGCCTTGGACTGGATGATGTTCCAGCCGGTGCCCAGCGGGTCGCTTTCCGGATCGAGAAAGGTCAGTACCCGCTGCTTCTGGTAGTCGTGCATGAAGAAGAACCACATGGCGACAGCCGCTGGCACCGCAGCAGCCAGCACGCTGACGATCCAGCGCCAGCGCAGCCCGGCCATGAACAGCACGAAGGCGCCCGAAGCAAGGATCAGCAGCGAGGTGCCAAGGTCAGGCTGGCGCACGATCAGCACGAAGGGCACGCCGATCAGCGCAAGACTGACCGCCACATGCTTGAGCTGCGGCGGCAAGGTGCGCTTGGACAGGTACCAGGCGATGGTCGCCGGCATGATGATTTTCAGGAACTCCGAAGGCTGGAAGCGGATGACCCCCGGAATGTTGATCCAGCGCGTGGCCCCCATGGCGTTGTGGCCCATCACATCCACCACCACCAGCAACAACACGCCCATGACGTACATGACCGGCACCCAGCGCGCCATGAATCGCGGCTCGAACTGGGCAATGATCAGCATCGCCGTCAGGCCGATCCCGAAAGAGCTGGCCTGCTTGAGCAGCAGATCCCAGTTCTTGCCGCTGGCCGAATACAGGACGAACAGGCTGCCCGCCGCCAGGGTGAGCAACAGGATCAGCAACGGGCCATCGATATGGATGCGCTGCAGCAACGTCGCACGACGACGCATCACGTCTTCGCTGGAAAGGATGCGGTCGAAATTACTCTTCACGGGCCGCAGCCTCCGGATTCAGGGAACCGGCGTACTCAGGCTTGAGTGCGCCATTCTGGTCGAGCAGCCAGGCATCCATCACCTGACGAACCACGGGAGCCGCAACGCCAGAGCCGGACTCACCGTTCTCCACCATCACAGCCACGACAATCTTGGGGTTGTCGGCGGGCGCAAAGCCCACGAACAAGGCGTGGTCACGATGGCGCTCCTGAACCTTGGTGCGGTCGTACTTCTCACCCTGCTTGATGGCGACAACCTGAGCGGTACCGCTTTTACCGGCGATCCGGTATTGCGCACCGATGGAAGCCTTGCGCGCCGTACCACGGGCGCCGTGCATCACTTCCTGCATGCCGTGGTTCACCCTGGCCCAGTTGGACGGGTCGCGCAGGATGATGTCCGGCATCGGGTTCTCGTCAACCGGCGCCTTGCCTTCGATGCTCTTGGCCAGATGCGGCCGGTTCCATTTGCCCTTGTTGGCGACCAGCGCCGTGGCCTGCGCCAGTTGCAGCGGCGTGGCCTGCATATAGCCCTGGCCGATCCCGAGAATCAGGGTTTCGCCGGGGAACCACGCCTGACGCCGGGTGGCCCGTTTCCAGTCACGGGACGGCATCAGGCCGGGAGATTCCTCGAACATGTCCAGAGACACCTTCTGCCCAAGACCGAACTTGTTCATGTAGCTGGACAGCCGATCGATACCGAGCTTGTGCGCCAGATCGTAGAAATAGGTGTCGTTCGAACGCATGATCGCCACATCGAGGTCCACCCAGCCATCGCCGGTGCGGTTCCAGTTGCGGTATTTGTGGTCATAGTTCGGCAACTGGTAGTAGCCGGGGTCGAACACACGGGAAGACGGAGTCACGACGCCAGCATCCAGACCGGCAATGGCGACCGCTGGCTTGATGGTGGAACCCGGCGGATAAAGGCCGCGCAGAATACGGTTGAACAGTGGCCGGTCGATGGAATCGCGCAGCTCGGCATAAGCCTTGAAGCTGATGCCCGTCACGAACAGATTCGGATCGAAACTCGGTGCGCTGACCATCGCCAGCACCTCACCGGTATTCGGCTCCAGGGCCACTACGGCACCGCGACGACCGCCCAGTGCGGCTTCGGCGGCTTCCTGAAGATTGATGTCCAGGCTCAGGACGATGTCCTTGCCGGGAATCGGGTCGGTGCGCTTGAGCACACGCAAGACACGGCCCCGGGCATTGGTTTCGACTTCTTCGTAACCGACCTGACCATGCAGCTCGTCTTCGTAGAAACGCTCGATACCGGTCTTGCCGATATGGTGCGTGCCGCTGTAATTGACGGGATCGAGGCCTTTGAGCTCTTTCTCGTTGATGCGGCCCATGTAACCGACCGAGTGGGCAAAGTGCGGCCCCTGGGGATAGTGACGGACCAGTTGCGCAACCACTTCGACGCCAGGCAGGCGGAACTGGTTAACAGCGATCAGGGCAATCTGCTCTTCGGTCAGCTCGAACAGGATCGGCACCGGCTCGAATGGCCGACGCCCCTGTTTCATGCGTTTCTCGAAGATGATGCGGTCATCGGGCGTGAGCTGCAGCACTTCGACGATGGTATCGAGCACCTGGGACCAGTTGCCGGAGCGCTCGCGGGTCACGCTGAGGCTGAAGCTTGGCCGGTTGTCGGCCACCACAACGCCGTTGCGGTCGAAAATCAGGCCGCGACTCGGCGGAATCGGCTGGACATGGACCCGGTTGTTTTCCGACAGGGTCGAGTGATAGTCGTACTGAATGACTTGCAGGAAATACAGGCGCGCAATCAGGACGCACACCAGCAACATGACGGCCACTGCCCCGAACACGACCCTGCTGCGCACAAGGCGTGCGTCTTTTTCATGGTCTTTTAGGCGGATCGGCTGAGGCATCTAGGGCGCGTTCACAGTAAAGACAAGGCTACTTGTGATAAGGGTGCCCGGACAGAACTGTCCAGGCGCGATAGATCTGCTCACCGATCAGGATCCGCACCAGCGGGTGCGGCAAGGTCAGTGGTGACAGCGACCAGCGCTGCTCGCTGCGCGCGCAAACCTCGGGGGCAAGGCCTTCCGGCCCTCCGACCATGAGGTTTACCGTGCGCGAGTCCAGACGCCAGCGATCAAGCTCGCTCGCCAGTTGTTCGGTGCTCCAGGGCTTGCCCTGCACTTCAAGCGTGACGATCCGCTCACCCGGTTGCACCTTGGCCAGCATGGCTTCGCCTTCCTGACGGATCAGGCGTGCCACGTCGGCATTCTTGCCACGGGTATTGAGCGGAATTTCCACGAGTTCAAGCGCAAGTTCGGAAGGAAGACGCTTGGCGTACTCATGCCACCCCTCTTCCACCCACTTGGGCATACGCGAACCAACGGCGATCAGACGCAGACGCACAACGATGCCTTATTCGTGGCCCGGAGTGTGGTGCGCAGCGCTGGCAGCGCGGCTCTGCTCTGCGCCTTGCCACAGACGCTCCAGGTCGTAGAACTGACGTGCGGCAGCAGTCATCACGTGAACCACGACATCGCCCAGGTCCAGCAGAACCCAGTCGCTGTCGCCCTTGCCTTCTTCGCTCAGCGGCATCAGGCCGGCAGCCTTGACCTTCTCGCGAACGTTATCGACCAGCGCGTTGAGCTGGCGGTTGGAAGTACCGGTGCAGATCAGCATGTAATCGGCGATGCTGGTCTTGTCACGCACGTCGAGCGCCAGGATGTCCGACCCTTTGACGTCTTCCAGTGCAGCCGTTGCCAATGCCACGACTTCTTCACTACTCATTTTCTGCTTTGTCATAAAAAACTCATTCAACTCATAGGTGTGGAAACGCCCAAACGCTTATCTATAAAAGCAGCTTCAGGGCGATCCATCAGTTTTCGGCGCACAGTACAGTCCGTGCACATCGATATAGGCCAGTACCGCGTCTGGCACCAGAAAACGTACCGACTTACCGCTGGCCAGCAGTTGACGGATCTGGGTGGCAGACACCGATAACGGCGTCTGCCAGACGAATGTAATGTGTCCGCCCGGCCCTTTCAGGGCCTTGGGGTCGCTGACCGAGCGTGCCGCCAGCAGGTTGCGCATGGCATCCGGCGACTCGCTGTCCGCGTCCGGGCGTTGCAGCACCACGATATGGCAGTGCTCCAGCAGTTCTTCCCACCGATACCAGGTGGGCAGCCCGCAAAAGGCATCCCAGCCCAATAACAGAAACAACTGGTCCTCTGCGGCCAGTTCGGCCCGCATCGATTCCAGAGTGTCGATGGTGTACGACGGTTTATCCCGTTTCAGCTCACGGTCATCCACCGTCAAGGGTGACACACCGGCCACCGCACACTGAACCATCGCCAGACGGTCCTGCGCAGTCACGCTCGGCATGTCGCGATGGGGAGGTCTGGCGCTGGGCGTCAGGCGCAACTCATCGAGTTCAAGCAGCTCGGCCACTTCCAGTGCGCCGCGCAAATGACCTATATGTACCGGGTCGAACGTTCCCCCCAGCATGCCGATACGTCTGGGCAAGGCTGCTACGGGCTCGCTCAAGTCAGGCTGGCTCCTGGCCGCGCAATTGACCGTCACCGATCACGATGTACTTCTCGCAGGTCAGGCCTTCAAGGCCGACAGGGCCACGGGCGTGCAGCTTATCAGTAGAAATGCCGATCTCGGCACCCAGACCGTACTCGAAGCCATCGGCGAAGCAGGTCGGGGCATTGATCATCACCGAACTGGAGTCGACTTCCGCCATGAAACGGCGAATCTGGCCCTGCTGCTCGGAAACGATGGCGTCGCTGTGATGCGAGCCATAGTGGTTGATGTGTTCGATGGCTTCATCCAGCCCGGTCACTACGCGAATCGACAGGATCGCCGCCAGGTACTCGGTGTGCCAGTCTTCTTCGGTCGCCGGAATCGCGTCGATCAGCTCGCGGGTACGTTCGCAGCCACGCAACTCGACGCCCTTTTCATGAAAGCGGGCCGCCATTGCAGGCAGGAACTCGGCCGCAACGGCCTGATCCACCAGCAGGGTTTCCATCGAGCCGCAGATACCGTAACGGTAGGTCTTGGCATTGAAGGCGATGTTCCGGGCCTTGGGCAAATCGGCGTAAGCGCTGACATACACGTGGCAGATGCCGTCCAGATGCTTGATGACCGGCACACGGGCATCACGGCTGACACGCTCCACCAACCCCTTGCCGCCACGCGGAACGATGACGTCCACGTATTCGGGCATGGTGATCAGCGCGCCCACGGCATCGCGATCGGTGGTTTCGACAACCTGCACCACACCGGAAGGCAACCCGGACTCGGCCAGACCGCGCTGGATGCAGGCAGCCACTGCACGGTTGGAATGAATGGCCTCGGAGCCGCCGCGCAGGATAGTGGCGTTGCCGGACTTGAGGCACAGGCTCGCGGCATCGATGGTCACGTTCGGGCGCGACTCATAGATGATCCCGACTACGCCCAGCGGCACGCGCATCTTGCCGACCTGAATACCTGAAGGCCGGTAGCTCATGTCGCGGATGGCGCCTACCGGGTCCGGCAGACTGGCAACCTGACGCAACCCGACGATCATGCTGTCGATACGTGCGGGGGTCAGGGCCAGGCGTTCGAGCATGGCGGGAGCCAGGCCATTGGCGCGACCTGCGTTCAGGTCAAGCTCGTTGGCGGCGGACAGCTCGGTGCGGGCTTCGTCCAGAGCGGCGGCAATGGCCTGCAGGGCGCGGTTTTTCTGCGCTGTGCTGGCACGACCGATCACTCGCGAAGCTTCGCGGGCGGCGCGACCCAGGCGGGTCATGTAGTCAAGAACGGACTCAGTCATGGTCTCAGAGGTCTTGGCAGAGAAGAAAGCGGCCGATTATAGCTGTCGCGCCGCCCGAACGACAGCGCAGACAGGCGGATGGTCGATAACAGTGCAAAAAATGACCATGCAGCGCCCATTTCGCCAGCATCCAGCCTCTCAGGGTGAAAGGTTGCGAGTGAGCCTGTATTTTTGTCATGTCCAGAAACAACAAAGTTGGCGGCCAAATGACATTAAGGTGCTTTTAAGACAGCGCTTGTTATGATTTGCGCCCTCTCACTTCATGTGTCCGCTTATGCCCGTTGCTCTTGCCGACAGCTTTTTCAACCGAGATGCCCAGGTCCTGGCCCGCGACCTGCTGGGCAAGGTCATCCGGCACAAGGTCGGTGAGCTATGGCTGGCAGCACGGATCATTGAGACCGAAGCCTATTACTGCGCCGACAAGGGCAGCCATGCTTCGCTGGGCTACACCGAAAAACGCAAGGCGCTGTTTCTGGACGGTGGGCACATCTACATGTATTACGCCCGTGGCGGGGACTCGCTGAATTTCAGCGCCCAGGGCCCTGGCAATGCGGTGCTGATCAAGTCCGGTTTTGCCTGGGTCGATGAACTCAGCGATGCCAATGCCCTGGCACAGATGCAACTCAACAACCCGGATGCCAGCGGAGCCATTCGCCCGCAGGAGCGCCTGTGTGCGGGCCAGACGCTGCTGTGCAAGGCACTGGGCCTGAAAGTGCCCATGTGGGACGCCAAGCGCTTCGATCCGCAAAAGCTGCTCGTCGAAGACATTGGCCAGACACCGAAACTCATCGTTCAAACCACACGCCTGGGGATTCCCCAAGGCCGCGACGAGCACTTGATGTACCGCTTCGTCGATGCCGAATACGCCCGCTTCTGCACGCGGAACCCACTACGTCGCGGTCAGGTCGAAGGCCGCGACTATTTTCTAATCCCTCAAGGAAACTGATCCATGGGCGAACTGCTCGATGGCATTACCGGCTGGTTGACTGCTAACCCGTCCTGGGTGGCGATAGCGATATTCGTGGTGGCATTCATCGAATGTGTCGCCATTGCCGGGATCGTCGTGCCAGGCACCGTTCTGATGTTCGCCATTGCGGCCCTGGCAGGCAGCGGCATTCTGTCGTTGAGCGAAGTCCTGCTGCTGGGCTTTCTGGGCGGCCTGTTGGGGGATGCGGTGTCGTACTTCATCGGCAAGCACTTCCATCAGAATATCCGCCAGTTGCCGGGCCTGCGTCAGCACCCGGAATGGCTGACGGGTGCAGAAACCTATTTCCATCGCTATGGCATCGCGAGCCTGCTGGTGGGCCGCTTCATCGGCCCGTTGCGCCCGATGCTGCCGATGATTGCCGGCATGTTCGACATGCCCTTCCCGCGCTTTGCCATTGTCAGCATCATCGCCGCCGCTGGCTGGTCGATCGTTTACCTGATGCCGGGCTGGGCTGCGGGCGCCGCCATTCGCCTGCCTTTGCCGGAAGGGTTCTGGAGCGAAGCCGCCTTCGTCGGTGCAGGCCTGGCCATTCTGTTCGGGCTGAGCATCCAGGCCAGCATGCGCAAACAGCGTCATGCGACCAAGGTGATTGCAGGCCTGAGCGTGGTGATGCTGGCGGCCTTGCTGATCGGCTGGCCGTACCTGAACCATTTCGACCAGGGCCTGATGACGCTGGTCCAGGAACATCGCAGCGCGACCGCACAGAATATCGTCCTGCTGGTCACCAGCATTGGCGACTTCAAGGCCCAACTGCTGGCGGCGGCGCTGCTGATCATTGTCCTGCTGATCGCCCGGCAATGGCGCCATGCCGCCTTCGCCCTCGCCACCACGCTGGGCACCGCCGTGGCGAACGGCACGCTCAAGGCCTTCTTTGGTCGCGCCCGACCTGAGGTTCTGCTCGACCCGCTGACCACCTACAGCATGCCCAGCGGACACAGCTCGGCGGCGTTTGCGCTGTTCATGACCCTGGCAGTGCTGGCCGGACGCGGGCAGCCGATCAGACTGCGCCTGAGCTGGCTGCTGCTGGGCGGCGTTCCGGCGCTGGCGATTGCCTTGTCACGGGTTTATCTGGGGGTTCACTGGCCAACGGATATCCTGGCCGGGATGATGCTGGCGTTCTGTATCTGCGCCGCGAGCCTGACCCTGATCCAGCATCAGACGCCATTGCCGGCCATGTCGGCAAAAGTGTGGTGGCTGATCGTGCCGGCCATCACCGGCCTGCTGGGCATCTTTGCGGTCAATGCCCTGGCTCATGCGACGTTGCGGTATCAGTATTGATAGCGGGCTTTCGCATCACTTTGTGGGAGGCAGCTTGCTGGCGACTTCAGCGTACGACGCAGAATATCTGCCAATCTCAGGCATTTTTCGCCAGCAAGCTGCCTCCCACACGTATTGTTTGTGCCTTAACTGATCGGCATTAGAATGGAGCGCGAAATCAGGCCTGCAAGTCGCCCTGCATTTCATCGAGCAACTCCTGGATTGCATCCAGGCGCTCCTCGGGGTCGTCGATTTTCAGCAGTTCGATCTTGTCCTGCTCGGTAAAGGGCAGCAGGTAGGCCAGTTGATTGGCCAGTGATTGCTGACCGCTGGCCTCAAGCCCCATGTTCAGGGAAGCCACCATCGGGTGCTCTCCCAAGGCTTCGAGCAAGGCGACCAGATCGGCGTCCTCCTCCTGCAACGGCCGATCCTGCCGCTCGTCCAGCCACTGGATTTCGGCCAGCAACGACTGGTCCCGCTGCACGGTGGCGTCGGTCACCCGAAAACGCCGTCCGCCGACGACGCGAATCCCCAGCAGGCCGTTTTCCTGCTGCTGGAAGTCGGTGACCAGCGCTTCACAGCCGATCAGCGAATAACCTTCAGGCGCCATGCCGACTTCGCTGCCATGGGTGATGCACACCACGCCGAAGCCCTCTCCCTGTTTCATGCAGCGGCTAACCATGTCCAGATAGCGCGCCTCGAACAACTGCAGGTCGAGCACACAACCGGGAAACAGCACAGCATTGAGTGGAAACAGTGGCAACGTCATAAATAAGTACCCTTAAACAGCCAAAGACACGGCCAACGGCAGAAACAATGCAGTTGCAACACCCATCAGGCTCATTGCCAAGGCAGCAAACGCGCCCGCCTCCTCACCTTCCTGCAAGGCCAGCGAGGTTCCCACCGCATGGGCGGTAAGCCCCAGCGCCATGCCGCGGGCCGCATGATTGTGCACCCGCGCCAATGACAACAGGCCCGGTCCGAAAATGGCACCGAACACACCAGTAATCAAGACGAACACCGCAGCCAGCGCCGCAACGCCACCAATCTGTTCAGCCACCAGCATGGCAATCGGCGAGGTGACCGACTTGGGCGCCATGGTCATCAGGATCATGTGATCAGCACCCAGCAACCAACCCAGGGACAGGCACAGGCCGGTGGCAAAAACACCACCAATCACCAGCGTAGTTAAGGTTGGCCACAACAACTGCCGAATCCGCCGCAGATTCAGATAAAGCGGCACTGCCAGCGCCACCGTGGCCGGCCCCAGGAGAATGCCCAGGATCTCGGTGCTTTTGCGGTACTCGGTGTAATCCAGGCCGCAAGTGAACAGGATGCCGATCACGACCACCATCGAAACCAGCACCGGCTGCAGAAACAGCCAGCGGGTTTTCTCATAAGCGGCCATCGCCAGCTGATAGGCGCCCAGCGTGATGGCGATGCCAAACAGAGGATGATGAATCACCGACATCCAGGCCCCGTGCCAATCCAGGTTCATGGCTGCTCCTGACGGCGCGCCTGACGCTCGATGAGTTTCTGCATCAGCCAGCCGACAAAGGTCAGCGAAACGATCAGCGACAGAAAGAGGGTGCCAAAGATGGCCCAGAAGTCCTCGGCAATGGCAGAGGCATAAACCATCACGCCCACCGCAGGCGGCACCAGCAGCAGCGGCAGGTAACGCAACAGGCTGCTGGCGGCGATGCTGATGGGCTCGCTCACTTCACCGCGCCAGATCAGGTACACGATCATGAAGACCAGCCCGATGATCGGCCCCGGCAGTATCGACAAGAACAGATGATTGAGCGCCGTCCCCAGCAATTGGAACAGCACCAGCCACGTCAGACCCCGTAACAGCATGGGAACTCCAGAAAATAAATGAACCCGGTGAATTCACGGCGCCATTATAAACACGCTGCGTTCAACGCTATGGACAGGTATTCGCCTGCAAGGAGTCACTTGACCAACCGGCAACCCTCTGCTGATCTTGTCACTCGCCCGACAGGGAATGCCCCGCACGGAGTCGGGCATCAAGGTGTAAAACCGAAAGATCAAGGAGAGTGACATGCCTTTTGTACCTGCTACAGAGCTCAAGAACTACATCGGCAAGGAACTGGGACGTTCCGAATGGCTGACCATCGATCAGGAACGCATCAATCTGTTCGCTGAAGCAACCGGCGATTTCCAGTTCATTCATGTCGATCCGGTCAAGGCAGCAAAAACTCCTTTTGGCGGCACCATCGCCCACGGCCTGCTATCGCTCTCGCTGATCCCCAAACTGATGGGCGATCTGCTGGTTATGCCCGAAGGCCTGAAGATGGTGGTCAACTATGGCCTGGACAGCGTGCGTTTCGTCCAGCCAGTGAAGGTCGACTCACGGGTGCGCCTGAAAGTGGAACTCACTGACGTCACGGAGAAAAAACCGGGGCAATGGCTGCTCAAGGCCACGGCCACCATGGAGATCGATGGCCAGGAAAAACCGGCCTTTGTCGCAGAGCCTTTGACCCTGTGCTTTGTGTAATCCCGCTGAAACATGAAACAGTCGTAACAGACTGTTTCACCCCTATTACTCGCTGCGGCATACTCCCACCGGTGTGACACCAATATCTGCTCAAGCAGAGTCACGGACCAACTCTCTTGGGATCTTAAATGCGCGCGCTTGCTCCTCTGGCTCTGACCCTTCTGATCGCTGGCTGCGGCGACAGCGAATCCCTGTTGCCGCCCGATGGCCTGCTGCCCGACGGCGGACGCTACCGTGGCGATCTGGTCAATGGCCGCTTGCAGGGCGAAGGCCGTATCGACTATCCCAATGGCAGTTGGTACGCCGGCCAGTTCGAGAATGGTCTGCGCCATGGTCGCGGCGAATGGCATGCCAGTAACGGCGACATTTACAAAGGCCAGTTCGAACACGGCATGTTTCAAGGTCAGGGCAAGCTGACCACTGCAGGCGGGACGTACGTCGGCGGCTTCAAGCTCGGCCGCCGGGATGGCGAAGGCACCTGGCAGGAAAAAGGCGTGCTCTACAGAGGTCATTTCAAGGACGGTCAATACGATGGTCCCGGACGCCTCGAGATGGAAGACGGCAGCCAGTTCCAGGGCCAGTTCGCCCAGGGCAAACCCAATGGCGAAGGCGTGCGCACCGATGCCAGCGGCAATCAGTTCAGCGGCCCGTTCGTCAACGGTCAGCTCCAGGGTAACGGTAGCTTCGCCAGTGCCGATGGCGATCACTACATCGGCGGCTTTCGCAACAACCTGCTCGACGGCGATGGCCGCTACGAGAACAGCGATGGCGATGTCTGGAACGGCCAGTTCAAGGAAGGGGCGCTGACCGGCCCGGGCGAACTGATCGGATCGGACGGCAGCCGCTACAAAGGCCACTTCAACAATTGGCAGTTTTCCGGCGAAGGCCATCTGCAACTGGCAGATGGCAGCCACTACGTCGGCCAGTTCGCCAATGACACCTACCAAGGCCCCGGCGTGCTGACGTCCGCCGACGGGACCGAACTGCGCGGAGTCTGGGCCAACGGTCAGCGGATTCGCGACGCTCAGGGCAAGTTGCTGCCCGATCCACTGGAAGCCGGCCTGCTCGCCCAGGGCCCGTTACTGGACAAGGCGCTGGCCGCCGTTCCCGCCTCGACACCCGGCCTGGAGCTGTACAGCCTGGTGGTGGCCGGTGACGGCAAGCAGAGCGTGTTCATGCGCGAAGCCGATTACGTCAACAACCTGCTGGCGTCGAGGTTTGGCGCTTCAGGGCAAATCAGCCTGGTCAATCATCGCGATCACATGATCGACCGCACTCTGGCGACCCGCGAATCCATCAGCCGTGCCGCCCAGACCCTGGCGCAACGCAGCGGCCCGGAAGACCTGGTGTTCATTTACCTGACCAGCCATGGCACTCAGGATCATGAACTGGTGCTCGATCAGCCGCGCCTGTCACTGGCGGATCTGCCTGCCGATGCACTGGCCGCAGCACTGGCACCGCTGAAAGACCGCGACAAGATCATCGTGATTTCTTCCTGTTACTCGGGAGGCTTCATCCCCGACCTCAAGGACGAGCGAACCCTGGTCATGACGGCCTCGCGAGCGGACCGTGTATCGTTCGGCTGTTCGGAGGAAGCAGACTTCACTTATTTCGGAGATGCACTATTTGCCAGGGCGCTGGTCGAAACCGATGACCTGCAACAAGCTTTCAACGAGGCAAAAGCGTATGTCGCGCAGCGCGAAATCGAGGATGATTTCGAGGCTTCCGAACCGCAGATATGGGCACCCAAGGGCGTCATTGCCCGCTGGCAACTGTTACGCAAGAATCAGGCAGAACGAGCGCTGAATACGACGTTGAATCGCAAGGAAGCGAAGACCTCCACTAGCCGCTAGGCTATTCAGTATCAAGGGAGAAACACTATGTACTTGACGCCGCAACACATCCTGCTTGCAGGGGCAACCGGACTCACAGGCGAACACTTGCTGGATCGTCTGCTCAACGAACCCACCGTCAGCCGCGTGCTGGCCCCGACCCGTCGCCCATTGGCCGCCCACTCCCGCCTGGAAAACCCGGTGGGCGAACTGCACAGCCTTTTACCCACCCTGGGCGGCAAAGTGGATATCGCGTTCTGCTGCCTGGGCACCACTATCAAACAGGCAGGCTCGCAAGAGGCCTTCCGCGCCATCGACCTGAATATGGTACTGGCCGTGGGTGAACGTGCCCGCGAACTGGGTGCGCGGCATTTTCTGGTGATCAGCGCCATCGGCGCCGATGCCCGGTCCAGCGTGTTCTACAACCGCACCAAGGGTGAAATGGAAGAAGCCCTGCGAGCGCAGGACTGGCCGCAACTGACCATCGCCCGCCCGGCCCTGCTGGTAGGCAACCGCACGGAAACCCGCTGGGCCGAACAGCTCGCCGCACCGATTGCCAAACTGCTGCCCGGCAAATACGGCGCCATCGAAGCCTGCAGCCTGGCTCGCGCCATGTGGCGGCTGGCCCTGGAAGAACAGGATGGTGTGCGGGTTGTGGAGTCGGATGAGTTGCGCAAGTTGGGGAAATGACAACCATTGGTTCGCGAATGAATTCGCTCCCACAAGGGGGAAGTCGCGAAAAAAATCAGAGCCCTCCCTGGGCCTGATAGCCAACCCCCAGCGCAGTCAGCAGAGACAACGGCAACAACAGGGTGTCGAGCAATGCGCTGGCGGGTAAATCCAGGGCCGGGTACTCAGGTGCTTCGGCGCCGAACCGGTCCTTCTCGCAGCAACCGCCTTGCATCGCATACAGATCGAGTCGTGTACCGGCATACACGACAGGCGCGCCCGGCTGAGCCGCATCCAGCGTCCTGACCGTCGCGCAGCCTGTCATGAGCAGCGCGACGGCGATCAGCAGCAGCTTATTCATCACTCCCCATGTGATGCTCACCCCAACGCGGCAACATGTCCTGAGGGATGTTCAACAGGTTGAGGATCCGCGCAACCACGAAATCCACCAGATCGTCGATGGTCTGCGGCTGATGATAGAAGCCGGGAGAGGCAGGCAGGATCACCGCCCCCATGTTCGACAGCTTGAGCATGTTTTCCAGGTGAATGCTGGAGAACGGCGCTTCACGCGGCACCAGAATCAACTGGCGGCGCTCCTTCAAGGTGACATCCGCCGCACGCTCGATCAGGTTGTTGCAGGCACCGCTGGCAATGGCCGACAAAGACCCCGTTGAACACGGCACCACCACCATCGCGCTGGGCGAACCCGAGCCCGAGGCCACCGGCGACATCCAGTCATCGCGGCCATAGACGCGAATCTGCCCGGCCGTCGCGCCGGTGTATTCGGTCAGAAACGCCTGCATCATCGCGGGCTTGGGCGGCAGCCTCACGTCGGTTTCAGTCGCCATCACCAGTTGCGCGGCCTTGGAGATCAGAAAGTGGACTTCCCGGTCTTCACGCACCAGACAATCCAGCAGGCGCAAACCGTACTGGGCGCCCGAAGCACCGGTCATGGCCAGGGTAATGCGCTCGGGCCCGCTCATTTCAGGGCCTCGGCCAGCTTGCCATGCAGGCCGCCAAAGCCACCGTTGCTCATGATCACCACATGAGTACCGGGCTGAGCCTGGCTTTTGACCCGCTCGATGATCCCTTCAAGAGAATCGCTGACGATGGAAGGCACTGTGCATTGCGCAGCGGTCGCGGCCAGGTCCCAGCCCAGATTGGCCGGTGCATACCAGACCACCTGATCAGCCTGCTGCACGCTTTCCGGCAGACCATCGCGGTGCGCGCCAAGCTTCATGGAGTTGGAGCGCGGTTCGATAATGGCGATCACCGGCGCATCGGCAACTTTCTTGCG